>QCUL01000028.1 GCA_003210755.1 Synechococcus sp. AG-679-C18
TATTCTTGCAGTGATTGACGTCTCTTTTCTAGTTTCTTGTCTCTGCTGTTGATGTTGACGTCAGTCATTCTTTTCTCCCAGCTTGAAGGAATTGAGTAGTTTCTTTGCAGATGCTTATAAATTGATCGATTGCGGACTGTAAGGTTTACATGGCGAGCCATCAACAGCTTAAACAATCTGCTGATATTAGCTTGCTTCGATTCTGCCTTTTCATTGTTCGCCTTGTGTGCAGGTCAATGGCAATTGTCTGGTTAGAGCTTCTTCCTCAGATGACCTTTCTTAAGTTCAAACCTTTGCTAAAGATCATGCAAGTCATACTTGAAACAACCAATACTGTTCGGATCGAGATTGGATCATTTTTATTTTTGGGTATGGATCGCTACAAACAAAATGAAGGAGATAAAGGATTCTTGCCCCAGTAGCGTCGAGCTGCTTACGAAAGGGAGATTGAGAGCGGCCTGAGAAACCGCTCTTTTTTATGTTGACATGAGATAGGACCTGTTTGCTGAATAGGTTTGAAGTATCTAAGCATGTTTGTTCTGTTGCGTTCAGTTTCTTTGTATTGGGTTTTTAACTGATGAGAGCAGTGACTGCGATTCATGCAGTGCTCAAAGCTCTCGTGCTGAATGGTTCCGTCAATGTGCTATTTCAGTGATTATTTCTCCGAGCCAGTTTCATTGCTGTCGTAGGAACTTGAAAGGAGTATTTGGTTTGCTTGGGCCTGCTAGTCAAAGATATGCCGACTCGATGGTTGCTGAGAATCACTGCATCAGTCGCTTCTTGTCATTGATTTGATTGCCGCAAGCTTCCGTCAGCGTTCTATAAATGGGGAAGCCAACTCCTCACAAGGTTTGGCTCCTCACACACCCCAAAGAAGGCTTCCTCGCCTTCTTTTTTTATGTCTTGCCTGGACCTGCTCGGTTCAGCGCTTTCTCATCGCAGTGCTATGTGTCGAGGTAATGAAGGCGAGAGGGCTCGCCTTTTTTCATGCCATATGGCCAAACCTCCCGGCATAATCCATTTCTCGCGATTGAGAAGCCCGCGCGAGGTTGAGGGACTTTGACCTTTTTTATACAGCAATCGGAATCCCTGAACGTTATGTTTTTAAAGTCCCGTCCAAGGCCAGGACTGCCCTCACAGGAAGACCTGTTGGGGCTTGCCTGACATCGGGTGTCAGATGGGCAAGACGGAGATACCGGAAAGTCATACAAACGTTTGAGCCAAGACTATTTCTGCTCGTTTTTTACAGAGTTATTCACTTTAATTCATCTTTTTATTCATGCCATGAATAGGTTTATTTGGAATCGTTTTTCGTTTGCCTATCAATAATAATAACTCTAATCTAGCTCTTCAATATCTGCTCTCTTTTGAGATCATGCATTTGATTTGATTTGAGATTTTGTTTCTGTGTTTTTGATTGCCATGATGAAGCTATCATCATGGCAATCAAAATGCCATAATCCGGATTTCCTGTTTTTGAAGATTGGATTATTTTCAAAACGTTGAAAACTTTACGATTAAATCAGTACGTATCAGTTGGTTGACCGATTGGCATTGTTTCCTTAATGATAGGAAAAGCCATCTCCTCACAAGATTTGGCTCCTCACACCCCCCAAAGAAGGCTTCCTCGCCTTCTTTTTTTGTGCCTTATCGTTTTGTCAAATCGTTGTGCCACCGCATTAAGACTGTTGTTTGTACGAGTCACTGAGGGTTTCCATACCATTAGAAAAACAGATTCAAATCAGCCTTGCAGCGCTGTAAAAGCTCCTTTGATGCCTGAGATTCCACGCGGCCCCCACTTGCTTTCGGGTGATCATCTATGGGACCTTCCATCCAGAGGGCAGCACTCTGCGATGGTTCCATTTCTTTTAGAGGTGCCAGGGGTGCAACATTGATCCTTCATAAGAATCAAATCAGCATCATCCTTTCTGATCTCTTTCGATGTTGTGGGAGTGCACCTGCCTTGATTGGTCAATTTGAAAGAAACGCATGATCGGTTGGCTTCATGGCGAGCGCATCGAACACTGGAGTCAGGGTGGCCGTCAGGGGTTGGTTATCGCCTGCGCTGGAGTGGGTTATGAAGTCCAACTTGCTTCCAGATACTTACAACCTCTCTCCATAGAAACGATCTGCACCCTCTGGATTCATCAGGTTCAGAGGGATGATGGATCGAGTTTGTTTGGTTTCCCTGATCGCAGAGAGCGAGACTTATTCCGCGTTTTGATCGGTGTGAACGGTGTTGGCCCTCAGATGGCTCTGGCTTTGTTGGAGTGTTGTAGAGCTGAGGAGTTGATCGAAGCGATTATTGATGGTGATCTACGCCGTCTGACTCAGGCTCAGGGTGTTGGGAAACGAACAGCGGAACGTCTTGCGGTGGAACTACGTGATCGCCTGGGTGCTTGGAGTACGCAGCCGGAGAGTGATGGCTCTGGACTGTCGCTTGTTGATAGGAGTGATCTCAAAGAGCTGCCGATTCAACCTGATCCGCTACGAGACTTACAGCTCACTCTTGGTGCACTGGGTTATGAGGATTTGGAGATCCGTCGAGCGATGCGTGCTGTCGCCGCAGGAGGAGAAGTCCCTCCATCAGATGATGGAGATGCTTGGCTTCGCTCCAGTTTGCAGTGGTTAAACCGCCCTTCGTCGTAATCGTGCAGACGAAGAGGTAAATTAGTTCTTTGCACTGGAAGGGCTGGACGCCTCGCATGTCGCTCGATACCACCGAAAAGCAACAACTCATCAACAGCCACCAAACCCATGCCACCGATACCGGATCGGCAGAGGTTCAGGTCGCCATGCTGAGTGAGCGCATCTCGAAGCTCAGCAGCCATCTTCAACAGAACATTCACGACTATTCGTCTCGCCAAGGTCTGTTGAAAATGATTGGTCGTCGCAAGCGCTTGCTTGGTTATGTGCGTGGTAAAAGCGAACAGCGCTATAGCGATCTGATTTCTAAGCTTGGAATACGCGGCTAAGAAAGCCGTACCTGACTTCAAAATTCCATGGCTGATCGACGCAATTCTCTGCCCTTCGAGCCGCGTCGGTCAGTTGAAACTGCGAAATCAAAATCCGAGCGAGCTGCTTCAAAGTCAAAAAGTAGTCAAGCTATTCCCAAGTCAGTTGCCAATCGAATGGCACGTCGAGTTGCTATTGCAACCGGCATTCCATCGGTCATGGGCATGGGTGTTTTCGTAGGAAGCTATTTTCTGGTTTCACGCCAGATCATGGACGTACCTCCTGGAATCACTTTGCTGGGTTCTGGAGGTTTCTTTTTGTTGGGCCTTGGAGGTCTCAGTTATGGCGTTCTATCTGCTAGCTGGGAACAAAATGCGGGAACTTTCCTCGGACTCGAGCACATCAAGCCGAATATTCAGAGGATGCGCGAATCGATTCGTGCGCAAAAACAGAATTAAGCCCATGATGTTGTGACAGTTTTCTTCTAATTGAGAAGAGGTTCACTGCATTTTACGTTGAAGCTTCGCTCCTCTAAATGAAGAGCTGCTGCAGAAGCATCACGTACACAAAACTGAGGCCCTAGGCGAACGTATCGAATCGAGCTTCCCTGGCGGACTGCCGCGACAACGGGTACTCGGACTCCCAATTCCTCCTGATCAGGGCGATAAGCCTGTAAACATTCACGCAGTTTGTGCTGCACTGCTACGTCGCTGGCCTGTTCAGAGTCAAGTTCCACCATCAGTAAGCGCAAATCATCGATGGCCCGACAGTCATCAACAATCAATTGGACCCTTTCGTCGCGGCGATCGACAGCTGCCCAGACAAGAAGGCGGGCTTCAGCCATGAGGTGATCAGCCAAGCGCGAATAACTTTTTGGAAAAACCACCGCTTCGCAGGATCCAGTTAAGTCTTCGAGGGTTAAAACGGCCATACGATCGCCCTTTCGAGTGGTGACCTGACGCATCTCACTAATCATGGCGATTGCGCTTACTTTTGATTTATCGGCTTGCTCATCAAGGCTGCCGAGTCCAATCGGTGCCAATAGCTTCGCTGGTGGTGTGAGTTGTTTTAGAGGATGGTCGGAGAGATAAAACCCAACAAGATCTTTCTCTAGCCGTAGTTTTTCAGTTGGATGGTAATCCTTCACCGGAGCAGCCTTCGGCGCCAGACTGAGATCTGTTCCAGAACCACCATCATCGCTATCACTGGGAGCTGCCATCAGATCAAACAAATTGCCCTGACCACTGGCTCGATCTTTTGCGCGTGAGGTTGCCCAGTCAAGAAGAAGATCCAAATCAGCCATCAATTGAGCTCGATTAGCGTTGGGCTCAAGAGCATCCATTGCTCCGCAATGAATCAGTGATTCCATGCTTCTGCGATTTAGAACAGAAGAAGGAAGGCGATCACAGAGATCAGCCAGAGATTCAAAAGAACCTTCTGCGTGCCTCGAAGTGATGACTGCACGGATCGCTCCGTCTCCGAGGTTCCGAACAGCGGACAAACCGAACAGGATTCGATCACCTTTTGGAGTGAAATCAATGCCAGATGCATTGATATCGGGGGGCATGACTTCAATCCCCATTGCATTGCAATTGGAGATGTAGCGCTGCACTTTGTCGCTGGCTCCAGCATTCACCGTGAGCAAGGCGGCCATATAGGCCACTGGATAATGTGCTTTTAGGTAAGCGGTTTGATAAGTAACAGCTCCATAGGCAGTGGAATGGCTTTTGTTGAAGCAATATTCAGCGAATAAAACCATTTGATCAAATAATTCGTCAGCCACTTTTTTGTCGACACCTCGATCAGAAGCACCCTTGACGAAAATTCCTCGATGTTTCTGCATTTCTGACACTTTTTTCTTACCCATTGCGCGCCGAAGTAAATCGGCTTCTCCAAGGGAATATCCAGCCATATCTTGAGCTATTTTCATGATCTGTTCCTGATAAACCATGATCCCGTAAGTCTCTTTCAGGATTGGCTCAATCGAATGATGAGCAAAGTCAATCGCTTCACGACCATGCTTACGGTTAATAAATTTAGGAATCAATCCTGCATCGAGCGGACCTGGTCGATAGAGCGCCAAAATGGAGGAGATATCTTCTAAAGAAGAGGGTTTTAGATCACGAACGATTTGACGCATCCCTGTTGATTCAAGCTGAAAAATCCCTTCAAGATCTCCTCGAGCCAGGAGGGCAAATGTTTCAGGGTCTTCCGGAGGCAGTTTGTCTGGATCAACCCGTTCTCCGATACTGGCAGCCACAAGCTCCAGAGTTTTATCGATCATTGTGAGATTTTTAAGGCCAAGGAAATCCATCTTCAGGAGTCCCATGGACTCCACATCTTCCATGAAGTATTGAGTGATTACTTGTCCATCATTGTTTCTCTGAAGAGGAACCAGTTCATCCAATGGGTTTGCTGCAATGACAACTCCAGCTGCATGAACTCCATACGTTTTGTTGGTTCCTTCAATCCGCATCGCCATATCGACCCAGCGCTTTACTACAGGATCTTTTTTGTATTTTTCGCGAAATTCAGGATTTGGAGATTCATCGCCAATCATCGCTGCCAGCTTGGCTGGCTTGCCGCGAACAACCGGAATCAACTTTGCTAAGCGATCTGCATCTCCATAAGGAATATCGAGCACTCGTGCCACATCTTTTAGAACCGCTTTAGAGGTCATGCGGTTGAACGTGATAATTTGCGCCACCTTGTCTGCGCCATAGCGACGAGTGACGTAATCAATCACTTCACTACGACGTTCAATACAGAAATCGGTATCAATATCAGGCATTGACTTTCGTTCTGGATTCAGGAATCGTTCGAACAGCAGGCCATTGCTAACTGGATCGATATTGGTAATTCCAAGGGCATAGGCAACAAGTGATCCAGCAGCCGAGCCCCGCCCTGGACCAACGGGAATTCCTTGTTCTCGTGCAAAACGAATGTAATCCCACACCACTAGAAAATAGGTTGGGAATCCCATCTGCTCCATGATTTTCAATTCATGAGAAAGACGTTCTCCGTAGTTTGTATCAATTTCTGTTTCGGAATCAATTCCCAAACGATTGCGCAGACCCTGCTCAGTGACCTCCTTTAAATAACTCACAGGAGTGTGTTCTTCAGGAATTGGGAAACGAGGCATTTGATATCTGCCAAGAATGTCGTAATCCTCTACCTTCTCTGCAACTTGAACGGTGTTACTAATTGCTGCTAACACCACATCTGGTTCAAGGTGATCAGCAAAAAGGTGTCTCATCTCCTCCTCACTTTTAAGGTATTCGGTGCCGGTATAGCGCAACCTCTTCTCATCGCTGATCAGCTTGCCTGTCAGGACACAGAGCAGGGCGTCATGGGCTTCTACATCGTTGCGAGTGAGGTAATGAGCATCATTGGTAGCAATCACTCGAATCCCAAGTTCCTTGGCGATCCGAACAATTTCAACATTAACAATCCGATCTTCAGGTGATCCGTGATCCTGTATTTCTAAATAAAAGTCATCGCCGAACGTTTGCTGATACCACAGGGCTACATCTCTTGCTACATCATTGCGTCCACGCATGATTGCTTGAGGAATTTCACCACCAAGACAGGCGGTGGCCACAATTAGGCCTTCGCCGTATTGCTTGAGTAGCTGTTTATCAACGCAGGCTCGGGAAAAAATCCCTCTTCCACGCATTCCACGCAGATGACTAATGCTAGTGAGCTTCACTAAGTTTCGATAACCAGTAGCATTCTTTGCCAGAACTACAAGATGATATCGGCGTTCTTTTTTAGGTTGTGGGTCATCAATCGATCCATTGATGACATACATTTCATTGCCAATAATTGGTTTTATCCCTGCTTTTTTACATAATTTCAGGAGTTCAACGGCTCCGTACATCACTCCGTGATCCGTGAGCGCTAGCGCTGGCATGCCTAAGTCCTTTGCACGCTCCACCATTTGGGGGAGCTGGGATGCTCCGTCCAGAAGGCTGTAGTCGCTGTGGTTATGAAGAGGAACAAATGCCATCCCCTCAGTTTAGGCGCATGCGCAAGATGTGGTGGTATCAACCCCTGCAGGCGCTAGATGCAGGGGCTTGGCTTGAAATCAGGCCGGGATGAAGGCGCCATCGGGACGCGTGGTCATGACGTTTGCAGTCTGCTCGTACTGATGAGCGACCTGAAGCAGCAGGGGTTCCTCAAGAACATTTCCAATGAGTTGAAGGCCAATCGGTAGCCCGTTGCTGTTGAATCCACAAGGCACATTGATGGCAGGCAACCCGGCCAAGTTGGCAGGAATGGTGAGTAGATCAGCTAGGTACATCGCAAGCGGGTCATCTGTATGGGAGCCAGCGGCGAATGCAGTGGAGGGAGCCGTAGGCGTCAACAACACATCAACGGCGCCAAAGGCCGTTTCAAAGTCTCGACGAATCAACGTTCGAACCTGCTGAGCTTTTCGGTAATAAGCGTCCACATATCCTGCCGACAGGGCATAGGTGCCAATCAGGATGCGTCTTTGAACTTCGCTACCAAAGCCTTCGGCTCTGCTTCGAGCCGTCATGGCAGCAAGGCTGGATGCATCGTCAGCACGGAAGCCATACTTCACGCCGTCATATCGGGCCAGGTTGGCCGATGCCTCTGATGGGGCGATGACGTAGTAGGTGGCGATGCCATCGTTAAATCGAGGACAACTCACATCGACAAGCTCAGCGCCTAAGGACTGCAGGTGGTTGGCAGCTGCAAGGACTGAGGCTTTGACCTGAGGGTCCAATCCTTCTTGCTCAAAGCACTCTCGAACCATTCCAACCCGGAGCCCACTGACGGATCGCTCAAGAGCATCGAGGTAATTGGGTACAGGTGCTTTCAGGCAGGTTGAATCTCTCGGATCTTCTCCAGCGATGGCCTGAAGAAGTTCGGCTGCATCGGAAACTGACGTTGCAAAAGGACCGACTTGGTCTAGTGAACTGGCGAAGGCCACCAGCCCGTAGCGGCTGACTCGGCCATAGGTAGGTTTTAGGCCAACGACACCACAAAAAGAGGCTGGTTGTCGGATGGATCCACCTGTATCGGAGCCCAGAGAAGCCATGCATTCACCTGCTGCAACAGCAGCGGCGCTTCCACCAGAGCTTCCTCCAGGTACGAAATCTGTATTCCAGGGATTGGCTGTAGGTCCAAAAGCGGAGGTTTCGGTGGAGCCGCCCATCGCAAACTCGTCGAGATTGGTTTTCCCAATCAAGACAGCTCCTGAACGCCAGAGACGCCCAGTCACTGTGGATTCATAAGGCGGAACAAAAGACTTCAGCATCCGACTGGAGCAGGTCGTTCGAATTCCTTTCGTACACAGGTTGTCTTTGATGGCAATCGGCACACCAGCCAAAGGTGGGAGTGATTCACCTGCTGCGCGAGCCTCGTCGAGCCGATCTGCATCCGCGCGAGCCCGCTCGGATGTGACCTCTAAAAAGGCATGAACACTGGGATCAACTGCCTCAATTCGAGCCAAATGATGATCTGTGAGCTCCCTTACGGATACGTCACCACTTTCAAGTTGCTGACGCCACTCGGCAATCGCCATCTGCAGGATTTAAGTTCCGATCTTGACGCTATCAGCTTCAGCCTTGGGCATTGATCGTTAGGGGTTCGGATCGACGACAACGAAGAACCGAATGATTCATGGACGATGGTGCCTCTGAGGAGAGATCTTCAAGAAAAGCAGGTAGTACTTTCTCAAGCCCACTCTTGGTTACAAAGGGTCCGAACCAGTAAGTGACGTCAGGTCCATGGGTCTGGACCCGAGCCCACCATGCAAATCCGAGACCGTTGGCGAGACTGCGCAGGGGCCTGATCAGGGGGCTCATGGAAGAGCAGTCGAGGTCGAATCATTGTGCCTTGCTTCAGGTCCTTTAACTGCAATAACGGAGGAATACTGCCGAAATTAGAGATCAATACTCACTCCAAAAGCATCAGTTCCTGACATTGGGGCCGAGTCTCTCTGTAAATCAAGGGTGACCATGGACGTTTCTGAGGTCTGATCCAAGACGATCTCCTCAACGGGGTCTGAAGTGATGGGCACCTTTGTTGCAGAAGACCCAGCCAATTGGGGCCTGGTGATTCTTGGAGATGGGTTCTGCCCTTTGAGACCCTTCATCCAACCGCGACGCGCAACTTCATAGACACAGAGAGCTGTCGCTACCGATGCGTTCAAGCTCGGGGTCACTCCTCGCAATGGAATGCGGATCAACTGATCACAATGACGACGCGTCAACATCGAAAGCCCCTGCCCTTCAGAGCCGGTCACAATCACCAGAGGACCGTCTAAGTCGACCTCTTCGAGGGTGAGGTCCCCTTCCTCTGCCAATCCGATTACTCGATAACCAGCTGATTTCAAGGTTTCCAGGGAACGGTTGAGATTGACGACCCGTGCGACTGGTAAATGTTCCAGTGCACCCGCAGCAACCTTGGCCACTGAACCAGTTAAACCGGCACTTCTGCGCTGAGGAAGCACGACCCCATGGGCTCCTAGAGCTTCGGCTGAGCGTACGATCGCCCCTAGATTTTGTGGATCGGTTAGGCCATCCAAGGCCAACAAAAGCGGGGCTTCCTCCAGGGCGCTGCATCCATTCACTAAGTCTTGAAGATCAAAGGTTTCAGCTGCTGCTGTCTGCAAAACAATGCCTTGGTGAACAGCGCCACCTGTGAGCTGACCGAGTCTTGCCCAAGTGACTTCTTCAACCAGGACACCCGAGGATTTTGCGTCTTTAAGCAGCTGTAGAAATTTTGAGGCGCTGCGGAGTTCAGAGGTGCACCAAATGCGATGAATTGGCCTGCCTGCCTCTAAAGCAGCTTGTGTGGCGTGACGACCCCAGAGCAAATCATCGGCTATTCGCTCAGCTGCATGCGGACTCGACTCACCTCTTGGTTTGTCTTCCAGCCTGGGTGAAGACCGCTTGCTGTTGTCAGGGCTTTGAGGACGGCGTTCTTCGAACCGTGGTCGACGATCTCCAGAGGGTCGAGGAGATGGTCGACGATCGAAAGAAGGCCGGGGAGTTTTTGAATTCTGATCTCTGGGTCGTCTTTCTGAAAACCGGTTTTCCGAAAAACGATCTCCGGATGAACGGCCTTCATAGGAACGCTCCTCAGAAGTACCCCTCTCAAACGAAGGACGACGATCATTGGAATCTCTTGGACGACGGTCAGAAAACCGCCGATCTGATTGGCTTCGATCCGAGGATCGGCGTTCGAAGGATGATCGACGATCATTGGAACTGAAATCCCCAGGTCGGCGCTCTGAAAAACGTCGATCAGAGCTGCGCTTGTCGGAGGGGCGTCGATCTGTAGAGCGTCGGCCTGAAGGTCGCTCCTCAGAAGAGCGTCGATCAGTAAAACGGCGTTCTGAGCTTCCAGTTTCAAATCGTCCCCCCCAGGGTTCATCCCGATCACGGCGAAGAGGGGGGCCATCGCGGAAGGGACGACGACCGCGTGAACCTGAGCTGCTGCCAGAACCTTGGGAGGGGCGGCGATCAAATCGTGAGCTCATGGCAGGGGTTGTTATGACAGGGCGGTGTCGGTCTCCTCGAGGCGATCCAAGAGCTGCGCAAGCCGCGCCGGATTCTGCAAAAAGAGCCAGCCAACCATTGTCTCAAATCCCGTTGCTCTTCCATAGATACCGGGATCAGCTCGCTTCGGTCCTCGACCAGCTTTATTGCGTCCTCTCCTGACAAAGTCCCTTTCTTGATCGGTCAGGAATGGATCAAGTTCGTCCAATGCCTTGGCCTGTGCATCAGCCCGAACTTGAGAAACAACCGCCCTGTGAAGATCCTGAGATCTCCCAGGGTTCTTACACAATTTCAGCCGTTGATGAAGTTCCCAAACGGCATCTCCAAGCCAGGCAAGCTGCAGCGAGCCCAAATCATGATCGGGCTCCTGTGAAGACTGGAAACGGATCCAATCGCTCAACTTGCGAACGGTGCAATGGCTTTGTCAAGGTCTTCCTTCAGGTGGAGAAAATCTTCAAGTCGAACCAGCTTCACGGTTTGAACTACTCGAGCATTGCCTACAACAGCAAAACGCCGTTTGGCGTCCTTGCATTGCTTGGCAAATTGCACAAGAGCACCAAGACCTGAGGAATCAAGAAAATCAACCTTAATGAGGTCGATCACGGCCGGTGACTTGTTCGTTTTAAGGACATCAGTCACGTAGGTCATGAACTGACTCTCGGAATAGGCATCAAGCTGACCGGTGAAATGAAACACCATGCAGCTACCTTTTTGCTCGAAGCCACCCCGAAGCGAAACGGTTAATCGCTGCAGTTCAGTAATGGGACCAATCCCCCGGATTTCTGTTGGAGCAAATACTAGGGAGATTGGCACCTTCTCACCACGATTCAGCGGCGAGCCGCCATCAAGGCCGCAAAACGAGCGAAGTGATGATCAGCGTCATGGGGCCCTGGGCTTGCCTCCGGGTGGTATTGCACTCCAAAGACGGGTTGCTCTCGATGCGCAAATGCGGCCACAGTTCGGTCGTTGAGATTGAAATGAGTGACTTCAATTTTGTCCGTAGGCAGTGACGCAGCATCAAGTGCAAAGCCATGGTTCTGACTGGTGATTTCCACCTGACCATTCGTGCCACATGGATGATTGAGGCCACGATGGCCATAGGCCAACTTGAAGGTTTTGCCACCCAAAGCAAGGCCCAGGATTTGATGCCCGAGACAAATCCCGAACATTGGTAAACAGCTCTGCTCGAGTAAACCGCGTGCCAGCTTGATTCCTGATGTCACAGCCGCTGGATCTCCTGGACCGTTCGATAGAAAGACGCCCTCAGGCTCACGGGACAGCACGGTGTTGAGATCTGTGTTTGCCGGCAAAATCGTTAAGTCACAGCCATGGCCTACCAATCGATTCAAGATGGCTCGCTTGATTCCAAAATCAATCGCCACAACTCGATATGGAAGCTCAGGACGTGACTGAAGACGTTGGTCAAATTTGACGCCGCACGGCTTATTCCAGGTGTAAGGAGCTGGCGTAGAGACCTGGTCAGCAAGATTGAGACCTTCCATTGAAGGGGCCTGATTCAGCTCTTCCAACAGTTCAACAGCTGAACGACCATCACTACTGATCACGCCGTTCATCGGCCCTAATTCGCGAAGGTGCCGCACAAGAGCACGAGTATCCACACCTTGAATGCCAATCACACCGTGTTGTTCCATCCACTCCGGAAGAGATTGTTGACTGCGCCAATTGCTTGGTTGAGGAGAAAGCTGTCGCACGATTAATCCACGCGCATGAGGCTCATCAGCTTCCTGGTCATCAGAATTGACACCCGTGTTTCCTATCTCTGGATAGGTGAAGGTGATGAGCTGACCTGCATAACTGGGATCTGTCAGTACTTCCTGATATCCGGTCATCCCGGTGTTGAACACCACCTCGCCAATCACGCTGCCGTGCTGACCGCAGGCAAAGCCTTCGAGGACAGTGCCGTCCTGCAGGACTAGACGCGCTGTTAATTCGTTAGTAGCGGTCATCAGCAGAAGGCAACTGGCAGCAATGGCCTCTTCATTCTTCCTTGCGACCTTCCAGGGCATCACGTAGAGACACAAGTCGACGCCATGGACGACCCTCCTGCATCTTTGTCAAAGCGAGCTGAACTCCAGCAGCAAGATCAGATTGAACTCCTGAAGTCCATAGAACCAAGGCTGTGTTGAGGGCAACAACATCGCGATGAGCCGCTGGCGCTTCTCCCTTCAGCACGGCTTCAAGCATGTGTTGATTGGTGATCAAATCACCACCGCGTAAGGCTTCGAGAGGTGCAGGAGTCAGACCAAAATCAGAGGGGTGGAGTTGCTCTGAACGGATGTGGTCATTTTCGAGAATGCGTAACTGATTGGAGCCCTCCAGGGATGCTTCATCCAAGCCTCCGGCGCCATGCACCACGATGGCTCGATTCAACCCGAGTCTCTGCAGTGCCTCAGCCATGGGGTCAAGTAATTCAGCTCTCGCCACGCCGAGCACCTGAGCTTCTGGTGTCAGTGGATTGACCAAAGGTCCGAGCAGATTGAAGACTGTTCGCACTCCCAAACTGCGTCGAAGAGGAGCGAGATTCACCAAGGCTGGATGCCATGCAGGAGCAAATAAAAAGGTGACTCCTGATTGAGTGAGTGCACCCACCACGGTTTCCATTGGGGCCTTGAGCTGTAATCCCAATCCTTCAAGAACATCAGCAGATCCAACTTTCCCGCTGGCGCTGCGATTGCCGTGTTTGGCAACCGTTGCACCACAGGCTGCAGCTGTGAACGCCACCGCTGTTGAAATATTGAAGGTGTTCGCTCCGTCTCCACCGGTTCCACAGGTGTCGACAAGGGCAAGCTCAGGTCGCACGTCAGGCAACTCACAGGCTCTTCGTAAAACCTTTGCCATGGCGGCAAGTTCCGAACCATGGAGATTTCTGATACGCAGCGCGGCAAGAAATGCACCTGTTTGCACTGGTGTGAGCTCTTCCGCCAGCCAAGCTTCCATTAGGGCAGCGGCATCCTCTTTTGAAAGAACGATTCCTGCTAGCAATTGTTCAAGGAGTTGTGGCCAGGGTGCTGAGGCGGTGACCATCTGGGAAACGCGATCGGAATGGTTGGGTCAGTAAAAAGCCCGGTGTGCAGATGCACGCCGGGCCGGGTGATGGGGACACTTCCACTATTACTCACAAAAGTCTCAATTACCAGATCAATAAACCTCTGGCACCAACCTCTACGGCAGCTGGTTGCAGCCCCACTTGACACAGAGACGAATGTCTAGGTTGATGCTTGTTCTGCAACAGGCATGGCCGCCTTTCGTCTCGATTTAATCGGTCGCTATTTGCGTCCGCACCGCCGCACTGTTGTCGTCGGAGCGCTGACCCTGGTTGTCGTGAACATCCTCAGCGTCACGATTCCACTGGAAGTGAGGCGAGTGATTGATGATCTGCAAGATGGATTTGCGATTTCCGATGTTCTGCGTCAGGCCGGTTTTATCGTGTTGCTTGCCACAAGCATGGGCATTGCGCGACTGATTTCGCGCCAATTGGTGTTTGGAGTGGGGCGGCAAGTTGAGGTGGAATTACGCCAAAAATTATTTGACCAGATGTTGCTGCAAGAACCGGGTTGGGTGCAGCAGACCGGAAGCGGAGAAATCATCAGCCGTGCAACTAGCGATGTTGAAAACGTCAGAAGGCTGCTTGGATTTGCGGTCTTAAGCCTGACCAACACGGTTTTGGCTTATGCCTTCACCCTCCCGGCGATGTTGGCCATAGACCCAGGTCTGACAGTGGCTGCGATTGCTTTGTATCCGGTGATGCTGGGCTCGGTGCGCTTGTTTGGTGGCCGAATGATGCGTCAACAGAGACGACAGCAGGAAGATCTGGCAGGTCTCAGTGAGCTCATTCAGGAAGACCTCTCCGGTATCGCAGCCATCAAGATTTACGGCCAAGAGGAGCCGGAGCTCGACGCCTTTGGGAACCGTAATAAGAGCTACAGGGATTCAGCGATTCGTTTGGCTCGCACCCGAAGCACTCTTTTCCCGTTGCTTGAAGGAATTTCCTCCATCTCTCTATTACTACTGATCGCTTTGGGCAGTGGTCAGCTGGAACGGGGGACGCTCTCGATCGGTGGCTTGGTTGCGTTGATTCTTTATGTGGAGCGGTTGGTATTCCCGACAGCTTTGCTGGGATTCACTCTTAATACCTTCCAAACGGGTCAAGTGAGCCTGGAGCGTGTCGAAGAATTGCTTTCTCGCCAGCCTCTCATTAGAGATCCATTGGAACCTGCAACGGTCAGGGAACAGATTCAGGGTGAACTCGAAGCGAGAAATTTGCATGTTCGTTACGAAGGCAGCGATCAAGACACCCTGAGGGGACTTTCGTTTCGCATTGCACCGGGCGAATTAGTTGCAGTTGTGGGTCCTGTTGGCTGCGGAAAGACCACCTTGGCTCGAGCCCTTGGACGCATGGTGGAAGTTCCAGAGGGACAGCTGTTTCTTGATGGTTGCGATCTCACGCAACTCCGACTTCAAGATCTGAGGCAACAGATCGCGCTCGTGCCTCAGGAGGGCTATCTGTTTACGAGCACCCTTGCCGACAATCTGCGCTATGGAGACCCTGAGGCTGGGATGGATCGGGTGAGCGCGGCTGCAGAGCAAGCCCGTTTGCTTGATGACGTGAAGGGTTTCCCCGATGGCTTCGAGACTTTGGTGGGAGAGAGAGGCATCACGCTCAGTGGAGGCCAACGTCAGCGCACGGCTCTTGGTAGGGCCTTATTGATGACTTCACCATTACTGGTGCTGGATGACGCTTTGGCCAGCGTTGATAACAACACGGCTGCAGAGATTCTTGCCTCTGTTCGCAGGCAAACCCAACGCACGATTGTGATGATTAGCCACCAACTTTCCGCCGCTGCAGCCTGCGATCGGATTCTTGTACTGGAGCAGGGACGGCTCTCTCAACAAGGCCATCACAATCAACTCATCAGTGTTCAAGGGCCTTATCGAAGGCTTTGGGAGCGGGAACAGGCCGCCGAACGATTGGATGCTGTGGCTTGAATCATGAAACGCTTATCCATAAATCCACGACAAATCCCTTGTTCGGGGCTTAGCTGGTTCAAAAGCTCTTAGCGATGTCTTCCAGCTCTCCCTTCGCGGTGCGCTGCACCCTCACCTTTGGTGATATCTATGGCCAGGTTCTGGCCTGGATGGCAGTGATTTTTGTGAGTCTGGCCTCTGGGCTCGCTCTGATGGGGTCTTCCAAACCACTGTTTGCTCTGGTGGGTGTTGGCCTGATTCTCGTCTTGAGTTTGCCTTTTCTTCTCTTCGCATTCGTCACGACATTGCTCAATCACATTCAACTGGAACCCAAATCAGTTGCCTAGGGTTTTGACACTGGCTCTTTTTCAATGCTGCCCTCATGGATGACTGGACAGTCGACACCTTCACAACCTTCTGATAATCAAAGTCGTCACGTTGTTCTCGGGACTCCTTTGAACGCCCCCCTGATGGATGACCAGGAGGAAGTTCTGTTTGGTTGCGGTTGTTTCTGGGGAGCTGAGAAAGGGTTCTGGAGATTGCCAGGTGTGTTCTCAACTGCTGTTGGTTATGCCGGCGGTCAGGTTGAGAATCCAAGTTATGAACAAGTTTGCAGCGGTCGCACTGGGCATTCAGAAGTGGTGCGAGTGGTTTGGAGCACTACGGCAGTTGACTTCAGTGATCTTCTGAAACTTTTTTGGGAATGTCATGATCCGACTCAAGGTGATCGGCAGGGCAATGACCGAGGAAGTCAATATCGATCAGCGATTTTCACCACCACTGATCATCAAGCTGAGCTCGCAAGAGCAAGCCGCGACTGGTACGAATCAGAGTTGAAGCAACAAGGCGGACAGAACATCACGACCGAAATCGCAGCTGATCAAGTTTTCTTCAGCGCCGAGGAGTATCACCAGCAGTATCTGGCGAGACCGGGCAGCAGGCCGTATTGCTCAGCGATGCCTAGTGGTGTGTTGCTCGGAGCTTTTAAAGGCGCAAACTATATACTCCCTATTTCGGTTTGGAGTCATTACGACTGGTCTGTGAGTCATTGCGTTTTGCGAGGAGACAACAGCCCAATTCCCTTGAATGCCAACGCATGAATAATGCTTTGCCGGACAGAGTCGTTATGGCGGCGATAGCCCTAACGCTTGCATTGGTCTTTATTTTGATCTTCAGCTTGAAGCTCAATAAGAACAATTCAGAGCCATTTCTCTGGCGGGAGAAGTCCTCACCTGGCCAGAGCACCTTGGCGATTTGATCACAATTGGAGATTTCAATATGAAAGTGCGTTTAGTTAGAACCATCAAGTCAGAGCAAGAGGTTCGTGTCGTCCTCACCTGATCCGCGCCAGCGCCGCCGGCTGCATCCATTGCCTAAGGGATTGGTGGAGCTCTATGGCTTGATCGCCGTTCTGGTGGTGCTCATTCCAGAGTGGCTTGCGGATGGCACGCTTTCACTGAATGATCGCCCTAGTCGCTCAGCGATGCCCATGACCAGCAGAGCTTGGCGCACCTTGCCTGAGCTTCAGCTGGCTTCATTGTCAATGTGTGAGCTGCGTCAGCTTGCGAGAGACATGCATATCTGGGGTTTCAGTAGTGATCCCCGCGACCTGCTGACAGAACGCCTGCTGAAACGGGTTATACGTTTGAACAAAGGGGGAGATACGCTGTGATAACTTCAATCTGACGGGGCGTAGCGCAGCTTGGTAGCGCACCACTTTGGGGTAGTGGGGGTCGTGGGTTCAAATCCCGCCGCTCCGATTCTTAAAAAGCCAGTCACCAACTAAAACCCTAGTCACAGAGCGGCATTTGCGCCGCTTTTTTTATTTCAACTCTCTTGAACAGTCGACTACAGTCTCGACTGATCAGTATTCGATTATCTATTGACTTTAGAGCAGGTGTTCGTTAAGGATTTGCGCGGTTAGTCTGTTACTGATGAACATCTTTCCCTAAACTGTCTTATGAGTAACTCAAAAGATATTGCTATTACATAGATTAACCGTAAGATATTTGAATCATATATTTAAGATAAAAAAAATGGCTGAAACAACCAATCTCCTCGCTCGTCTCATCATTCAAAACACCAAAGGGATGGATGGAGAGGCCTTTCAAATGCTCAGGTCTGACGTCTCTATTTTTCTGACCAGGCTTCAAGCAAAGGTCATGGTGGGCCCTAGAACAGGTTGTGATGAAGATGCCATTACCTGTGTTTTTGAAATTTGTCCTAATCAAGAAACAGCTGTTACTAATTATATTCATCATGAGCGTAATTTAGGTGAAATAGCCAATGTTAATGTGCAATTTAATCCAGTTAATGCTGTTGCTTCCTGGTTGTAATGTCGTTTCTTGAAGTTTCTGAACGTCTATGATCCAAACTCTGGTCTGACTGATGTGATCCTTTACTTTTAGTACGATCGAATATTTTTGTTTTATAATTATCTCAATGATTTTGGGCTTTGTAATGTTGTCTTGCCTGTTAAGGATTTAGCCTGCGAATCGTTATTGCAATTCAGAGCAAATCTAACTTGAATTTATTGAAGATGGTTTATAGTTGTTAAAGCTCTAATATTTGTATTGGTATAACTTGTAACACTTTACTGGCTCCTTTTGGTTGACTATTCCAATAGTCGCTATGATGATCAAAATTCTATTTATGAAAACAACTTAAATGAATCCTAGGATTAGAATGAGACTTCTTGCGCAAGGTGGAATGTTGCTCACGTTCGTTTTTATCAATGTGATTGCCTTTTGCATGCGATCGTTTTAGAATTATTTTTAGCGTGTAAATGATAGAATCGCTCCTAGACAATACTTTCTAATGACTTGTAATTGCGTAATGAATTAGATTGGATGTGATTGTTGGATCATATTTTTTGGCGTCGCATCAATGCTCTGGTGCATTTTTGAAGCTTTGATCTTGAAGTTGCCGAGGATTATTGAAACGAGTTGCTACTGCATATCGAGTTAGCCATCGGTTCACCCGAAGGCGTTGCACTGGCGGCACTTCCTCTAGTAATTGTGAAAGTTCAATCGCCCCAAGCCTTCTAAGTTCCCGTACATCTACATGCCAAAGCGATTCGGCCTCGCGAATCAAGCGAGCCCAAGTTCGCACCTGTTGCCATCGCCTCAAGCGACGTCTTAGGGGATCCAGGGTCTGGAGTTGGCAATGACTGAGAGGTCTTTGCACGTTGGGCCGCAGATAGAGAACAACCTTGTTTGCAGCTTGATGCATTGAACTTATTCAGCCAAAAATCCCCTATGTGGCTTCGGATTGCTGAAACATTTGGAGGTGGTTCTCTTCAAGATTCTTTTTGCGTAATCACTGGAAAGGGAAGCGTTTCGGCTTCGCGAGCGCTGAGCCGCCTTGTCCAGGCTCCTTTGATTGGATCATTCCAGCGAAATCCTGCATCACGAGCCAGGTGACGATCTTCATATGACACCTGGGCAAGCATCAAGGTGCGAGGTTCCAGTCCAAGTGCGATCAACATTTCAAGTTGATCGCAACGGCGAAACACTTCTGCCAGATAAATGCAATCGGTGAGGGCTCTATGAGCTGCCCAAACTGGAATTTCATAGGCGAGTGCCAGGTCTCTCACCGAGGGCCTTGCTCTGAGATGTTTGTTTTCAGGCCATCGCATCTCTTCCATGCTGCAAAGCCAGGGAACATCAGTTGCAGGAAGATGTCCTTGTCCAAACCATTTCTTGTCGAAGGCGGCATTGTGTGCCACCAGAAGATCGGCACTGTTTAATAGTGATTGGAAATAATCGAGCCCCTGCCTCCAGGGCTGAGGTAAACGGGTGACCTCCGCTGGAATGTGATTGATTGCTTCTGCTGAATTGGAATCTGCTGGTAATAGGCACGACATCTGCGCGAGGATCTGCCGGCTTGGGATATCGAACAAAATGGCGCCAAGTTCAAGGCAGTGATGCTCTTCAGGTTCAAGTCCTGATGTTTCGGTGTCGATGATCAACAGAGTTTGCGGTGCTGATTCACCGATGTCGACCTTCTCCTTCACCTCTAGAGATTGAGGCTCTTCAGCGTTCAATTCACCGAGAAGATTCAGCTGACCAGGAACAGCCTCTAACTCCATCACTTCAGTTCGCTCGCTCTTGAAAGCATTCTCCCGTGTTGTCTCAGGTGTTGCCTAGGGTGCCGCCACTTCTTGGTTACTTCCATGCCTCTCACGATTGGAGACCAGGCACCAGAGATTGCGCTCGAAGATCAAGACGGAGTCCTTCGCCGCCGTGACGAGCTTCAAGGCAAGGTTTTAGTGCTGTTTTTCTATCCCAAAGACGACACCCCTGGATGCACTGCCGAAGCTTGTGCATTCCGAGATACACACTCCAGTCTTGAGGCACTTGGTGCCGTGGTGTGGGGTGTCAGTAGCGACGATGCCGTAAGCCATCGCAAATTCGCCCAGCGTCATCAGCTCCCATTTCCTCTCTTAATTGATCAGGGTCAAAGACTCCGTAATCGTTTTGGAGTGCCAAAAGTCCTTGGGCTGCTTCCAGGTCGAGTCACCTACGTGATCGATGCCGAAGGAACCATTCGCCACACGTTCAGTAACTTGCTGGATGGTCCGGCGCATGTGCGCGAGGCCGAACGCATCGTGAAGGAGTTATCAAAAGAATGAGCCGCTGGCAGCGACAACAGGGGTGCTGGTGCCTATGGCCAGCTTCAGCACAAGGGTTGGTTGAATTTATTGGTGGGAGTTACCTAGCTACGAACCCTCAAATCAGTTATCGGCGCATGCTTGAAGGGTTGGCTGCACGTCAGCTCGCAGTCCATGCTTGGAGTTATGTTCCCGGTTTCGACCATCAGCTTCAAGCGCGGGAAGGCTGGCAAGCGCTGCGGGCTTGTAGATCTGCACTCAATAAACGCTTGGGGAAAGAATTGATGCCAGTCCGCGTCGGCCACAGCTTGGGCTGCAAATTGCACCTACTCGCACCGGATGGTGGGCGCAATAGCCTCGCTTTCGCTGCCCTTAGTTTTAACAATTTCACTGCTGAGCGATCGATACCCCTGCTTGGTTCATTGGCGCCGAGCCTTGGTGTGGTCACTGAATTCAGTCCTGGACCGCAGGAAACGCTTCGCCTGATCGAGCGTTATTACCTGCAGGCTCAAAATTTGGTGATCCGTTTCGGTACAGACCAGCTTGATCAAAGCCAGGACTTAATCGAGGCTTTAAGCAAGCGTTCGCAGGACCGCAGTCAGTTTGTGCAAATGAAAGGAGATCACCTCACGCCTGCGAGTGCAGGACTTCGCCAGGGATTGCTTGGAAGTTGGGCTGATGATCCCTCAAGAGCAAAAGTGATCAGGGAACTGATTCAAACCATTGGGAATTTAGGACTTGGTATTGAAAGTCGGCGATGATTGAAAAAGATTTTTATTGATACTGGTGATCGACAACACACAAAGGGTTCTATTGCAGATTGCTCGGTGCATTGCACTGAGTGACGGCTCGATTTCCGCAGAGGAAGAGCGTTTGCTCAAAGAATTACCTGAGCGCTTGTTTATTGATGAAGGTGCTGCTGCCGATGTCGTTGAACGGTCTGTCAAGCAGCAAAGTTTGACGGAGCTTGCAAAGTCGCTCACGAATCACAATGACCAATGCGCGGCAGCCAGAGTGGCCTGCTTGATTGCTGGTGTTTCGCGTAATCCTGGCGACGAAACTGATATCAATTCAAAAGAACGACATGCTTATCGCGAATTAATAGAAGCGCTTCAACTCTCAGAGGACGACTTAAATGAAATTCAATGGGCCGCAAAAGAAGAGCTTCAGCAGAAACGATCGATTCTCAATGTCATTTTGGATGCGATCTATGGAAAAGATGGATGGCCCGATCAAGCTCTGCTCCCCCCCGATTTCCCAATGATTTGAATCTCATCTCAACGGTGCAGGAGTAACAGAAGCTGCCCCTGCATTGTTTTGTTTGAGTTAGCCGCGTAAACGGTCAAGCACAGAGCGATCTTCCAGGGTGCTGGTGTCACCAGTCACCTCCTCACCGGCAGCGAGGGCGCGCAAAATCCGGCGCATGATTTTGCCACTGCGAGTTTTTGGAAGCGCATCGCTACAGCGGATCTCATCGGGCTTTGCAATAGGACCAATCTCCTTGCCGACATGGGCGCGCAGTTCCGCCACAAGTGCATCATTGGATTCCCGTCCTACTTCAAGGGTGACGAATGCAACGATGCCTTCGCCCTTGAGGTCATCAGGTCGACCCACCACAGCTGCTTCAGCAACCGCCGGATGACTCACCAGTGCAGACTCAATTTCCATCGTGCCAAGACGATGTCCTGACACGTTGATGACGTCATCCACTCGTCCCATCACCCAGAAGTATCCGTCGGCATCACGCCGGGCTCCATCACCTGCAAAGTAGAGGTATGAGCCATCGGCAGGGCGGATGGTCTCCCAGTAGCTCTCTCGGAAACGTTGGGGATTGCCATGCACAGTCCGCATCATTCCTGGCCACGGTGCTCGCACCGCCAGATACCCACCCTCATCGGCTCCGCAGCTGTTGCCATCTGCATCGATGACGTCGGCCTGGATTCCAGGGAGGGGCAATGTGGCAGACCCAGGTTTGGTGGGTGTCGCCCCAGGAAGAGGACTGATCATCACGCCTCCGGTTTCCGTTTGCCACCAGGTGTCGACGATCGGACAGCGCTGACCCCCCACCACATCCCGATACCACATCCAGGCCTCAGGATTGATTGGCTCACCGACGGTTCCAAGCAGCCGCAAGCTGCTCATGTCGTACTGATCAGGAACCGCACGGCCACTCCTCATAAAGGCACGAATGGCCGTTGGAGCGGTATAGAAAATTGTGATTCGGTGCTTCTCGATCAGCTCCCAAAATGCACCTGGTTTTGAGGGGCGAGGAGCACCCTCGTACATCACGGTGGTGGCTCCATTAGAAAGCGGTCCGTAGACGATGTAGCTGTGCCCAGTGATCCAGCCCACATCGGCTGTGCACCAGAACACATCGTCATCACGGATATCGAAGATCCATTGAAAGGTCAAATGGGCCCAGAGGTTGTATCCAGCAGTGGTGTGGACAACACCTTTGGGTTTTCCTGTGGATCCAGAGGTGTAGAGAACAAACAGTCTTTCTTCACTGGCCATCGGCTCAGCGACGCATTCATCTGATTGGCTGGCTACGAGTTCGTGCCACCACTGATCGCGCCCAGCCACCATGTCCACAGGCTGGTTGGTGCGTTTCACCACAAGCACTGACTGAACTGATGGGCAGGCATCCTCAGCAAGCGCTGCATTGACAGCAGGCTTCAGCGGTACAGGCTTGTCTTTACGGAAGCCTCCATCCGCCGTAATGACAGCTTTCACGTCTCCATCGATCAGCCGGTCCCGTAGGGCTTCAGCTGAAAATCCTCCGAAGACCACAGAATGCGGAGCGCCAATGCGCGCACAGGCCAGCATCGCAATCGCGGCCTCAGGCACCATCGGCATATAGAGCGCGACAAGGTCGCCTTTCCCCACTCCCATCGCTTTGAGGGCATTGGCAGCACGGCAGACCTCTGCATGCAGCTCTTGATACGTGAATTGACGAACATCACCGGGTTCGCCTTCCCATATCAGGGCTGTCTTCTTGGCTCTTGGTCCCTTGAGATGTCGGTCAAGACAGTTATACGAGAGGTTGGTTGTTCCCCCTTCAAACCAGCGGGCAAAGGGTGGATTATTCCAGTCAAGAACGGTGTGGAAGGGCTCGAACCAGTGCAATTCACGACGTGCCGCTTCACCCCAGAACAGATCTGGGTCGGATTTGGCAGCCGCGGCCATGGCGCGATAAGACTCCATGCCGGCGATTCGCGCATTTCTTGCGAGATCCGCTGGGGGATCGAAGACACGTTGTTCCTGAAGCACGCTTTCAATGGTGGAACCCTCACTCATCGCCTGCAGCCCAAATGCACTGACAGCACAACACTATCGACGGTTTCATCATCCGGACGAGTCACGTTGTCAGAATCCACAGAAGAGTGACATGGTCAAGATGCCAAAGGCAGGATCTTTGTCAGCGCCAAAAGCTTGCCTCTTTGACCTGGATGGCTTGCTGCTTGATACTGAGCCCTTGCAGGCTGAAGCGTGGCAGGCAGCGGCACAATGCTTCAACGGATCCTTAACGCGACGCCAACTTCAACAGCTCAAGGGCCGTCGCCGCGATGACAACGCCGACTTGGTTTGTTCTTGGTTGCAGCAGCCAGTAACAGCAAAGGAATTACTCAGTGCGAGGCAGCCCATTGCTAAACGCTTAGTTGCTACAGCTCTAGCGATGCCCGGTGCTGAAAATCTCATCAGATTTTGCAGTACTCAGCAACTACCCATGGTGTTGGTCACCAGCAGTGACGAAGTTTCGTTCCAGCACAAAGCGTCTGGCCATCCTTGGTTGAATTTGATTGAAACCAGAGTTCTTGGAGACGATTCTGAACTTCGTACGGGCAAACCAGCTCCAGATCCGTTTCTGTTGGCATGCGAGAAGTTGCGAGTTCCCTCAGATGAATGCTGGGCTTTTGAAGATTCTCGGGCTGGATGTCAGTCGGCTTTGGAAGCTGGCTGCTGGGTATGGCATCTTGTCACTGAGGCCAATCAAGCCGATCTCTTTCAACACTCACGTCTGGCCACTATTTCAAGTTTGAGCGAGGGAGAGGAATACTTGAGACAAAGCCTCAATACAATCGGCTGAGTACGAAGTCAGGAAGTTCCAAGAGTGCGCTTCGAGAAGGAGAGTCAGGCAACCAGTTCAAGGATTCCCGTGCTTCGCGGGCAAACGTTTTTGCTAATTCGCGTGTGCGGGGAATCGCTTCAGACTCACGCACCAAAGCCAAGGCTTCTTCAAGATCTCCATCTTCACTGAATTCTCGTTCAATCAAACCAGAGAGAGAGGGTCTTTCTTCAAGGGCATAAAGAGCGGGAGCAGTGAGATAGCCGCTTGAAAGATCACTGGCTGCTGGTTTTCCAAGCTGTTGATCGTTTCCAGTGAAATCGAGGATGTCGTCCACGACTTGAAAGGCAAGACCAAGCTGCCGGCCGTAGTGATAAAGCGACTCAAGCTGAGGCTCCTTTAAACCGCTGAGAACGCCAGCCGCTTTGCAGCTATTGGCAATTAATGAGGCTGTTTTGCAGTAACTCTTTTCAAAATAGGTTTCGAATGTTTGCCCTGTATCGAAACGAAATAAACCCTGCTTCACTTCTCCGTCTGCAAGATCCATGATCACGCGGCTCAGCAACTTGACAACATCCAAATTGTCTAAATTGGCGAGATGCCAGCTCGCTTGGGCAAATAGGAAATCACCTGCGAGAACAGCAACCCTGTAATCAAATCGACTGTGAACAGTTTCCACTCCTCGTCTGGTTGATGCATCGTCAACGACATCATCATGAACAAGAGAGGCGGTATGAATCATCTCAGTGATTTCCGCCAAACGTCGATGGCGTGAGCTCAGCTCACCATCCTCTGAAAGTGCTCTAGAGATTAATAAAACGATTCCTGGTCGAAGGCGCTTGCCGCCTGCACTGAAAAGATGTTCAGCAGCGGCCTGAAGAATCGGATGACCGGCTCCTATCAGACTGCGAAGGTCGCCGAGCAGGATCTCAAGATCCGCCTCAACCGGCTGCAGCAACTCGGTGACGGTGGCCATGAATCCTCTCTGTGACCAGATCCTAGGAAACACAGGCCTACTACTGCAGTTCCACGAGATCGACACGTGGCCTCTGTCCGAGCCAGGCAGTGGCTCGCTCAGCAAACCCATCGGGGTCTTCCGTCACGAATAAACGTGTAGCTGCCAACGACACCGGTTGATTGAGGCCCCCTGCCAAAGGTTGACCGAGTAAGGCATCCAATTGAGCCGCCACAGCCACAGCTGGGTCAATGAGACGCATATGAGCGGGTAACAAGTTTGCAAAAAGTGGCACCAAGAGCGGGTAATGCGAGCAGCCCAACACCACTGAATCCACAGATGCTTCCAACAACGGCTGCAGATAACGAATGGCAGCTTTGCGAAGCTTGTTGGAGCCGAGATCTCCCGCTTCGATGAGTGGAACAAAGTCTGGACAGGCCTGCTGAACCACTAGCGTTCCTGGATGTAAGGCTTCGATGCTTTCCCTGTAGGCGCCGGACGCCACTGTTGCCGGAGTTGCGAGAACACCAACCCTGGACTCCCTAACCAGGGCAGCAGCGGCACCGATGAGGCCAACGACAGGAACACCTGCTTGTCCTTCGGTGACGTCTCTGGCAAGAGCGTTCGTGGTGTTGCAAGCCATCACAACCGTGGAGACCTGCTGAGTTCGTAACCAGGCCACGACCTCTGCTGCAATCGAACGAATTTCAGAGGGAGAACGGCTTCCGTAGGGGACACGCGCGGTATCTCCTAAGTAGGTCACTGATACTTCCCCGTGACGCTCCAGCACTCTGCGCAGGACCGTCAGCCCGCCAATGCCGCTGTCGAATAATCCGAGACGAATAGTCAACGCACCCCTTTCAGATAGTCAAGAATGCCGGTGGCAATCGCCAGAGCAAGTCTCCGCCTGTGAGAGGACGTAGCCAGACGGGGTGAATCAAGATTGCCGGTAACAAAGCCCATCTCTACAAGCGCAGCGGGCATTGTGGTGCGCCTGATCACAAAGAATCGCCCTCGTTTAACGCCTCGATTTGGGCTTCCTGGCGAAACATTCAGCATTTGCTGCTGGAGATGAGCGGCTAAACGTGCGGAGCGACGATCGGCATAGAAAAAGGTCTCAATGCCATTCACATCTGGTCTGGACATGCTGATTGCGTTGGCATGAATGCTTACGAATGCACTGGCTCCAGCCCGATTTGCGATTGCAACGCGGGGTGGAAGATCCACATCCACTTCAGCGGTGCGGGTCATGATCACCTGGACACCTTTGGCTTCGAGCAACTGAGCCACTTGAAGTGAAATATCAAGAACGATCTCACTCTCACGAACGCCTCTGATGCCAACAGCACCAGGATCAGGGCCCCCATGGCCTGGATCAATGACGACGCGATATTTTCCCCTCGTCACATTGGGTAATCCCGACGCATTGACTGGCGTGCGGCTGGGTTGAATCCTGACTCCACCTGCCCAGGAACCGGAGGTAGCGCGGATCAAGCTCCCTTCGCCAATCGCTCGCAATCCAGCGGTTGGAAGTCCCTTAAAGCTGAGCTTCCACCGATTTGTCGCGGTACCGACCAATTTCAGTTGGCCTGGATCGAGATTCACCCCTGGCTGAAATTCAACGACCAATCGAGTGGACCCTGTGCTGGGTTTTCCAAGACGGATTTCTCGGACTGGTCCCGAACCGCGCAGGCTTCTTGGACGACTGAGCTCTCCCGGGAAATCGATCCATACCCTTGGACCTCGCTGACGATCTCCGGCTTCGAAAAATGCTTGAAGCCGAGCACCAGCGGCTGTTCGAAGCAGAAGCTCACCTGAAGCATTGAGTCTCCAAGCTGCCAGAGCGCTTGCAGCCTTTGCTGGCAAGCTGATCAGAAGCGTTGAAGCCTGCAGCGCCATTGCAAGAACAAGGGAGCTGTAGCGGAAGGGCAGCAGGGCCATGACCTTCAGAACAATGCAGGTCTGCGGTGCTTGAGGCTGGGCATCTGCCCACGAATACGTTTCAAGTGGCTGGGATCAATCGGGGCTATGGCCGCTCCTGGAGAGACTCCCGCATCCGACATCACGGTTCCCCAAGGATCGACCACCATCGAATGTCCATGGCTCTGCCTCCTTTGGTAGTGCACACCGGTCTGGGCAGGAGCCAACACGTACGCCGTGTTTTCAATCGCTCGTGACTGGAGAAGAACTTGCCAATGATCTTTACCTGTAAAGGCCGTAAAGGCAGCGGGGATCATTAACAATTCAGCTCCGGCTCCAACGAGATGTCGATACAGCTCAGGGAAGCGCAGGTCGTAGCAAATGGACAGCCCTACGCGACATAGTCCAGGCACATCAACAACTGGAGGTGAGCTGCACCCAGGGCTGAAGCTGGCTGATTCCCGGTAGGAGCTGCCGTCGGGGAGGTCGACGTCAAAGAGGTGAATCTTGTCGTAACTAGCCAGGATTTGACCATCGCGTCCTACCAGCTGTGACCGTTGAAAGTGTTGTTGTCCATCGCCAACAGGCACTGGAAACCCCCCACCCAGGATCACCACTTGATACCTGCGGGCCATCGTGACCAGAAAGCGCGAGGCCTGTTCAGACAAAGACGGCGCAATCTTTAAACGCTGAGCATCGTCTCCCATGAAGGCGAAGTTTTCTGGTAAAGCGATCAGTTCAGCTCCACGACGAGCTGATAAATCGATTTGTTCTTCGGCCGCAGCAAAATTACTGTCAGGGTCGGTTGTGCTGGTGAGTTGCAGGGCCGCAGCCAAAAAGTCACTCACGTGCGTTTTATCTAGTTGGCAAATGGTATTGGCCCCACAGACCTGCGGCTAGCAAGATGTCGCACGGAGAACGCCGGGTTCAACTTGCATCGGCACCACCGAAAGCTTGTCGAGCTCAGCGCAGCATTGAAAGTCAGCGTCGTGATCACCCAGTCCAATCAATCTCTGACCGTGAGAGGCGATTCGTAAACAGGCTTCAGGATTGCCCTTCCATTGCGACCATAAAGCGAGAGCTGCCTGCATTTCATCATTGGCAATGGTGGCTCCAGAGGCGACTAGAGATTCAGCCAGGGCACCTGCGGCTAAGGAATCTTCCAGGGAATAGGTGCCCTCCCAACCGCTGCCAACCATCCACACGTGTTGGGGTTGATCTTGAATGAGTCGTTGTGCCACCGCCAAACGGTTGGGCAACGCCATTGTGAGCACGCACGACACCTCTCGAACCTTGTGCAGAGAGCGAGTGCCATTGGTGGTGCTCATCAACAATCTTTTCCCTTGCACGGTCTCAGGAAGCACTGAGACGGGGGAGTTACCCAGATCAAATCCGTTGAGCTTGCTCCCACCGCGTTCACCAACCAACAACCGTTTTTCGTCTGGCCAGGATCTGGCCTCGGCGCGAAGTTCGTCGAGATCAGCAAAGGCTTGAACAGCCTCAGCACCATTGTGTAACGCCCAGGCGATGGTGGTTGTGGCACGAAGCACGTCGATGACAACTGCAGCGTCTGGACCGTTTGGCCCATTGATGCCTTCTGGCACCTCAGCAGCCACGTGGAAATAGGACACCTTCATGGCCACGATCTCGATCAGCGTGCGTCACAGTAACCAGATTGCTACCTGCGACACCCGTTATCTCCATGGCTTTGTTTGGACCCGGGCCTGGAACGAGAGATTTGCGGGATTTTCTCAAGTTGCTTGAAGACCGTGGTCAGCTCCGTCGAATCACGGCTCCGGTTGATCCAGATCTCGAACTCGCAGCAATTGCTGACCGAGTTCTTGCCGCAGGTGGGCCAGCATTGCTGTTCGAAAATGTGATTGGATCCACCATGCCTGTGGCCGTCAACACGCTCGGCACTGTGGAGCGTGTTGTTTGGAGCATGGGATTGGAGCGTGCTGAACAACTCGAGGAGCTTGGATCCAGGCTTGCGATCCTTCAGCAACCGAGACCTCCGAAAGGCTTGAAGGAAACAAAACAGTTCGCAAGAGTGTTTTGGGACCTTGTCAAAGCTCGGCCAGATCGTGACTTATCACCTCCCTGTCGTCAGCAGATTTTTCTTGGGGATGAGGTCAATCTTGAGAACATTCCGCTGATCAGACCCTGGCCTGGTGATGCAGGTGGCGTCATCACCTTGGGACTCGTGATTACTAAGGATCCTGAAACAGGGGTTCCAAATGTTGGGGTTTACAGGCTTCAACGCCAATCGCTCAACACCATGACTGTTCATTGGTTGAGTGTTCGAGGAGGCGCACGTCACCTCCGTAAAGCGGCAGCGTTGGGAAAAAAGCTTGAGGTCGCCATTGCGATCGGTGTGCATCCATTGCTGGTGATGGCAGCAGCTACCCCAATACCTGTGCAACTCAGCGAATGGCTTTTTGCAGGAATTTACGCCGGTGAAGGAGTCCGTCTTACACCTTGCAAAACGATTGATTTGCAAGTGCCTAGCTGCAGTGAGGTTGTCTTGGAGGGAACGATTACACCAGGAGAAGTGAGCCCAGACGGACCTTTTGGTGATCACATGGGTTTTTACGGTGGGGTTGAAGATTCACCACTGGTTCGTTTCCATTGCATGACCCAGAGGCGATCACCCATCTTCCTCACCACTTTTAGTGGTCGTCCACCAAAGGAAGAAGCGATGTTGGCGATTGCCCTCAATCGAATTTATACGCCAATTCTTCGCCAACAGATACCAGAAATCAGTGATTTCTTCCTGCCAATGGAGGCACTAAGTTATAAACTAGCAGTGATTTCTATCGATAAAGCTTACCCAGGGCAAGCTAAACGTGCAGCTATGGCATTTTGGAGTGCTCTTCCTCAATTCACTTATACAAAATTTGTGGTGGTGGTTGATAAACACATTAATGTGCGTGATCCCCGTCAAGTTGTATGGGCGATTGCTGCACAGGTTGATCCTCAAAGAGATCTTTTTGTATTAGAAAATACACCTTTCGACACCCTCGACTTTGCTAGTGAACAACTTGGGCTTGGTGGAAGAATTGCAATCGATGCCACTACAAAAATAGGACCTGAAAAGAATCATGAGTGGGGTGAGCCACTTAGCAGACCCGCAGATCTTGAACAAAAAGTGTCGGATAGGCTTGAAGAACTAGGCCTATCCGATCTCGATCACACTGATCCTGATCCTGCGTTATTTGGTTATGTACTCGACAAACTTATTTCCATCCAGCCTCGGTCATGAGTTGGATTGCTTCTTTGTTATAACGGCTCAGTTCTGAAACAGTTACAGGATCAGGGGTGAATTTTGTCATCCCTTTGAGATAGGTCGAACCACCAACTCCCTGTAAGGGAAATTCGTAAGTAGGGCCTGCTAAACCTGCGCTACCTGTAGGAGATGCGAGAAATTCAATTAATTTAACTGCATTCTTTTTATTTTTAGAATAACGAGAAACAGCTGCGGCACTAATGTTGACATGTGCTGGATTAGGCATCACAATTTTTACTTTATTTGCTAGTTGCTCATCTTTCTTTCCATTCACTCCAGCTCTCATGCGAGCTAGATAATAGTGGTTAACTACACCAACACCACACTGGCCCTGCGCTACAGCACGGATCAGAGCAATATCACCACTGAAATAAGGCTGGCTTACATTGCTCGTAACACCTTTAAGCCATGATTTTACTTTCGATGTTCCATTAAGAGCGAGCTGATCAGCCACTAAGGATTGGTTATAAACATTTTTGCGCTTTCTTAAGCACAACTTTCCTTTTAAAGAGGGACTTGCCAATTGAGAATACGATTGAACCGCTGACGGTGAGACGATAGAGGGATTCACGATGATCGCTCGCACACGGCGCGTTAGACCAAACCATCTTTGGTTTGGATCTCGATAGCGGGAAGGAACAGAATTTACCAACTTATCTGATTGGATTGGCCCAAAAAGTCCTGCATTGGCTGCATTGTTGATTCGTGCTGCATCAACCAAAACGATCACGTCTGCTTTGGTATTTGCACCTTCACTTTTCAAACGCTGCACTAATGAAATCCCAGATGCTTCAATCAAACGAACTTTGATACCGGTTTGGTCTGAAAACTTTTTATAAATCTGTCTATCAGTATTATAATGGCGACCTGAATAAACACGAACTTCTTCTGCTGCTAAAGCTGGAGCAAACAACGCAAGAGGAAGAAGATATGTGAGAAACAGAACGCGTTGCATTTTTAGAAAGCAGTACCTTTTACTATAGAAGCATTCGGCGACAAGAGCAGATCATTTGTCACAGGGTCATGCTGGGCAAGTCAATTTGAAAGAGAAGTATCAATGAATCACCTGAAATTGCAATTGTTCGATCAAGAGTCTTGTGAAAAATTGCTCGAAAGAATTAATCGTGAGGGTGAATGGTTAGATGGTGTTCTCACTGCTGGCAGTCATGCTAAAGGTGGAAAAAGAAATTCACAAATTATATATGATTGTCCACTGAGAGAAGATCTACATGGTTTAGTTGAGCGATTTATGTGGAAAAATCCTGCGATCAAGGGGTATTGTTTGCCGAGAAAGTTGCATCGATTCCTAATTAGTAAAACTGAAAAAGGAGGTGGTTATGATAGCCATGTTGACAACGCCTATATGAGTAGTGGTAGAAGTGATCTGTCGTTTACTTTGTCATTAACTGACGACAGTCTCTATGCCGGAGGTGAGCTTGAAATTGATAGCCTCTCTGAGTCTTATTCGTTTAAGCTCAAACAAGGTGAAATCATTATTTATCCAAGTACATCACTGCATCGTGTTTGTACGGTGACGAGTGGTGCACGTATTGTCTGTGTTGGATGGATTGAAAGCTACGTGAAAAATGAAAATGATCGAATATCGTTATTTCAATTAGAAAGTGGCGCTCGCGGAATCCTGGCGAAGCAAGGGCGAGGCGACGAATTGGATATGATTTTCTTGGCGTATACAAATCTCTTGCGCCGGTTAGGCAACTAGATTTGTATCAAAAGTATCTAGATAAAGCATTTAATTTTGTAGAATTAATCTGTTTGTTCAGATTTTTATGAAGAAGTCTACGGCTCTTTCAGTTTTCCTTGCGAGCGCGACAGCTTTGACAGGGCATCTCTCAATTGTTGAACCAGTGCAAGCAGATACGGACATGATTGGTGGAGGCCTTCAGGAATGGACCACTGACCAAGATGTTGATGCAGAAGCAAAGAAAGATACTGAGGCAAAAGCTGCTGCTAAAAAAGCAAAAGAACAGGACATTTGCGTTCCGATCGGTGAAGGTGAAAACTGTTGGTAAGATCAATCATTCTTTCTTAATCAAAAGGGAACAATACGTTCCCTTTTTTTTGTCAAAAAAAGGAGGGTTTAAACCCTCCTTTTGATGAAATCAACTGAACTTTAAGTTCTTAGAACTTGAAAGTTGTCAAAAGTAGACCACCGAATGTGTTGAAGGTGTCAGCACCTGCACCACCATTTTCAGCATTTAGTCCAGTCTTTTCGCCGAAAGGACGGCTCAAGTAGAACAGGGCAGGAGTCACAGTGATGTTGTCTGTGACCTGGAAGTCGTAATACAGTTCGAAAGCATAGTTGCCGTCGTCTGCATATTTTTGACCATTTTTGCCTTGGTTTTTAACCCCAGTGACAAATTGTGGCTGACCAACAGCGAAACCTAAACGGTTGCCGCGCATAAAGGCATCTTTCCAGTTGAGGCCAACAAGCCAACCTTGAGCTTGATTACGTGTGCCATCTTTAGCACCCTTTTCGAGGTTAAAGCTTGTGATACTCCAACCAACACTGATGCTTGGAATCCAGCCGCTATCAATGGGCTGATAGTAAGCATTCAAATTGAATTGATTGGCATCAGCAAATTTGCTTGTTGATTTGCCCAATGGAGTACCAGCTCCACCAACTGTCATGCCCTTTTGTGAATAGGCGTACGCTGCTGAAACTTGCCATTGAGCATTTCCGTAAGCCAATTGGCTGAGGAATTTACCCCTCGAGTTGTCGGTAGCAATTCCACCGTCGGTAGGGTTGCTGTCTGCTCCGTCTTTAGCAACATAGTTGGCGCTAATTTTGAACTTAGGAGAACCGAAATCAGCATTTCTGTTGCTGATCCAGTTGATACCAGCACCTGGGGAAGTACTAGCGCCGTAGGCACCGTAATAGCCGCCAAGCTTGAACTGCTTCAATACATGCTTATAGACGCCAGGAGTGGCGGCGAGCATGTAGTAGTTTTCGATCTTTGGTCCAACAAACACCTGGAAATCATTTCCGAGGGGGAATTGATACCAAAGCTTGTCAACTTTAAGAATGTCTTCAGAGCTCTTAGAAGCTTCAATTTGGCTTTGGCTTTTTGTGTAACCTTTTCCAGAGAAGGTATTAGTACCAAAATTACCCGTTCTTAAACGGGTGTAGAGCAGATCCTTACCGGTGAAGCTGGTGTTCAGGTTAAGTGTGGTGCGGTAAGAGAAAACCGCGCCGTCATCACCTAAGTAGTTTCCTTTTTTATCAAACAGTTGATCTGTTTCGTCA
>QCUL01000029.1 GCA_003210755.1 Synechococcus sp. AG-679-C18
GACGAGTGGATTTGTCGCCAAGTTTTTGGAAGAGGCCGAATTCAACCTGTTCGCCAAGATCTGGGTCGATGCCTGCGAACACATCTCGGTAGAGGGTGCGAGCACCGTGCCAGATATGACCGAAGAAAAAGAGAAGAGCGAAGGTTGCGTGGCCAAAGGTGAACCAGCCGCGGGGCGAACTGCGGAAGACACCGTCTGAGTTGTAGGTCTCTCGATCGAACTCGAAACCTTCACCCAATTGGGCCTTGCGTGCTAAGCGCTTCACTTCGGCGGGATCTGTGAAGACTTTCCCATCGAGAGCTCCACCGTAAACAGTTGCTGTAACTCCTCTCTGTTCGAAAGAGTACTTTGCTTCGGCGCGGCGGAATGGGATATCTGCACGGACGATGCCGTCATTGTCTTCGAGAATGACGGGGAAATTCTCGAAGAAATTGGGAAGACGGCGAACTTGTAGTTCGCGACCTTCTTTGTCGGTAAAGACAGGGTGACCAATCCATCCTGTCGCCAGACCATCACCATTGACCATTGGGCCAACACGGAACAAACCACCTTTGGCTGGACTGTTTCCTACATAGTCGTAGAAAGCTAATTTTTCCGGGATCGCGGCATACGCTTCATCAACAGAGGCTCCCTCATCAAGGGCCGTTTGAACGCGGCGATTGATTTCGGTTTTGAAATAGCTCTGATCCCACTGATATCGAGTAGGCCCAAACAATTCAACAGGGGTTGCAGCTGCTCCGTACCACATGGTTCCGGCGACGATGAATGCAGCAAAGAAAACTGCTGCAATTGCGCTGGCCAAAACGGTTTCGATGTTCCCCATCCGCAGTGCCTTGTAAAGGCGCTCCGGCGGTCGCGTTGTGATGTGAAAAATACCGGCAATGATGCCCACAATGCCTGCTGCAATGTGGTGAGCAACAATTCCCCCGGGATTAAAAGGATTAAAGCCTTCCGGACCCCAAGACGGTTGAACTGCCTCGAGATGACCTGTGAGCGCGTACGGATCTGAAATCCACATGCCAGGTCCGAAGACACCCGTCAAGTGAAAGGCTCCAAATCCGAAACAGCCCAACCCTGCAAGGAGAAGGTGGATGCCGAATATTTTGGGCAGATCGAGAGCTGGTTCGCCCGTGCGTGGGTCTTGCCAGATTTCAAGATCCCAATAGGTCCAGTGCCAAATCGCAGCAAGCATCAATAAGCCGCTGAAAACGATATGAGCAGCAGCAACACCTTCGAAGCTCCAGAAACCTGGATCAACGCCGGTTTCTCCTGTGATGCTCCAGCCTCCCCAGCTACCTGTGACCCCAAGTCGCGACATGAACGGCATGACAAACATGCCTTGGCGCCACATTGGGTTCAGGACTGGATCAGAAGGATCGAAAATAGCTAGTTCATAGAGGGCCATCGAGCCGGCCCAGCCGGCAACGAGGGCAGTGTGCATGAGGTGCACGGCCAAGAGTCGGCCTGGGTCGTTGATAACGACGGTGTGCACCCGATACCAGGGCAATCCCATGGGTCAGGTTCAGGTGGAACGGAGCTGCTAATGCAGTCAGACTTTTTGATCGTAAGGCGTTCGCTCAGTTGATTGGGGAGTGTTGTCGCGAGCTGCAATGTCTTGTTTTCAGGCCCCAGGACTCGTTTTCTTCACTGTCATGTCAGCGCTTGTGTCACCTGGCGGCCGCCTTTAGGTCTGGCCGAGGGGGTTACAAAACGCAACCTTTGGGCGCAAAGTAGACGCTTCTCGTTGGGGTACTCGATGCCTGTAGTTCGTTTTCTGCGTGAAGGCAGGGATGTGGAGTGCTACCCCGGTGAAAATCTTCGCGACGTTGCTTTGCGGGAAGACATACAGCTATATGGCCTGAAGGGACAACTCGGCAATTGTGGTGGATGCGGCCAGTGCATCACTTGCTTCGTTGATGTAGTGGGATCAGATGTCGATTCACCATTGACGGGTAGAACCGTTGTTGAGGACAGCAAGCTTCGGCGTCGGCCTGAGTCCTGGCGATTGGCTTGCCAAGCGCTGGTTGAGCAATCTGTAATTGTGCTGACACGCCCGCAGGTTCGCCTCGCTGATCTCGATCAAAAGAAGGCTGCGGCTTTGTCTGAAGTCCTTCCCGCTGGTCCAACGGCATGGCCTGTCGTTGAAAACGTTGACGACAATGATGAAGGGTCTGAACAGGAGTCTTAAAACGATTCTCTTGCTACGCCAGATGACGAGGGGAGAGATGAAGTCCACCCCAGCTCCCGAACGATGATACTTTCACTTTTGAACCAATAATCTTCAATGGAAACCAACGATCTCGGCTTCGTTGCCAGCCTCATGTTCGTTCTGGTTCCGACGGTGTTTCTGATCGTCTTGTTCATCCAGACCAACAGCAGGGAGGGGTCCTCCTGATCATCTGCTGGTCCGCTCCCATATGGGTCTGATTCAGTTTTGCTCTGGCTCGCGGACCAGCAAAACTGGAGCAGGTGCGTGGACTCGGATGTAGTCGCTAATCGAGCCTCCCAAGAGCTTGTCAAGATCTACAAGCCCTCTGGCCACAAGTGGGCGTCTGTCCTGTGAAGCGATTACAACGAGGTCGGCTCCAATCTCTTCGGCGGCTTGGCAGACCCCTCTGCCGATATCGGGGGTGGTCATATGCATTGGCTTGAGGTCAACACCAAGGCTTCGAGCTCGCTGAACAGCGGCAGCCAATAGACCATCAGCTTTGTTGTCACCTCCTCGTGAGGCAGAAAGGTCTTGCCTGGCAATGTGAACGCCTGTGAGTTGTCCGCCAGGGATGTCTCGCACCATTTCGCAGGCAATACGCAGTGCGTCATCCCCGACTCCAGTTCCGTCAATGGTCACGATCAGTCTGTTGACATGACGTACGTAGAGGTCGTCTCGTACTAACAGCATGGGGCGTGTCGACAGCTGAAACACGTATTGGCTAGTGCTGTTGGCCAGTATCGACTGAAGTCGACCAAGGCCCCTTGAACCCATCACGATTAGATCAGCATTGATTTCATCCGCCACCTTGAGAACGGTTTGTTTGGCGTCCCCCTGGCGAATGATCGAATTCACCTCGCTTGGGTCAAGCCCCAATTGATTCACTGCCTTAGCGAGCAGGGTTCCCGCTGTATTCCAATGATCTTCTGCGTTGAATTTGCCTTGTTCCGAGACGACATGGAGCAAGTTGATACGGGCAGCCCTGAATCCTGGGAGGTCACGCAGCATGCGCACCATTTCTTCGACATGACCTTTGCCGGAATCAGCAATCAGAAGATTCTTGAACACGATGAAGAGTCAGGTCTAAGTCAGCCTATGGCTGATGCCCCAGACCGTGCTGATGGTGATTGAGAGCGTTACGCGCCTTCCTTGGCGATTGCAAAAGCGAGTGCTTCCTCAGCACACCGACTATGGAGGTGTGATGTGGCATGGCGCCTATGTCGGCTGGTTAGAGGAAGCTCGCGTTGAAGCACTCGCTGCTGTTGGTCTGCCCTATCGGCTCATGGAGCGCGAAGGGCTGGAGATGCCAGTTGTGCGCATGGAAATGTCCTACAGGCGAGCGCTGTTCCATGGTGAGCAGATTGTCCTTGAAAGCCATGCACTTGCCCGTCAGGGTGCCCGCTGGCCATGGCAAACCAGACTGCTGCGAGCAGACGGTGACTGCGCGTTTGAGGCCCTTGTGGAGTTGGTGTTGGTCCGCTTAGGGCCTGCTGATCGGCGCCAGGTGATGCGCCACCCGCCCCAGTCCGTTGCGACCGCACTTGAATTGCTGACATGCGGGCCGATCCAGGCTTGAATGCTAGTACAAATGCATTATCTGTGATCTTTTGGATGAGCGTGGCTGGTGGTGGTTGTGGGTCTCATGCCCTGGGCTTGGTGTAGCCAGGATCAGGGCTCTTAGCGCTGTGGCTCAGGCCCATCGCATGACCTTGGCCGATCTTTGGTCCTGGCCCTTGTTGCGTCTGAAGCTGGAGTTGGGCTGGCCTGATTCCCTGATGACACAAGTCGAGTCGTATCGGCTACGCAAAGGGGCGGCCCCCACTTTCGCTGTTCCAGAGAATGCTCTTCTCCCTATGGATGAGGACTGGCCAAATTCTTTAATCAGCTTGGAAAGACCGCCGCTTGCTTTGCATTGGTCTGGTAAGAGGGTCTGCTGGCCTCTCCTTTCGTCTCGGCAAGCCGTAGCTGTGGTCGGGACACGTCGTCCATCGGATCATGGCCGTCGCATGGCATATGCAATAGGTCAGTGTCTTGCGCATGCTGGGTGGCCAGTGGTGAGTGGTCTTGCAGAAGGAATTGACGCAGCCGCTCACAAGGGGTGCTTGGAGGCTGGTGGGATTCCCATTGGGGTCTTGGGTACACCTTTAGATCGCATTTATCCACCAGAACATGAGACTTTGCAGGTGCAAGTTGGGTCTTCTGGCCTTCTATTCACCGAATGGCCTTGTGGTGCTCGGGTGCAGAGATCCAGCTTTGTTTTGCGAAACCGCCTTTTGGTGAGTGTGTCATGTGCCTTAGTGGTGGTTGAGTGCCCGGTTGCAAGTGGTGCATTGCTTTCTGCTCAAATCGCCAAGTCTCAGGAGTGTCCTGTTTGGGTGGTTCCAGGCGATGCATTGCGTTGGTCCTGTCAAGGCAGCAATGGTTTGTTGTCGCAAGGCTCGACACCGCTTTTAAAACCAGAACTATTGAGTGATGCCCTTGGACCAGGCCCGTTTGCTGCTCAAAGGCCCGTGCAATCTGATGCAACCGCGTCGGCAGAAAAGTTGGACGTCCCACTGCTTCGTTTCATCAATGAGGGTTTCACTTTTGAGCAATTATCTGCGGCCATGAGTTGCAGTTCCACACAGTTGGCTCATGAGTTGTTGCAACTCGAGCTCGATGGAATCATTGAGCCCAGGCCAGGCCTGCGATGGCATTCCGTTTAATGTCTCCAAATGGGCGTTATCCGCTGCAAGGGAACAGATCTACTGATTTGGCGTAGGGAGTTGATCCGTCAGGGTGGTCGAGCTGTGGATTTGGATTGGCTTCTTGCGATGGCCGCAGATTGCTCTTGGGGCGATCTTCAGAAACTCCGAATCTCTCCAGATATGGAGATTTCACTGAGTGCGTCCTTAGAGCGATTAACGGATCTTTGGATCCAGCATTGTGAGCAGCACATCCCCCTTCAGTACTTGGTTGGCATCTGTCCCTGGCGAGATTTTGAGCTGGAGGTTTCCTCTGCAGCTTTGATTCCCCGTCAAGAAACCGAGCTGATGATCGACATTGCTCTGCAATGTCTGTCAGAAAGCGAACGAGAAACTGAAGGGATCTGGGCCGATTTGGGAACGGGTTCTGGAGCTTTGGCCGTAGCTCTTGCTCGTGCCCTCCCTAATTGGAGAGGGCATGCAGTGGACTCCAGTGTTGTTGCTCTTTCTTTGGCTCAACGCAACCTCACGGCACTCGCTGATGATGGTTGTTGGCAACTTCATCTTGGAAATTGGTGGGAACCTCTCAAACCACTGTGGGGGCAGTTGCGTCTTGTTCTGTGCAACCCGCCCTACATTCCAACCGCTGTGTTGACTTCACTCGAGCCCGTCGTCAAAGACCATGAGCCACATCTGGCTTTATGTGGTGGTAGTGATGGTCTCGACTGTTGCCGGCAAATCATTCGAGATGCATCGAATGCGCTGGCTCCAGGTGGTTGGATCCTTTTGGAACACCATCATGACCAGAGTGAGTTGGTGCTTAAGCTGCTCAGCAATGCAGGTCTTGAACGACCAGAAGCCCGTTGTGATCTTCAAGGAATATCTCGCTTTGCACTAGCCCAGCGATCTTTCAACCCATTGGTGAAAACATCCTGTGGATGAAGTAAAGGTCATCAATCCTTCAAAGTTGTGGCATTGCGAGGCTATTTCTGATCATCTGCGTACGGGCGGTGCAGCACTTTTGCCCACAGATACTCTTCCTGCATTAGCAGCGGCTCCTGAACAGGCGTTTCGGATTTGGCGTTTGAAACAGCGACCACAAGACAAACCACTCATCTTGATGGGAGCAGATGTTGAAGGATTGCTGTGTCATGTTTCTCCCGTTGCTCGAGCCGATGCAATGGCACTTGCACAATTGCATTGGCCAGGAGCTCTTACCGTGGTAGTGCCTGCCTTTGGTCCATACGCAGAGGCCCTTAATCCTGGAGTTGCCACCCTTGGTTTGCGCATCCCAGCTTGTAAGCCCATGCTGGAGTTATTAACTTCCAGTGGACCGCTAGCCACCACCAGCGCCAATATCTCTGGTCAACCGGCCAGCCGTACGGCGATTGATGCGGCTTGTTCGTTTCCTGATTTGCCTCTGCTCGCACCGGTTCCTTGGCCTGAGCCTTCCGGCGAAGCCAGCTCTGTTATTGCTTGGAAAGGACCTCGATGCTGGCATTGGCTGCGTAGAGGCGCTGTGATACCCGCAGATGTGATGAGCCTTGATTAATGCTGTGGCTAATTGCTTCGCTGATATTGCTCCAAGCAATCTTTCATTGGCTGTTTGAACCAATTATTCAATTACTCACTCCTCTGTTTGGACTGAATTTTTTGCCTTGGATTCTCGCTTTGATTGGACTTTGGCTATTTACAGGTCGATCGAGTCAGTGAGTGAACCGATGGTCTTGTTTGAAGCCGGCTAACGGATTTGAACCGATGACCTTCGCTTTACAAAAGCGCTGCTCTACCACTGAGCTAAGCCGGCAAGACTGGGAGTTTAACGCTGTGCCTGTCTGTGGATTCGTCCCTGTTCTTAAGCCACCACATCGAGAGCTCAAGTCTCGACCGGCAACCACTTTTTTCGAGAGTATTGCTGATGTGACTTTCCACTGTGCGGATGCTCACCACAAGCCTGGATGCAATCTCTCGATTGCTGAGTCCTTCAAGCAGTAGTAGGACAACGTTGGTCTCTGCCGGGGTGAAACCTTGGTCAGCCATGACGTCTGGAGTTGCTTCAAGAACCATTCCCCTTAGTCAGGTTTTGGATTGCTCGATGAGATGGTTCGGCGAAAAGGCAAGTTGGCAACTAGAGCCGTTACTCGATCCTCAGTTTCAAGGCTCACATCACCCTCCTCTAAGTCGATATCAACGTATTTGGCTACAACTTCAAAGATTTCACGACGCATTTGATCGAGAAGCTCAGGGCTCAAGTCACTGCGGTCATGAGCCAAGACGAGTTGAAGCCTGTCTCTGGCGGTGGCTGCGCTTGCTGGTTGACGCCCAAGCAGTTTGTCGACGAGTTCACGGAGAGTCATCAGCTCAGAAGATCTTCGTTTGCATCAAGCGGCGCACCGTGGCACGGAGCCCCGAACGCTCTTTGGAGGGATCCAGTAACGGGACGTCTTCGCCTTGAAGACGTTTAGCAATATTGCCGTAAGCCTTTGCGGCTGGTGATTTTGTCCCATTGAGGGTGAGGGGTTCGCCCCGATTGGTGCTGACGATCACCTGCTCATCTTCGAGTACTAAACCCAGCAAAGGGAGAGCGAGGATGTCTGTGACGTCATCTACAGCCAACATTTCTTGATTGGCCATCATTTTGGGCCTCACGCGATTGAGAACCAGTTGTACTGGGCTTACTCCATGGGTATTGAGCAATCCGATAACGCGATCCGCATCACGCACTGCCGAAACCTCTGGCGTTGTGATCACGATGGCCTCTCGTGCAGCCGCTACGGCGTTTTTAAAGCCGTCTTCAATTCCCGCCGGACAATCAATTAGGACGTAATCAAAGCGTTTTTCAAGCATGGAGGCAATGGACTGCATGTCTTCCGGTTTGAGCCACTCGAGCATTCGTGGATTACCAGCAGGAAGCAAAGCCAGATTTGGCACCTGCTTGTGTTTCACAAGGGCCTGATCCATCCTGCAGGTCTCAGCTAAAACTTCCTGCGCCGTGTAAACAATTCGATTTTCAAGCCCCAGCAACAGGTCAAGATTGCGCAAACCGAAATCGGCATCCAAAACCACGGTGCTGGAGCCGTGTTGAGCAAGAGCAATCCCTAAGTTTGCCGTCAAGGTGGTTTTGCCCACACCCCCTTTGCCGGAGCAAATCAAAATCGTTCGCGAATTTGAGGTCACGATGTCGCGGTTGATGGCTTCAGGTTAAGGCCTATGCCTCTAAACGAATGAATCGGATGAAAGCTCCTGCACCGGCAAGTCACTGCGGGGATCTGCGGGTTCAATTGAAATCACACCATCCACAATCCGCGCTTCCTCTGCAAGTCCTGGCTGGGGCTTCTCTTCTGGCCCCCTAGCAACCAGGTCTGCGATACGCAGCTGAAGAGGACGGAGCTGAAGTGCTGCGATTCGTGCACTGAGATCGCCGTAGTGACCAGCGTGAGCAATGCCCCGAAGGCGTCCCCAGACGAGGACATTTCCTCCTGCACTGATCTGAGCACCTGGATTGACATCTCCGATCAGTAAGACGTGGCGTCGTGCTTTGAGATGGTCTCCAGATCGAAGAGTTGTTCTGTGAATTAAGAGTTCCGGGGCAGGCCGTTCATCGAGGTTTTTGGACTGCTGAACGGCAAGCTGGGGAGTTGTCAGTTGAGTAGGGATGCCTAGACAGTTTCCACTGACCACGGTGAGTGGATTGCAGCTTTTGATTGATAACAATCGGCATCCGTGATCCTCAAGCTGTTTTTGAAAAGCTTTGAGTACTCGGCAATTCAGTAGCCAATCTCCACCATCTAGTTCGAGGTCTTTTCCTTCGAGACCATTGAGTTGGTCCTCAAGGGTGTCCTTCCAATGGACGTGCCGATTGGTGGGCAAGAGCAGGCGGTGGCAAGAAGCTTGAAAGATCTCTGGTGTCAAGGCCACCACCGTCATTAAGAGTGGAGGCTGACGCTAAACGTCTGAACGGTATTGGCCAACCTTTCGTTTCAGTTCCTGATCGATCTGCTTTGGGTAAATAAGCCAGCTGGTGCTTTTTGGTTTGCTCAGACTTTTAACGAGTGCTGAAGTTTGTTCCAGAGCTTGAAGCTGCTGGCCGTCCCACAGCCTCAGTCCTCCGCGATAGGGGTGGTATCCCCGCAGTTGTTGATGACGTAGTCCGCAGCACAAACTCGGATCGAACCCTTCGGCTTCGGCTAAAACTCTTGCCTGGGCCAAGCATTCAAGCTGCTTCTCCTTTGAAAGACCTTCCACATCCAGTGCTTTCAGAAGTCTTCGGTGGAGAAATCGATCGCAGAGATCGGCTAACGGCCGAGGGGCTTCCTCTCTCCATCGCAAAAGGTGATATCCGAGTCGCAAATCGTCGTTTGCCAAATAGGCCTTCAGATTGAGCTCATGGGCGGACCAAAGCCAGCAGCTCATGGTCGAATCTGCCCAAACATGTTTAGATCCGAGCTCTCTGGCTAGGTGGATGAGTTGTTCCAGCAGCCAGTTGCAGACCACATTTAGGCGGTGGTTGTAAACACTGCGGTACATCAAGTTACGAACCACGAGGTAGTGCTCAACAGCCATCAGACCTTTCGGATGGATGGCTAGTTCACCATCTGGAGCAAGGGTCAGTGCGGTAAGGATTCTTTCCAGATCCAGTTGCCCATAGCGCGTTCCAGTGCTGTAGCTATCTCTCAACAAGTAATCCAGACGGTCGCAGTCGAGTTGGCTGCTCACTAAATCTTTGATCACCCTCCGCTGTGTTGTCCCGTGCTGCAGCAGAGCGGCTACTGCTTCAGAACTTCCAGATTGAAATTGTTCCAGCGGCTCATAAATTTCGGGATGCTCTCGAACGATTCGTGCGGACCACACCTCATGGTGGGTGCCGAACATTTCTTCTCCCGTATGGCTAAGTGGGGCATGACCCAAGTCGTGGAGCAAGGCTGCCGCATAGAGCACTCCCCGATGGAGTTCCAAAGACTCGTCAATGGCGAGTAAACGCTGAAAAGCTTGTCGGGCGATATGAAAGACGCCGAGAGAGTGGGTGAATCGGCTGGATTCAGCGCCATGGAAGGTTAAATAAGCCGGCCCAAGCTGACGGATGCGACGAAGCCTTTGGAAGGGGGCTGCTTCAACGAGTTTGAGTACTAGCTCTTCCGCTGGGTCATCAGTGTTCAGAGCGATGCCGCCGTGCAGAGGGTCGTGGTAAGTGCGACTACTCATGCCGTTGATGATGCCTCTTGCTCAATTTCTGTCTCGGCTGATGAGGGAGTGTCTGAGTTTTGACGGTCGATAATTGCCTCTAGGACCCGCGCTGCATCGGTTAGCCAGCGGTCTCCTTCACCACCGGGGTTGAGTGGTTCAGGTTCATCAAGCAATCGATCTGGAGTGATTCCTAGTCCCTGAATATCACGTCCGCTAGGTGTTACATATCCGGCCACGGTGACGGCCAAACCACTGCCATCACTGAGATTGGTCAAGGTCTGGATTAACCCTTTGCCAAAAGTGGGGCTTCCCAGAAGAAGCGAACGATCATTGTCTTGAAGGGCTCCTGCAAGAATTTCGCTGGCACTTGCTGTGCCTGTATTGACCAGGGTCACCATGGGCCCGTCATAGAGCGTGGATGGGTTCGCTTGGATGGGATCAGCAATTCCCTCTCGATTGCGTGTTTCCACAATGGGCTCTTCGTCAAGAAAGGCATCAGCTACGGCTAGTCCGCCGCTGACGAGACCTCCGGAATTGTTTCGAAGATCTAAGACAACCCCTTCCACGCCTTTGTCGCTGAGTTCCTGCAAAGCTTCCTGAACTTGTTTAGGGACCCCTTCGCTGAACTGTGTGATTCGAAGATGGCCAAGGGTATGGGCATCACTCCGCAGACGGCGAGTTCGCACGGGTCTTAGATCAACGTTGCGTCGTTCGAGGGTGATCTCAGTTGTCTCTCCAATAGGAGATTGCAACGTCAGCAAAACTTGTGTTCCTATGTCACCGCGCAAGCGAGCTGCAGTGGCTTCGAGTCCTAACAAAGCCGTCGGCTCCCCGTTCACTGCAAGCAGTGACGTTCCACTAACCACTCCTGCGTCGGCCGCTGGGGATCCTTCCAGTGCCGCAATCACGACCACTGAAGTTTCATCGTTGTGATGGCCGAGTTGAAGGCCCACGCCGCTCAGGCTTCCTGAATTGCTGGACTTCATGACGGAGTAATCGTCTGGTCTCAACAGCCTTGTGTACGGATCGTCAAGAGGTTCAAGCATGGCTTCGATCGCGCTGTAAGCCTGCTCGCTCGATTCGATCGTCTTCTCGAGTGCTTTCTGTCGCAGTCGTTTCCAGTGAATACTGTCGAAACTTGAAGGGTCAACGTAACTCTGATTGACCAAGCGCCAGCTCTCCACTACCAACTGCTGGGCGTCGTTTAAAGCCAGAGCCGGAGCTGGGGATAAGAGGCAGCAAAGCAAAAGGGAGGTCAAGCAAAAGCCCAGCCGTTGCAGGCCTTTTCCTGAGTGATTAACAATCGGCAACATCAGCTTCATTCTGTCGCGTCGGTTGGAGTGTCATCGGTAGACTCTCGCAATCCAAACCGACCTTTGCATGGCGAACTCCTCACCTGTCTACGACTGGTTCCAGGAACGTCTTGAAATTCAGGACATCGCTGATGATTTCAGCACAAAATACGTTCCACCCCACGTCAATATTTTTTATTGCTTGGGCGGCATCACACTCGTTTGTTTTCTGATTCAGTTCGCGACAGGGTTCGCGATGACCTTCTACTACAAACCAACCGTCGCTGAGGCCTACAGCTCGGTTCAATATCTGATGTCTGATGTGAGCTTCGGATGGCTTATTCGTTCAGTTCATAGGTGGAGCGCCTCAATGATGGTGCTCATGTTGATCCTCCACGTATTCAGGGTCTACCTCACGGGTGGTTTCAAACGTCCCCGTGAGCTCACTTGGGTAACAGGCGTCACGATGGCAGTGATCACTGTTTCATTTGGGGTAACAGGTTATTCATTGCCTTGGGATCAAGTTGGTTATTGGGCTGTGAAAATCGTTTCAGGCGTGCCTGCTGCCATTCCTGTTGTTGGTGATTTCATGGTTGAACTCCTTCGTGGTGGTGAGAGTGTTGGCCAGTCCACACTCACTCGTTTTTACAGCCTCCACACCTTCGTGATGCCTTGGCTGCTTGCTGTTTTCATGCTCATGCATTTCCTGATGATTAGGAAGCAAGGCATTTCTGGTCCTTTGTGATCCATTTCAGTTGCTTTACGTTCTGACCAAAATCTCGAACCTTCCCAACTACTGTTCGTTTATTACCGCTTCACACCATGCATATCCTCAAGAAGCCTGACCTCACTGATCCAAAGCTGCGGGCCAAGCTTGCTAAAGGCATGGGTCACAACTACTACGGAGAACCTGCATGGCCCAATGATCTTCTCTACATCTTCCCTGTAGTGATCCTTGGAACCATCGCCTGCATTGTTGGCTTATCCGTATTGGATCCAGCAATGCTTGGTGATAAGGCTGATCCCTTCGCAACTCCTCTTGAGATCCTTCCTGAGTGGTATCTCTATCCTGTATTTCAAATCCTTCGAGTAGTGCCTAACAAGCTTCTCGGTATTGCATTGCAAACACTAGTTCCTCTGGGATTGATGCTCATTCCTTTCATCGAGAGCTTCAACAAATTTCAGAACCCCTTCCGACGTCCTATTGCAATGGCAGTGTTTTTGTTTGGAACGGCTACCACCATTTATTTAGGCATTGGTGCCGCTATGCCAATTGACAAGTCATTAACACTTGGTTTGTTTTAGGTTCTTATTCTAAATAATTAAATGGCTTAATTAAGATCAGCCTTTTAATTATTTAGAATAACTCTATTATTTAAAACCTTTGCTTATCGTCAAGATCGAGCATCATCACATCGTCTGGATTGACTCTAAGAAAGTGATTGAGAAGAAGAAATCCAACAATGGTCCAAGTCTGATAAGTGCGTGATTGCTGTCCCATCCAGGTTCCTGTGGGGCCATCAAAATATTCTGCCCACTGTTGTCTAGGCAGTTGGTTGAGCTGGCTCCAATAACAATCTTCGAGCATCGCTTTCATCTGACCCATGAGCAGAATGTCTGCATTGGGATGACGGCGTTCATGCAGGAGGATTGAAGCCCCGAAATACCATAGAAGACTCGGCCAATGGCCTCCGTTGTGATAACTCCAGGGCCAGTTCTTCGGATCAGATCCGGTTTTGTTCTGCCACTCCAATGTATCCATAGGTGGATGACAAATGCGCATTGGCATCTGAGCCATCAGATGATTTCGGTTGTGGAGCATCAGTCGAAATAGAGCACGCTGTTGAGGTGCTGTGAGAAGACCGAAAAGGCAGCCAAGGGAGTTGCCGAGGCTGTAAAAGCGGAAATCCGGTCGACCTGTACGGATGTTTCCGATGAGATAACCGCCACGGTTCTCAAGCCAGTCCTGTAACCAATCAGGAATGACCTGCGGTTGAACATTGAACTCGTTTTGATGCTGATTGTCCCCGTACTGCTCTGTAGGTCTTCGCCTAAGAACTTGCATCGTTTTACTGGTAACCCAGTAGTGCTTCAGCAAAAATTTGCGTAGGTCATGGATCCATTGGCGCGTCAACACCAATCGCTGATCGAGTAAGCGGCTGTTTTGATGGCGACGTCCAAGTTCCATCAGCTGAGAGCAGCATCGGAGTGAGGAGTAAAGGAGCACTTCAACCTCTAATGGCGCCCCCCATACGTCCATTGGACGATCAATCATGAACGCACAATCGGGGACGAACAGCACCGGGGTGCCCTCAAAAGTGGGGTGAAGCACGAGGTCAAGCAACAATTGCACTCCTCGTTGGACCCCTGCCGCAGATCCGAATTCTTCATCCCCACTGCTTTTGACGTACATCCAGCAGAGAATTGGCCACCAAAGACTGGCATCTACAGACGTGATTCTTCCGATGGAACGCTGACCGTAATCGGCAACGAGAACGCCATTCTCTTCAACAAAACTGGTAGGAAAAACCCCACGTGTTTGGTAGGTGGTGCTTTGAAGGTCGAGGCAAATTTCGAGAAATTTCCTGACGATCTTGAACCGCTTTTGAGTCAGCAAGTAGACCATCACGGGCACGTTGTCCCGCAGGAAAATCTCGCCGTAGTTGAGTGCCTCGTCGTCACGAGGGTGCCGCAGAGCAGCAACGCTCCCTGCAAGGTCCCCAGCGATTGGAATCAATGTGCGTTCGAAATGCTCCTTGGCTTTTAGAACAACCTGGTCTTCTTTGGAGCTGGGACGGACCCTCTGGTGCTGTTGGCTGAAGCGTTCGGCCATGGTGCAGTTGCGACCATGCCCCAAAAACTAGTGATACTCCATGCTTTGGCCAGTGGAAGCAAGTCTGCAGATACGCGTATCACCCAGAAGTTGCAAAAAGAGCAGTCATTGGGTTATGGTTTTGGACTGCGCGGAGGAGCATCGCTCCGAGTCGCAGCCGAGGGATATGTAGGGCGAGAGCTTGAAGTGTTCTGAGGGGCTTACAAGATCAAGGGAGAGATCCGGCGATGCTGTAAGTTTCAAAGGCGGTTGAGAGACCGCAGGCCAACCGTTCTTGAAAGGGAGCGCGAGGCTAGAACCTGGACAATTGAAAAGTTTAGGAACTGACGCTTTTATCGCGTTTAGTTTGAACTGAGATCGAAAGATTTTAGTGAGAATTAAATGATATTGCGATAAAGGTGTGAGGTCCCGTCAACAACAAATTAGTTGCAGAGAAGCATTGTGCTTACAACTTGAAGGTTTTCACGAACCATTGAGTTGTCGGTGTGCATGATGTGGAGCAACGACCGGATCTGAGATCCTGGAAAGTCAAAGGAAGAAGAGATTCTAAATTTGCACTCTTGTGAAATCTTCTGTCAGAGGAAGGTAGCAACAACTGCAATCAGTACGCCAGTGCTGAGATGTGGGTGGAGCAAATCAATCTGAGGTGAGAACCGATAGGGATTGATCTACAACGGAGAGTTTGATCCTGGCTCAGGATGAACGCTGGCGGCGTGCTTAACACATGCAAGTCGAACGAACCTTCGGGTTAGTGGCGGACGGGTGAGTAACGCGTGGGAATCTGCCCTCAGGAGGGGGATAACGGTTGGAAACGACCGCTAATACCCCATATGCCGAGAGGTGAAATGAATTTCGCCTGAGGATGAGCCCGCGTCTGATTAGCTAGTTGGTGAGGTAAGAGCTCACCAAGGCATCGATCAGTAGCTGGTCTGAGAGGATGATCAGCCACACTGGGACTGAGACACGGCCCAGACTCCTACGGGAGGCAGCAGTGGGGAATTTTCCGCAATGGGCGAAAGCCTGACGGAGCAACGCCGCGTGAGGGATGAAGGCCTCTGGGCTGTAAACCTCTTTTATCAAGGAAGAAGATCTGACGGTACTTGATGAATAAGCCACGGCTAATTCCGTGCCAGCAGCCGCGGTAATACGGGAGTGGCAAGCGTTATCCGGAATTATTGGGCGTAAAGCGTCCGCAGGCGGCCCTTCAAGTCTGCTGTTAAAAAGTGGAGCTTAACTCCATCATGGCAGTGGAAACTGTTGGGCTTGAGTGTGGTAGGGGCAGAGGGAATTCCCGGTGTAGCGGTGAAATGCGTAGATATCGGGAAGAACACCAGTGGCGAAGGCGCTCTGCTGGGCCATCACTGACGCTCATGGACGAAAGCCAGGGGAGCGAAAGGGATTAGATACCCCTGTAGTCCTGGCCGTAAACGATGAACACTAGGTGTCGGGGGAATCGACCCCTCCGGTGTCGTAGCCAACGCGTTAAGTGTTCCGCCTGGGGAGTACGCACGCAAGTGTGAAACTCAAAGGAATTGACGGGGGCCCGCACAAGCGGTGGAGTATGTGGTTTAATTCGATGCAACGCGAAGAACCTTACCAGGGTTTGACATCCTGCGAATCTCTTGGAAACGAGAGAGTGCCTTCGGGAGCGCAGTGACAGGTGGTGCATGGCTGTCGTCAGCTCGTGTCGTGAGATGTTGGGTTAAGTCCCGCAACGAGCGCAACCCACGTCTTTAGTTGCCAGCATTTAGTTGGGCACTCTAGAGAGACCGCCGGTGATAAACCGGAGGAAGGTGTGGATGACGTCAAGTCATCATGCCCCTTACATCCTGGGCTACACACGTACTACAATGCTACGGACAAAGGGCAGCAAGTTCGCGAGGACAAGCAAATCCCATAAACCGTGGCTCAGTTCAGATCGTAGGCTGCAACTCGCCTACGTGAAGGAGGAATCGCTAGTAATCGCAGGTCAGCATACTGCGGTGAATACGTTCCCGGGCCTTGTACACACCGCCCGTCACACCATGGAAGTTGGCCACGCCCGAAGCCGTTACTCCAACCCTTGTGGAGGAGGACGTCGAAGGTGGGGCTGATGACTGGGGTGAAGTCGTAACAAGGTAGCCGTACCGGAAGGTGCGGCTGGATCACCTCCTAACAGGGAGACAAACAATGATTTTGATGTCTGAGTTCTTTATTCTTAGTCCAAAATCCTGTCACCTTAGGTCGATCGGTACCTCAACTTTGAAGTCAAGAAAGAGCTAGAGATAGTAATTTGCTTGGTGGAGAATTTTAGTTCCTAAACTTTGTCTAGGTCACACCCCATAAGGGATGAGACTCCTGGGCCATTAGCTCAGGTGGTTAGAGCGCACCCCTGATAAGGGTGAGGTCCCTGGTTCAAGTCCAGGATGGCCCATTCGGTGTTGGGGGTTTAGCTCAGTTGGTAGAGCGCCTGCTTTGCAAGCAGGATGTCAGGAGTTCGAGTCTCCTAACCTCCACTGACCGCAATGAATCCACAACTCCGAAAAATCGGAGTATGAACTCGTATGGATTGTGATTTAGATGTGTCCGCTAGCAAGATCCTAGCTTCTTGTCATTTTAAAAGATGGATTTTCCCATAGTTAATTGATAGGATGCTGGGCTCAATTAATGTATTGAGAGATCAATGCATTATTTTGATGTCTAGCCGAACCTTGACAACTGCATAGTAAGTCTGGAAAGAATAAAGCATCTCATAGATGCATCATTCTTGATAGTTAATTCTTGATTGAATGGTGTTAATTCTAAGAGCAAGAGCCGAGACTCCAATCACGTTCTTTCAAATGTGTCGAGCATTTGAGAGTTTGATTTTAATTTCTATTTTTAGAAATTAGAAGAATCTGTTTCAACAACAGCAAGCGTGTTGGAGATACATTGGTCAAGCTACAAAGGGCTCACGGCGGATACCTTGGCACACAGAGGCGATGAAGGACGTGGTTACCTGCGATAAGTCTCGGGGAGCTGGAAACACGCTTTGATCCGGGAATTTCCGAATGGGGCAACCCCTAGAACGGCCAGCTGAATCTATAGGCTGGCGCGAGCCAACCCAGCGAACTGAAACATCTTAGTAGCTGGAGGAAAGGAAAGTAAAAACGACTCCCTAAGTAGCGGCGAGCGAACGGGGAAGAGCCTAAACCAATGGTTTCGACCATTGGGGTTGTGGGACAGCAATGTGGATCAGGAATGTTAGTGGAAATGTTTGAAAGACATGCCACAGAGGGTGAAAGCCCCGTACACGAAAACTGAACTGACCTAGCTGTATCCCGAGTAGCACGGAGCACGTGGAATTCCGTGTGAATCAGCGAGGACCACCTCGTAAGGCTAAGTACTCCTGTGTGACCGATAGCGAAACAGTACCGCGAGGGAAAGGTGAAAAGAACCCCGGGAGGGGAGTGAAATAGAACATGAAACCGTGAGCCTACAAGCAATGGGAGCCCTACTCATAGGGTGACCGTGTGCCTGTTGAAGAATGAGCCGGCGACTTATAGGCACTGGCGGGTTAAACCGGAAATGGTGGAGCCATAGCGAAAGCGAGTCTGAATAGGGCGTTTGTCAGTGTTTATAGACCCGAACCCGGGTGATCTAACCATGGCCAGGATGAAGCTTGGGTGATACCAAGTGGAGGTCCGAACCGACTGATGTTGAAAAATCAGCGGATGAGCTGTGGTTAGGGGTGAAATGCCAATCGAACCCGGAGCTAGCTGGTTCTCCCCGAAATACGTTGAGGCGTAGCGTCTCGTGCTCCAGCAGGGGGGTAAAGCCACCATTTCGGTGCGGGCTGCGAGAGCGGTACCAAATCGAGATGAACTCTGAATACCCTGTGTGTAGCGAGGCAGTCAGACTGTGGGGGATAAGCTCCATGGTCGAGAGGGAAACAGCCCAGACCGCCAGCTAAGGTCCCCAAATCAACACTAAGTGATAAAGGAGGTGGGATTGCCCAGACAACCAGGAGGTTTGCCTAGAAGCAGCCATCCTCAAAGGAGTGCGTAATAGCTCACTGGTCGAGCGATCCTGCGCCGAAAATGAATGGGGCTAAGTGTTGTACCGAAGCTGCGGATTTATGGTAGGGGAGCGTTCTATGTGGGGCGAAGCGTTAGCGTGAGCGGGCGTGGACTGCATAGAAGTGAGAATGTCGGCTTGAGTAGCGAAAACATGGGTGAGAATCCCATGCACCGAAACCCTAAGGGTTCCTCCGGCAGGCTCGTCCGCGGAGGGTTAGTCTGGACCTAAGGTGAGGCCGAAAGGCGTAGTCGATGGATAACAGGTCAACATTCCTGTACCGGTTATGTTTTGGGAAGAGGGACGGAGAAGGCTAGCCAAGCCAGATGTTGGTTACTGGTTCAAGCGTTCGAGGCGTTGAGGATCGGCGAAAACGATCCGAGCTGAGGCGTGAGTACGAACTGCTACGGCAGTGAAGTTGGTGATGTCATGCTTCCAAGAAAAGCTCTATACCCGTTAAGACATAACTGCCAGTACCCGAAACCGACACAGGTGGGGTGGTAGAGAATACCGAGGTGCGCGAGGTAACTCTCTCTAAGGAACTCGGCAAAATGGCCCCGTAACTTCGGGAGAAGGGGTGCCACAGCAATGTGGTCGCAGTGAAGAGGCCCTGGCGACTGTTTACCAAAAACACAGGTCTCCGCTAAGTCGCAAGACGATGTATGGGGGCTGACGCCTGCCCAGTGCCGGAAGGTTAAGGAAGCCGGTCAGCGTAAGCGAAGCTGGCGACTGAAGCCCCGGTGAACGGCGGCCGTAACTATAACGGTCCTAAGGTAGCGAAATTCCTTGTCGGGTAAGTTCCGACCCGCACGAAAGGCGTAACGATCAGGGCGCTGTCTCGGAGAGAGGCTCGGCGAAATAGAATTGTCTGTGAAGATGCGGACTACATACACCCGGACAGAAAGACCCTATGAAGCTTTACTGCAGCTTGGTATTGTGCCCGGGCTCTGAATGCGCAGGATAGGTGGGAGACGTTGATCTAGTGCTCGTGGGTACTAGGGAGTCAATGGTGAGATACCACTCTTTCAGAGCTAGGGTTCTAACGTTCACCCGTTATCCGGGGAGCGGACAGTATCAGGTGGGCAGTTTGACTGGGGCGGTCGCCTCCTAAAAGGTAACGGAGGCGCGCAAAGGTTTCCTCAGGCTGGTTGGAAATCAGCCGACGAGTGCAAAGGCAGAAGGGAGCTTGACTGTGAGACCTACAAGTCGAACAGGGACGAAAGTCGGCCTTAGTGATCCGACGGTTCTGAGTGGAAGGGCCGTCGCTCAACGGATAAAAGTTACTCTAGGGATAACAGGCTGATCTCCCCCAAGAGTTCACATCGACGGGGAGGTTTGGCACCTCGATGTCGGCTCATCGCAACCTGGGGCTGAAGTCGGTCCCAAGGGTTGGGCTGTTCGCCCATTAAAGCGGTACGCGAGCTGGGTTCAGAACGTCGTGAGACAGTTCGGTCCATATCCGGTGTATGCGTAGGAATATTGAGAGGATTTCTCCCTAGTACGAGAGGACCGGGAGGAACGCACCTCTGGTGTACCAGTTATCGTGCCAACGGTAAACGCTGGGTAGCCATGTGCGGAGTGGATAACCGCTGAAAGCATCTAAGTGGGAAGCCCACCTCAAGATGAGTATTCCCATGGGGTAACCCAGTAAGGTCACGGGAAGAACACCCGTTGATAGGCTCTACGTCGAAGTTCAGTAATGGATGCAGCGGAGGAGTACTAATAGACCGAGGGCTTGACCAACACTTGGTTCTTGCCTGGAAAAGACTTTATTTAATCCAGATCGTAATCATGAAACGAGAGTGAATTGATTACAACTATGCAGTTCTCAGGGTTCAACCTTGGGAAATGTCTATCCTGGTGTCCATAGCGCTGTGGACCCACTCCGATCCATCTCGAACTCGGTTGTGAAACGCAGCAGCGGCGACGATATTTGGGGGGTAGCCCCCTGAGAAAATAGCTCGATGCCAGGTAAAAACATTTTCAACGAAGAAAGCCATCCCTTCAAGGGATGGCTTTTTTTGTGCCCTGCTACGCGGTAGTTTGGATCTCATAAGGTTCATCAATAATTTTGCTTATCCATTAGGCATGCTTTATTTCTGGCATTGTGGACACCAATGTGTACTTCTACCAGCGATCTTCATCCGTTTAATTGTTGTCCCGCAGACTAAACACGTTAAACCTGTTCTCCTGTAAACAGTGGCTTGACCTCCGTAATTTCCATTAACACCTTCAAGGTCTCTGAAATCGCTAAAGGTTGTTCCGCCGGCTCCAATGCTTAGTTCTAAAATGTGTATGAGGCATCCCCTTAATCTCTCTAATTGTTTTCGATTAAGCTCTCCGGCTGCTTTTTGAGGAGGAATTCCTGCTGCAAATAAGCTTTCGTCGGCGTAGATATTGCCAGTTCCTGCAACAACAGATTGATCTAATAATGCAGCTTTGATAGATCTCGTAGACCCTTTGAATTTCTCCTGTAAGTATCGAGAATTGAAATCTTGGCTGAATGGTTCCGGCCCTAATTTTTTGAGACCAGTAATTACTGAATCCACCGCTACGCCTGGCGGAACCCACCACATCTCGGCAAAACTACGTAGATCAACGAACCGCAATTCTTGCCCTTTTGCATTCCAAAAACGTACTCGCGTGTGCTTACAGGGGGGAGTGTCATGCTCTAACCACTGAAACTGACCTGTCATTCGAAGATGAACACCCCAATGTCCAGCGCTTTCCTCTGAAGCTTCTGATCCAACTGATCCAAATCTGTGCAACTCTGTGAATAAATATTTGCCTCTTCTTTTCCAGCTTCCAACTCTGCAATTAATAAGGCCTGATTGAAAGCACTCAACTCCACCTGGGCTGGCAATTGCCCTATCTCTGCAGACCTCTAAATCTGTGATGACGAATTGATCTAAACGATTCGCCAATCCGCGACGAACCGTCTCAACTTCTGGAAGTTCGGGCAACGGCCTCAGGCTGGCTCGAGTTCCGCCTGAGCGAAGTTATTCGTGTTGATCCCGCCTTCTGATCCGGAAATCCCGTTGTAGTTCACCTTCTCAAAGCGAACTACCACCGGATAGCGAATCCCAGAGGTGTCGATTGAGGCCACCGTGCCGATATCGTTGTACCAATAAGACTCAGGACGCTTGATGCGTACTTTGTCACCACGGGAAATAGCCATCGCTGCTCAGAAACGTTGATGCAGAACGAGCGTATCGCTGCGTGGTCTCCAGATTGAGGGAGCGTCACAGAATGTCTTTGGCTAGTTTTTTGACCTGCAAGCCCCATCGGCATGGCAGCATCCATCACCTCACCAGTGATGATCGCGTTGACCAGCCTGAGTCCCGAAGCACCTGTGCTGGATCTTGACCTTCCAGATCCTGAGCAGGATGACATCAGCACGATGGAATTCCTGGCTCGTCTCGAGCAAGCCTGGGATGTTTGCGACAAATTTGATCTTCAGACCGAAATCTGTCGTGGCCGCATCCTGAAAGCTGTGCGTGATCGCGAAAAGCGCGGGGGTGAAGGTCGTGGAGCAGGTTTTTTGCAGTGGCTTCGTGAACGGGAAATCAGCAAGACAAGGGCGTATGGACTGATTCAGTTGGCTGAATCGGCGGAAGATTTGGTTGGCGACGGTCTGCTCGATCAGTCGAGTGTGAATCAGTTCTCGAAGCGTGCCTTTCTTGAAACGGCACTAGCGGCACCAGAGGTGCAAGTGATGATTGCAGAGGCTGCCAACGAGGGGAAGGAGATCACTCGTAAGCAGGTGCGAAGGCTCACTGATGATTTCACTGCGGCGACGAGCCCTTTGCTTCCTGACGAAATTCGTCAACGTACACAAGAGAATTTGTTGCCTTCGAGGGTTGTAGCGCCTCTCGTCCGAGAGCTATCCAAACTCCCTGAGCTTCAACAAGAGGACTTCCGCAAGGTGCTCAGGGATGAGCCGGAACTTGATCGAATTAAGGACGTGACGCACACGGCTCGATGGATTACAAAAGCGACAGAGTCAGGGATTGCGGTTCGCGCTTTCCAGCAGGGTGATTTGGACTTGGAGAAAGCGATGCAGGAGGCTCAGCGTCTTGATGCGCTTGGGTTGCTTGCCGATGCTGTGGGCCAGGCGCAGGCTCTTGAGGCTGCAGTTCTCAAGTTGCACACCTCATGGAGACGGCTTGGTGGCCTTCATGAGCGTCTTTGGGTTGAAAGCGGGAGCAGTACCCCCTATCTCCGCGATGTTTTGGCAGCCCTCCAGACATTGAGCGGTGCCACGATGCGGGTCTCGTTAGGGGAACTTGCTGGAGGTAAAAGGGTCAGGCTGCAACTCGTTGAAGAGGCTCCCGATCAACTAGATCCTCCCACCACCCTCCAGATCTAGTGTTCGGTAAAGTACGGGCACCATCTGTGGTGTGAGGGTGAGTGTCGGATCCACTCATTGAGGCTCTCCACGAAAATTTTGGCTGGAACTCCTTTCGTTCTGGACAACGACCAGTCATTGAAGCGTTGCTGAGCGGTCGAGACTGTCTTGCTGTTCTCCCAACTGGTGGCGGTAAATCCCTTTGTTTTCAGTTGCCTGCTCTTGTGAGACAAGGGTTGGTTGTTGTGATTTCTCCACTCGTGGCCCTGATGGATGATCAAGTCCTTCAGCTGCAGCAGCGAGGCATCGCGGCTGCCTGCCTGCATCGCGGCATTCAACCTGATCAGCGACGTCTGATTCAGAAACAGTTGTCCTCTGGAGCTTTACGTCTCCTCTATCTCGCTCCTGAGCGTCTTCAAGGTGAGGCGGCAAGAGACATGCTTACTGAGCATGCGAGAGAGGGTCGGCTGGTCGCGTTGGCCGTGGATGAAGCACATTGCATCAGTGCTTGGGGGCACGATTTCAGGCCTGACTACAGGCGTCTGGGTCAGCTTCGCGCCCTTTGCCCTGGAGTTCCTCTTGTCGCTCTCAGCGCAACAGCGGCACCCCGTGTGCGGGCTGACATCCTTCGATTGCTCGATTTATGCAAACCCCTGATACAGGTGTCGTCAGCGCAACGTAACAATCTCCATTACACGATGCGACGTCGTCCTAAAAATCCTCTCCCCGAGGTCCTGGAAGCCCTGAAGCAGGCTCGTGGCGCAACCTTGATCTATGCCAGGACCCGACGTTCGGTGGAACACTGGGCAGAGAGATTGCAATCCGAAGGAATTCAAGCGATCACGTATCACGCTGGGTTGGAACTGGAGCGCCGAGAGGAGGCTCTAAGACACTTTTTGCAGGCTGATGAACCTGTCTTGGTGGCAACGGTGGCGTTTGGTATGGGCGTGGACCGTTCTGATGTGGGCTTGGTCTTGCACTTGGATCTCCCCGCTACTCCGGAGGGTTACCTCCAGGAATCAGGTCGTGCAGGACGCGACGGAAGACCAGCGCAATGCCTTGTGCTTTTTTCCCCTGGAGATCGAACCAGCCTTGGATGGGCGATGCAATCCACGTTGAGACGAGGGGAAGAACCAAAGGCTTCTATCGACGATTTAAGGCGAGTGGAGCTGGCTCAGCAGCAATTGCGACGAATGGAAGCGATAGCAGAAGGGGAGCTTTGCCGAGAGCAAGCTCTTTTGTTGTCAGTTGGAGAGCTGACTGCTCCTTGCGGCCGTTGTGATCGCTGCTTGGCTGAATTGGTTCCGAAGGATTGGTCTGATCGCGCCCAAGAACTGTTGGAGGTGATCGATACCGGACGCGGAGACGATATTCGCTGTCTGATCGAGCGGTTACGCGAAATTAATGGAAGCGAAGATCGCTGGGGTTGGCTTGTTCGCAGGCTTGTGCAAGAGGAGCTTATCCATGAGAGCAATGACGGAGTCCAGCGCCTGTCCCTAAGGGATAGCGGAAGACAATTTCTACAGTCACCTTGGCCTCTGCATTATTCGGCTTGAATCAATTGACTTGATCTATGCCGCCTTGCAGCGATCCGTGACTAAGTCCTTTTCGAAGTTGGTCTGGGGCGCAATCCAACTCTTCCAGGCACCCTCTGAACTGGTCACATTGATTTTGCGGGCAGAGCAGTTCACAGCCACATAAAGAGGTTTTCCATCTCTGTTCAGGGTTGGGGCGACCATGCTTCCGCCCATGGATTGCCAGTTGCTCCAGTCCACTTGGAGAGGTCCATAGGTCCGCCATGAAGCTGGCTTGGCCTGAACGGTTTTTGCAGGTTTGGTGGCCGTTGCTGTAAGAACAGGCTTTGGAGACTGCTTCACTCTCGGAGTCGAAGTGGTCTGGATGGCGGGTCGTTGTGAAACCGGCTTCTGCTTTTGAGCCCTGACAGGTTTTGATTGAAACGCAGTGGAGGCCTCGACTGACACAGCCTTTGTGGCACTATCTCGGGCTAATTCCTTCTCAGAATTTTTATTGATGACTCGGAGCATCAGCTTAGTTCCCACCGTCACCTTGTCGGGATCATTGATGGTGTTGAGATCGATCAAGGAGGCCACCGGAATCTCATAGGCGCGAGCTATCTGGGTCAATGTCTGACCACTCGCGACCGTGTGGGATGTGGCGTTTGGATTGGCGTTAATCGGCGTGGGCTTGGCCTTTGCGACTGGCTTGGGCTTGGGTAAAACAGCTGTTGTAGGCAATTTAAGGGTCTGCCCAACCTCCACGTGATCTGCGGACTGAAGACTGTTAATGACGATCAAATTGCGCTCGCTGACTTGATAACGAGCTGCAATTCCACCCAGTGTGTCTCCCCTTTGAACGGTATGACGTCCTCTCCCAGTACTGACAACTCCTCTGGCACCACTTGGTAATTGCAGGGTTTGACCAGCTTCCACGTGATTGGAATTACTGATTCCATTGATTCTCAGCAGGCTCCCAACGGAAACGCCATATCGGTCAGCGAGATCAGAGATGGTGTCACCGGGCTTCACGGTGACCGACGCAGCGACGGCATGCAGCGGCATCAATGCCGTCAGGGTTAAGGCGGCGGCAACAATGTTTCGCATGCGGCTCTTTGGGCTGGACGAAAGATAAGGTGCCTGGCTCAACTCGCCAGTCCCTTGTTGTGATTGATTTGCAAATAATTCAGCCAATTAGACGGCGTAACAAAGCAGGACTCAACTTGTAGGGGGGATAGCGGAGACGTGGATCGAGAAAAAAAGGCCTTCTCAGCACTGCGCGTTCGTGAGAGAAGGTGCGAAATCCTGCTTCGCCGTGATAACTGCCCATTCCACTTGGACCTATGCCACCGAATGGCAGCTCCGGAACACCAGCTTGCATCACCACGTCGTTGAAGCAAACCCCACCTGAGCTGGTGTTCTGCAGGAGGATGTTTTGATCGTTGTCAGTACCACCAAAGAGGTAGATCGCGAGAGGTTTGTCTTGTTTTTGGATGCGTTTGATGGCGCAACTCAGATCATCCACCTCAATCAATGGCAACAATGGTCCGAAGAGTTCTTCAGCCATTAAGGGATCTTCGTCACTCTTGACCTCAATAAGGGTTGGAGCGATCTTGCGGACTTTTCGCTCGCATTCCCCACCCAGAAGAATACGGTCGTCTTCCCGAGCAGCTTCCAAAAGACTTTCCAGATGGTTGTAATGCTGATCGTGGATAAGAGAGCCCAGATCGGCAGAGGCCAGAGGATCATCTCCGTAGAGATTGCGGCGCTCTTCTGAGAGGGCATGCAAAAGGTGCTTACGGATACTGCTCTGAACGAGTAAGTGGTCTGGTGCGATGCAGGTTTGTCCTGCATTCAAGCCTTTCCCCCAAATCAAGCGCCTGGCTGTCACCGCAAGGTCAGCACCATCAAGCACAACTGCTGGATTTTTTCCTCCTAACTCCAGCGTCACTGGAGTGAGATGACGGGCGGCTCCGGCTAGCACCTTGGCTCCAATCCTTCCACCACCGGTGAAAAAAATGTGGTCAAAGCCAAGATCCACTAGAGATGCTGCAGTGGATCCATCCCCATTGATCACTCGCACCACATCACCTGGAAAAGCGTCAGAGATCAGGTGTGTGATCAAGGCTGCGGTGGCAGGTGCATGCTCTGAAGGTTTCAACACAGCTGTATTACCAGCAGCGAGGGCATTGATCAGAGGCTGAATCGTCAACATGAACGGGTAGTTCCACGGACCGATCACGAGCACACACCCCAGTGGCTCTCGAATCAGTTCAGCTCGTCCTGGGCGTTGAGTGATCGGTACGGGAATGCGGCGGGGTCGCATCCAAGACTTGAGGCGCCGCTTCGTGACTTTTAGTTCTTGAAGCAAAGCGACGATTTCAACCATCCCCTCCAGCGCAGGCTTGGCGAGGTCGATATGAAGGGCATGAAGAATGTCTTCTTCATGCTGATCGAGCAGGTCGCTTAATCGCTTTAATTGGAGCCTCCTCCAAGCTTCTGGTCGGCTCAGACCCGAAATCACCACTGAGCGAAGGGTTTCTAAATCAGCAACTTGAAAGGTATCGCTGGAGCAGGAGCTGACCATCAGAGGGCATCAGATGTCAGTGCATGCTCGCAGTCCTTATTAGACGATCGCGAAGGAGGGGATGACGTCGCAGCCGATCGGGGTTAGTACAAGATGGAATGGTGCCGGCGTGATGACTAAGCAGCAGCCGTGGTGGAACGGTGCCGTCATCTATCAGCTGATTGTTCGCAGCTATGCCGACGGCAATGGTGATGGAATCGGCGACTTGCAGGGCTTGGCTAATCGCCTGCCTTATCTCCGCTGGCTGGGAGTGGAAGCGATCTGGCTCACCCCGATCTATCCATCACCGCTCCAAGACGGTGGTTACGACATCACTGATTTCAAGTCCATCCATCCAGAGCTGGGGGATTTGGCGGCCTTTCATCGGGTTTTGATTGCTGCGCACTCTCAAGGGATCAAGGTGGTTTTGGACTTGGTTCTGAATCACACCAGCACCTTGCATCCTTGGTTTCAGCGTGCCCGTTGGGCGCCAGAGGGGAGTCCTGAAAGAGACTTATATGTCTGGAGTGATGATCCCAAGCGCTACTCAGAAGCACCAGTTTTATTCCGCCATTTCGAATCTTCGAACTGGGAATGGGATGAGGTGGCTCAGCAGTACTACCTTCACCGCTTTTTGCGTCATCAACCAGACCTCAATTACGACAGCCCGGTGGTGCAGGAGGAAATGCTCAATGTGGTGGATTTTTGGATTGAGAGAGGCGTGGATGGCTTCAGACTTGATGCGGTGCCGTTTCTATGTGAATCCGAGGGATCACGTTGCGAAGGGTTGCCTGAAACCCATGAATTTCTAAAGCGCTTGCGCGCAAGAGTTGATAGCCATGGCAAAGATGTTTTGCTCCTCGCTGAAGCGATCCAGCCGGTGGAGGAGGCGGCTCCATATCTGGCGGATGATGAACTGCACGGAGCTTTCAACTTTGCCCTAACGGCTCATCTTTTCGCTTCGATTGCCAGCGGAACCGTTGAGGACTTGCGCCATTGCTTGCAGGCGGCTCAGAACGCTGTTGGTGGTTGTCGATGGGCCTTGCCACTACGCAATCACGATGAGCTGTGGCTTGGAGACGGTCACTTGGTTCCTGAGGATGTGATCCAAACCATCCGTGCCGGATTGCATCAAGGACAAGGACATTGGCTGAACTGGGGGATTAACCGGCGTCTTGCGCCTCTGCTCAATGGTGATCCTGGTTCTAACCGGGTGATGCATGCTTTGCTCTACAGCCTTCCTGGTCTTCCATGCCTTTACTACGGCGACGAGCTTGGGATGGGGGATTGGCCAGGCTTGCGGGACCGTGATCCGAACCGCACTCCCATGGCCTGGACTCCAGGACGAAACGGCGGGTTCTCGACGGCTCCAGATCCTCTTCTTGTGCTGCCACCTATCACTGCTCCTGGGTACGACTATCGGGTGGTGAATGTGGAGGTTCAGAAGCAGCTGCCTGGGTCGCTTCTGAATTGGCATCGGCGCATGCTCACCTGCCGCAAACTTCTTCCTGCATTGAGGAATGGAGATTTTGAACTGTTGGAATGCGCCCACCCTGGGGTCATTGTTTACGTCCGTACGAACTCCACCATGACTGTGATGGTGGCGGCCAATCTCTCCGCAGCTGGAGCATCGTTCCGTCTTGACCTCAGTCGATGGTCAGGAGAACGAACGCGTGAGGTGCTTTGGGGGTGTGACTTCCCTCCTGCAGATGCCGATTGGTTTGTCTATCTCGCTGCTCATGGATTCAGTTGGTGGTTGATCGGTGAGGTTGAAGAAAACGACAGCGTCGGCGTGGACGCCGTGGTTCAGCACGACAGGTTGAGCTCCGAAACTTCTGAAGACAAGGCCGCATCCACGCCCTCCTCCTGAAGAAGGGCTTGAACTTGAGGAAGGAGACGTTCCGCTTCGGCTTGATCCACCATCGCTAATCGGCAACGACGGGCGAGTACATCCGTTGCAGTACGAGCGTGCTCAGCGCTAATTGCATGGCGAAGTTCACCTCTGCATACGGGGATGATGTTGCTTAGAGGTTGGCGATCGCTTTCGCTCCAGCTGGCTACTAAGGCAGCCGCCTCCAAACCGAAACTTGCTTGCAAGTGGGCAAGCTGTTGATCTCGCAATGTTGTTTCTGGTAAGAGACGTTCCAGCGCTTTGACCTGCTCTAAGAGCAAAGAAGGAGTTTGTTTGGGATCCTGATCAGAGCCGATGAGCGGCAAAACAGATGGTTCTGGCAATTGGATACCCATATGCTTTTCCACCGCATTGAGAGTGTCGATCGCCATCGGTCTGCAGGTGGTCCATTTGCCCCCCATCACGCTGATGAGTCCACTGTTGAGGGTCTCCACTTCGTGCTCCCGAACGACTCGGCTGGTTTTGACATCAGCACCTGCTGGCTTGAGAAGCGGCCGTCCTCCAGCCCAGCAGCTCCCTACATCAGGGTTGCCAAGACTTGGGAACCAACGTCTTATGTAACTAATTAAGTACGCCTGTTCGTCCTCGGATGGAACTGCAGCGTTGGCTTGCGGGCAGGGGGTGTCTGTTGTTCCAACCAGGGTGCGCCCGAAGAATGGCAACATGAACAAAACGCGCCCATCATCGGTGGATGGCAAAAGTAGGCCTAGCCCCTGAGGGCAGAGGTCAGCTTTTAAAACAAGATGAATTCCTCTGCTCGTGAGCATGCGTTCCGTGCAGTTGGGATCTGCCATCCGCCGGATGGCATCAGCGTGGATCCCAGTGGCATTGACAAAGGCCCTCGCCTCCCAACGTTCTTGCTCCCCCTTGGCGTTTTTGCTGATGGCGGCACGGATCTGACCACTGCCGTCGCGTTCCAGCTCCAGAACCTTGGTACGCGTGCGAATAATGGCACCGGCGCGTTCAGCTGTGAGTGCAAGCAGCAGATTGAGGCGGGCGTCATCGAACTGCCCATCGCAATAGGCGACCCCTCGTTGAACTTCGGGACGAAGGAGAGGAAGTGCTTGCCTTATTTGGTTGGATGAGAGCAGGCGACTGCTACCAATCCCTGCACGACCTGATAGGGCGTCATAGAGCCCAAGGCCGATGCGGTAGTAGGCCTGGCCTATTGGACTGTCGCTTGGCAGGGCGAGTTCGAGGCGTTGTGCCAAAAAAGGGGCATTTTTCAACCAGTGCCCCCTCTCGAGTAATGCTTCTCGAACCAAACGCAATTGAGCTAAGTCAGCTGTTTTAAAAGCAAGTTCTAAATAACGAACCCCTCCGTGCAGCAGCTTGGTGCTCCGGCAGCTGGTGCCGCTCCCGAGGTCATGCCCCTCAAGTAGCGCAACCCTCAGGCCGCGACGGACCGCTTCATAAGCCACGCTGCATCCACTGGCGCCGCCACCAATGACAACAAGGTCAAAACGTTGATCAACCATTCCAGTGAAGGCTCCTGCTTACAGCGTCGTCCCATCGCTGTCGCCAGCGTTGACGTTGGTCCTGCGTTTTTTTTGGCTTGAACATCGTGGAGTCTTTCGTTCGATTCGGTACTAAATCCTTGAGGTCTGAAATGGCGCCTGCTTGCAAACCGGCGAGCAAAGCAACTCCGCGGGCTGTGCTTTCGAGATGGGCGGGGCGTCGCACCCCTAGGCCGGTGCTATCTGCTTGAGCCTGCAGGAGAAGGTCGGAAGCTGCAGCTCCACCATCAACGGCGAGCTCGCCGAGCTTTTGCTCCATGGCTTGCTCAGTTAACTCCACAAGACTGGCAACGGACAGCGCAATTCCCTCCAATGCAGCTCTTGCGATATGGCCTCGGCAAGTGTCACGGGTGAGACCAATTAAAACTCCACGAGCATTGGGATCCCAGTGTGGCGTGCCCCATCCTGTGAAAGCTGGAACAAGCATGACTCCGGCGGCGTTCTCTACTTCCTGAGCGATCGGATTCACGTCCTCGGCGTTATCAATGATTCCTAAGCCGTCTCGCAGCCATTGCACGACGGTTCCAGCGTTAAATAAACTTCCCTCTAAGCAATAGGTTGGCGTGCCGTGCTCATCGGTCCAGCCCAGGGTGCTCAGCAGACCAGCATCGGAATAACGGATCGAATGGCCTGTATTTACTACAAGGAAAGCGCCTGTTCCGTAGGTGCATTTTCCCTCTCCTGGCTCCAGACAAAGTTGCCCTAATGTTGCCGCCTGCTGGTCTCCGAGCAAGGCTTGAATCGGCACGCCAGCGAAGGGCAGGCCTGCCTGAATTACTCCAAAATCACCGCGGCATGGCTTGAGGTCGGGTAGAGCATCTTTGGGCAGCCCAATTTCAGCGCAGGCTTCATCGATCCAGTCCCGCCGCTCTAGATCCATGAGCAAGGTGCGACTGGCATTGCTCATATCAGACGCATGAACCTTGCCGCCACTGAGCTGCCAAAGCAGCCAGCTCTCGACTGTGCCGAAGCAGAGATCACCCTGGGCCGCAGCAGTGCTTGCAGCGGGCTCATGGTCAAGAAGCCAACGAATTTTGCTCGCGCTGAAATAGGGGTCAAGCATTAGGCCTGTTTGAGCTCTCCAGCTCGTTTCGAGACCGCTCTTCTTCCATTGCTGACAGAGATCGGCGGTCCGGCCGTCCTGCCAGACAAGTGCAGGGCCACATGGGCTGCTATCGCTTCGTTTCCAGAGCGTGGTTGTTTCTCGCTGGTTGGTGATGCCGCAGCTGATCACAGCCTGCCGCTGCTCCGAAGTGATCTTCTGCTCAAGGCGACTCATCGCTAGGCGTTGGCTCTCCCAGATATCTATTGCATTTTGCTCAACCCAGCCATCATTGGGATAGTGAATCTCCAGTGGAGCCGAGGCGCTGGCTACAGGGCAGCCGTCTATATCGAACAAAGCGGCGCGTGAGCTGCTTGTGCCTTGATCTAGTGCCAGCAGAAGGGGCGGGGCTGCCATGGCTTTCTCTTTTCCTACTTGCTAGCGATGGGATCAGAGGCCTGCAAAGGAATGGCGAAGACACAAGGGATCGGCCAGTTTCCCTCTTGGGCTGGTGAGGCGATTGTGTATCAGGTATTCCCTGATCGTTTTCGCCGCAGCGGCAGGGTCATTGCACAGCGGGGACTTTCACTGCAGCCTTGGGGTACGGACCCTGCAGAGCAGGGGTTTCAGGGGGGTGATCTCTATGGCGTGATCGATGGTCTGGACCATCTTCAGCGATTGGGAGTGACCTGTCTCTATCTCACGCCTGTGTTCAGTTCGGCAGTTAATCATCGCTATCACGCGTACGACTACTTCGAGGTGGATCCACTTCTAGGAGGGAATACTGCTCTTGACGCCTTGATTTCGGCAGTGCATCAACGCGGCATGCGCTTGATCCTGGATGGGGTATTTAACCATTGCGGACGGGGCTTTTGGGCCTTTCATCATGTGCTGGAAAACGGTGAGCGCTCCCCGTATCTGGAATGGTTCCATGTGCAGCAGTGGCCGCTTCGGCCCTATCCGCGCAAGGGCCAAGTGTGTGGTTACAGCTGTTGGTGGAACGATCCCGCTCTACCAAAGTTCAACCATGACCATCCGGCCGTGAGGGACTTCCTGTTGTCCGTAGGGAAACACTGGTTGGAACGGGGAATTGATGGTTGGCGTTTGGATGTTCCGGATGAGGTCCCTGCTGCCTTTTGGGTGGAGTTTCGGCGCATGGTGAAGGAGGTGAACCCTGAAGCCTGGATCGTGGGAGAAATTTGGGGCGATGCCCGTCCTTGGCTGCAGGGTCAGCATTTCGATGGAGTAATGAATTACCGCATGGGCTGGAGCAGCCTTTGCTGGGTAGCGGGCTCTCGATTGCGCCGTAGCTATCGCAATCCGATGTATCCCTTGCGGCCTTTGGATACATCGGAATTGCTGAAGACCTGGTCTGAGACCCAGGGTTGGTATGCATCGGAAGTGAATCGCTCCCAACTGAACCTGCTCGACAGCCACGATGTGCCGCGAGCGCTGAACACTCTTAAAGGTGATGTTTCTGCTTTGACCTTGGCGTTGCTGATGTTGATGCTTCAGCCGGGAGCTACCTGTTTGTATTACGGGACGGAAGTGGGCCTTGATGGAGGGGGAGAACCTGCTTGTCGTGAGGCGATGCCATGGGAGACGCCATGGCCGCATGACTTGTCCGGGATGATTCTGGCGCTGACCAAGGTTCGTCAA
>QCUL01000030.1 GCA_003210755.1 Synechococcus sp. AG-679-C18
ATCTAGCCCAAGTGGTTGACGTCGTGAATCGGTTAGGCCAAGCGGGTGAAGTGCGTTCGTGGTTGAACGACACTCGAGACCGTCCTCGACTTGGGAAAGCCCTCAGCCTGCAGCTGCAGGGGGAGGGGCGTCTGGGGGAGTTTCTGGTCTGAACCGTTCCACCGCCGCAACGAGAACAACTCCAAAAAGAAATAACCCTGTAATGGCGACGGCCAACAACGACATCGTGATCGGATCAGTCGACGGGGTCAGCACAGCTCCCGCCAGCGCGGCAATCAACACAACCCAACGCCAGGCCGAGAGCATCTGCTTCCAACGAACCAAGCCAAACAAGCCAAGCAACAATTGCAGGACCGGTAACTGAAACGCCAGTCCAGTGGAAAGCATCAGCAGTAGAACAAAATCGAGGTAGCGCTCGATCGACCAAATTGGTTCGACCACATCAGCTCCATAGCTCACGAGAAAGCCAAGGGCCGCTGGGATAAGGGCCCACCAGGAAAAAGCAATCCCAGCAAAAAACAGCACTGCGGAACCGGCAACTGCAGGGGCAATAAGACGACGCTCGTTACGCGTGAGGCCTGGCAAAACGAAAGCCAAGCCTTGATACAAGACGTAAGGAATTGCCAAGGTAAGTCCTGCGTAGCCAGCGACTTTGAACGAAACAAACAGAAATTCACCAGGCGCCAACTGAAGGAATCGGATTGATCCGGCGGGCTCCTCCAACAATCTCACCAACGGTTTCACAGCGAGAAGACATGCCAATGCCCCGATGACAACGGCTATAAGGCTCCTAAATACGCGCTGGCGAAGCTCCTCTAGATGATCAACCAAAGACATCTCCACATCATTGGGAGGGATCCCAGGCTGAGATTCCACCCGAATCGGTTCAGGAGGGGGTAGCACTGTTTTTGGGTTCGGCTCGGGAGGGATCAGATCGACTGACATTCTCTTTCGTCAGGCTAAGAGCTTTCCTGCTAGCAGTCGCTGTCTTGCTCGATCTGGCTGGGCCCAAACGACATCACCATCTCTGTGTTGCACAGTGCCTGGAGCTGCTCCAGAGATCCGTTGAAGATTCTCTACACGAGCTCTAACCACAGCCACACGGCCATTCCTTTTCGCACGGCTAAACCATGCAGCGAGGTCAGCGGCAAGGGTGAGATCGTCATCCTCAGCAAAACCAGCTGATGCCTTCAAAACAACATGGCTGCCAGGACATTCCTGGGCATGAAACCAAAGATCACCAGGTCGCGCTTGCCGAAGGCTGATCCAGTCGTTTTGACGATGATTTCGACCCACTTGAATCAAAAGTCCCGCCGGGCTACGGATCTCAAGCGGCTGTGGATTAACTCGACGCGATCCCTGGCGGCGGCGGCGACGGAGTCGTTTTGGGGACAACAGATCGTCCAATTCCTCTCGTAAATCAAGAAGACATTTGGTTCGCTCTTCTAATCCATCCCAGTCCGCACCGATCAGCTCTTCGAGGAAGCTTTCACTTCCTTCAAGAAGCGAGAGTCGACGTTCGTGATGCTCAAGCCGTTCTTCCAGCGCCGGAATGGCACGTCTCAGTTTCCGAGCCCTGCCGTACAACTTTTGTGCTTGCTCAATCGTTTCCCGATTTGGTCTCGGTTGACATAACAACCCATCACCCTGCTGTTGCAGCTGATCCGCACCTGCCGTCGCCTCAAGACCAGACCTCTGCTCTGCCAATAAAGCTTCTTCGCGCTGCCTCAATTGGTTGAGCTGCTTCTGCAAATCCTGAACGGCTCGATTCAAATCCTGACGTTTAAGGACCGTCGCGTAGTACTCACCCAAGAGCAAGCTCAGAGGCTGGCCACTTTTCAGGCGTTCAACTGCCGACTCATCTCCAGACCTGAAAGCCAAATCAGGCTCCCAAACGCGATAGGAATTGGGCCCATCAAAATGCAGCTTGAATTCTTTTGTCTCAAGGGTCTCCAACCAGCGCTTCCAGCGCTGGTACAAGGTCTCCCACTCCTGGTCACTGAGCCCATGGACGTTTTTAGCAAGTAGCGATTTGGCACGGTCTTCTTGACCACCAGCCAAATGCTTCGCAAGCACCGGACTGATCCCTTGATAGGCGCTGCGCATTGCCTTTTCCAGGCTTAAGGGCAGAAGCTCTAACCTCTCCCTCCAACGATGCTGAGGCTCATCCAGTTTGGGAGCAACACCCTGGAGCGCTGGAGGGGAAACGTATGCATCACCTGTGCCAATGGGCCTTACTCGCGACTGATGCGTGCGCACTTGTCGCGCGATCGCAGTGATGCGTTGACGCTCATCGAGCAGCAGCAGATTGCTATGCCGTCCCATAAGTTCGAGCACCAACGTGCGCTGAGGAGGCTGACCTGGTCGTGGAGCCAACTGAAATTGGACGACCCGTTCAAACCCTTCTTGTCTGAGATCAGTAAGTGCGAGTTGACGAAGGCCGTGCTGAATCTGTTGTGCAAGCGTGCTGCCGGCTCCCTGCTTCGGAGGCGCAGAAATTTCAACCAACCTCGGGACTTCAGCTTTCCAACTCAGTTCCAGCCAAATCATTCCTTCCAAAGTGCGGAACCCGAGTTGAAGGGTCTGAGAATCTGGCTGTTGAGCTTTTTCGAACCGGCTCGGTAGCAACCGAAGGCGTAAATCCGCCAACACAGCCCTAAGGCTGGTGAGATCCATCACTTGAGGGCTTTGGCTGACCACATGGTTTGCCTGACACAACAGGCTGAACAGAAAGCCTTCCTACCCTGTGACGCAGTCTCAAGCAACGTATGGCTCCTGATGTATCGATTGCCAGGCCCACGGTGCTAACCGGTCCAAGTGGCGTCGGTAAGGGAACCTTGGTCGCTCGATTAAGAGAACGTCACCCAGAGTTGTGGCTGTCGATTTCTGCCACAACCCGAGCTCCGCGTAGTGGAGAAGTCAATGGAATTCACTACTTTTTCCATTCCCAAGAACGGTTCAATGAATTGGTCCAAAGCGGAGGATTGCTGGAATGGGCTGAATTTGCAGGAAACTGTTATGGCACCCCTCGTCAACCAATCGATGAGAGAATCGGCAATGGAATTCCAGTGCTTCTTGAAATTGAATTGGAGGGCGCCCGACAAGTCAGGAGAAGCCTTCCAGAGGCTTTTCAAATTTTTGTAGCTCCTCCAAGTTTCAAAGAACTTGAGCAAAGAATTCGGTGCCGAGGAACTGAAGAGGAGGAGGCGATACAGCGACGATTGAGAAGGGCTCAAGATGAAATGGCGGCTCAAGAAGAATTCGATGCTGTCATCGTCAATGACGATCTTGAATCAGCGTTAGCTGAGTTGGAACAACTGATGAGACTGCATGTCTCCTGAACAAAAAAAAGAGGGCATTGCCCCCCTTTTTTTATTTAGCTGTTTGTTGAAAATTCATCCCATCGGGTGAAATAGGAGATCAGGGAAAAAGCGGTTCCACTCGATCAGAATTCCAGCTGTGAGAGTGAACCAAATCGCAGCAACAACTGGGGCAGTGGTTAGAAATTTCTTCATCGTGAGAGAGGGGAAATACAACTTGAGACGAATTCAACGAGGAGAAACTGTCACATTCTCATCGCTTTCCAGCAATTTGCCGCTTGTGAGTTCGCCAATAGCGGCTACAGGCCAAGTAGCGGATGCCATTAAAGACTTGAGGGCAAGAGATACATCGATCTGAATCTCTTTGGTGTATTGCTCTTTGGTGCCTCGAGTGCCTTTTAGGTACTCACGACCAGCCCAACCAATGCAACCAGCCACGTAGAGGAACATCAAGCCTGGGAAGACAAAGTCACCTGCATGGTCCCAACGGCCATCCACAATCAAGTGAGGTAGTCCATCTTCTCCACAGACAGCCTCGCTATACATCTCGAAACGAGCCTTTGCTTGAGGCGTGGAGGCAGCGCTTGCACGCTGTTGAAAACGGGGACTTTCGGCGCAGGGTGTCAGACCAGCTACATCAGCGTTGGCGACGGGGGCAAAGCCGAACACCAGCAGGGCCGAGAGCGCAAAAGCGAAAAGACGACGCATCGGAACGTTTCCTGTTGAGCCTGCCCCAAAGCGGCAGGATGTCACTTCAGGACAGTAGGGGAGTCCCCTCCATCTTCATGCCCACAGTGCTTGCCCTCGAAACAAGTTGTGACGAGTCAGCCGCGGCGGTGCTCTGCCAGGAAGGCGACTCCCTAACTGTTTTGTCTCACGGGATCGCCTCCCAGGTTGAGGAACATGCCAGATGGGGTGGGGTCGTTCCTGAGATCGCCTCGCGCCGTCATGTCGAAGCTTTGCCGAACCTTGTAGAGCAAGCCCTTGAGGACTCTGGTGTCATGGCCTCCGACCTCGATGCCGTTGCGGCAACAGTGGCTCCTGGACTTGTTGGAGCCTTAATGGTTGGCTCAATCACAGGACGAACGTTGGCCGCATTGCATCAGAAACCATTTCTTGCGGTGCACCATCTCGAAGCACATCTCGCCTCTGTTTTCTTAGCTAGCAGCCCACCTCGGGCTCCTTACATCGTTCTACTTGTAAGTGGTGGACACACCGAACTGATCCGAGTGGATCGAAGTGGAGAAATGGTGCGATTGGGCCGAAGCCATGACGACGCTGCAGGCGAAGCCTTCGACAAAGTTGCTCGCTTGATTGGTTTGGGCTACCCGGGAGGACCAGCGATTCAGTCCCTAGCCGTTCATGGTGATTCCAAACGATTTGTACTACCGAAGGGGCGCGTCTCAAAACCAGAAGGTGGCTTCTACCCCTACGACTTTTCATTTAGCGGCTTAAAAACTGCAATGCTTCGGCAGGTGCAAATGCTTGAAAGCGAGCCGGACGATCTTCCTGTAGCTGATCTGGCTGCCAGCTTTGAACAGATCGTGGCCGATGTGTTGGTGGAGCGCAGCCTGCGCTGCTGTCTTGATCAGGGCATTGATCACTTAGTGATGGTTGGTGGGGTTGCAGCCAACCAACGCTTGCGTTCACAGATGCAAGACGAAGGGCAGGCCCGGGGGATTTCGGTACACATAGCCCCTCTGGCGTATTGCACAGACAATGCCGCAATGGTTGCCGTAGCTGCATTGCGTCGTCTTTCAAGTGGAGTGGAAGCCAGTTCGCTGCAGTTAGGGGTCTCAGCACGCTGGCCATTAGAGAAATCATTAAGCCTTTATGGCTCAAATCCACCATTTTAAATTTATTCTCATATGGTGGTTTTCCTTGAAATCCATTAAATGGCTGCCAAAACTGATATCCAACAACGTGTAGCTGCAGAACCGATTGATCCTGTTGAATTAAATGCCTGGAAGCGTGGGTTTACTCCTCAGGCCGAAATTTGGAATGGACGGCTCGCAATGCTGGGACTATCTATAAGCATGATCACACTTTTCATCGTTAGAATGTTTAATAACGCTGGATAAGCATATCTAACTTAGGCCTCTTAAAGCCTGAGCCAACTCATTAGGACGAGAACTAAGCATTAGCGCATTCTCACCAGCAACTTCTCCAGATTCAACTAAATTTTGCAGAGATTGATTAGCAGTTATCATTCCATCAAATTCGCTTCTTTTCATAATTTCTTCGACTTCGTCTAATTTACCTCTCTGTAAATAATCCTTACACGCGTCAGTATTGATTAAAATATCAAGAAACGCTTTTCGATTTCCATCGTTAGTTTTTATAAGACCCTGAGAAATTACTCCTGTTAAAGATTCTGATAATAGATTGCAAATATTATCTTGTTCATCTGGTTGATACATCCCTATTACCCGTTCAACCGTCTTAACAGCAGAATTTGTGTGAAGGGTTCCTAAAACTAAATGCCCAGTCTGTGCAGCTTCCATGGCTGTAGTAAGAGTTTCCTTATCACGAATTTCGCCAACCAAAATCACATCAGGATCTTCACGAAGCGATGCTCTTAATGCTTTATGAAATTGGAGAGTGTGGCGTCCTACCTCACGCTGTCGGACGAGAGACTGATGGCTTTCATGCACAAATTCAATGGGATCTTCAATCGTGAGGATATGTTTGCTTTGGTTGCGATTAATCCAATCAATCATTGCAGCCAATGTGGTGCTCTTGCCTGAGCCGGTTGGACCGGTCACAAGCAGCAATCCTTTGGGTTGAGAGCAAAGATTCTGAAGAACCTGAGGAAGCTTCAGCTCCTCAATCGAAAGGATCTTTTGAGGGATCAAACGCAACACAAGCGCCGCACCACGAAGAGCATCAAACAGGTTGATTCGCACCCTTACAAAAGAGAAGGCATAAGAACCATCAAACTCTTTGAACTGCCTAAAATGATCAATTTGCTGTGGGGTCAGCAACAGCCCGAGCCAGTTTTGAAACTCGTTTGGTTCCGTGGGAGACCATTCCGAACAAACAATCTCACCGCGCGATCGAAATCTTGGACTCTCTCCAATCCCAAGATGGACATCGGAATGCCCTTGTTCATAGGCGATGCGAACGAGCTGCTCCAAGGACGGAGTCACTGAAGCCGAAGGCTCCGTAGCGAAAGATTGGGCGGCCGTTGGACGCGCTGGGACGCCAGGGGGGAAAACCGGCTGACTCATAGTGAAATGGAAGGCTTCATACAGGTTCGCGATGCTTTCTCATCTAGCAAGTCAAAGCAAGGGCCTTCGAGGGACATGGCCCGTAAGATCAAATGACAATATCGATGGTTATGGCCCGCCTGCCACGCGTGACGATCGTCCTGGGCACCCGGCCTGAGGCCATCAAATTGGCGCCTGTGATCCAAGAATTCCGCGCCTGTCAGGCGATTGAAACTCGAGTGGTGTTGACCGGTCAGCACAGGGAAATGGTGTCTCAAGTGATGGATTTGTTTGGCTTGACGGCCAATCTTGATCTCAATCTGATGGCACCACGACAAACGCTTACCCATGTGACCTGTTCTGCACTTCAGGGCTTGCGTGATGACTTCCAAGCCTTCCCTCCAAATCTTGTCCTGGTACAAGGAGATACAACTACTGCTTTCGCTGCTGCTCTTTCAGCGTTCTATGAGCAAATTCCAGTGGGTCACGTTGAGGCTGGCCTGCGCACAGACAATCTTCTCGATCCTTTCCCAGAGGAAGCCAATCGACGCTTGATTTCTCAAGTGACTCAGCTTCATTTTGCTCCCACCAAGCAATCAGAAGCAAACCTTCAATCCTCTGGGGTTGTTGGACGTGTGCTGCTCACAGGCAACACTGTGATTGATGCCTTGCTCAGGATGTCAGAGCGCGCTCCATTGCTGAACGACCTACCAATTGAGTGGAAGACCCAAAGGGTAATTTTGGCCACCGTTCATCGTCGTGAAAATTGGGGAGACCGCTTGAACAACATTGCGGATGGAATGCTCCGTGTTCTCAATAGCCATCCAGACACCGTGTTGCTTCTACCTCTGCATCGCAACCCCACAGTTCGTGAACCCTTACAAGCATTGCTTGGGACGCATCCTCGCGTTGTTCTGACCGAGCCGCTGGACTATGACCGATTAGTGGCAGCAATGAAGGGCTGCAAACTTCTACTCACTGACTCTGGTGGATTACAAGAAGAAGCACCAGCACTAGGCAAACCAGTCCTTGTCCTACGCGAAACCACCGAGCGACCGGAAGCCGTTGAAGCCGGCACCGCCCGACTTGTAGGAACGGATCCTGCTTCGATTGAACGTGAAGCCTCATTGTTGTTAGACGACACTGATGCCTATAACGCAATGGCGAAAGCCGTGAATCCCTTTGGAGATGGCAAGGCGAGTGGACGGATTCTTGAAGCTGCCCTTGAACTTTTGTCAGGGTGACGCTGCATTCAGTTTTTGCGGTAGGTATCGCTGGTTTCTACAACGACCGATTCAAGCAAACCCTTGCAGAGGAAAGAAAAGGAGGGTGCTGGTCTTCGTTGGGTTGAATCCTTCTCGAGCAGATGGGAAACGAGATGACCCCACCCTGCGACGTCTTATGGGGTTCACGCATCACTGGGGGTACCACCATCTTGTGGTTCTCAATCTGTTTGCACACATCTCATCCTCCCCATTAGTGCTTCGACGATGCGCAGAACCAATTGGTGCAGAGAATGATCAGTTCTTAAATAGATGGTTTCAGCAATGGGCCCAAGAAACCACTTGGGACCTCTGGCTGGGATGGGGAGTCGGTGGAGGGCTTATGAAACGTGATAAGGCTGTACTGAAAATGTTGAACCAAGTCAGAGATCAAAGAGGACATCTTCCCCCTCCGTTTGTGACTGGTACGACCAAGGCTGGTTATCCCAGACATCCTCTTTACTTGCCAACCAGTGTGCAGAGATGTGCCTGGGCAGTACGGTTCTCTGATGAACCGCACACCGCGCCGGTATCGGATCTCCCTTCACCTGTCTGGTGGACAGAGCGAAGTGGTGCACTTCTCATCACTTAATCAATTCCAGGATTGGTATCAAGGCCTGGTCAACGCCAGTGCTGAAGGGGCTTTTATCAATGTCCCCCTGAATGACTTAGACGGTGAATTCTTGGTGGTGCGTCCGGATGCAGTCATAGGCATGCGGGTTGAACCGCAATACACTTCGATCGATGACGCCTGAGCGTTTAGGGCTGCTCTGGGGCATCACTGTCTTTGCAGGGGCAGGGGCACGATTGCTCGCAGCACTATCCAATCTTCCTGGTGTCGTTCTGCTTCTCCTATCGGGATTGCTCATAGGGCGCTCTGGATTGGGGCTCGTTGAACCTCTCGATCTAGGCCAGGGACTTCAAACGATCGTCGGACTCCTGGTGAGTCTTGTGTTGTTTGACGGAGGTCTGAACCTTCGTCTCCCAGGAGACACGATCAAAGCCACGGTGCTTCGCATCTCAGTTCTGAGGATTTTTATTTCTCTTGGAGCAGGAATCCTTGCTGCTCACTGGCTTGCTGGCCTCAGTTGGTCTTTAGCGGCTGTCTTTAGCGCCATCGTTCTTGCCACTGGGCCCACAGTAGTGACTCCGATCGTGAAACAGATCCGATTAGCCCATCCGCTAGGAGACGTACTAGAGGCCGAAGGACTTGTGCTTGAGCCCATCGGAGCGGTGTTGGCGTTGCTACTCCTAGAACTTGCCTTGGGCAATCTGCACGGCTGGCGTGAGTTAGCCCAAGGTCTTTTGGCACGTTTGGGAGGAGGTGTGCTGATTGGTGTTGCGGTTGGTTGGCTTCTCTCGGAGGGGTTACGACGCCTGAATTCCTCTCAAGCAGTCGGATTGCGCTTGCAGCTCACACTCGGGGTGTTGTTCCTAATGTTTGGAATCGCCGAATGGCTGCTTCCTGAATCGGGACTACCTGCGTCCGTTGCAGCAGGCGTAGTGGTCGGTCGTAGGACATCAGAAGAAGCAGGCAAGCTTGATGAGCTCATCCGAGAGTTGGCCTCGCTTGCTATCACTATGTTGTTTCCCTTACTGGCAGCAGACGTGTCGTGGGCTGAGCTAAGCCCGCTCGGTTGGGGCGGTGTGAGCTGTGTTTTAGTACTCATGCTTGTTGTGCGCCCTGTGGCCGTAAGTGTGGCAACAGTGGGTTTGCCTTTGGTTTGGCGCCAGCGTTTGTTCTTGGCTTGGCTTGCCCCCCGAGGGATCGTGACGGCAGCTGTGGCCTCATTATTCGCAATTCGACTCGAGCAGGCTGGAATTCTGGGAGCTGGTCGCTTACAAGGTTTGGTGTTTCTTACGATTTTGATGACGGTTGGAATTCAAGGTTTAACAGCGCAGCCATTGGCACGAGTGCTTGGCTTGATTGCTACCAGCCAGGAGCTTGACTCCACCTCTGACTCGTCTTTAGAGACATCGACGCAACCGCTTCCGATCGTCTCCGAGCCTGGCCAATAGTCCCCAAGTGGTAATTAGATCTGGTCCCTGAAGCCTCCCAAGCAAAGCTGCCCTGAGACTTTTCATCAAAATACCCTTCTTCACATCAGCAGAGGCCGATGCTTCTTTCAGCAAGGTTTGGGCGAGTTCAACATCAACGCCATCCCACGCATTCAACTCAAGTGAGCAGAGAAGAGCCTGAAGCGCAGGGCGAGCCCCATCTTGTTCCAGTTGATTTAGTGCATCGTCTTCTAAGGCGGGTTCTTCGAAGAAAGGTCTTGCCTGGTTCACGCCGTCCTCAAGCAACGTGAGCGATGGTCCAAGCAAAATGGCAAGATCATTGGCCCAGAGACGGTCTTTTGCAACCCAGCCCTCTCTCTGCCAGCGGGGCTCAAGAGCTTCGAGAAGTTTTAGTGACGGCCAACCATGTAAGAGCTGAGCATTGAGCCAGTTGAGCTTGTCCCAATCGAACTTGGCACCTGCTTTATTGACCCGATCAAAACTGAAGCACTGCGCTGCCTCAAGGAGAGTGAACTGTTCGTCCATTCCCTCTGGAACCGACCACCCGAGCAGGGTCATGTAATTGGCTAAGGCTTCTGAGGTGTAGCCCATCGCCTGAAAATCACTTATGGAAGTCACACCATCGCGCTTGGAAAGTTTTCGCCCCTCTGGATTGAGAATCAAAGGCGTATGCGCGAAAGTTGGGCTACTCAACTCCAAGGCCTGATAAAGCAAGAGTTGCTTGGCCGTATTCGCAATGTGATCTTCACCACGAATGACGTGAGTGATCGCCATGGCGGCGTCATCAACAACCACAACGAGGTTGTAGAGAGGATCACCAATCGACGAAGCAGAAGCACGTCGAGCGATCACCATGTCACCACCAAGATCTGCCCCACGCCATTGCATCGGACCACGAACCATATCTGTCCAGGTAATGGTTGTCTCGTCCTCAATTCGGAAGCGGATCACAGCCTCTCGTCCTTCCGCCTGATAAATCTCTTCCTGTTCATTAGTCAAGGAACGGTGGCGGTTGTCGTAACGCGGAGGCAGGCCTGAAGCCTTTTGGGCTTCACGCATAACATCTAATTCTTGCTCGCTTACATAGCAGCGATAGGCGAGGCCTCGATCGAGCAACTGGCTGATGGCCAGCCGATGTTCCTCCACCCGTTCGCTCTGAATCACCGGCTCGTCATCCCAGTCGAGACCAAGCCAACTCAATCCATCAAGAATGTTTTGTGTGAATTCTGGTTTGGATCGATCCTTATCAGTGTCCTCAATTCTCAGTAAAAATTTTCCCTTTTGATGACGAGAAAACAACCAATTAAAAACAGCTGTACGAGCTGTTCCGATATGAAGCTTTCCTGTGGGGCTTGGAGCCAGACGAACACGAACCGTCACTAAGCCGGAAGAATGAAAACGGGACCGACGGGATTCGAACCCGCAACTTCCGCCGTGACAGGGCGGTGCTCTAACCGGTTGAACTACGGTCCCAGACTTCTCAATTTTGGGATGTACCCGCAAAGAGTGTCTGTGCCGCTTAAGCGACTTTGTCAGTATCAACGACCGGCATGCCGTCCGTCAACACAATCGAGGGTACCAAGTTATTTCTGCGGATTTAGCCTGAAATCTTCAAGATCAGAGTTGTTGTACAGGACGCTAGATCGAATCAATCAACAAAATTTTCAGGTGCTTGGCAGTATCTTCAAACAACAAAATTAAGTCTGCCTCTCTACTGGAGTGGAACTCATTACAAAAACAGAAGGACTGATTACTGCATAGAAAGTTCTTGGAAAACAGATTTAGAAACAAATATAGAGAGTGGCTATATCATCAATTTATTCTCAGACATGTGACTTGAAGCAGAAACTTCAAACACATTTTTTAAATGCGCATCGTGGTTTGATTGAAGGCATATGCAAGTCTTCCACAAAAAAATTCCCAGGGAGGGAAAATTTTTGCAAGGAAGCCAAAAGTTTGACTTATGGGCGAAAGCCAGCCGGTTCAATCAAACGAACTTGATTACCTCGGGCCGTGAATTCACGTCCTTGATCACTTTGGACGACGACTCGTCCTCCGGACTTGACGCGAATCACCCGTGCACGAACCCAGCCGAGAGCGGCTGATTCAAGCACTTTGACCACATCACCAGGTTGAAGATCCAACTCCATTCTCTAAATCAGGAAAACTGCATGTAGGGGTCATCGGACGCGCCGTGGAGGACTTGAACCCCCGACATCAGGTTTTGGAGACCTGCGTTCTACCAACTGAACTAACGGCGCAAGGCGATGAACCCTTCAACCATCGAAAACGACGGCATTAATTCGTTGAAGCAAAGCCTCAGCGATCGAAGCGCTGCTTCACGCGAGTGGCCTTGCCCACCCGTTCCCGCAGATAAAAAAGCTTCGCTCGTCTCACTTTACCGCGACGCTCAACTTTGACTGAAGCAACTTGAGGGCTGTGAAGCATAAAAACCCTTTCAACGCCGATTCCTTGAAAAATACGCCTCACCGTAATGGTCTGGTTCAGACCTCCATGACGCTTTGCGATCACTACACCTTCGTAGGGCTGAACACGCTCTTTATTGCCTTCGCTGATGCGAACACCGACGCGAACAGTATCTCCTACGTAGATCTCAGGAAGATCGCTCTTTAGCTGTGCGTCTTCGAATTCTCGAAGCAACGCGGAAGCACTCATTTTAGATGCAGATTTCACAGCCGATTTTTCAGCAACAGCTGTTGAACTGCCCTGTGTCTCATTGGCTTCGTCTACAGACGTCTCTATTGGATCCGCCGCCATCCCAGCTCCTCAGTTGCACACCAAAAAGCTACCTTAACCCCCGGCCTCCTTTCGAGAAGCAATCCATTGCTTTCGAAAGTTTTGAAAAAGGAGCCACGCTCCTGTACCAAGCATCCATAACAGACCTATAGCGTTGAGAAGAACCACCACAGGCTCAAGCACAGGCCCCAGCCACTCCCCTTCATGAAGGGTCATTAACCAGTGCACCTGCTCTCCACTGAATCCTCCCCAGTCTTTGGCCAACCGGTAGCTGACACCAGTTCCAACCGTCACCAGCAAGGGGAGCAGAACCACTGGAGCCATCCAGCGGTGCAATTGTCGAATGCGAACCAACAAGCGGGCCACCGTCGATCCCTCCATTGCAATTGATAGCGTGACAGGAAGACTGTCGAGAGAGTGACCGCTTCTGCGGGTTGCTTTAACGGCTTGACACTAGTAACGCCGAATCCAGATGAATTTGTTCGCTGATCTCCTCGCTTCAACAAAGGGTTCAACTGTCACCGCTACAGGTCCGCGTATTCAGCAGCGACGTGGTGTGGAAATCAAATCAGCCCGTGAGCTGAAAATCATGGAGAAAGCCAGCTCCATCGTCGCCACTGTGTTGCGCGAAATCATGGAATTGGTAGAGCCAGGACAAACCACTGGCGATCTTGATGCTCATGCTGAGCGCCGCATTCGGGAGATGGGAGCAACTCCAAGCTTCATGGGTTATCACGGTTTCCCCGCAAGCATCTGCGCAAGTATCAATAACGAAGTTGTTCATGGCATCCCCAGCAACAAGCGGGTTATTCATGCTGGCGATCTGCTCAAAGTAGATACTGGGGCTTACTTCGACGGTTATCACGGAGACAGCTGCGTCACCATCTGCGTGGGCGATGTCTCGGAAGAGGCACAAAAGCTCAGTCGCGTTGCTCAGGAATCATTAATGGCCGGACTAGCTCAAATCCGAGCTGGCAACACGCTGCTTGACATAGCAGGAGCTGTTGAAGATCACGTTCTAGCCAATCAATTCAGTGTTGTTGAGGACTACACCGGCCATGGGGTTGGCCGGAATCTCCACGAAGAACCCTCTGTTTTTAATTTTCGGACGGATGCTCTTCCAAATGTAAAGCTGCGTCCTGGCATGACGCTTGCTGTGGAACCCATTCTCAACGCCGGGAGTAATGCTTGTCGCACCCTCAAAGACCGCTGGACCGTTGTTACTAAAGACGGCAATCTTTCAGCGCAATGGGAACACACCATCGTTGTTACTTCTGATGGATGCGAAATTCTCACCGATCGGGGGAATTGATAGTTAGAGCCAGGTTGTAGACCTTTCGAGCTAGTTCAACGATTGGCATCACGACGTAAGTCAATGGATTAGGACTGACAATAATTAGTTTTATTCCTAACTCTGCTTGCCAGATCACTTGTCTGGAGACAAATCCAGACGACATTATTCCTAATGGATTGAGGTCGGAGCGAAATGGGCCAAGGACCAGCTTGCGCAGCCGGAGTGTCTTGCGTTGAGAGGAATCACGACCACTCCAGCGCATGCTGACGAGCTGCCCAATCAATCTTTTACTCAATTCATAACCAGGACTAAGAGCAGGCTGAATCTCAGCTTCTGACGTATTCACCCAAAGCTCTCGTGCTGGTTCGCGGTTTTGTTCTTGATCAGCAATTTTTTCGAATTGCTGAATCAGACGCCATTGACTGAGAGCATTCACTTCAAGGACTTTGGAGAGAGTCACTGGACTCTGATCTCCCCCAGGGTTGATGCCATGGTTTAAGACCAGAACATCGAGATTTTGAAGAATAGGCTCGAGCTCAGTTTCTTCGCCACATGACCAAGGGATCCACTCTTGTGCGTCATGGCTTGAATCTTGAAATTGAGGCCGCTGGCTATGGCTCAAAGCAATGACCCACGCTCCCTCAGCGAGAAAAGCTTTCGTCAAGGCCCGTCCCAAAGCCCCATTAGCTCCGGTAATTCCCACTTTTCGTCCAACCCAATGTCCGGATGCGATTCGGACGGAAGCAGGAGAAGCCTGATTAGTCATGGATTCGAATCTGGAGATGAGGCAAGCACCTGGGCGGAACCTGTTAGCCCGTTTCCACATCAACGATGACAGCACAACGGTGCTTGACCTTTAAATTGCTGAACACGCCGGGCTATCTCCAGCATGAGCAACACACTGCTGATCGGATCCTGTGAGCCGTTCAGCGGCAAATCCGCTCTCGTCCTTGGATTAGCCCGCCACCTGACATCAAAAGGGCTGAACATTCGTTTCGGCAAACCACTTGCGACAAGTCTTGAGTGGTCTGCAAAAGGATCACCTCTGCCTGACCCCCTCATTGATGACGATGTGCGTTTTGTCGGGACAACACTTGGACTCGACGAGACAAGATTGATTCCGTCTCTCCACTTACTCTCTCCAGACACTGCAGATACTCTTTTGGGCCAGGGGAACCTGGATGCGGATACAGGGCTGGAGATATTGCTAGCTGATCTTCAGAACGATCCAGACAGCTTCACTCTCCTCGAAGCAGCAGGCAGCCTGCATGAGGGCCTGATGTATGGCCTCAGTCTGGTGCAACTGGCTCAAGGCCTCAATGCTCCTGTCGTTCTTGTGCATCTCTGGCAAGACAGCCGAAGTATTGATGCCCTGCTAGCAGCTCAAGATCAGCTTGGCGATCGACTCGCCGGTGTTGTTTTGAATGCCGTAACCCCTGGGGATGTTGATGAATTGAAGCAGCGAGTGGTTCCGGCGCTTAATGCACTTGGATTGCAAGTCTTTGGTGTGATGCCCAGATCTCCATTGCTGCGCAGCGTCACCGTTGGAGAGCTAGTACGACGTCTTGATGCCCGTGTGATTTGTTGCAATGAGCGCCTCGAACTCCTAGTCGAGACGCTGAGCATCGGAGCTATGAATGTGAATTCAGCGATGGAATTCTTTCGGCGGCGGCGAAATATGGCTGTGGTCACAGGAGCAGATCGCACAGATATTCAGCTTGCGGCTTTGGAAGCCTCCACGCAGTGCCTCATCCTCACCGGTGCAGGAGAGCCTCTGCCCCAACTTGTTAACCGTGCCGATGAATTAGAAGTTCCTCTTCTAAAAGTTGAGCACGACACGCTGGCCACTGTCGAAGTCATCGAACAAGCCTTTGGACATGTCCGTCTCCACGAAACAGTGAAGGCCACCTACGCCTTCCGCCTTGTCGAAGAACACTGCCAGCTGGATGAATTATTTAGCTCCATCTGCTGAGCGCAATTCGCGTCAGCATCCTCGCAACGCCATTATTAAAAGAACATTGTCCGTAAAGGCACTGCTTACGAGCAACGCTGCTAGCGTTGAATCACGAGATTTGGATGTCATTGAGCCGCTCTCTTGATCTTCCTGCACTCGACAGGGTCGACACCCTTGCGCAAGAACTAGCGCTTCTTCAGGACAAGGGGAAACGAAGGATTGCCATCCTTGGTAGTCGCCACGTTCCTGTGGTGGCGATACACCTAGTGGAGTTAATTTCTCGGTCTCTAGCTCAAGAAGGTCATACCTTGTTGACTTCCGGATCACAGGGAGTCAATGCAGCTGTGATACGCGGTGTCTTGGCAGTGGATCCAGAGAGACTCACAGTTCTTTTGCCACAAAGCCTCGATCGACAAGTCCCTGAGATTCGTGAACAACTGGATCAGGTTCTCCATCTGATCGAAAAGCCTGAGAATGACGATCTGCCATTGCCTATTGCTAGCAGTCTCTGCAACCAAGAAATCATCAACCGTTGTGATCAATTGATCTGTTTCGCCTTTCATGACAGCGAAACGCTTCTAGCCAGTTGCAGAAGTGCAGAAGACATAGGAAAAGTTGTCAGCCTTCTTTTCTTCGACTGATCGTTACTAATCCATCCAGTGGAGTACTTGAAGACGAGTGCCGTCGCGTCCCATAACCAAAACACGATCGCCAACGTTCATAGAGCGATCCAGCGTTAATGAATTTGCTGCCCAACTTTGACCATGCCAACGAACCCGGCCCTCTCCACCCGCCTCCATTGGTTCAAGCACTTCCGCAATATCCTCGCTGTCTCGTCTTAAACCGATCGAGGGACTTCGTCGCTTGGACCAGCGGTAAAGCCAGGCAGTACCAGACACCGAAATCAACAAAAAGAGCGCGATCTGCAACCAATAGGGAAGGGGGAGAACTGCGGTAAGCAGTGACACTAAAAGCCCACCCAAAGCAGCGAACATCAGGCCATCAAATGTTGGCAGAGCAAGTTCTACTAGCAGCAGAGAACCGGCAATCAACAACCAAATCAACGGCACCCAAAAGCTACTCATCACGAAGATTCCCTTTCATCACACTTTGACGACTACGGTTCTACAACGAGGTTTGAATTGTTATGGAAGCACTTTTGGGATTACCAGCCTTGATGTTGCTTGCTCTATTGGGAGCTGGCAGCGTGAAGGTGACCAGTGGAGGTAGCTCCCGTCTTGTTGAGCGGCTCGGCAAGTTCAATCGGGAGCTACAGCCAGGTTTATCGCTTGTCGTGCCGGTGGTAGAGAAAGTGGTTAGCCATCAATCGATGAAGGAACGGGTACTCGATATCCCTCCTCAACAGTGCATCACAAGAGACAACGTTTCGATCGAAGTTGATGCGGTGGTGTACTGGCAATTGCTGGAGCACGCACGCGCTCATTACGCAGTGGACAACCTTCTAGCCGCCATGGTGAATCTTGTGCTGACTCAGATCAGAGCAGAGATGGGAAAGCTCGATCTGGACCAAACCTTCACCACACGTGGAGAAGTGAATGAGCTTCTGCTGCGGGAGCTCGATGAGGCCACCGACCCATGGGGAGTAAAAGTCACGAGGGTGGAGATGCGCGACATCAACCCTTCACCAGGAGTGAAGCAAGCTATGGAAGCCCAGATGACGGCCGAACGTGATAAACGCGCTGCCATACTCCGCTCAGAAGGTGAAAAAGAATCTCAACTCAATCAGGCACGAGGACGAGCTCAAGCTCGCGTGCTCGATGCTCAGGCACAGAAAGAGGCACTTGTGCTTGATGCGGAAGCGCAGTCCAAGCAACAGGAACTGCTGGCGAAAGCCAAAGCTGATGCCTCCTTAGAACTGGCACGCGCTCTGGAAAGCAATCCCAAAGCAGCTGAAGCGATGCGCCTAATGCTTGCCAAAGACTGGATGGAAATGGGCGAGCATCTCGCAGAGTCTCCGGCCGGCAGCGTGCTGATGGTTGACCCCCAATCACCAGCGTCACTTCTTGCAGCACTGAAACAATTTCAGAAAAGTTAAGACAGTCAAAAAATAATCAGACTCCAGGTGTTGGAACATCCTTGCCTGGTGTACCGATCAAACGAGTTAGACCAATCATGTTGAATAGATCAGAGCTTTAAGACCTTCCAAGTACAGGATGCCTGTACAAACCAGAGCAGATGCCCAGCACAAGCCCCTTAGCGGTGCAATGTTGCCCACATAAGCACCGATATAAATCAGACGTAGAACAGGTTGAATGAGCGCAGCCGCTGCAGTAAATCCCGGCAATGGCCCTGATTGAAGGGCAGCAATTAGGGCCAACAATGCAGCTGGGGCATGAAGTCCAAATGATTCGAAGCTGTTCTGATGGGCCCAGCTGGCCCGCTTGCCCCATGCAGGCAGCCGATCAAACATGGCCCTCGGAGCATCCATGTCAGACATTGTGAAATCAGCTTGAGAGCGAGCCGCACCTAAGGGAACGATGCTGAAAATCACAACGCTGCCAGCGAACACCAGTGACCAGGCGTAAGGAGCCGCTGGAGCATCTGTAAACAAAACGCTTAAATCCATCAGCAACAAGAAAACCAATCCTTTCTAAGCTCGAAAAATGTCGAACGCGACCTCAGCACCAGATTCAATGCCTCAATGGGAAAAAGTCTCAAGAGAATACTTTTTTAAAGATCGAATACTTCAGCTTCAATTCAAACAACTAGCACCAGAGAAAAATGAGCCTCAGGCGATCTAGTCGCCCCTATACGCATGGTAGCTTCCTAAAACTTCGTATCATTTCAAGACTGAATCGATAATATTAAATTACAAGCCCAAACTAAGCCATTCTTCAATAATTAGCCGACAATCCTAAGCCTGTTTGGTTCAATAATATTTGAAAATCTTTAGATAACGAAAAGATCTTTTTAAAGCTTATCCGAGTCACTGACATCGGAACCAGAGCCAACCTCATCACTGCCGCTTTGCCCTGGACGCCAACCACTGGCCCAGACTTCCCTACATTTGGCATTGAGGCTCTCTCGATTTAAGCCCCACCCTGCAACAACCTTCTGCAGATCTTCCTTGATGTCATCTGCACCTGGAAAATCTCCATAACGGGTCGCAAGTCGTGCCGCGGAGGTGAGCTGGTCGGGGCCCGGATCACCGCGGAAGCCAAGCAAAGAATTCAAAATATCCCGATCCGATGCATAGAGCGGATGAGTTTGTTGCACGTCTTCCGCCATAAATAAGTGTCTGGAATTGATTTGAAAAATTCTCAGAATCTAGAGATTTCCAGAGAACTCATTTGCATTAAGCTCTCTGGTTTGAAAAATAAGCTGCCAAAAAGACACAACCTCAATTTTAATAACTCTGAGTTGAATTATTAGAAGAAGCTTGGGAGTTGCGACTGTCCTTGGGACTAGAGACCACCCAAAAACGGAGGGGTTGGCCTTAACAACGCAGGGTGTGACGGAGCTCCAAGACAGAACTCAAAGCTCTGGATAAGCACTCATAACGCCCCAGCCAATCAAAAGAGCGATGCAACCCCAAACCAAAAGCGATGCTGCTAAGAGACGAAATCTGTTTTCATTCTTAGGAAGTGCAAGCTGGCGAGCCATAAAAAACGATCACATCAAACCCATTGCTGACAAAAGCAGTCGTTAGCCGCAACGAATTCACAGCATTAGCTGACAAACATGTCAACGGCAAACAACGTGTCTAAATTGATCAAAATGATGCCTTTCAAATGGGATTCGATAAAGGGGATAAGTTTATTGATGACGCCAAGCAGCGAGCCCATGACGCTATTGGTGAATCCAATCCCAAACTCACGTCCCTTGAGAAAGGATTCCTACACGCAATGAAGAGACGCCAAGCACGTGAAAAACAACATGCTAGAAAGGCAACCTAAGGATTCTGAAAGATTGTATTACTTAAAATTTAATCTATTTCTTTTTGTGTCTATTTAATTTTCAACCAATTTTACAACTTTTAGCAAATAGTTATTTTAAATTTTATCTATTGCATTAGTTTTATTATCTTCATTTTTTAATTGAATAAGGTTATCATCTCTAACCTTTAGTTTTGTGATTCGCTTTCTCAATCAACACAGACTTCCCTTTTGGGATGAAGAAATCACAAGCCAACCAAACAAAATGTGCTTCAATTCAGTTTTTGAAGCCTTTTCATCGGCCCAAAGCTTATTCTGAACAACTATTGGTTAAAAAGGCTGCTGCAGCCGAGCCCGTAACGGAGATCGCCTCCAATACGCCCAGAACGAGTGTTCCAAATCCTGAAAGTTCCATTAAGATACTTGAACTTTGAAATGGGTTGAGATGCTTCGTTACGTCGCTTCGTTTTTCCTTGCTGCAGTGATGTGGGTTCAAGTCCCCCAGTGGTCGAACGATTGGTCAAAATGTGCTGTCGACGTTCCGGATACTGCATGTCATTGGTATGTCGTTGCACCTGACAACACATTTGGGGAAGGGTTTAGCTGGGCTAACGCTCCGTGGTTTAGCGCTGAAGGACTCCTCGACATTGGTGAATTGAACAACACGATGACGAAAATTCACCTTGGAGCAGCTGAGAACGTATGAGGATTATCAAATCCAAAGCAGGAAATTGATAGATGCATCTTCAAATTGCTGACAAAAAAACCTTTCCGTAGTTTTCGAAAGTTGATTATTTAGATTACATTCAACTAGACTGTTTTATTAACATCAACCTTTTACACTGCATTTGCAAAGTTGTTAAGACTGAAGCCCGCGCAAATCATTAACACAGCTACTGCAGCAGGGGTTGCCACTAAGAATGGTGGGTTCAGGCTGTCTCTTTGGTGACTGGCAGGATGTACGTCGTCCTGTTGAATTTGGGCTTATCAACCTAAAACTCACTGCTAAAGCCTCCCAACAGAAAACAGAGGAAGAATTAATATTAATTTTGGACCAGTATATTTATTTTGCACTAATTCGCTAATCCAGATTAAACTAGTCACGCAAAGAATGCTAAAACCGCATAAACAAGTTCCACGCATTTGAGATACTTGATATCTTATAATTTGTGGATTAATTTAATAAGAATGTCACTATATGCTTAATTTAGAGTAGATTGCTATCACAAAAAATATTAGTTTTCTTGAAAATGAGAATTTTAAAAAAATTACTTTTTCTTATTCAAGTACGGCAGATCGCTTGGCTGAGAGAGCGTAAAAACAACGGCTGCAGTTATTAATGCACCGACAGCAAGCATTGCGTAAATCCAAACAGAGTAGTCAGTCATGCGTTGATTCCCAGTAAACCAAAAGTGATTTGACTCACAATGCCATGCCCTGTCAAGGCTTCCGTCAATAGACCAATGACAAACCCAGTCATGACAAGCGTACCCTTGTGAAGCTCTGTTGCGGTGAAACGCTCCGACTGGATCTAACTTTTGGAATAATTGTTGAACTATTCGATTTTAGAAATCATAGAAGAATGCAATTCTCAGTAAGATTTTACTGATTTTGCAACGTTGTGAAAAGTGGGTATTTCATCAAGACCGTTTCCCATTTGCACCATTGAAGAATCATCATCAAACCCAAAGACGGAATGCCAAGACCTATTTTGCGCCCCATTGACTCCAACGATGCGAACCTTTTGCGCGAGATTTATATTGATTCCATCCAAACACAAGCCCCACTGGCCTACACCCCTGAGCAGGTAAGGGCCTGGGTGAACCTTGCTCTGCTGCCGGGAGTCTTAGATCGAAACTTTGAAGAAGGCAAAGGTTGGATCAGCGGCAACGACGATGGATTCGCGATTCGCCATCCCAAAAACCGACTTTCTTTGATTTACTGCCGAGGACGCTCCTCTCGACAGGGCCATGGCTCAGCACTACTGGAGACGATTGAACGCGATGCTCACTCAATGGGAATTTCGCGATTGCACACTGAAGCAAGCCTGCTGAGTAGGCCCATGCTGGAGCAGAAAGGGTGGACCCTCATCGGTCCTCAATCTTTCACAATCGCAGATGTGGCTTTTGTTTGCTTCATGATGGAAAAATCACTTGACTGAATTCTGCGGTTACTAAAACTTAACCAACAATCACAACGATTAGTTTCTTCGAACGTTTGAACTACGGGAAACCACAGTCGTTAGAGGGGAAATTTTTTTTTTACATTTATGTGGAAGAAAGAGGTATTAGACGGATGGGTCGAACCATCTGGAGGCTTGGAGGCTGGCTAGATCAGCCAAGTTCGCAGTGAAATCACTGATGTCGGCGTACGTGAAACAACATCTGGTTTTCCACACCGATTTGAGCCCGAATCAGATTTTTCACTGGCTCGAAACATGTCTTCACCAGCTTCGATCTATCAGCACAGCCTCCCGCAAGAAATGTCACAGGCACGACATCACAATTTTGTAACGCCCTCCGAGAGGAAGGAAACCTTCCCATCACTGATAAAAAGTTCACATTGGACAGGTTTCATATCAATAAAAGCCTGGAATGCACCCAGCTGCTGATCAAAACAAGCCATCACCCAAAAGCTTCATGCCAAGTTCTCCGGTCAGCCCTACCAGACGTGGAAAAGCTGTGGAAAAGCTGTGGAAAAGAGCGCCAATCTCAGGGGTTTCAGCTTAATCTCTAAATATCACTTCAAGACATTGACAAACCACCACTTCTAAGGCAGTTATTGACTTGAGTGATCGATGCTCTGATTCAAATCCAGAATTAAAATTAGAATTTAATAATCAAAGCTGCACTGGTTAGGTCTGATTCCCGCCAAGCATGTCTTCATAACCCTCATAGGGATCATATTCAGACCATCCAGGACTGGCTTGATCTAACAGGCCGTATTCACCATCAATCATCTGTGTCCTGGTGTTTCCGTAGGGAACTGTGTTGCAGGTCACGCCTCCACCGGCAACTGGCTCACAATCATTGAAACGAACCTGGGCCTTTGCAGACACTCCAACCAGGGAGATGAAGCCAATCAAAATTGAACAAACTGATCTGAACCGCACATCAAAATGTCGATTTATCGGCATCGTCTCAATAGAGAAACTTGAATCATTCTGACTGAACCATCGATCAGAAGCCTCGACATTGCCGGTTCACATCGGTTAAAAAATCAACAGCTTTCTTTCCACGTCCAGCACTGAGCTGCACCATGACAAGATCTGATTGCAACCCTAAAAGCATGGTTTGACAGGGATATCGGTCCATTGAAGCCGCCCTTCGCTGCAGCTCCTCGGCGCGAATCAATGCACTTTGACAACTGGCGATGCGATCCAATCGAAAGCACTCCATTGCGACTGGATTCACGCTCTGCAGAGATGCAGCAGAGGCTGTGCCGATCCAAAAGCCACTCGTCAATAAAAGAACAATCCCAGAAATCACTTTCTCCTGAGATAATGGAAAAGCTATTTCTCTGATCGGATGTATACCGACTGGACTGCTGTCGCTCTTCTGCTGTTCACCACAGTGCCTCTGCTGGCAGTCGTGCTGACTGCTGCTTTCTTTATTTGGCAACAAAGGAAGAAACAACTGCGCTAACTGTCTCAGAGATGGCTTTCGAGCGTTGAAGTCCCAAAGACCGCACTGAAACTCCTTGCGCTTGATTTAAAGGAATAATTTGAACTCCCTGCCCTAGGCAATCAAGGCAGGTGCGGAATCGCTTGTCATTGATCCGTTGAATTCCACTTCCACCGCAGCTCCTGCAGATCATCGGTTTGTTGCCAAATCAAGACTTTTATTTTGGAGGTATTTTTTGGCTGAGATCCCGAAGCTTTCCTGAAGAATCAGCATCAGCGATCAATGATGTGAGGAGGTCCTGACGCATTCTCAGTTCCTCAAGCAGCTCCAGAGCCGACAGAGAACTCCCGGGAGGCACAAGACCAAGACTTGCTGCCAATGTCCCAACAACTTGCTCAGAGGCCTCGCCTTGATCGCGCAGTGGGTCCAGTCCCGACGCATGGTTGCGTTTAGACAGTTTTCGACCGGATGAATCACAAAGCAACGGGACATGTCCGTAGTGGGGAGAAGCCATCCCCACACAGGTGATCACCGCCCGCTGAGCTGCGCAAACAGAAGCTAGATCCTGCCCACGCACCACCTCAGTGATGCCTAATGCCAATTCATCCATGGCCGTTGCCATGTGATATCCGATGACCCCATCCGCTCGACGGAGAATGACATCTCCAACTGATGTTGAGAATGGCTCAACAACACGAAGTCGCCAAGCAGGCAAACGAGCATCCCGCAAACCCCAGTCTTGATTGAGAAATCTGCATGTTCCTGGGTAAATCCTCACACCATCAAGCTGGCGGCGACTGCAACGGCATGGATAGAGATAACCCTGCCTTCTCATGACAGAGAGGAACGAGCTGTAGAGACCTCGTCGACTGCTTTGCAGAAAAAAAGGACCATCCCAAGAAAGACCAAGCCATCGGAGATCTTGCAGCAAGGACTCAATCGAGCCAGGACGAATCCGGAGAGTGTCGAGATCATCGATCCTCAACAGCCATTGCCCATTCTCAAGACGAGCTCGAAGCCAGGACAGCAACGCAGTCCTCAAATTGCCAAGATGAAGTGGACCAGATGGGGTCGGTGCGAAACGGCCCCGATAGCCTTCTTGGCGAAGATTCAGGCCTCCTTGAAGGACATGAAGTAAGTGATCGGGAAGATCGATACCCATGGACATTGCTGATCCTTCAGACCATCAAAAAAGGGGTGGTAACAAAACCACCCCATCACCTTTTGGACTTGGGTAATTAACCCTGAACGCGATCTTTAAACATTTTGCCAGCCGTAAACGCAGGAACACGCTTCGCTGGAATCTTGATCTTTTCGCCTGTTTTTGGGTTGAGCCCCTGACGCGCAGAACGCTCGCGGGGCTCGAAAGATCCGAAACCAAGGATCGAAACTTTTTTACCTTCAACAACCGAATCGATGATGGTGTCGATGGCGGCGTCAACGACGAGAGAAACGTCGGTCTTGGTCAGTTCGGTGCGAGCAGCAACGAGATTGACGAGGTCAGCTTTGTTCATGGAAGGGATGGTTTGAGCGAAAGCGAGTTGGTTGACGTTGCGGAGGTCAGCATCCGCACGACTTCCCTGAGCGAGCCAATCGTATGAAGCCAAGCGCATTGCGGCAACCGAAAAACGCTGTGCCGCAATGCATTCCCCGTATCAGTCTTTAGAAAGCCCTTCTGATTCAGTACGGCTCCATCTATCAAATGACGCCAATCGCCCACCGCGTAGTGCTCCAAGGCCTGCCCCAGAAGCAAGTGCTGGACTGCATTCTTGAGGAATCCAACTGCGTAGATGTTGAAGACTTTGCAACTGTCTTGGCCAATGAAAAGTGCGTCGATGACGAAGGGGCGCGAGTTGGCCTTTTTGAACCGGAACTAACAATCGTCCGCAAAACAGCACATCCAAAGGACGTGGAGCGTGCACAACACAACTGCCTGGCGTTGGTCCAGGGGTCCACAGAAGCCTTAAACCTGAGGTGGTGATGTGGGAATCCACAAAAGTCTCGAGCGGATGAACACCCGGGAGTAGGTAGGCCTCTTGTTCTTGAACCAGCACAGGCCATTCGAATTGCTCTTGCAAACGCCGAAGACGTCCATGCCCTTCCCTGCTCGTCAGAACAATTCGAGCCTGACGATCAGAGGCCAGCTCTCGCAGCGCATGAAGGGTTGCCTCCGTGAGAGGGGGGCAATCGATCAGCACCGGTTCGGGCTCAACATCAACCCACCACGAGGATCCTCCACGACAGTCTTTGTTGGGTGGAAACAACCAAACTTTGTCCTGAATTTGTTGGGGTGGTCGGCCTTGCTCCAAAGCCGAGATCATCGTCATTTCGGTGGAGGTCCATCACACCCTCTATTTTGAGTGAAGTACGTCCTGCGATCTGCGGGCGGATCTTTGCGCACGATCCATCGCGGTAGTCCCTGGCCACTCGGCAGCACGATCACACCTGTTGGTGTGAATTTTTCTGTTGCAGCGCCGACGGCCAATCGAGTCGAGTTACTGATCTTTTCGAATGCAGAGGCCTCTTCGCCCGAACAGATCATCGAGTTATCTGAACAACATCGATCGGGTGATTACTGGCACGTAGAGGTCGAAGGTCTCAAAGCTGGCAGTTGTTACGGCTATCGGGTTTTCGGCCCCCTTGAAGCAGGAGGCCACGGTTTTTTGCCAGCCAAGGTACTGGTTGACCCTTGCGCACGCGCTATTGACGGTTGGGAGGTTTATCAACGAGTAGCCGCGACTGGTGCATCCCCGAACACCGACAGATGCCTGAAATCAGTGGTTTCCGAGAGAGATCCCTTTGATTTCAAAGCCCATCCTCGGCCCCGCCACAGCTGGCAGGACACCGTGATTTATGAGGTACATGTTGGGGGTTTTACAAAACGGTCAGACAGTGGAGTTGCCCAGGATCAACGCGGAACCTATCTGGGATTGATCGACAAGATCCCCTATTTCAAGCGGCTCGGCGTAACCACGATCGAGCTCTTACCAATCCAAGAATTTGATCCCAATGATGCTCCTGCCGGTCGTGACAACATCTGGGGATATAGCCCTCTGAGTTGGTTCACACCCCATCACGGATATGCGACTGGAGCGGATCCCAATTTGGCTCGCAAACAAGTCCGTGACCTAGTGGCTGCATGCCATGACGCAGGGATCGAAGTGCTTCTGGATGTTGTGTACAACCACACCACCGAGGGAAATCGCAACGGTCCAACCTTGAGCTGGCGGGGGTTTGCCGACCGCACCTATTACCACCAAAGCGATGCCGGTGATTACTTGGATGTGAGCGGGTGTGGCAACAGCATTGCTGCAAATGATCCCTTATCAAGACAACTCATCCTGGAATCACTACGTTGCTGGGCAAACGAACTTGGGATTGACGGATTTCGTTTCGATCTGGGCATTGCCTTAAGCCGCGGAGAGAAGCTGAAACCTCTTGAACATCCACCGTTGTTTGAAGCGATGGAGGCTGATCCGCTCTTAAGTGAACTCAAGCTTGTAAGCGAACCATGGGATTGCGGCGGGCTTTACAGGCTGAGTGATTTCCCTGCTAAACGAATCGGCACCTGGAACGGACATTTCAGGGATGCACTGCGTAGTTTCTGGAAAGGCGATGAAGGCAGCACCTGGGCTCTAGGACAACGTTTGCGTGGCAGCCCCGATTTGTATGACGGGAAAGCGGCAAGCCTTGGCAGTTCGGTAAACCTGATCACTGCTCACGACGGTTTCAGTCTCATGGACCTCGTGAGCTTCAACAACAAGCACAACCTGGCTAATGGCGAGAACAACAGAGACGGCGAAAACCACAACATCAGCTGGAATCACGGCCTAGAAGGTCCAAGCAGCGATCCGACGATCAATGCACTCCGCCAACGGCAACAACGAAATCTTCTGAGCACCTTGCTGCTGAGCCGTGGGGTCCCCATGCTTCTGATGGGTGATGAAGTTGGCCGCAGTCAGGGAGGAAACAACAACACTTGGTGCCAGGACAGCCCCCTCAGCTGGATGATCTGGAGCGACGATTATTGTGATCATGAGCTAAGGGCCTTTGTGAGTCACCTACTCAACATTCGCCGTCAGCTGTCGGTGTTATTCAATCCCACCGTTCCCCACAAGGAAAAAAAGCTAGCCCTATCTGACAATTCGGACGATTTTTGGCGTCAGTGGCACGGGGTTGAGCTCAGCAAACCTGATTGGGCAAATTGGTCCCACTGCTTAGCCATGAGCGTTCAGCAAGGCAATCACGGCTCTGTGCTCTGGATGGGCTTCAACGCCTATTTCAAAGAGATGCATTTCGCCCTACCGGAAGCGGCATCACCTTGGCATCGGCTGATCGACACGGCTCGCCTGACAGGAGATGATTTACTCATCGGACCTAAACGATGGACATCCTCTGAGGCTCCATTAGAGGCACGCAGTCTCGTGGTGATGATTGCGCAGAGCTACGCCGAAGAGCTGAGTTTTTAAAGAAAGCGGGCGGCGGGAATCGAACCCGCGTCATCAGCTTGGAAGGCTGAGGTTTTACTACTAAACTGCTCTCGCATTAATACGCATGAACCATTTCAAGATTGGATGGATTGAAGATTCAGCACCATCGCACTATGCCCCCGAACCACCTAACTCCTCAAGCTTTAGCCTTTCTCGTTGTCAGCCTATCTGCGCTGATCTCGCTTTCAAGACAATTTCATAGCCACATAAAACACAGCAAAACAGATGCGACTCCAGGCATTCAAACCGCAGAGACCTAGCTGAGACAAGTTTGAGTGATTCTGCCAACAGCTCAGACTTAAGGAGCAGCAGGAGGCAAGTCAATCCTGTCCTCAAGTCTTAGGCTCTATCGATGAGCCCAGAACAACACAACGAACCAAAATATCTAATAACAGGCAATTTAAACGAATTCGGCATGTAGACAGAATCCACCCGGTCGATACCTTCAGGCAGCACAATCAACAGAAAACCACAAAAAGCGACTTAAAAACTTTTAAAACAGAATAACGAACAGTTTTTTCCAGATCAAACAACACTTCATCCTGCAGCTCTCTCCAGAGGTCCATAAACCCCATTCAAATCAAATGAGTGCTGAATGAAGGGGCATGCAAACAAGAAGTATCAGTAACAACTGCTAGGCGTTTGAGCAGTAATAAGTCTGATTCAGGCCAATAAAAAACAATTAAAAGCTTTCAACAATCAGCGTAATATTGGCACACTTAATTTAATACTGAGAGTGTTCAGAGCATCCTGTTTCATTTCCTGACTTAAGCCCTTCCAAGCGAACCTTAAAACTTGATTGAATATCATGAAGACCAAGCATCAACAACAGGATTAATTGATAATTCAACTTGAATACTAAAGCCACTCCATGGCCACCAGAACGCCGATCAATCGGTAAAGTCCTGAGAAGGCCAAAAGATCGAATCACTCAGAGCAACGCACAACAATGCCACCAAAGATTGCCTTCCAGTCATCTTTACCGCGTTCGGGCTCAACTCTGTTGAGCAACATTGTGGGGCAAAATCCCCTCTTCCATGTGACGCCAACTTCTGGATTGCTTGATTTGCTTTATGTCGCAAGAACGCAATTCAGCAAAGGCGAAGAGTTCAAGGCACAAGACCAAGCGATCATGGAACGTGCCTTTGCTGGCTTCTGTCGCGGCGGATTGGAGGGCTATGCCACCGAGCTGACCAACAAGCCATGGGTTCTGGATAAAAGTCGAGGTTGGGGGATTCACGCGCGATTTCTGGAGGCTTTTTATCCGAATCCAAAGATCATCTGCATGGTGCGGGACCCAGTCGACATTTTTTGCTCAATGGAACGCAATTTCCGGAAAGCCTCCCTATGCGATCCAGGCTTGGTTGACCACAGCACATTGATCAATACTTCAACAGAGAAAAGGATTGACACCTGGAGTACAACTCCACCTGTGGGGCTTGCGATGGAGCGGTTGCAGGAAATCTTGCGGCAAGGGATTGATCGACAAATATTGTTCATCCGCTACGAGGATCTCTGCCTCAAGCCCAAGCATGAACTCGAACGTTTTTATGCCTATCTGGATTTACCGTACTGCCATGAGCATGACTTTGACCATGTGGCTCAGATCACCGTGGAAGACGATTCGGTGTACGGCATCTATGGCGATCACACGATTCGACATCAGGTAAAACCTCAAGTCAGTCAAGCCAATGAGATTTTGGGTGGCCCCCTCTGCGACTGGATCCGCAAGCGCTATTGCTGGTACTACGAGCGCTTCTCAAGCTGAACGCAGACCCAAAATCAAAAGCTAAAACCACACTCCTTGCCGATCAGCCTTGAACCGCAGGGCTCCTAACAGGCAAAAACCAGCAAAGAAGCTCAGCACCAAGGCCAGTCTCAGCATGAGACTCAAAACCAATCATCACCGCTTCGCCCCTGAATCAAACAACCAAAACCCGGGCTTTAGCGCTAAGACCACGACACAAAATCGAGCAAATATTTAGGCAATCAATGGGCAAATCAAACAAATTTATCTTACAAATACGAGCCAAACAGCAACTAGAACAATCCAAAAAGCAGTCGTTGAATGGATTAAAAACCCTCAAAAACCAAAGTAACGGCCTTATTGGCTTAACACTTTTACTGACTCAATCAAGAGCTAAACAAGCACATCCCACTAGAGACTAATTAAAATACCCTGAAAATACCCTGAGCTCGTGATACAAAAACAATTAAAAGATCAAAATCAAACTGTCATTTGATACTTGCATCGTGAGCAAGCCCTTCTCTGCGTCTGGTTGCAACAGCTCAGGCAATCAAAACATCCAGCTGTCAAAAGAAGGGTTGAAAAACTCGTTTTGCAGCTCATTTTGCACCAAATCAACAGGCCTTTTTTTCACCTCATCAGTTCTGATTGGCCAGCTTGGTGTTTCTACAGCACTACTTGAGGCAATAAACCCCGATCAGGCTATTGCTCAAGATTTTAATGGCCTTCCAATAACCGGTTCAACCGGAGGAGGCACAGCGACTGTTGACCCTGGATCAGCTGGAGCATTTGCGATCGGCGATCAGGCTTCCGCAGGTGTTGGCGGTGCTGATAACTCAATCGCGATCGGAAATTCTGCCACTGCCTCTAATGGCAACGGAAATATTGCAATTGGCCGAGGAGCCATATCGGCAGGGCTTTTGTCCAACGCCAGCGGTGCCTTGGCCACAGCATCAGGGGGTTATTCCAACGCCAGCGGTGCCAATGCCCGAGCGTTAGCAGACAATGCCAACGCCAGCGGTGCCCGAGCCTTAGCGAATCAACCTGCATCCAATGCCAGCGGTTTCCGAGCTGAAGCAACTGGAGTGCAATCCAACGCGAGCGGTGCTTTTTCCGAAGCGTTAGGAAATTTTTCCAACGCCAGCGGTTCAGGGGCTAGAGCGACAGCGGCTTTTTCCAACGCCAGCGGTGCTAACTCCATTGCCTCAGGGGTGGAATCCAACGCAAGCGGTAGCTTCTCCCGAGCAGAAGCTTTTGGATCCAATGCCAGCGGTGTCCGAGCCCGAGCCACACAGTCTCGATCCACCGCTAGCGGTTACGACGCCCAAGCGACAGGACGAAATTCCACTGCCAGCGGTGCCTCCTCCCGAGCAGAAGCGGAAAATTCC
>QCUL01000031.1 GCA_003210755.1 Synechococcus sp. AG-679-C18
GGCGTCGATTCGGCAGATCCTGTTGCAGTTGAGATTGTGTTGAACGATTTAAACGTAGAACTTGAGCCATTGCATCAGGGTGTGCAGGTCGTGCGCGTGAATGGTTTAGATGTCACCGAAGCAATTCGTGATCCGCGGGTGACAGCTTCAGTTTCTACGGTGGCGGCCCATGGTTGTGTCCGGAATGCGTTGACTGCTCAGCAGCAGCGTCTTGGCAAAGCGGGTGGTCTTGTCGCTGAGGGACGGGACATTGGTACTGCAGTCTTTCCTGAGGCAGAGGTGAAAGTGTTTCTGACGGCATCTCCAGCAGAGAGGGCTCGCCGCCGTTCTCTCGACTTGAGAGCGCGAGGGCATGAGGTTCCTGCTTTGACTGAGCTTGAGGCACAGATCGTGGCACGCGATCACCAAGACAGCACTCGAGATGTGGCGCCTCTGGTTAAAGCTGTAGATGCCACTGAACTGATCAGCGATGGGATGAGCATTGATCAGGTCATTGATGCTCTTGAGGATCTGTTTCGTTCCCGAGTGGGAGAGGAGGTCTGGTCCACCCCAATCTCATAAATCAGCTCTTGATGGATGGGGCAATTAGGTCATCAAGAAGTCCTTTGCAGGCATCCTCAAGAAGATCGAGAACATGCTCAAATCCATGCGCTCCGCCGTAGTAAGGATCTGGAACCTCGAGATTGTCAGAGGATTTTGCGTAGCTGAGCATTGGACGGATAGTCGCTGTACTTCTCCTGCCGAATTCTTTGGCCATACCTTTGACTTTGCGAAGGTTGTCCTCATCCATAGTGAGAATATGATCGAAACTTTCGAGATCATTAAGTTCGATTTGGCGAGCGCGACTGGGGAGATGAATTCCTCGTCGGCTCGCAGCTGCTTGCATTCGATGGTCAGCAGCGTGGCCCACATGCCATCCACCCGTTCCGGCAGAATCCACTAAAAATTGCTCAGTTAATCCACGTTGAGCTATCAAGTGAATGAATACTCCTTCTGCCGCAGGTGAGCGGCAGATGTTGCCGAGGCAAACGAATAAAATTTTCAAACTTCAATCCAGATGAAATTAATACCTAGCATAAATTACTAACATGCATGAGCTAACCATTGAGCAGCGCTAGGTTGATTCTCATTAAAACCACGGTATCTAATTCTGAGCCATGAGCTAGTGATAACATTCCTCTTGATTGATTGTTGCTGATCTTCTCTAGCGCCAGGCACGCGCTATAACGCAATCCCCAATCATCGGGTTTGGCAATTGCCCAAGTTAATTTCTCTAGTATTATTTGAATATCCTCTTCCTCGATATACTTTTGAGAGCCTACTTCTCCTAGCGCACAGGAGGCGATGCGACGAATATTGCCCTGGCAGTGATTTCCGATTTCGACGCCAACTGCATCAATTAATGCTGGAAGGAATTGAGGATCTTTTTTGGCCGTAATCGCTTTGATAAGTCCGACTTTGACATCCTGATCTGATTCCGAAAAGTAAAGGCCTGAAAGGTCCAAATGAATGAAATTTCTGCTGAAGGCTAGAAGGTCTATCCCAAATTCTCGATCAGATAAAGAAGGGCTTTTTAGAAGATCGAAAATATCGGAAAGACTAATCTTTTTGCTTGGGGATGGACTTTCTCCGTTTGTTCTGGGAGAACTTGCTTTGTCAATTACAATGTTTCCAGCAAAATTTTCACAAACTAGATTGTCTAGCTTTTTTATAATCTCTCTCTGTTCGCCACTGAGGCTGTAAATGGACGAATCTAAGTCTTCGCTTTGGTGAGTTATTGATTTCTCAAGTATTGACTTGAGGGAGTGCATTTTAACATTGTTGGGTATTCTGGCATTTAGAATTGATTCTGTACTGGTAATTGAAGCAATTCTTGCTAGATCAAATGCTGCTGATTGTCTGACAAAACGATTGCTGTGATTTAAGTAACAGTGTATTTTGTTCAAGTAGTTATTTTCGCCTGTACAGACATAGAAGTAAGATGCTGCTGCACTGGCAATGCGTTCCGAGTCAGAGTGTAGATAGGGCTCTACCTTTTCTTTGACATCCCACATTTTGTATGCGGTAAGGGTTTCGATTAAAGCCTCCATGGGCTTGCCTTCAATATTTTGATCTACGTATCTATTCAGAGCATCTTTGCAGTCAGCTGTCTTCAGCTCAATTAGTGCTCTAAGTGTTGCTTCGTGGAGTTGGATATCATTGGTGTGAAATGTGTCTAGTAAATATGGCGTACAGCTTATGTCATTGATTAGTCCTAGCGAACGTGCGGCTTGTCTCCTCAAGGGATAGCCACCCATTGATGTTTGATCACCTTCATCTTGAAGGCATTGAATTAGATTTTTTACAGCCGATCCGACTCTGTTTTTTCCAAGCCACCATGCGGCGTGGTATCTCACTCCCGGGTCATTATTTCCCAGTGCTGTAATAGCTGATTCGACAGAGTTGATCTGGCTCAAATTCTGAACTGCCTAATTTGGTGGTGATTTTCAAAATTGAAAGTGTCAGTGTTCATATTGAGGAGTTCGTAAGGGAGGTTTTATGACTATTAATTTCTAATTCTAGTGTCGATGTAGCTCCAATTAGCTTCCCAGGAAGTCGTACGGACAAACTGAAACTTACCTGCGACTGACCCCCAGAGTCGTTCATGTGTTTCTGGATCATACCCCCGATCCAATGTGCTCAATTTATCCTCTTGCAGATGGAAAGAGCTCACTAGATAAGTATTTTTCCCGTCACGACGAACCATGCAGCAACTTCCTGGTTCAATGTCACCATGATAACCATCAATTTTTTCTACCACCTGGTAGTGGCAATCGTTTAAAGAGATCAGGTCACTCTCATTGATTTTTTCCCTTTGATTTTGGTCAGTTGTAGCTGTCGCAAATAATTCTGGGTTTTTAAATTTGTGATTTCGGAGTTTTATTACACCTGTGGAGGTCTCTTCGGCTCTAATCATTCGTAAGCGGTAAGGGTTTTTCGGATTAACTGCATAACTCTGCTCTAGCAAAATTGATCCTGGCTGAAGGTGTTCGATGGCTTTATATCGCAAAAAGATATGAGCAAAGAAAGGTGGGTTATCTAATGCCTGTTGTTGGTTACTGTATTCTCCACAGAGAAGATTGAGGAACTTTTGGGTAGAATATTTCATCCAAGTCGAAATGTTGAATAAAAAAACCCCCTAGTTGGGGGCTTGTCATTGATACAAAAGGTACCTATTTCAAATGAGGGCGTTAATCGCGTAATCGATATAACTGTTGGCTTCGGTTGCAGCATCCCCGCTGAGTCCGTGGTTAGCTTTGATATGCCGAAGCGCTTCAACGTACCAAGTAGGTGAAAGCTCGAAGGTACGATTGATTTCAGCTAAACCGGCAATTAGGTAATCATCCATTGGGCCGGTGCCACCAGCCACTAGGCAGTAAGTGATCATTCGCAAGTAATAGCCAATATCCCGCGAACACTTGGCTTTACCTTCTGATGTTGAAGCATAGTTAGTGCCTTCCATCTGAGTGGTGAAAGGGAACTTTGTGTACACAGCCTGAGCTGCGCTATTCACAAGGGTTTCAGCTTTGCTTGTCAAGCCTTTGGCAGCTTCAAGACTAGATTTTGCACGATTGAAACGACCTGAAGCTGCTTGTACTTCAGTGTTGCTTAGGAAACGTCCTTGTGAGTCTGCGGCTGCAACCGCTTCGGTGAGGGGAGTTTTCATTTGGAGAGGGAGATTAAAATGAAATTGATTTACGTGCCTGATCAGGCAACAGATGCAGCAGCACGATCAAAATAAGTACCGACTTCACTACTCAGAGAGGCGCAGTCACCATTGGAAATCCCAGCACTGTCATTGACGATTGATAGTGCGGCATCCTTCATCAAGTTCACTCCAGTTGCAACGGAAGCACCGGGTGTTCCTAACGCGAGATAGGTTTCACGGAGTCCATTTAGGCAACGATCTTCTAGGACGGATGCGTCACCGGTGAATGCTGAATAGGTGACGTAGCGAAGGATGATTTCCATATCGCGAAGGCAAGCCGCCATGCGGCGGGAGGTATACGCGTTTCCTCCAGGCGCAATAAGTGCAGGCTGTTGCGCGAAAAGTTCACGAGCAGCGGTGGCAACAATCGTGGATGCATTGCTGGAAATGCGGCTTACAGCGTCCAATCGCTTGTTGCTGTCAGAAACCATGGCAGCCAGAGCATCAATCTCGCTGGTAGTGATGAACTGTCCCCTGGCATCAGCCTGGGCGACAACCTTGGTGAAGGCGTCGAACATTTTTTACTCCTGCTTGCAATGTCTAGTGAGGTGTCCAAGCACCTGAAAGGACATCCTAGGGAAAGTCCTATCGGGTTCTCTTCAATTCTCTCTAAGTGGCTAGAGCTACCCTGGAAGCTGTTCATAATGTGTAACCAGGAATAGGTAAGGGGCCTTCAGAAGGCTGTCCAAATTTGAAAATTGTTCTCTCATGAATCAATAAGCACCTTGCTTATAGATCAAAAAGTACAGAGTGGATGTAGGCCTCAGTCCATTCGCTGCCATGAAAACGAGTCAGCATTCCTCTTGCTGGGTCTTTCTCGGCTCGATAATCAGTGTATTTTCTTTGCCCTTTCAGCAGAGAATCGCTGCGTTCAGTACTTACGCGTTCAGCCTTAGCTGCTATTTCCAGGTAGAGGTCCAAATATTCATTGAACGCTGGTCTTACGATTGATTCAATTAAATCGTCGCCTTCCGTGCCAAGCGGGAGACGTGTCCAGAGGAACCCAGGCGAGAAAAAGGGTTTTGCTTCTTCTGGGATTGGTCCTCCGTAGGGAAGTTGATCACGCCAACGTTCGAAAATTGGAACTAGTCGACTCCAGACGTGATTGGTGTGGGCCTCGTCAGTTTTGATGGCGGGTTGAAGATCTAAGGCCAGCAGGTGCCCTGAAGGAAGAGTTACTAAATCGCCGCCAAAAAAAGGTAGGTCAAAACTTGAATCAGGATTGATCACAAAATTCAGAACAGAAGCTGCTGACCCTGCGCAGACACAGGCGGCTCTGACTTGCCTAAATTTCTCAGTCTTACAGGCCCAGGTCGCTGTCGTTACAGGGACTGGTTTTGATTTTGAACCAGTTTGGTCTTCCCGTTGTAAAAAACGATCTGAAACGGGATAAGGCTGATAATTTAAACTTTGTAATCGAGTCACAGCATCATCTAAAAATGGCTGCCACGACCATCCTGGAATATTAACTGGATCTGTGCTTTTTATTCGTTGAATAGTCATTAGTTTGTAGATGAGGCGGGAAACAAAAACTCGTGAAGGAATCTATTTGACCAGTCTTTCCCAAAATGGCTTGTGAATAGTCCATGAGCTGGATCACGCTCTGCGCTGTAAACGTCGTACTTGTCCTGAAGAATCTTGACTTCGTCTGGTGGAATACTTGAAGAAGTGCTAACAGCATCATCATGAAGTTTCCAATATGTTTTTAGGAAGGCGCTAAAAGCCTGTGGAAGGGATAAATCAGCCTGTTCTGCACCACCACGACAGAAAAGTAACCACGAAGAGAAATACTGATTCGGATCAAAAGAACGCATCGTTTCTTGGCTGTTGAGTTCCGGGAAGCGCTGGTTTAAGTCCTTCAGGCCGGAAAAATAGCGATCAAGATAGACCTCGTCCTGGATCAGGGGCTGGAAATCAAGCACTGCTACAAGTTTCTGACGGGCCCCGAACCAGAGGAGGTCAACACCCATTAAGGGATGGTCATAGCTGTAGTCGGGGTATGCAACCGAATTGAAAACCTGCAGTTTCTCACCAGCATCAAGACGCGTTACTCTCCATCGCCGAAAGCCAGGAACATCCCAAAGCCAGCTACGAATGATGCTTGATGATTTTGAAGATCTGCATTCTTCAAGTCCTTCCGGTAACGGAAGTGGAGAACCCCCTCTATTTGTGATATCAGAATGAAGCTCATCGAGAAATGAATCAAACATTGTCTAAGTGCCCTTATGAATGATTGGTTTGAGCCAAGGATTTGGCTTGTGCAGCAATCTCCTCAATATCGGCTTTACTTGGACATCGAAATTCTGTGCAATAGGTGGTCATTGCTGCCCCACCAAGAAATTGAACTGAGCTAACGCGCATTCTGATTTGATCGTTCACAAACCAACAGCGCTCCACACCAAAATTAGTGTCGTATCTGGTTTTGATTGTGAGTACTCCGTCATGAGCGAATTCGTAGGTGCTAAGAGCTGGTTTTTTTTCTACATAACCAACGTCTCTTAAAAGGTATCCCGTACTTGAATCTTCGGAATTTGGAACATTGATAACAACGGCTGCATAGTCATCATTCCGTGTATCGGCCAAAAGGTTGCTTTCCCACCAAAATCTCGCACCACCACCTGCCTCTTCGACGCTTATGCCGAAGACTTCGCAAACTTTTTCAACCGCCTCGTCAGATGCATCGAAGGGCTCAATGATCAAATTAGAGTCAGCTGCTTCATCGTCTTGGCTATCGAGATGATGAACAACTCTTCTATTAAGCCATAAACCTCGACTGGCCTCAAAAAAGTCCTTCATCGTTACGGGTGGTTGATCGATCAAGTTCATGCTTGATTCTCTTCAGCATCTCGTTGAACTTTTAGTTGGATGAGAATGGCATCAATCCGTGTTAGTTCAGGATGTTCTTTGATTGTTGCGTCGATTTTTTTTTGGGATAAACGAAGCTTTTTACCAAGCCCCACGACGTCTTCATAAAGTCGCTCTCGGTAGGCACTTAGTTCTGCAATTGTTTCTATCAGCTCTTCAAGAGAGGGCGCTTGACCTGTTTGTTCCGTCATCCCGACCTGTGATTTGCAGCAAACACGCCTTGAAACCATACCTCCTGGAATAAATGGATACTTTTTGAATGCTGAATTTGCCGTTCACTCTGGTTTTGGCTGTACGAGCCTTTCTAAAGGCAGTCAAAATCTAGAGAGAAGCTCTTGGGGAGCCCTGATTGCATCCATCAAAAATCGTCAAAGTGACGAACTCTTGCGTGATCAGCAGAAACTTGGCCAGATGCCTGCAACTTGGGCTTAAGTTTGATGAGCGCTTCGCTTGAAAAGGCTTGTCCTGGTAACGGATTCCTCCTTAGAGAGGAGTCTTCAGGGTTGGTTCTTAAGGGCATCAAGAAGCCTCTTCCCTCCAAATTTGTCTGGCCCACATGCTCGACGCATTCTCACGTTCGGTCGTCAGTGCCGACGCCAAAACTGCTCCCGTTGGCGGTAGTGACCTCGCAGGTCTCCGTTCCTACGTTCGTGACGGCAATAAGCGTCTCGATGCCGTCAACGCCATCACCTCCAACGCCTCCTGCATCGTCTCTGATGCAGTTACAGGCATGATTTGTGAAAACACAGGTCTGATTCAGGCAGGTGGCAATTGCTATCCCAACCGTCGTATGGCAGCTTGCCTGCGCGATGGTGAGATCGTACTCCGCTACATCAGCTATGCCCTTTTGGCAGGCGATGCATCCGTACTAGACGATCGTTGCCTGAATGGGCTTAAGGAAACCTACATCGCTTTGGGAGTTCCTACGCAATCCGCCGGGCGCGCTGTCGCCATCATGAAGGCTTCTGCGACTGCTCTCATCGGCGAAACAAACTCCCCTGCCTCAGGAGGCAAGCGTTTCCGCAAAATGGAAACAACTCAGGGTGACTGTGCTGCTCTGGTAGCTGAAGCAGGTTCTTATTTCGATCGCGTCATCGGCGCTATTTCTTGATTTGCAATAGGGACCTATTCGCTCCTTTCTCTGACACTACTCATCTTTAGGAATCTCCAATGAAGTCCGTCGTGACAACAGTTGTGACTGCTGCTGACGCAGCTGGTCGCTTCCCATCTCAAAACGATCTTGAAGCCGTACAGGGCAATATTCAACGTGCTGCTGCTCGTCTAGAAGCTGCTGAAAAGCTGGCTGCTGGCCTTGATGCCGTAACACGTGAAGCAGGTGATGCTTGCTTCAGTAAGTATTCCTACCTCAAGCAGGCCGGTGAGGCTGGCGACAGCCAGGTGAAGGTTGACAAGTGCTACCGAGATCTTGGCCACTATCTTCGTCTTATCAATTACTGCTTGGTAGTTGGTGGTACTGGTCCTTTGGACGAGTGGGGTATTGCCGGAGCTCGCGAGGTTTATCGCAGTCTTTCCCTACCTACAGGCCCGTACGTAGAGGCTCTTACCTACACCCGTGACAGAGCTTGTGCTCCTCGTGATATGAGCCCACAAGCTCTGAATGAGTTTAAGAGTTATCTTGACTATCTAATCAATGCACTCTCTTGAGTAGTGCTTCATTAAAAACATCTAAGGGGTGCAGTAGCACCCTTTTTTTTGCAAATAATTAAATTTTTCGTATTCTAATGAGCTGATTGATTGCTAGTTCTAAAACGTTTATAACAACGTCATCCTCCTCTTTGCTGATTTTAGCTTGAAGCGCTTCTAATGACGATGTGGAGCGGAGTTTCATTAATGACAGGGCACTGTTCTTTCTCACCCAGACGTCAGAATCATCAAGTAAAGGAACAATTAGTGGCGCTGAAGTCTGCTCATCGTCAAGATTGCCTAGGAAAGTAACCACTTCTGCGCGAATCTCTGCACAAGGATCTGATAATGCATTGGTTATGATACGTCTTTCCTCTTCTATCTCTAAAGTTTGTATCTGGCCGCATAAGGCAGAGATAGCAGCTTTACGCACCTTAGGATTTTTTGATACAGCAGCATTGCGAAGCCCTTCTGATGCTCCATCTCCGAGAAGAGTAAGTGCCCAATTAGCTAGGCCAATTTGCATTTCCGTGCTTTCTGGATTTTCGATAATGCTTAAAATAGGATCTAAGGATTGTGTTCCCATGGCAGCCATAGCTCCCATGGTTGACCCTTGAACAACTGAGTCAGTATCAGCAAGAAAAGCGGAGAGCAGGTCGGGAAGACTTGCGGGGTCAGCAATCAAGATGAGGGTTTTTGCAGATGCCCTTCTGACTGTGACTTGACTGCTAAATCGCATGGCACGGCATAAAGCAGGTACAGCAGGTTTACCAACTGATCCGAGGCTTTCGGAAAAACGGCGACGCAGCAGTCCCCTTGGGTCGCCAAGGCCAGCTACCATGGCAGCAATTGATTCTGGATCGGAGTCGACCAACAATCCGGCTTCGCGTTTCTCTTTGAGATGATTAGCCAAATTCAGCGCTTCTTCTTGACTCAGCTGTATTTCATCAGAGACATTATTTGCGATGTCTCTCTGTAAAATCCCGCGAGAAGTTCCTTCTGTCTCCATAACCTCAAGCGCTTACCCTAACCAAGCTTCAATCACCATAGTCTAATTTATGACCACATTCGTTATCTCACACAATCTACAAATTAATTCTGAATTAACCCCTGCTTTATCTGGGGAAGATTTGGCAACTGGGCTTGTAAATAATTCCAAGGTGTTTACTGCTTCTGCTGCTTTGAATCATCCGCATTGGTTGGCAAGGATTGAATCTGATTTATCTGCTACGGAAATGGCGGAGGAACTTGTCAGGGCCTGGAAAAGTTTTCGCTTAAGCCAAGGTCATGCTGCTGACCATTCCTTGATTGCGCTAGGTGGCCGTAAGGATTCTCAGGCCACTGCGGGCGCTCCGTTACAACAGGGTAGTTGGGGAGTTGATGTAGTTGAATGCTCCAATCCAGATTTATTTCTTGAGAGCATTAATTGGAATGCTCTCAAGGCAGCTAGACCGGCAGATGCAGTTTTCGAAATTAGGAATTGATATTTCGATGATTCAATTTTTTTTCCTGCCTCTGCGAGTTGGCACTTTTTTCTCTTTTTGAGGGGTTGATCTTAAATCATCTTTCTTAGAATTATTGGCTTGCGGCGCCCTTTTAGCTGTGCTTGCTTTAGAAGTAATTGGTTTTTCAAGATCAGTGTTTTTTATAGCTTCATCGGTATAGATGTTTGTTACTGCCGTAACGGTAATACCTGACTGTCTCATGACTTGAATCCCTTGGCTAAGTAAGCTGAATGGAATTCGAATACTTGTTGATGTAGTAGGTCTTGATCGGTTATAGGCAATTGTCTTAACAAGATAGGAGTTGGCTGAAAAAGGACCCATCGATTTAATCCAGACTGGTTGTACATTATGGTTTTATCATCATTTTTGCAAGCTTTTTGAAAATCCCTTTTTGATTACAAGGGCTTACTGAAAGTTTTGTGAAGAAGTGCTAATATTAGTAGGTTCTTTTTGCTCTTGTTTTGCATTCTCCCGCAAGATTTGACAATATCCATCCTGGTTTGACGTGTGACCATGCCCGTCATTTATTGATGAAGTCAATAAAGGAACAAGATTCAGAAAGTGATTTTTATACTGCAGCTGCCCATTTAATTAATTGTCCATGTGTAGAAACTACAAATGTATTGATTACATTTCTGAAATCATCTGGCTCTTCTTGTCAAGCAGTTAAGATTGCTAAACGTAAGGTGGTAGAAGTCTTAGCGCGTCTGGGCTCTAAGGAATCACTTGCCGTAATTGGAAATTGCTTATGGTCTGATGATAATTACTTAGTAGAAAACTCTGTTTGGGCTTTGCAAGTATTGGGATGTGATGACAGCATCTTCATTGATAAAATGATAGAGTTACTTGAACATGATACGACTAATCAAAGAATTATAATTCAATCTTTAGCCTGCTTAAATATTGAAAAAAGCTTAGCAATTATATCTTCATTTCAAACTCATTCTATTCCCGGTGTTCAAGGTGCTGCAATTTCAGCAGTGGCTAAGTTAACAAAGGATTTTTCTCGTGTCTCTGAGATTACACAGACTTTACTGTCGCCAAATCAGATGAATAGGCATTGCGCTATTCAGGATTTAATAGATGCAAATGCCATTAATCATCTTGGTGAAATAATCAGTGCTCCTGTATCACCTGTTTTTAAAACGCGAGCTTTGCGTCAAATGTATGATAATAATCCTGCTCAAAAGATAGATAGGAGAATTCTTACTTACCTAGATTCTGTTATTTCATGCGATCTGTCAGTAATTAATTTAATACATCAGTATGATTCTACGCCTTCTGCCGATTTTTTGATTCGTGAGCTTTACAATACAGATTTTGGTAGATGTTATTTAGCACTTAAGAATATCCCCCTTTGTTCTGCCACAGAGATTTTCCCGTTGATTAAGGAGTCATGGTTAGAGGAAGCTCATAATGATTACGGAGCACATTTTTTCTTTACCTGTCTATTTGGGACATTTTCAAATTGGCCTGAAACCTCTTATTCTTGGATCTTTGAGGTTCTTATCTCATCGATTTTTAATCTTAGGCCGCAATTCCAGAAGAGTCGGGCCGCCGCAATCGTATCTCTTTCAAAGCTAAATCCGCAATTGGTATGTGAGCTTATTCCAGAAATTCTAACTAATCGTGATCAATTACCTTGGGAGATGCGTTATTCCTTGATTCAGTGCTTTGATAACTATATTTCTGGGGATAAAGTATTCAAAGATGATATAATTTTGAAGATTTCTGATAACGATTTAGATGTTTTTGTTCAGGCTCGTGCTCGTAAGGTGTTGACATAGGTTATCGGATCTTTTCGGGAATTAGTAATCGCTATTGGTCCCTGCTAAGGTTTAAGGACTAAATATTCTTGTTTGTGTCTTCAACAATACCTCTTGATGATTTGTTTTTGGATCTATCTCATCCGAATCCAAATATTAGAATGGATGCTTGCGTTTTAATGTCAGAATACTACTTTGAAGAAGCACTGCCTCGGTTGCTTGGGCTATTAAGTGATCCTGATCCTGTGGTATATCGTACGGCTGTGAAAGGATTAGGCATTTTTGGTCCTCAAGTTTTGCTCCCTCTTCTTGATCTCTATAATTCAACTGAGAACAGTACTATTAAGGCATGCTGCATTAAGGCTTTTGTTCAGGTTTCTGTCAATTTTCCTGATGTGACTTTTCCAGACCAGGCCATTTCTGTCTTAAAACTTGCTATTGAAGATTCGAATCCTGTTGTTTCTCAATCGGCTCTAATGACCCTTGGACACTTGTCAAAGCAAGAACTCGAGAGTGAACGTGTAATACCGATTTTAATTCGAGCTTGTAATAGTTCTAATATGGCACATGCTCAATCAGCAGTTATGTCACTTGCTGAAGTAAAATCTTTGAAGGTTGATCAATGTTTCGCAAGTTTGATAAATGAAGAATCAACAGATGATTTAATTAAAGAATTTGTTGAATCCAGCATGGCGCGACGTAAAAGTCTTTTTGAAAATTAGATGTGATCTCGCCTGCTTGTGAGCTGATCTCTTGCCACTATTAGTACATTCTTTACTTCTTGATCTGATTCAAGATTAATTGCTCTCTCTAGCACATCGATTGAAACAGTTGATTCCATTTTCATCAGTGATAAGGCAGTATTTTTTCTTACTTGCTCGTTGTTGTCTTGCAGTAATTTGTGGAGTAGATCGGCTGCTACTTCTTGGTCCATAGATTTCCCAACGATTGTTGCGGCTTCTGCTCGAACTTCACTTTCCGGATCTCTCAACGCATTAAGAACTAATGTTCTTACTTCTTTGTTTTGGTTGGATTGAGCTTGCTCTGTCAAAGCATTCAATGCAGCGATTCTTATCTCAGGATTATTAGATTGGATGGCTGATTGGAAGGCAGCCGGGCTTTTTGATCCGATAAAACCTAAGGCTAGATTAATTAAACCAATCTGAAAAGCAGAACACTGTGTTTCAGTCAGAATCTTTAGTAAGGGTTGAATTGCGGGCTCTCCAATCGTAGCCATAGCCCCAGCGGATGATCCCTGTACCACTGGATCTTCGTCAGTTTCAAATGCTTCTATTAGATTTGGAAGTGCTTTCTTGTTGCCGATAATGTTTAAAGTTTTCGCCGATGCCCGGCGAATGATGATGCTTGAGCTTTTTTTTAAGGCTTCGCATAGTACTGGTATCGCTTCTTCACCTATTGAACCAAGACTTTTTGCGAATGTTAATCTCAATGTACCTCTTTGGTCACCCAATCCAGAGACCATTTTGTTTAATGATTCTAGATCTGAATTTGGTATCTCTCCTCGATCCAATCTTTGCTTTAACTCATTGGCAAGTTCTAGTGCTTCTTCCTCTGTGAGGGCCTCGATTTTCATGATGATGTGATGAAATTGAACTCTTGAGATGTTTAAGTTGTTTTGGCTGCTTCCAACATAGATGATTTTTAGTTGTTTCCTGCTATTGGTCTATTATTTACTTATGGTAATCATTGATTCTCCCATTGTTTCATTAAAAAACCCCTGCTATTATAGCAGGGGAATTCTATGCTTACTTTAATAGTTTGAGTCTAGAAGAAGACTCCAAATGGACGGAAAGGCACATAATCACTCATGGCAGGTGGGTTGTGACCTGTGTACTTCTGTTCGGGAAGTTTTACAGGGATTTTGGTAACGGCCACGTAAGAGAAAGGCTGAGGTTTTGTACTTTCTCTTGAAGCAACAGTAAGGGCATTAATGGTTTTGCTTTCTCTCCCCTGGGCATTATCGCTAATGGCTACTTTCATGCCACCAAGTTGCCTCATAAGGTTGTAGGAACGTGTGAACATCCCCGCATAGGAATCTTTTGTTCTCTCATAGGGAACGATATCAGCACCAAACACTTCTGCGTATTCAGCTGAATCCGTGAGAGTATCAACCAGAGCATCGAAACCTTTGTCTGCCTGGAGTTTGATGTGATTTTGAACTTCTGCTTGGTTCAGTGGAGCTCTACCGAGCAAATGCTTGAAATTCAGTTCGATGCCTCGTTGTGCACCAACTGGATGGAAGAAATTGTCTTTATAGAAATCTGATTTTGCTAGGCCATTTACAAAATCACGAACATTGATCTCTCCGTTTAATAGCCGCGCTTCTAGAGAGATCTCTTTTTGGCTTTCTGTAGGTGGTTTGTTCCCTAGAACCTGTCGATAAGCTGCCTTGATCACACGCTTAAGCGCTTCGCTGTCTCCTGGGCTGTATCTATCAGCTACGACTCCAAATGGACATTCAGAATGTAGTCGTGGTCCTATGCCGATTCCCATCGCAGCGCAGTGCTGCCTTTTGTATTCGGCTCTTGCCCCAGCAGGAGTGTATGGAACTGTGCTTTTGCCAGCTTTATTTGTAGTTGAGAATGAGGCAGGACCCGTGCTTGTCGTTGAGCTGAGGCCCTTAAGGCTAGTTTCTGTGCCGAGCATGATGAAGATGGTGGATGAGTTGGTTGAATTCGCCTCTACATCTCAGGGCACGAAATCAATTATGCCGTGAATCTGTATGGCGCAATTTTAATCATTTATGATTTGTCGTCGAGTTAATACGCCTTCCGATTGATCAACAGATCACTCTCATTTGATCGACGGTTTTAAGGTGAACTATTCTTTGGTCGATTTAAATTTCTGAAAAAAAAGGGTGGGCATTGCCCACCCCATTGTTCCATGCGAATTAAATCAATACTTGAAAGTATGAATCAACCCAGGGAGTTGATGACGTAATCCAGAAGGTTGTTGTATGCAGTCAGAGCCTGGCCACTCATGTCGCGAGGTGAGCAACCATCGTTACGCATGTTCGAGAAGCCAGCAACATAGGTACCAGCATCAATGCTGAGCGCCTTGTAAACCTCTTTTTGACCGTTGATGGCCAGTTCATCCAGAGGACCGGTGCCACCGGTGACGAGGCAGTAGTTGATCAGGCGCAGGTAGTGAACAAAGTCACGCTTGCACTTCTCTTTGCCTTCAGTTGCGCACTGGCGGGGCTGACGGCCAGTTGCACCGTTGGGGTACTGGGCGTACACCGCATCAACAGCACGTTGTGCGATTGAGTCGTAGTTTGAAGCTAGCTTCTCAGCAGCTTCTAGACGGGCGGCTGCACGTTGGATAGAGCCCTGTACGGACTCCATGTCTGATACGGAGGGGAAGCGTGATGCGCTATCGGCTGAGCCGACAACTGTGGTGATAACAGACTTCATGAGTGGGAAGTTGGTGATGTTTGACGGTTAATTGAGCTCAGGTTCAGCTGATTGCGCTGATCACTGCATCGAAGTAGCTTCCTGCTTCACCGGCCAGGTTGGCGCAGTCGCCCTGAGTTACAGCGGCTTTCTTGGGCTGACTGTTGGTGTTTGTGATCAATGCTGCGGAGGCAGCCTTCATGATTGCTACGGCGCGGGCAGCAGATCCGGTAGGCACGCCCAGAGCGGCATAGGTTTCACGGAGTCCGTTCAGGCAGCGATCCTGCAGGACAGATGCGTCGCCTGCCAGAAGTGCGTAGCTCACATAACGGAGAACGATTTCGCCATCACGCAGGCATGCAGCCATTTTGCGGTTGGTGTACACACCACCGTTAGGAGCAGTTAAGCCTGTGTTTTCACAGCAAATGCCAGCAACGGCGTCAGAGACGATGCAAGCAGCATTTGATGAGATGGCGTTAACAGCGTCAAGGCGCTTGTTGCCGTCAGCAATGAATGACTTGAGAGAGGCAAGCTCGCCTCCGCCAATGAAGGCGCCGCTTGAATCGGCCGAGACGGCCTTCCTGGAGAATGCGTCGAGCATGGGGGAGTTGGGAAGAGTTTTGAGGGGGATGCATATCCGCCAAAATGACCATACTTCTGTTTTTCTGCCACCTTCTGCTCAGGGCTTTGTCAGGACAAAAAAGTTTGCAATCACGAATCCGAAGAAAATGTAAATATGCCTCATTGCCCCTCAAACCTCATACGCAGACTGCCTTTTGGGTGCTTAGCAAATCATCATGAAGACTCGTTAAGCGCTTGAGTTCAGCGCCGTTTCAATGCTGCCCACGTCGAATGCCTCTCAATTTCCCTTAGAGATCTGATCTGGTCTCTTGACTCAGGCTTGGGGCACACCCAGGTTCTTGCAACTCTTGTGTTTGTGAGTTGAGGAAGGGTTTCCCCCAGTGCCTGCACGATTGGTTCCCTCTGCACTGATGTGGATCCCAGATCAATCGGCCTGCTCAGCAAACAGGGGGGTCAGGTCAACTCTCCACAGCAGGAAATAATGGGATTGGATCTTTCGTGTTGATGGTTATACCAGCTTCGTGGAGCTATGGATCGTCCTTTTATCGTTTTGTCTATATGCCCCGGATTTTCTCGAATTTTTGAGAATGTTATACCAATCCTATTCTTTTGATATGGCGGAAATGGCTTTCCCCGTTTTTGCTGAATAGACTCATTGCTCAGACATATTATCAACGACCTATTGTTTTTTTGGGCAATCACCTGAATCGCTTGGTTGCTTACAGCATCAATCCAGCTCTATTAATAAGCAGCTCACGCTTGTTGATATTTTTTGCATTTCCAGCCTCTCTGGTGGTACATCTGATTTACTTTTCTTGTGAATCATGATGTTGTTCTTTAGGTTAAGTTTTTCTTTTTTAGTCTTTGTCTGCGTGATCAGAAAACCCACTTTTTCTTGTCCCTTCGATAAGTGGATGATGTTTGTTGATTAATCTTTTATTGCGGCAGATGGTTGAGTTATTGAATCGGCGGGATTGACGGATGGAGCTTAATCTTCGCAGCGAGATTTGAAAAGAGGACCCAATGCGAAGGCACTATTTACTGATCGATGACTTCTGTTCTTTCAGGCCAGATAGTTTTATTGAGCAAATTCTCAGAATCCTGATTTAGCGTATTGATGAATTACTGATAAAGCCGGTTGGGAGTCACGTTGAGCTGTAGTGATATTGAGTTTTAGGTGTATATTATTTTGTTAGACTGAATGAAGGGACTTCGTTGTAGGGCTTTCTAAAAGCCATTTAAGTTCAATAGCTGAAAATGCTTTGTTTACTATTTTGCCGTAGGTCTGATCACTTTACCGTTTTCACTTTGGTTTATTCCATCCTCGTCTTTCGTGAGGATAGTTCGTTTCTATGCGCGTAAAGATTCGCCTCAGGAGGCAATGAAGCCATACTTGCTCCGCCTTCGTTGTTATAAAGTTTTCAAAGTTGTTGAGTTGTCGATGCCAGTGTCTGTTGAAGCTGAAAAGGCATTGCCCCGGTTTGTTCGGTTAATTGCTAGCGACATTGATATGCAGACTCGTCTTAATTCAGTGACTGACATTACCTCTCTTCGTAGTTTGCTTCAATCCGTTGATCCCTCTCTTACTGGTGCTGCATTGATTCCTCTAGAACAAGCCACCAGGTTGCCAAAAATATTGGTGGACTCCGGTCATACCAGTGATCAAATTCCTTGGCGACTCCTTCGCTGCACTGGTGGCCCATTGGTTCTTCAGCTTATCTGCTTGAAATCTAACTTTGCAATTTGGATAGAGTCTTGTTAAATTCAGCTTCTCATCGCGTTATTCTTCAATTTGTTCAATCTGTTGTACAGAATCATGAAGTCGCATCTGGTTTGAAACAACTCTCTTCTCATGATGAGATTGTTGACTATGCTTGCTCAAAAGGGTTTCATATTGAAAAAGGAGATTGGGATGAATTTATTCGTAGCGATATTGAATCTTTAAATATCGAGTCAAGGCAATCATCCCGTTTTTTTGAGACTAACCACTGGAGTTGGGCGTTTCGACAGGTATCGTCTTGGAGAGCTATGCTGATGGAAGGGGCCGATCAAGGTTCTTCTTAAAACTTCCAAAACTAAAGTTCAATTCCATGAGCTCACCCCTTTCTGAATCCCAGAAGGATCAAATTCTTCGAGACTTCATCGAGCTTGCCCAGAAAGATAGTGAATTAAAAGAGGAGATTAAGTCTGCTCGTAATCAAGATGAACTTATTTCAATCGCTGAACAAAAAGGATATTTCTTTGATTCGTTAACATTGCTTCGAAAGTGGAGCGAACATACTGATTTCTCTCAACCTACTTGGATGGGTTGGTTTGCTGATTAATACCAACGATTATGAGTTTATTTCGGCGTATCTTGTTTGTTTTGAACCTTTTTTGGCCCAATATGTGACTATTTCTTCACCACCAGGTCTTGGAACTGAGGCTATAGCTCTTAAAATTTTGAAAGAACGTTTAGGTCCCATTGGCCAATTACCTACTGCTTTTACGGCTCTAACTCGACCTCCTAAAGACTCCATAATTGCTTCAAATTTTTCTAACTGTGTTTGATCGACAGTCTCAAAAATAAAGTCGCTACCTTCACAGATAAGATGCTGAGATCTTATCCATGATTTCATTTGGCTCTTGCTATCTTTCATTGTCAGTTATTTTATTTAGCCACTCGTAAGCTATAATTTGCCCAATATTTTCAGTTTTCTTAAATATTAGCCTGCCATGCTCAGACCCCCAAAGTTGTTTATTCGTTTTGGGGTCGTATCCACGATCTCTACTGATCCAGCTATCGTGAGTCACTTCGACTTCGCTGACTAAATATGTGAGATGACCGTCTCTTGGAATTATGCACTTTTTTCCTGGCTCCACTGAGCCAATATATAGACCATTCCGCTCTAACTTGAAATGCATTGAGCAACCGCATCTTGGCTCGAGGGAATTTGTGTTCAAGGAGTCAATCAGTTCAGGATTTCTGCCTGCACCAGCCAGTCTATTTGGATTTGCAAATCCAAAATTCTCCATAATGAATTTATCACTTGATAGAGGATGATTGGTTAATTTGTGAATTCCTTGTCTATATGGAGACCAAGGGGAGTAATCATAGTGCTGCTCTGAGTAGAAGCCTGGTCCATTAAATATATCCCAAGGAAGAGGCCTGAAGATTATGTTTATTCGCGCGAAGTCTCGTGGATTGTTTTGAGATTGCTCGAAATTATCGTATATTCCGGCTATAGACTGTGCGAAATCAAATATTGGATCAATCATTTTATAGCAATCTAGCCTTTCTTTAATCGACGTACTTCGGATGAGAAAGATGTCTGAAGTATTCCCGAGCCTTCAGAAGTCTTTAGTACTGATGATCTGCAGCGTACATTCTCACTTATGAACCAAATTCTTTCCTCTGCAATTGATTGATCGTAAATTGTTTTCAAAACAAATGTCCCGTCATCCAAAAAGCTGTATTCAGATTTTGCCGCTATAGATTCTGCGTAACCTACACTTCTTATTAATAGTCCTGAATCTGAAGTTGTTGGAATTGGGATGATGATACATTCTCCACTCGCCACATCATTGGGGTCGTCTGGCTCCCAATCGCTTTCAGCAGACCATTTCATTAAAAAAGGGGAACTTATTTGTGATATGCTTAAGTCTTTTTCTTGGTTTAGTATATTTTTTAAATCAGAGTTGGTTTGGCTGATTCGATGGACTGATATTTCGCTTAAAACATCTTCAAATTGCTGAAAGGCTAGTGAATGGGCTGAGCGCATTGACTTCCATTCACCTTCTGTTTGAGCAACAAATTGCTCAATATCCATTGTTGTTCGCAAAGGTATTTGTTTGATCTTGTTGTAGAGATGGCCTGGTGTTTTGCATCATGTTGACAACTGAGTCAATCATCATTGACATTGCCATGGGATTACTTTTCACTGACCGTTCGAAATCAGTTTGACTGTGTTCAATTTTCTTTGAATTTGGACCAGTGATAGGCATTTGGTGGCTCTTGTTGATTGTTTTTTGAATGTATAACCCTTCTTCTTGCTATTATGGCCCATTGCCTTACAGGTCTAGGCCGTATGGTGTTGATCTTTAAGCCTTCGTAATACTGAGGATTTTTCCGCCTTGGGCGAGAATGCTCTTTATTGTCGATGACATAGATGTTTGTGTGACCACAGATTTCTGCGCAACACGACGATTGGCTCCAATCTGTTTGCGTGAACTCCAACTAATAGTCAACGAACCTCCATTGCCAACTCCCTTGCGATTAGTGATGTCGGGTATCGAACCTGTTGTTAGGCTCTTCTGAAGTGTTGCTTCTTTTATTGCACCATCGTAGCCAGCATATCCAACTTCTACCGCGTTAGATCTTGTGTAATTGATAGTACTTCCTCCTTGCATCGTGTTGGTTCCACGGTTGTATGGAACTTGATCGATTCCAAAGGCTTTTAGATATTCTTCACTATAGGTGTAGCTTGCGATCTCACTTTCATATCCTTCTTCATTTTGCCGCTTAACATGATCCATGATCTCACTTTGATCGTGGGGTGCGCGGCCGAGTAGATGTTTGAAATTAAGTTCGACAAACTTATAAGGGCTATTTCTCTCTAAAAACAATTTTTTGTAGGTGTCAGACTGAGCTAATGCTGTCACAAATCCCTGTACTGTTAGATCACCGTTGATGAAAAGTGCCTCTAATGACTTATTGACATCCAGCTCCATAAGATGCCGATTACCAAACACTTGCCTGTAAATCCTTTTGATCACATCTGCCGAGTGATCAAGATCTGCATTGGCTTGAGTTGCAAGGGTGAGTGGTTGTGACATTGATCTTTTGGAGTTGGATGATTTTGGCTAAGAGTCTTATGGTTCGAAGACCCTATTTATCGATGATTAATTAGTAGTTACATCACCTCAGTGATTGAGAGGATTTTCCCACCGCGTGAATGAATGTATTTCATTTGGCTAGACATATCCTTTCCAGATACCAGATAAGTATTCCCAGCGGTGCGCTGTCTGCTTCGTGCGGCTTGTGCTGAAACCACGATTCTGAATCTCTTTTTGGTTGGGTCAGCTGCACCAGACTGAGTTCCAGTTCGGTTGACTCGTGTAGTTGTTGAACTCCAACCTCCAGGCACCATTCCAGTGGCTACAGAAGTAACTAAAGACGATCCCGTTTGGACAGTGTCACTTGCAGCGTATCCTTCCGCTAGTTTCAGATGACGATTGAATGCAACCTGTGAACGTCCATTCTCAGTAAGAATACGTGCAAATGGCACAGTATCTTCCCCGAACGTTGTTTGATATTCAATGCTGTCTACATAGCTACAAATTTCTGCCTCATACCCACTCTCAGCGAGGATCTTTGTGTGCTCGCTGATTTCAGCTTGTGACTTTGGAGCTCTTCCTAAGAAGTGTTTAAAGTTTAATTCGATGAATCGATACGGTGCATTCGTTTCAAAGAAACGACGCTTATATTCTGCCGAAAGGCCTATTGCACGTACAAATTCTCTGGTACTCAGATAACCATCTACGTATTGACTTTCAGCAGTGATTGCACGCTCAAATTCCATCAAATGTGGATTACCCATGACTTGCTTATATGTTGATCTAATCAATGCATTGAGTTGATCATTTGAGTCACCTGGACAGCGTTGGAATGTTTCTTGTTCTCTCTGGCCTAGCCCAAAAAATACATAGCTGTCACCACGCATTGGCGCCCCATCCTTGCCGCTTGTTACACCAGGTGCTTTGCTGCTGAAGCGTCCTACTGCATAGTTCGGAGTAGGCCTTACACCAATTGATTCAGATGGAACGCTGATTTTTGGAGCTCGTCCACTTCCATAGTTACTAATGAGGGTGCTACCACTCCCTCTAGCGCTATCACTTCCCGCAAAACTTTTTTGAAGCGAGGCAAGAAGCGGGAATGCAGATGTTGCCAAATCTGCTGGTGAGGACCAAGCCCTTGCATAAGGAACGACATCACTACCGAACACTTCAAGATATTCGGCAGAATCAACAATGCTGTCGATCACCGCTGCTTGTCCATGCTCAGCCTGTAAGCATATTTTAGAAGAGATTTCGGATTGTGAATGAGGTGCTCTTCCAAGTAAGTGTTTGAAATTGAGCTCAATTCCTCTTTGTGGGCCCACTGATTTAAAAAATCTCTGCCTGTAAAAACTTGATTTTGCTAATCCACGAATAAAGTCACGTACTGTTAGCTCACCATTACGGAGTTGTGCCTCCAGTTCTTTAGAACGCTCAAAATCCATTACATGAGCGTTGCCGAATATTTGTCTATATGACGCTGTAATTACATCATTAAGAGTAGAATCATCGTCAGGGCTATAGCATTCGGCTGTTACTCGGTGTGGGCAGTCTGCATGGGTTCTTGGCCCCACCCCAATTGCCATTTGATCGCATGAATTTTTGAGGAACTCTCCTGTGGTTAGTGCTGCTTTTTGATTTGATTGTCCTTTTCTCTGAAAACTAACTGGGTTGCTCCACTTGCTTTCTGCGCCGAAGCCTGCTGAGGTTTTGTTGTTAGACATAGTCAGTCTTTTGTTTGGATGAAAATGTTGTTGATTTGAAAAATTAAGTTTCAGGTCACTGGTGTAATGCTGGAAATCTTTCCACCTTCGCGATGTATCCTTATAAATTGTTCAGAGAGCTTATTAAATGGGATGTAATATACCCTATTTGATTTTGTATAGCGTGAAATTCGACGCACGTTGTTAGCACTATACCCGGTAACTTCAACCCGATAAGTTGTTCCTTCTTGACCAGCTCCCACCCCTAGGCGCGTTGGTGCATCTTGCAGATTTTTCGCTCTTCTGAAACTCCAGCCTGTTGCTTCAGTTGAGGATGGAGGGACCACTGGAAGCGGCAGGTTTTGGTAAACAGCTCCCCCTAATTTGCTGGTAATGCCTGAAAGGTCTCCTTTTAGGCTGCTGCTGCTATTACCGCGCAGGAGTTGGAAGCTCCAAGTGAATTCCTGCAGTGTTTTACACGACTCTGTTTTCCAGCCGCGTTGAAATGGAACGACCCACTCCCCGTAAGCGTTCTGATAATCATCACAGTCAAGAAAACTATCGATATCCGCGTCATATCCAAGACTGTCAAGTCGTTCTGCATGCGCTCTCATCTCCTCAAAGTCAACAGGAGCTCGACCAAGAAAGTGACGGAAGGCAAGTTCTATATATCGATACCGTGGGCAGTTTTCGAAAAATCGGCTTCGGTACAAATCACTTTTGGCGATTCGACGGACCAGTTCACGGACGCTGAGTTCTCCAAGCTTGAACTGGGATTCAGCGACGATCTGCCGCTCACTCTCCATGACATACGCATTGCCAAGCACTTGCTTGTAGATAGCTCTAATTAAGGATTCCTTATCGACGTCATCGTCACCTGGAAGCAGTTCGAGTGGTGCTTCACTCTCAGCTGAGAAACGCTCAACCCCAAGTAGCGAGGCAGGACCAAAGGGCATGAATTGCTCTCTCGTTTATCTGTGCTCAATCTCTTCGAAATATGCTGCAACCGGTCAGCTTCTTTATAAAGCTCAATCAAGTGTTCCGTTTTGTTGCGTCAAAAGGCTAAATATGGCTCAAACACTGGCTTTGCCATGCGCTCACCCCGCGCAATGTTAAGTTATGTTTACGCGAGTAGGGATTCTAGGCTTTTTCTTGCCGTATTTCTTGTAAAAGGATTCCAGTGGTCTAATTCGATAGCAGGTCTTTCCAGTAATTGTTTGATACTTGAATTCATTCCTTTGCACATTGAAAAATCGGTTCCTTGAATGGATTCAAGCGTATCTAAATTTGCATCTGTGAGATCAGCTCCGCGTAGGTCTGCCATGTTCAGCTCACTGGTTCCAAATCGAGTGCCTCTGCACATGGCTCCTCTTAAAATCGAATATCGCAAATCAGCACCAGCTAAGGAGATTTCGTCCAGTAATGCACCACTGAGATCAGCTCCGCTTAGATAGGCTCCCATTAATAAACTTTTTCGCAGATCAATACCTCTTAAATCAGCATTGTTTAAGAAAGCACCATTGAGTTTGGCTCCAGGACCTACAGCACCACTTGTTTGTATATTGAATCCGTCAGGAACTTGTGTTTTCTTATCAAATTTGGCAAGTCGCATATCCACGTTGTCTAGCTGACAATATTTTAAATTTGCTCCGCGAAGGTCAGTTCGGCAGAGATTAGCGTCTCTTAAATCAAGTTCGCCAATTTCTTTGTTTCGCCAATTGGCACCCTTTGCATCTACTGGAAAATTGACAATATCCTGTGGATTTATTGCTTCAGGAGCTTTCCAGTTTTTTAAATTGATGATCATCTTTTAATTTTTAACCATGGATACGCCAATTGTAATTAATACTCTCAATATTTCAATTCCACCAATTGCGAATAGAACCAGCCAAAACTTGAGTGCCCATTCTGGTGGTTTTCCTACAACTAGTGTCATTTCGGGTTTTATACCTCCAGTTGTGAATGTTTTATTGACGACTTCTCTTTCAATAAGTGATTGTTTCCAGTCTTCTCCGTAACGTGGAAATTGTTGATAAATAGGCATGTCTCCAGTTGATCGACCTGGAATTAATCTTCCTCGCTGCGCTGGTGTGCCGTCATATCCAAAGTTCATCATGTATTCGTCACTTTCAAGTATTTGGTCTACAAAATTTGTAAAACCTCTTTCTGCTATTACAATCGACCACGATAATCTTTCATTCTCCCCATTTACGGAACGGCCTAATACCCTTCCGATTACTTGGTCTACCATTCTGTAGTTTGAGTTACATTGGTAGTAACCTTGTTGAAATCTTTCTGAGAGTAAAAGTCCTCTTATAAAGTCCCGCATAGTGATGTATCCGCTTCTCAACTGCGATTCTAAAAATAGATCTCTATCACATCGCATTGCGTGGAAAAATATTTGCCTATAAGCTTGTTCGATCAAATTGTCTACATCTCTCCGCACGGCAGTTGATGCTGCTGAGGTCTCACCTGTCACTTGATATTTTACTGAATCATTGTTACCAGCTAGATTAGAAACACGGCTGTTCTGGCTCTTCAGAGAGTAGGTACGAACAGGTATCGACATGAATTTTTTCTGCTAGGTATAATTGCTACTGCCAAGCCTAAGGCTTGGCGTGAATTATTTTCTGTTTGTTTCTAAATCTTAAAGTCTTTGATCGGAGTACCAGGGCCTTTTTTTAGGCATTGCTCCTAAGCGCGACAGCACTTAATGATGGTCGCGCTTAGGAGCGTTTCTTTTGGGATTGCCTCGACACTTTGATTGTGTTCGATCTCTAGAAACATTGAAACTTAGTAGGTTTCTTTGATCAACGTATATGTTGCTCAAAGAATGTAAGCTTGTAACTACTTAATTCCAGCTTTTTGCGGTTGTAGGCATATACATCCTCTTAAATGCACCAGATGAAGGATCATTAATAGCCTTAGAATAACTAAAGCCAGAGACATCGTAGTCACCAGACGAGGTGATTAATTTTCTTGCATTGGCTAAAGCCATAACAAGTTGGCTTCTTCCTCCTATTATTGTGTCTGAGCTTGCATTCCCTGGGCTCACGGAGCACATATTCACAAACGTTGAGCAGTAAAATCCTGCCTCTGAGGTCCATGCACGATCGTAAGGTACGGTGTCAGTACCAAAAACTTCGAGATATTCTCCCGATGTTGTCAACTTGTTGATGAATGCATCATATCCATGGTTCGCAATGAAGCTAACACTGGCTCCAATTTCAGCCTGGTTTATAGGAGGTCTACCTAAAATATGCTTGATGTTAAGCTCCACCCCTCTAATCGGTGACACCTTATAAAAGAATTGCTGTTTGTAGAATTCAGATTTTGCTAAGCCAGCTACAAAATCTCTAGTTTTTATTCTTCCATCTCTGAGTTCCGATTCTAATATTTTGCTGCATTGGTTATCAGTTGGGTTTTTATTCCCTAGAATTTGTTTGTATGTAGCGAGGATTACGCTTTCCAATGCAAGATTACTTGTAGCTGCATATTCGTCTGCTTTGACTCCAAATGGACATTCAGCGTGATGCCTAGGGCCAATTCCAATGCCCATGGATTTACATTGATTTTCTTTGAATTTTTCAGGTGTTAAGGCTGGTTTAGTTGGTTTCGATATATTGGTTGTAGTAAATGATATACGACTATTATTCGTGAAATCACGTGTTGGTTTAATAGCGACCATAGTTCGTGGATCAACTCTAGATTTCTGCGATCTTAGTTTTTATCTGCTTAAATTCGACTGATCCGCCTTGTTTTGCAACAAAAATTCTAGGGCGGCAACTACTGTGTAGAACTGTGTTTGTTTTATGGTTTGGTTTTAATTCTTTCGTCCCGTTGCGTGGAAGTATTTTTTTACGTGGATTCTTGATCCTCGTTAGTGTTTTTTGATTGGAATGACGTTATTTTTTCATTTAGGTGTTGAAAACACCCTCTTAACAGTTTTTCGTCTTTATTGGCACCTAATTGTGATAGCAATTCACCGCACCTGTTTTGTAATTGTTCAAGGCATATTATTAATGCTTCAAGGGGCACTTCGAGTAATAAATACAGCTCTCTGAGCGCTTCAAGCCCTTTCTTATCTGTTATGTTTACATTTCCAGCAGCAGTTCCATAAATACTTATTCTTGCGAAATGGAAGCAATCTCTCCAGCATGCTTCAGCCCTATCGTTTGGGTAAAGTGATCCACCAGGCGCTGTAATCGCTGGCTTCTTTTTGAGAAGATCTTCTTTCGCCTTGTCAATGAGATTTGGCAACTGTTTTTCTAATTCGACAAGTTTTTGAGGATCACATCCGGATTTTTTACAAAGAACTATTAATTCGTTTTCCGCCAGCAATCTTTTGCTTTTATTGGCTAAATCGAGTACTGCTTGATGTGATGGAGGCAAGCTAGCATCCTCGTGCAAGCAGAATATCTGCGCTTGTTCTGCTAATGAATGAATGCTATCTTTTCTACTTTCAGGCATAATTTCTTTCATTTACTCAGCTGTTTAATATCAATGACTGGTGACGCTGTTAGCCAGCCATGTCTTTCGAGATAAAAGGCCCATGTAATCTCTGTCCCCAGTCCAGGACAGTGTGTGAAGACTGCTTCTGCTAGGTCGTTGGGGATTGCTAGTCCTTTCAGTAAGTCAATAATCTCAATTTTATCATTTAATTTTGTTGAGCGTATTGCTGCCCCAACAACCCATGTTAGTTTTGTAGAGTTCAGTTCATTTTGATTGCTTTCGCAAGCCAATAGTATATTGACTGGCTTATCTATGTTTTTGAGTGTTTCGCTCCAAAGCATCATATCGTCTGTTTTTAGATTCAACCTAAGGACCTCTTCACCGATATTAAAATGAACTTCCTCCTCCTTTGCGTTGTTTCTTAGTAAATCTTTCAATTTTCGTTCGGCCGTGTTCTGCATACGTCAACTCTGTTTTTGTTCTTTTAGTGTTTCTTGTTTAAATATCCTGATCCCATTCTCTTGAGAAATTGCACTGTTTGCTGCTTTCTGCACAAATCTAAATGGTTAGTCATTGTTTTGGCATCGTTGCTCAAATATTGACTCAGTATGAATCATTTGTTTCTAGTCCTAATGTGTTTTTCATATTTTCTGCTGAGATGATCTCTTGACGAAGGCTTTTTATTTTTGTTTTACTTTTGGCTTTGATCTAGATTTCTTTTTTTGCTTTTCAATCCATACTGATTGTGATGAGTGAGTAGATTACTTAATTAAATAACCTTATCAACCTTAGACGCCTAGCTCTGTGATGTTTCAATATCTATATTGTTCATTCCTTTAGTCCATGTCGAATGCACACGGCCTAAGTGTTTTCGTTATTTTCACGCATCATGATCAATCTTTTCCTGCTGATATGGACATCACAGCATTAATCGATATCATCTGATTGTAACTTCCGCCACCTTTTAGGTGTGACAGCCATGGGTGCTTCAAGCCAAAATATTGAGCAACAATTAAGTCATCAGCTCCATCTGGTCAGCGAAATTGCCGAATCACTAACGCTCAGATTACTTACTCTGGAAGAGCGAATCAACCTACTATCCAGTCGTCAAGATTCAGTTGAACCTGAGTTGCCTGATGATTCTGAAAGTCTTGAATTGCTTTCTGACAGCAATGACCGACTTGTTCAGTTACGCGGTTTGCTGAATGAGGGACTATTAAATGATACTCCTGTGCTTGAAGTCGTTACTAATGATTCAGGCAATGAAGGTCTTTTTGTTGATGAGTTTGCAAACTTAGATAACCAGCAAACCATTTATGTTAATGATTCTCAGGAATTACCGTCAGATGTCAATGACCAAGTAAATGATGAGATCATTCATGAATGTGACGATCTGCTATCAGCTTGATTGGGAGCACTCGTCCAAACTTAGTAATCGAACCCTGAAGACTGCGACTTGTCGTGCTTGCTCAGGTTCGCTCATCAGAAATGGATGATCTTTCATGCATTTGATCACCATGTCGATTCGCTGATCGGTTGAGAGGTTTTCAAATTGCTCAGTTTTAGCTGTTTGCTTCCAGGTTCGATCGAACACCATTGCAAATCCGTCCGGATTATTGAAGGTGCGATCGTCATCGATTGGTACACGAATCATTGATCGTTTTACTCAAGCTCTCAATAGTATAAATTGACATTGGATCTTTATTGCGGTTTT
>QCUL01000032.1 GCA_003210755.1 Synechococcus sp. AG-679-C18
GGTAAAGCTGAAACTGTCGTTCTTTCTCTCCATAAGAGAGGGAATTGCGCTTCTCCACAATCGGGACGTACGCAGGCAAGAACGCCTGACCACAAGCTTTAGCCAGATCATGGAGTTGCTCCCAACCAAGGCAACAAGGTCCAATATCAGAAGCCTTACGTGCCGCGGGGCCCTCTGAGTCTTGTCCTCGATACAAACGACCACTTCCATCCTGGTAATCGTAAAAAATTCCTCCGATGCCTCTGGTCTCTCGGCGGTGTTTCAGAAAAAAATACTCATCACACCAAGGCTTAAACACGGTGTAAAGCCTGGGATCGATCGAATCGCAGGCGCGCTTGTGCTCGCGATGAAAGAGTCGGGCATCCTCAAGAAATGGATAGAAGGGGGTGAGATCAGCACCCCCTCCAAACCACCAAACAGGGCCAGCCTCGAAATAGCGATAGTTCAAATGAACTGTAGGAATATAGGGATTACGCGGATGCAGCACCATCGAGGTTCCGGTAGCGAACCAGGGATGCCCTTCGGCATCTGGCCGCTGCTTGAGGATTGATGGTGGCAATTGTTTTCCATAAACCTCAGAAAAATTCACACCTCCCTGCTCGAACACCCGGCCTTCAGTCATCACCCTGGAACGCCCGCCACCTCCCTCCGGACGGTCCCAACTTTCTTCCTGAAAATGGGCGCTGCCATCCAGCTGCTCGAGACCAGCACAAATTTCATTTTGAAGACCCTGTACCAGCTCCCGGGCCCGCGAACGGGAATCTGAAGGTGGTCGCTCCCCAGTGGCATCCGAGGAGAGCAAGATATTGCCCTTAAGGCGCTTGAGAAAAGAGCGGACCATGAAATGCTGATCAACAATCAAATGACCATTTCAGCCTGACACCGATCCCGACAAGCATGTGTGAAGGACTGTGATGGGCAACACACCTAGGATCCACCTCAAAGCAACAGATCCATGGTCACAGCAGAACAGGCAGCTGAGTTGCTGAAAGGGATCCTTGATGGCGGCAGCGATCGGTCTGTTGTTGATCTTGGCTGGCTTGATCGCGTGCGCATTGATCCGCCTCGAGCGGTGATCCGCTTGAATCTTCCCGGATTTGCCCAGGGTCAACGCGAACGCATCGTTGCGGAGGCACGGGAACGCTTACTAACGCTTGAAAACATCCACGATGTTCAGATTGAACTGGGATCCCCACCCTCGCAAGGTGGAATTGGCCAAGCCGGCCACGGCCAAACAGCTGAACGCCAGCCAATTCCAGGGGTAAAAAAGGTCATTGCTGTCAGCAGTGGGAAAGGGGGCGTCGGCAAAAGCACAGTGGCGGTGAATCTTGCTTGCGCTCTGGCCAATCAGGGACTCCGAATTGGATTGCTTGATGCCGATATCTACGGGCCTAACGCACCGATCATGCTGGGGGTCTCCGATCAAAGCCCTGAGGTCAGTGGTTCTGGCGATGATCAGCAAATGATCCCACTGGAAAGCTGCGGAGTCGCCGTGGTCTCAATGGGACTTTTAATTGAAGAGAACCAACCGGTCATCTGGCGCGGGCCAATGTTGAACGGAATTATTCGTCAATTTCTCTATCAGGTGGACTGGAGCGAGAGAGATGTGCTGATTGTGGATCTTCCACCAGGGACAGGAGATGCCCAGCTTTCTTTGGCGCAGGCAGTTCCCATGGCCGGAGTGGTGATTGTGACCACACCTCAACAGGTCGCGTTGCAAGACGCCAGACGAGGGTTGGCCATGTTTCTTCAGATGGGAGTCCCCGTTCTTGGAGTCGTAGAAAACATGAGTGCCTTCATCCCACCAGACCAGCCTGATAGGAGATACGCGCTATTTGGATCTGGAGGTGGACAAACATTGGCTGAGGCTTTCGAAGTTCCACTTTTGGCCAAGATCCCGATGGAAATGTCCGTTCAAGAGGGAGGCGACCTAGGCAAGCCAATCACTATCAGCCACCCTGAATCCGCAAGTGCTCAGGCCTTCAAGGGGCTTGCTGAGCAATTACGCACCAGCATTCAAGACGTTTACTGAGCATGAAGATTGGCCTGATGAGCCATGAACAGAGTCTGTTCGCCCGCAATCGGCGACGAAAAGGCTGGCGACTCAATGAACCAGTGTTGTGGGGAATCCCCGTGGCCATGGTCATGGTCGCGGGTGTTTTGATCGCCAGTACTCAGCGCCAAGCGGATTACGCAGATTGGTATCACCACTGGATCACGGCAGCCTTCGGGATCGTCATTGCTCTCGTAATGGCCAGGATTTCATTGCTAAGGCTGAAACCGCTGCTGATCCCGATTTATGGCATCACTGTCATCAGCCTGGTAGCAGTGCGTCTGATTGGCACGACCGCGCTTGGAGCTCAGCGCTGGATCAGCATCGGCGGGGTGCACGTGCAACCGTCTGAGTTTGCGAAATTGTCGGCCATTCTTCTGCTGGCGGCGGTTCTCGATCGGCACCCTGTTGAAAGACCGGTCGATCTGCTTCGACCACTTGGCATTATCTCGATCCCATGGCTTCTGGTGTTCATCCAGCCTGACCTTGGGACTTCTCTGGTGTTTGGTGCCCTACTACTCACCATGTTGTATTGGTCTGGAATGCCAATTGAGTGGCTAGTCCTACTGCTCTCTCCACTCGCGACGGCCTTGCTCGCTGGAATGTTCCCTTGGGGGCTCGCTGCCTGGATCCCTTTGACGATGGTGATTGCCTATCGATCACTGCCATGGAAACGAATGGCTTTAGGGCTGGTCATGCTGGTTCAATCCACAGCAGCTCTCGTCACACCTTGGATGTGGATGCATGGCCTGCAGGACTATCAGCGTGATCGTCTCGTCTTGTTTTTAGATCCTGCAAAAGATCCTCTTGGAGGTGGCTACCACCTGCTGCAGAGCACGGTGGGTATTGGATCGGGTGGCTTGTTTGGGATGGGGCTACTAAAAGGGCAACTCACTAAATTGAGGTTTATTCCAGAACAACACACTGATTTCATTTTCAGCGCTCTTGGGGAAGAGGCTGGTTTCCTTGGCACGATTTTGGTTGTCATCGGATTTGCACTTCTGATGGGGCGACTTTTACAGGTCGCCGGACAAAGCCGTTCAGATTTTGAATCGCTCGTAGTGATTGGTGTTGCCACGATGTTGATGTTCCAAGTTGTGGTCAATATCTTCATGACAATTGGTCTTGGTCCGGTCACAGGCATCCCTCTCCCTTTTATGAGTTACGGCCGCAGTGCAATGGTCGTCAATTTTCTCGCCTTAGGCCTTTGTCTTTCTGTCTCCAGGCGCTCCAAGAGGTCCCTGCAACGATGATTCACTGATGTTGCTCCAGAGCATTCACCAACAAATGGCACAGGGAGTGAGTTCGGGCGGCTCCGACGATTCCACTGCTCGGAGGATGTGGTGGGCCGCTCTTGAAACCCTCCAAGAAAAGCTCTTACACAACGAAAAACCACCGGCTGGAGTCTGGCTGGCGGCTCCTTTACCAGCTCTTTATTCACCCCAGCTTTTGAACAGCTTGAAAGGGTGGGTTTGGGCACCTCAGGCACTCGGAGCGCTGACTTCGCCAGGCACAAGTCTTCTTCCTCCAGACCCTCTTCGACATGGCCAGAGCCATGGTGGTGGTAAACACGATTCCCACACAGCAAGTTTCAGGCAATTACCCCTTCACGATGAAGACAGCCATGACCCACTGTTAGTTGTCATCACATCCCAAGTGCAAATCGCTTTGGCTCTGCACGGCAAAGCAAGCCAACGCCAACTGTTGATGCGCAGTGAGCCTGAAGCGTTAAGTGCCGTTCTCGGGCTTATCGAACAGAGGCTTCATCGTGATTCCCCTGAGCAAGCGCTGGCTCTCCATCAAGCCTTAGAGGCACTCGGCCCCCTTGAAAGCAGCAGCGCATTGGGACAAACGTTCTGGCCATGCATGGCCGAACGACTTGCAGGAATGGCGCCAACGGTGACCTTGCAGGCATCAATATCGGCACCAGTTCAAAGCATTCAACAAAAACAAGCTCCAACAAATATTAAAGAGCTGAGATCAACGGCAAGCAAGGCCGATGAGGAGTTGTCCTTGCTGGAGGCGATTGCCCACGAAGTGCGGACACCTTTGGCCACCATCCGTACCCTGATCCGCTCCTTACTGCGGCGCAAGGACTTACCTGAGACTGTCCTCAAACGCCTCCGACTAATCGATACAGAGTGCAGCGAACAAATCGACCGATTCGGCTTAATTTTTCAGGCCGCAGAGCTTCAACGTCAGCCTGAAAGCCCCTCAGTCCTCGCTCAGACAGATCTGGGCAGCATGATCAACCTGTTGGCTCCCTCTTGGGAGCAGCAGCTTGAGCGAAGAGGAATTGAGCTGAGCCTTTCGATCGCGAGCAACCTACCTTCCGTTCTCAGCGACCCAAGTCGCCTTGAGCCAATGCTCGGAGGCCTTGTCGATCGTTGCGGTCGAGGACTACCCAGCGGAAGCCAGCTCGTGCTGACTCTTCAACCAGCTGGAGCCCGTCTCAAACTGCAACTCCACGGCCAGAGTCCAGCTGAGCGGGATGAAGGGGCCGCAACTCAAGAACCAATCGCCCAACTTGGGCCTGTGCTGAGCTGGAATCCCGATACTGGAAGCTTGCAGCTCAGTCAAACCGCTACTAGGCGCCTACTCGCTCGACTAGGCGGAAGGTTGACGCAAAGGCGGGATCGCGGACTGACCGTGTTTTTCCCTATTGCCCCCCATTGTTGACGGGTGTGAAGTTTCCAGGCCAGAAGGGCGATCGGGGCGGAAGTGCGATGCTAATTTTTTGCGACACGGCACGCCGAATTCCGAGGACAGCTATGACAGCATCCGCTCTAAACGGTCAGCTCCCCCAGTACATCGGCAGCACCGGCGGCCTGCTCAATTCCGCTGAAACGGAAGAGAAGTACGCCATCACCTGGACAAGCAAAAGCGATCAGGCCTTCGAACTGCCGACTGGCGGAGCCGCAATGATGTCTTCCGGCGAAAACATCATGTATTTCGCTCGCAAGGAACAGTGCCTGGCGCTAGGCACTCAACTTCGAACAAAATTCAAGCCTCGGATCGAGGACTTCAAGATCTATCGGATTTTCCCAGGTGGAGATACGGAGTTTCTTCATCCTTTGGATGGTGTCTTCTCAGAGAAAGTTAATGAAGGCCGACCGATGGTTGGTCATAACCCAAGAAGGATCGGAGCGAACACCAACCCCGCGAATATCAAGTTCAGCGGCCGCAACACGTTCGACTCCTGATCAGCAGTAGGCCATGATGCCCTGCGGTCGGTTGCGACAATCCCCCCATGCTCAGCCCCGACCGCACCGCCTTTCTTGAAGCAGCACGCTGTGGGGCGACTTTCATCCCCTTGGCCCATAGCTGGCCCGCTGATTTAGAAACCCCTCTCACTACCTGGCTCAAGGTGGGAGAAGGTCGTCCCCCTGGGGTTCTCCTCGAATCTGTTGAGGGGGGGGAAAACTTAGGACGTTGGAGTGTTGTTGCCAGTGACCCTCTCTGGACGCTCACTGCGCGGGGGCAAACGCTGACTCGCCGCTGGCGAGATGGCCAGGAAGAGTTCTTTCATGGCAATCCTCTAGAGATCCTTCGTGAATGCACGAACGAATACAGGCCTGTCTCACTTCCAGGGCTTCCTCCCCTTGGGCAATTGTATGGAATGTGGGGTTATGAGCTAATCCGCTGGATTGAACCAAGCGTTCCCGTTCACGAAGCCGACGAGGACGCACCTCCTGATGGCGTCTGGATGCTGATGGACAGCATTCTGATTATTGATCAAGTGAAGCGTCTGATCACTGCGGTTGCCTACGGAGATCTAAGCGACACCTCAGCGGCATCCAATACCCCTGATCAAGCATGGGACGCAGCTATGGATCGAATCCGTGAGCTCGAAAAACGCATGGCATTGCCTCTGCCCCAAGTGCGTCCACTGCGCTGGAAACCAGCAACCAACCGTTCACCAAAGACGGTGAGCAATCGATCCAGTGAAAATTATGAACAAGCCGTAGCAACAGCCCAAGAACATATCGCCGCAGGAGATGCGTTTCAGCTCGTCATTAGTCAACGACTGGAAACTCATGTTCCACAATCACCTTTAGAGATCTACCGGAGCCTGAGGATGGTCAATCCATCCCCTTATATGGCCTTCTTCGATTTCGGAGACTGGTACCTGATCGGTTCAAGCCCAGAGGTCATGGTCAAAGCAGAACCAGACCAGGGGGGCATTCGCGCCAGCCTTAGGCCTATTGCAGGAACACGCCCACGGGGGCGCAATGAGCTGGAAGATCGAAATTTTGAAGCCGATCTCCTTGCTGACCCCAAAGAGCGTGCTGAGCATGTGATGTTGGTCGACCTTGGCCGTAATGACCTGGGAAGGGTATGTGCGGCTGGATCGGTGGAAGTCAAAGAGCTGATGGTGATCGAGCGTTACTCCCACGTGATGCACATCGTGAGTCAAGTTGAGGGACGATTGGCTCAAGGACAAGACATCTGGGATTTGCTAATGGCATCCTTCCCAGCAGGAACTGTGAGCGGCGCACCAAAAATCAGGGCAATGCAGATCATTCATCAACTGGAGCCCGATGCTCGAGGGCCCTACTCCGGTGTTTATGGATCAGTTGATCTTGCTGGGGCTCTGAACACCGCTATCACCATTCGAACCATGGTGGTGCGACCGCACCCTGATGGAGGTTGGCGAATCCAGGTTCAAGCAGGTGCAGGCGTGGTAGCTGATTCCAACCCAGAAGCGGAATATCAAGAAACCTTGAACAAGGCCAGGGGCATGCTCACTGCTCTCGCTTGCCTTGAGGACTCAGGGTCATGACCCAAAAACTAAGGCTTAAAGGCTTTGAAGTGGAATTATTCACCGGTCGCTGTACCGGTGAAAATGTTGGGGTGGCTGAGCTGGTGAAGCGTGATCTCTCTGAGTTCTGCGTCGAACCCGATCACCGCAATCTGGAGTACATCACAGAACCTGAAACCGATTACGGAAAACTCAAAGAAGCCCTTCTGGCCCCACGCCGACGCCTACGACGATGGCTCGCAGAACGCGATCTCACCTTGCTTCCAGGCAGCACCCTCTCGTTGGGAGATACAAGTCGATTTGAACGATCCAACCCAGACGACCCCTATCACGACCTGATCGAAGCCACCTATGGAACCACTGTGGTGACAGCGAGCATTCATATCAACCTTGGGATCAGTGATCCTGCCCACTTATTTCCTGCTCTTCGGCTCGTGCGTTGTGAAGCAGCGTTGCTACTTGCTCTGAGTGCCAGTTCACCCTTTCTCAACGGTCAGGTCTCGGGAGCCCATTCACAACGCTGGCTTCAATTCCCGCTCACCCCAAAGCAAGTTCCTCTCTTTCGCGATCTTGAGCATTTCGTGCAGTGGACCGAGATCCAACTCAAAGAAGGGCTCATGCATAACGTTCGGCATCTATGGACATCCGTTCGTCCAAATGGACCACAACGTCCCTTTGACCTCAATCGACTCGAGCTTCGCATTTGCGATCTAGTTACCAATCCAGATCTTCTCTTGGCGATTACCGCACTGATGGAGCTGCGTGTGCTGATGTTGCTTCGAGATCCTGATCAACTCGACCCGCTCAAGTCGAGCTTTCTGGATGCTGAAAAACTGATGAAGCTCAGCGATGCCAATGACGCAGCTGCCGCCAGATATAGCCTCGATTCGCAATTACACGACTGGCGTGATGGTCGCCAACGAGTCTGTCGTGACTGGTTGAGGGAGATGATCGACGCCGTCATGCCTACAGCCCATGAATTGGGACTGGCACCCCGATTGCTCCCTCTTGAATCGGTTCTCACGGAGGGGAACCAAGCCATGCTCTGGCTCAAAGGAATCTCAAACGGACACAGCATTGAAGACGAATTCCGCGCCGGAATTCTCGACATGGAGCAAGAAGAACAGCTGAGCGACCGATCACTGGCTGACGCTTTGGGATGATCATGTCTCAATCTGATCTCGGTCTCTCATCGATGGATTCGTCCTCAGCCCTTAATCCTGAGAGCAAACAGTCCAGGGCTGACGGAACTGAAGCTGAGAGTGGCCAACTTCTGCAGCAGCGTCTTGCCCTCGTTGAAGACCTATGGCAAACGGTTCTACGAAGCGAATGTCCTCCTGATCAGGCAGAACGACTGCTGCGAATGAAGCAGCTCAGTGATCCTGTTCTCCCTGGTGAGCATTCAGCGGGTACCAACTCACTGGTTGATCTCATCAAAGGGATGGATCTTGCAGAAGCTATTGCTGCAGCTAGGGCCTTCTCACTGTATTTCCAGCTTGTCAACATCCTTGAGCAACGCATCGAAGAAGATACTTATCTCGAGAGTATTAATCGCTCACAGGACCAAGCAGAGAAAGTTGACCCCTTTGCTCCTCCTCTGGCCACCCAAACCGAACCGGCAACATTTAGAGAATTATTTGAACGCCTTAGACGTCTCAACGTTCCCCCCGCCCAGCTTGAAGCACTGCTCCAAGAACTTGATATCCGTTTGGTCTTTACAGCCCATCCGACAGAGATCGTGCGGCACACCGTCCGCCATAAACAGCGACGCGTTGCCAGCCTGCTCCAGCAACTTGAGACTCAGCCGCTCTCACCATCAGGCGTAACTGACAGCGTGCGGCTGCAGCTTGAAGAAGAGATCAGGCTTTGGTGGCGAACCGATGAGCTCCATCAATTCAAGCCATCAGTTCTAGATGAAGTTGATTATGCCCTTCATTATTTCCAGCAGGTTCTCTTCAATGCCATGCCGCAGCTGCGGCGCAGGATCATTACCTCTCTCGCTGCAAGTTATCCCGACGTCAGGGTTCCATCGTCGTCGTTCTGTACTTTCGGATCTTGGGTGGGATCTGATAGGGATGGGAATCCCTCTGTCACAACTGAAATTACTTGGCGTACAGCCTGTTATCAGCGTCAGTTAATGCTCGATCGATACATAAGCGCCGTTCAACATCTTCGCGATCAGCTCAGCATTTCCATGCAGTGGAGCCAGGTGAGTGCTCCGCTGCTGGAGTCTTTGGAAATGGACCGACTTCGTTTTCCTGAAGTTTATGAAGAGCGAGCCACCCGATACCGACTTGAGCCTTATCGCCTGAAGCTCAGCTTCATGCTTGAGCGCCTACGTCTCACGCAGTTGCGCAATCAGCAGTTAGCTGAAGCCGGTTGGCGAACACCTCCCGAAGGATTGTTGTCCTGTGCTCCAGGTAATACACAAGGGGATGCCCTTCATTACGGCTCCATTGCCGAGTTTCGCAGCGAACTTGAGCTCATACGAACTAGCCTCGTCAACACCGATCTGAGTTGTGAATCACTCGACACACTGCTGACTCAGGTCCACATTTTCGGTTTTTCACTCGCTGGTCTAGATATCCGACAAGAGAGCACAAGACACAGTGATGCTCTCGACGAACTAAGCCGTTACATCAATCCAGATCGTGCTTACGGCGACATGGATGAGACCGAGCGTGTGGCCTGGTTGATGGAGGAATTACAGACACGCCGTCCTTTGATCCCTCCTGCTGTGAGCTGGTCTGCGGCTACCGCTGAAACAGTGGACGTTTTCCGAATGCTTCACCGCTTGCAAGATGAATTTGGAAGCCGTATTTGCCGCACCTATGTGATCTCGATGAGTCACAGCGTCTCCGACTTGCTCGAAGTGCTTTTACTCGCAAAGGAAGCGGGATTGGTTGATCCTTCAGCCCGTCACGCCGATTTACTTGTGGTTCCTTTGTTTGAAACCGTTGAAGACCTCCAGAGGGCTCCTGAGGTGATGGAACAACTTTTCCAGACCCCTATTTATAGAGATCTCCTTCCAAAAGTCGGCACCCAAGGGCTGCTCCTACAAGAGCTCATGCTTGGTTATTCCGATAGCAACAAAGATTCAGGATTCCTTTCCAGCAATTGGGAAATCCATCAAGCCCAGATCGCTCTGCAGGACTTGGCTTCTCGTCAGGGCATTGCCCTAAGACTTTTCCACGGTCGCGGTGGCTCTGTAGGGCGTGGCGGTGGTCCGGCCTACCAAGCAATCTTGGCTCAGCCAAGTGGCACCCTGCAGGGACGCATCAAAATCACTGAACAGGGCGAAGTCTTGGCCTCGAAGTACAGCCTTCCAGAACTTGCGTTGTACAACCTAGAAACAGTTACCACTGCTGTTGTGCAAAACAGCTTGGTCACCAACCAGCTTGATGCGACACCGAACTGGAATGAATTGATGTCCAGGCTTGCCAAGAGCTCACGTCGCCATTACCGGGCCTTGGTTCATGACAATCCTGATCTTGTGGCCTTTTTCCAACAAGTCACTCCCATTGAAGAGATCAGCAAACTACAGATCTCCAGTCGACCAGCTCGAAGGAAATCAGGTGCTCGCGATCTTTCCAGCCTGAGGGCAATTCCCTGGGTTTTTGGTTGGACCCAAAGCCGCTTCCTTCTCCCCAGCTGGTTTGGCGTCGGCTCAGCTTTAAGTGAAGAGCTTGAAGCAGATCCTGAACAGCTCGAGTTGCTTCGTACCTTGCATCAGCGCTGGCCATTCTTCCGAATGTTGATCTCCAAAGTAGAGATGACCTTGTCAAAGGTTGATCTCGATCTTGCCCGTCATTACGTCACCAGTTTGGGTGGTGTTGAGCACCACGATGCATTTGAACGGATCTACGAGACGGTGTCGGAGGAATACGTACGCACAAAGGCACTCGTCTTAGCAATAACTGGCCATGAAAGGCTTCTTGATGCTGATCCCGCCCTTCAACTTTCGGTAGATCTACGCAATCGCACGATTGTCCCCCTTGGTTTTCTACAAGTCGCTCTGTTGCGGCGGCTGAGAGATCAAAACCGTCAACCACCCATGAGTGAATCCCCAAGCAGTGATGGAGACGGACGCACTTACAGCCGCAGCGAACTGCTGAGAGGAGCTTTGCTTACTATCAACGGTATTGCTGCAGGCATGCGTAATACAGGTTGAGTGTCACCGCTTCCATTTCGACAACAGGCCGCTGCACCACGACTGCCCGCTCACTACCGGTTGCAGACAGATCCCGATCCAAGTGGTGGGGATATCAATACGCTGCTCCTGTCCTGTGGTGAACCATCTCAACCAGTTGAACGCTGGGCGTTAGCTCTCAGCCGCAGCCTCTGGCAATTAAGCATCATCGATGAACGCGATAGTTCACTGGTTGGATTCATTAGAGCCACGAGCGACCTTGCACTAAATGCCAACTTGTGGAATCTGGCCGCGCGCCCTGGTCAAGATCAAAATTCCATAATTAACGTGCTTGTTCATCACTCACTCGCACGCTTAAAAAAAGAATTACCAGGCTGCAGTATCTCGATTTCCGCACCAGCGATTGCTTTTGATGGATTAAAAAAGCAGGGATTTATGATGGATCCTGGAGGGATTCGAGCCATGGGTTTGAGGCTCCGATGAGGGATGGAGCCTGATCTATGACGAGCATGGAGGGACTCGAACCCCCGACCCTCAGAACCGGAATCTGATGCTCTATCCAACTGAGCTACATGCCCCTACTGCTGCCGCAACAGCTGCGGGTATTGATCGGCAAATCGAACCGATCCAAGTACTTTAGCGACACGTCGCACTAGGACCAATTCGGCTTCTCCAGCTTCAACTGCAGGGCTTTCGCAACCACAGTCAACTGCAGCTGGACATCGGGGCTAAACGGCTGCTGGTGATCGGTAGCAACGGTGTCGGCAAATCGAACCTACTGGAATCGGTTGAGCTACTCGGCAGCCTCCGTTCACACCGTTCCAGTCAAGACAGTGACTTAATTCACTGGGATTCAAACCGGGCACTAATTAAAGCAACCTGTGCAGACCAGGAATTGCTTGAACTTGAACTTCGTCGGCGAGGAGGCCGACAAGCCAAACGCAACGGGAAAGCACTTCAGAGACAACTTGATCTCATTGGTCCACTGAGATGTGTGGGTTTCAGTGCTCTTGACCTGCCTCTGGTGAGAGGAGAGCCCGCTATGCGCCGTCAGTGGCTGGATCGTGTTGTCCTTCAGCTAGAGCCTATTTATGCCGACCTAATCAGTCGCTATGGGCGCTTGCTGAGACAACGAGCACAGTTCTGGCGCCGTGGCGGCCTGTCATCAGGGATGGATCCTCAAGTTCTACTCGATAGCTTTGATAGCCAAATGGCTTTAGTGAGTACTCGGATTCACCGCAGGCGCCTACGTGCCCTTGCTCGCTTAGAGCCAATGGCAGCTGTCTGGCAGGAAAGACTGAGTGAGGGGCGTGAGCATCTCCAACTTCGCTATCTCCCAGGTAGTGAATTAATCGGAGAAGAAGCTGAGGAATCATGGCGACTAGCGATCGAACAGCAACTTCAACAGCAACGCAGTGAGGAGGAACGACTGGGGAGCTGCCGGGTTGGTCCTCATCGCGATGAGATCGAGATGCAAATTAATGGGAATGCCGCTAGACGATTCGGCTCATCTGGCCAACAGCGCACCTTGGTACTCGCCTTGAAGATGGCGGAATTACAACTTGTCAGTGAGCTTTGCGGCGAACCTCCACTTCTTTTGCTCGATGATGTTCTTGCAGAACTCGACCCCACACGACAACTCGCCCTCTTAGAAGCCGTTGGGGAAACCCATCAATGCTTAGTGAGTGCAACGCACCTCGAAGCATTTGAAGGGGCCTGGCGTGAGCAGTCGCAGATTCTCAATGCAAACAGCTTGAGATCACACTCCGAAACACGGTAGGGTCGCGACCCATTTGCTTAAAAATTCTTGATGGAGCAGAGTTTGTCCAGCCTGCATCCCAACCCGGGATGGGCCAATAAAGAAATCAACCACGCCCAGAGCTCCAATTCCAACGACACCAGTGCAACCGACATGGTTGGAAAACACTGCATCCTTGAGCTCTATGACTGCAATCCTTCCAAGCTCAACGACGAAACTTTTCTAAGAAACACCATCACAACAGCAGCCAAACGTGCTGGTGCAACTCTGCTCAACCTCATCACTCACCGCTTTGAACCACAAGGGGTGACAGGGTTAGCACTCCTGGCTGAATCCCACATCTCCATCCACACCTGGCCAGAAAATGGGTACGCAGCCGTAGATGTTTTTACCTGCGGTGACCACACCATGCCGGAGAAAGCTTGCGAGGTGCTATGCGAAGAATTGAATGCTGGTCGTCATGCTCTGTGCAGTTTTCTAAGAGAAACACCCGCAGCAATTGGCAAGTCAGAACGCATGCCGGCTTTACCAATCGCTGCTTGAGTGAAGAGCCTTACTTAGAGGTGGTTGTATGAGGCCACCTCTGAAGCGAGCAAATTATTTGTAATCGGATGTTTTTGAAAATGTGAAATAGCGGTCGCCATGTCGTCTAACAGCAGATCTGCCATTTCCCTACTGAAGTCTCGCTTGACAAGAATTCTCTGAAATGCATGCGATTCAAGTTCCCCAGTAAAGGGATAGGCCGGAACCTGCCATCCTCTCATCCGCAACCGATCTGCGAAGTCATACAAATTGAATCCATGCTGAAGTTCGGCATCAAGAGCCCAAACTACGGTTGGGATCCCTTTGTCAGGGTTGCCATCATGGATGATTTTAAAAAGACCCATTTCAGTCAATTTGCTTGCGAAATACTGAGCATTGGCGTGACTTGCCATATGGAGCCTGCGATAACCCTCTCGGCCCAAGCGAACAAACTCGTGATACTGAGCAATAATCTGCCCTGCAGGTCTTGAAAAATTAATCTGGAACGTGGGCATGTCCCCTCCCAGATACGTCACGTGAAAAACAAGCTCATCAGGTAAATCATCTTGACTGCGCCATAAAACCCAGCCAACTCCCAAAGGCGCAAGACCAAATTTGTGACCTGAAGCATTGATCGATTTCACACGCTCCAGCCGAAAATCCCATGAAGGAAGATCTGGTGAGCAAAACGGTGCAAGAAATCCTCCACTGGCCGCGTCAACGTGAATTGGCACATCAAGGCCGGTACGATCCTGAAGCGCATCAAGAGCCTTACTGATCGACTCAATGTCTTCATAAAGGCCGTGATAAGTGACACCAAGTGTGGGCACTACAAAAATCGTGTTTTCGTCAACAGCTTCTATAACTCGCTCAGGGCTGATGCACATTTCACCGGAAAGCATTTCTAGCTCTCGCATTTCGATATCCCAATAACGCGCAAACTTCTTCCAACAGATCTGCACGCTTCCGCACACCATGTTGGGCTTATTGGTTGGCAGACCTGCCGCCTCACGACGCTTTCGCCATCTCCACTTTGCGGCCATCCCCCCCAGCATTGCCGCTTCGCTACTTCCAATCGTGGAGCACCCCACAGCTGCACCAGGTGCATTCCACAAATCCGCCATCATCGAAACGCAGCGCTTTTCAAGCTCTGCTGTCTGAGGATATTCGTCTTTATCAATCAGATTCTTATCAACGCCCAGAGACATCAACTCCATTGCGCTTGGAGCCTGATAGGTCTGACAGAACGTGGCTAAATTCTGTTTGCTGTTGCCATCAAGAAGTAACTCCTCTTTCAAAAGTTGCACCGTGGAATCCCCTTCTCGCCCTACCCCAGGGAAATGATGCTTAGGGAGAGGGGAGACAAGGGCATCAACCATTGCCTGCTCCTCACTGTCATGGAGATGATGACTGGATTGATGCAGTGCCAAAAGTCGTTATTCATCTTGATAAAAACTATTCAGGGCAGGCATGCAGCGCCACAGTCGTAACGATTAATCAGCTGATTTTTGAAACACGATTGAGCTTGCCACTTACCAGCCCTTCCAGATCAACACTCACAGACGTGAAACCAAGACTCAGCAGGGTTCGAACCAAATCTCGCCGTAACGCAGGCTGCAGTAAGTCAGCAATTCGTTCCTCAGGGACCTCCACCCGCGCGGCCAATCCATGGCTACGAACCCGCACTTGATTGAATCCTCTTTGAATCAACCAAGCCTCTGACTGCCCAACCCTCTGAAGTCGTTCACTGCTGATTGATTCACCGTATGGAAATCGAGAGGCAAGACAAGGCTGGGCAGGCTTATCCCACCACGGAAAACCGAGCGCCCAAGACAAACGGCGAATGGTGGCCTTTGTCATGCCAAGTTCTGCAAGAGGAGAGCGCACTCCTGCTTCCTGAGCCGCAGTAATTCCTGGCCGATGATCTCCAAGGTCATCGCTGTTCACTCCATCAAGAACCAGAGCACCATTGGCCTCAGCAGCAATCGGAGCCAAGTGGCGATGTAGCTCTCTTTTGCAGGCATAGCATCGGTCTTGAGGATTAAGGGTGTAACTCGGGTCCTCAAGCTCGCGGGTGGCCACCTCCTGATGACGCATTCCCAGCCAGGCCGCCTGCTGGCGCGCTTCCCCGAGGAGATGGGGAGCTAATGAGGGAGAAACGCCAGTAATCGCGAGTGCATTTTCACCAAGCTGCTCATGGGCAATCGCTGCGACAAGACTGCTGTCAACTCCGCCTGAGTAGGCAACGCAAACATGCCCAAAGGCCTCCAAGGAACCACGCAACCGCTCCAAGTCTTCACACTCACGTTCTGACAAAGCCTCTAGCTGGCGGAACGTCACGTTGGGCACTGCCTTCGCTTCAAATCTCTGTATGCTCCAGCGTAAGAAGACTCATCCTTGTTGTCGCCAATGGATGCAGTCTCATCCGGTACTTCACAACCAAACCGTGCTCGCAACAACCGAGGCGTTGGGATCGTCACAGCTGCTGACAGTCGCGAACGTAGCCTCGGGCAACTCCACGTTTATGACGGAGACGGTAAGGGCAAAAGCCAAGCCGCATTAGGAGTCGTCCTTCGAACCATTGGTCTCGGTATCTGTGAGCAGAGACGCACAAGAGTGCTGCTGCTCCGTTTTTTAAAAGGGCCTGGCCGGGCTTATGACGAAGACGCAGCTATCGAGGCTTTGCAACAAGGATTCCCCCACCTCATCGATCAGGTTCGTACAGGCAGAGGTGATTATTTCAGTGTTGAAGAGGTCACACGATTCGACCGCCAGGAGGCCCAACGAGGTTGGGATATCGCCAAAGGCGCTATCGCCAGCGCTTTGTACTCCGTTGTGGTTCTCGATGAACTCAATCCTGTGCTCGATCTTGGCCTGTTAGAGACAGAGGATGTGATCCGGTCACTGAATAGCCGACCGGAAGGCATGGAAATCATCGTCACTGGGCGTGGCGCTCCTCGACCATTAGTGGACATCAGCGATCTGCACTCTGAGATGCGTGCGCACAAACGGCCCGAAGTTGAACACAACACAGCGCTATCTATTGTCACCGCAGGAGGGATAGAGATTTACACCGGTGAAGGGAAAGGAAAATCGACGAGTGCCCTCGGGAAAGCCCTTCAAGCAATTGGCAGAGGAATTAGCCAGGACAAAAGCCATCGCGTGCTGATCCTCCAATGGCTCAAAGGTGGGAGTGGCTACACCGAAGATGCCGCTATCGCAGCGTTACGTGAGAGCTATCCACACCTAGTAGATCATCTTCGCTCAGGCAGAGATGCCATTGTTTGGCGTGGTCAACAGCAGCCAATTGACTACATCGAAGCTGAACGAGCCTGGGAGATCGCGAGGGCTGCGATCGCAAGTGGGCTTTACAAAACCGTGATTCTTGATGAGTTGAATCCCACTGTCGATCTTGAACTTCTTCCTGTCGAACCAATTGTGCAGACGCTGCTCAGGAAGCCAACTGAAACGGAGGTCATCATCACTGGACGATGCAAACATCAGCCGGCCTATTTCGACTTAGCGAGCGTTCACTCAGAGATGGTGTGTCACAAGCATTACGCCGAACAAGGTGTTGATCTCAAGCGCGGTGTTGACTACTAAAATTAAATCTGTTCACAAATTGTGCTCAATAGCGAGCAACGGAAGGATCAATTTCCTGCGACCAAGCATCAATCCCCCCCTCCACATTGATGGCTGAAATACCATCCGCCTCCAACAACGCAACGGCTTTGGCTGATCGTCCTCCAAGCTTGCAATGCAAATAAATTGTTCGACTCCCTGCGATGGCGCGGATTTGCTCCATCGACTCCCCACTTTCAATACCTGCTAGTGGTATCAACACGGAACCAGCAATCACAGCAACCTCAGCTTCTGAAGGATTGCGAACATCAATCAGAGCCAAATCGTTGTCCAGATCCATCAATGTTTTGAGCTCAACAACAGAAATGCTTTTCACAACCTTTAACTCCTTTCCGGAAATCGAGCCTCCGGCCATGCAGAACGCTTGGTAGTCAATCAGCTTTTTGATCTGGGCGCGACTCGGTCTGCGTTTCAGATTGAACTCTCGAAAACGCATCGACAAGCCATCCACCAAGAGCAAGCGACCGTCGAGAGGAGTTCCGATGCCTGTGATCAGCTTGATGACTTCAGCCGCCTGTATCAGCCCAATCAATCCAGGCATCACCCCCATGACTCCGCCATCAGCACAGGAAGGCACAAGACCCTGAGGCGGAGGCTCCGGCATCAGATCTCGAAAGTCGGGAGAATTGATCCCAACATTGAACACACTGACCTGCCCCTCAAAGCGCTGGACAGAGCCGTAGACAAACGGTCGTTTCATCAGAACGCAGGCATCGCTAATCAGATAGCGACTTGCAAAATTATCCGTTCCGTCCACAACGACGTCATAAGAACCAATCAGGTCAAGCGCATTATTTGCTGAAAAGCGAAAGCAATGTTCTTCAACCCGGCAAAACGAATTGAGGTCTTCAATCCGAGATCGCGCAGATGAAGTTTTCGCCTGGCCCACAGTTCCGATGCCATGAACCACCTGCCGTTGCAGATTGGATAGCTCAACTAGGTCGTCATCCACAATTCCGATTCGGCCCACTCCCGCAGCCGATAGGTAAAGCAAAAGTGGCGAACCCAGTCCGCCAGCACCGATGCACAAAACAGAAGCGGCTTTTAAACGCTGCTGACCTTCAACCCCCACCTCTGGGAGGGAGATCTGACGAGCATATCTGGACTTCTCTTCTGGACTTAGTTGAACCCCCGCTTCAAACATGGCGAATCCCAGGATCTCCTGGGATGGACTTCAAAGAAGTCTCTCCCACGACCCGAATCGGCAGCGGGTGAATGGCAGCAAGAGAGCGATGAGGAGCCTTGACTTCCAGCCACCAAGCAGCAAGAGCATGGTTTAGTCCAATAATTACCATCAGCCCAGAGCTGGCAGCCCAAAGACGATCTCTCTGGCTGGGCAGAACAGACGAACCAGGATGAGAATGAGCAGTGCCAAGCACCATCATCGAACGAGATCGAGCCCAACGTTGAGCAGCAATCTGCTCACGGGGGTCCAGCTCAAAACGATTTTGATCTCGATGAGCAACCACATTTCGACAAGGCCAGATCAACTGCACGCTCCAATCGACTGCAACTGAATCGGCCAAGAGAGGCTCCTCACCTAGCAACAAAGCACAGCCTTCCGCAGGTGCTGGCGCCACAAGATCGTGACGAAGAACCATCAGACATTCCGCATCAAAGATCAGCTGGGATGGCGCTTGAGAAAGAAGACCGATACGCTCAGCCAAATTCAGACCTAGGCCTTAGTTTCATGAGCGAGGAGACCACCACACCGGCGAGTGAGTCAACTGGGACCGCCAACACAAACGAATCTTCTTCTAACGCAGATACCGCCAATTTTTCTGAGCGATACAGCGAGATCCTCGGGAAGATCAATGAAACCCTAGATAAGGTCGATTGGAGCCAAGCCGGTCGTATTGGCAAAGTCGTAGGAATTTTTGCGGCTGTCATCGTTGCCCAAATCTTGATCAAAGGCATTCTCGACACCATCAATCTGCTCCCAGTTGTACCTGGGTTACTTGAGCTTCTGGGTGTAGTGGTTGTTGGCCAGTGGAGTTGGAAAAACCTCACAACTAGTGAAAAGCGCACGGCATTAGTCAATCGCGTTCAAAGCATTCGCAACGAATACCTTGGCTAAGCCTTGCTCGTCCGAATTTCAACTTCCCAGCAATATTGACCTCATGGTGTCCAGTGCCATGAGGCATTGATCCTTGTAACTGCCACCAAAAAGATTTGCGTGATTCAGCAAGTGGTACAGGTTGTAAGTCAACACTCGTTTTTCATGGTCTTGATTTAAAGGCCATTCCTTTTCGTAACCTTCGTAAAAACGTTGATTAAACCCTCCAAAAAGTTGCGTCATTGCTAGATCTACCTCCCGATCGGCCCACCAACAGGCGGGGTCGATCAGCACTCCACGGTTATCAGCAAGCATTGAGGCATTTCCTGCCCAAAGATCGCCATGAACAAGACAAGGCCGCGGTTCATGTTGATCCAACCAAGACTGCATAGCTGAAATCAAGCCCTCCTGCTGATGCAGATTTAATCCCCACCGTGATGCCAGTTGAAGCTGAGGCTGCAGTCGCAAAGTCACAAAAGCCTTTCCCCAAGACCTACTCCACCCAGCTGGTTGCGGACCTAAGCCAATAAACCCGTTTTCATCCCAGCCAAATCGACCTACTCCATTTGCAGCAGACGCTCGATGCAGGCGGGCTAATCCTCGACCGAGCGCAAATTGATCCCCTCTCACAAAATCAAGCCAAGGCAGCAGGAGTGCGGCGCACTCCCCCACTGGGAACAGTCCAAGCGGATCAGGGATCATCAGAAGCTCAGGATCAGCCCAGCTTTTTAAGGCAAGGAGCCCTTGCGATTCAACATTCAGCATGGCTGGAGATGCCAGCTTGATAAATAGGCATCTCCCATCCGGCAACGTGCCACGCCACGTTGAGCCACTACCCACAGGCTCCAAGGACATACAGCGGCAGTCTTGAAGCTGATCAGACTCTTGCAACGCCTCCAGTAATTGCGCTCGCATTCGCGATCTCTCCGGCTCAGCTGTCAGCATGTCTCGATGCAAAATAAGGATGATGTCATCGTGGTCGGCGGAGGAATCGCCGGACTTACTGCGGCGGCCCTCCTCGCCAATGAAGGAGTTTCAGTCACTCTTTTAGAGGCCCATTCCCAAGCTGGGGGTTGTGCGGGAACCTTCCGCCGAGGGGAGTACACGTTCGATGTTGGGGCAACCCAAGTTGCAGGATTAGAACCCGGTGGAAGCCACTTCCGTATCTTCCAACATCTGAATCTGCCGATGCCAGAGGCAGAGCTCTTGGATCCAGGTTGTGTAGTCGATCTGGCCGATGGATCCCAACCCGTGCGGCTTTGGCATGACCCCCTGCTCTGGCAGCAGGAAAGAAAAAATCAATTTCCCGGCAGCGAAAGGTTTTGGCAGCTCTGCAGCTTTATTCATGAGAGCAACTGGCAATTTGCCAGCTCCGACCCTGTGTTGCCGATTCGCAATGGTTGGGATTTCCAGCAAACACTTGCTGCCATCAACCCAGGGAATCTGCTCAGCGCTCCACTGAGTCTTCTCACCGTCAAGGACCTCCTGACACTCTCTGGCTGCGCACGGGATCGACGCCTGCTCAAATTTCTCGATCTACAACTCAGGCTCTACTCTCAACAACCAGCTGATCAAACCGCAGCTCTTTATGGAGCTACGGTTTTGCAAATGACCCAATCCCCACTTGGGTTGTGGCATCTTCACGGATCCATGCAGGTGCTCAGTGAGCTCCTGGTATCTGGATTGAAACGCGAGGGTGGAACGCTACTTCTGCGTCACCGTGTGCGGCAACTTCAACCGATCTCTGATGGTTCAGGCTGGCAAGTAGAGGTGGAAGCTCCAGGCGGGAAAGAGAAAATCTTTCACGCTGGTGACGTTATCAGCACACTTCCACCTCAGTGCCTCCCTGACCTGATTCACCCAGTCGTTAGCCCTGGGAAGAGGGCAATGCCGGAGCCATACAGACGACACTTAAAGAACCTCGATGCACCTAGCGGCGCGCTGGTCTTTTATGGCGCCATCGATAGGAAACATCTGCCGGCGGACTGCCCAGGCCATTTGCAGCGGGATGCAAGCGATCCCGGCTCAGTCTTTCTATCCATCAGCCGAGAAGGAGATGGCAGAGCGCCAAAAGGACAAGCCACGGTCATTGCCAGTGTGTTCACTTCGACCAAGGGTTGGTTCCCTGACTCTGAGACCCAGTACCAGTCCAAAAAGAAGGAGTGTCAAGCCAAAATCAGATATGAGGTAGAAGAAGCCTTGGGTTTATCTGATCACTGCTGGCGTCATCAAGAGCTGGCCACCCCTCGCGGCTTTCTTCACTGGACCGGGCGGCCAAACGGGATCGTGGGCGGTTTAGGGCAATCCCCAAGTCGTTTCGGACCCTTCGGTCTGGCCAGCCGTACCCCTCTTCCTGGGCTCTGGCTCTGTGGGGACTCCATTCACCCTGGAGAGGGAACGGCAGGAGTCACGTTGTCCGCCCTTATGGCTTGCAGGCAATTAATGGCTCAACGCGGCCAAACTTTTCAGTTGAGTTGCTAGTCACACTCAGTTAGTTGGAGAGAAACTCCGGTCGAATTCTGTTGGTGCGCTCCAGCTCTTCCTCGAGCTGGGCCCAATGGCCCTCCAGGATCGCCTCTTCGAGCTGCTCCAGACTCCAGCGATAAGAAGCAAGGGCACGAAGCACCGCTTGCGTGTTGTGTGACGCCATCGCTGATCCAAGTGCCGGGTTACCTGCACCCACCCGGCTGGTATCGGCAAAACCGCTTGAAGCCAATGCCCTCGCCAGGTCCAACACAGCCGGATCACGCTCTTCTCCGACCGCACGCAAAAGAGCTGCACTCACGATGACTGGAAGATGTGAGATCAGTGCCACGGCTTGGTCATGACGAGCAGCATCCGCTGTGAGCCAATGGCTACCAAGACGCCCAGCAAGCTGCCGAATGACCTCTAGCGCCGAGGGATCCGTTTCTGAATCAGGGGTAGTCACCCAAGGGCGGCCGCGAAACAGGCCAGTGACGCCAGCATTAACACCTGCACCAGCCGTTCCTGCCATCGGATGACTTGCCACAAAGCGTGGATGAAGATTGCGCCAAACCTTCAACACCTCCACCTTCACCGAACCCACATCAGTAACCACGGCCTGTAGAGGGAGGGCCTGCAGCAGGTTTTGCTCCGGCGCGAGCAACGACTTCAAGGGCTGGGCGAGGACGACCAAGTCGCAATCCTGAAGGCAGCTTGGGTCGGTACTCACGTTCTGAGCAAGCCCTCTACTGCGCGCTCTCTGTGCGGTGACTTCACGATGGGTTAGGCCTTGCACCACAAGCCCTTGCTGGCTGAGGTCAAGCGCAATCGAACCACCGATTAACCCCATCCCCACCACTCCAACTCGCTCGACCGACCATGGTTGCGCCGGCTGTCCCTGCTCGATCGGATCGATTTCGTTCATTCATCCATGTTGATCGATCGATCAACATGAACCAAAGCGCTTCCAAGCACTGCTTAGGCTCCTCTCATGCTGGAAGTTCAAGCCCATCAGCAGCTCAAGCATCTTCTCCAATTAGAGGAGATGCCCTGGGAGCACCATCTGACGCTGAGCCGTCTGATTGGTCGCAGCTTGAGAAGAAAAGATCGAACCAGAATTCGCTTATCTGCTGGGGAGCGGGATCGCTGGTGGCTCGGGTTGCTCGTCCCTATTTACCTGCAATCACAAGGCAGTGTTCTGGTCCTAAACGAACGCCAACGACAACGCTTTTTTCAAGTTGAGCTACCCCGTCTTCGAAATGGAGGTCTAAGGCTTGCCTGTTGGACTGGATGCACTCCTCCCACTGGCCAACAGCTCTGGATCCTTTCTCCAACCGAACTGGTCACCGTTCACCGCCTCGGCAGCTTGAAAACATCGCATCAGTTGATCATTCCTGAAGCGGAACATCTGGCAGACCATTTGCGTCAAGCGATGGAGATCAGCATCGAAACCCAGGATTGGGATCGGTTACGTCAGGCACACCCAGCAGCAGGTCCTGCTCTACTCGAGCTACACGAACGCCTCAGCAGGCAGCTATTCGCTGCTTCCAGCCGATCTACCTTCGAGTTACCGATGCCACCTAGCGCCTTGGTCAGCCTGCGCGATTTGATCAGTCTTCTCGGGCCTGCTCCGGAACCTTGGCCTGAGTTACTGAGCCTCAATCATGCGCAATGGGCAAGCTGGGCTCGCCTTGACCAGAACCTGCTCCAATGGACTTGGCATCTACAACCTCTTGAGCCGCTTCATAGCCTGAACACTCTCTTGGAGAAGCATCCTTCGATTCTCCTCGAGACTGATGGCGTTCTTCGCGAACGAACCACTCGTGTCGACGAACGCATTACGGATTCAGGAAATGTTGTAGAAATCCAACTCCAAGATCGAATACGAACGGAGCCGCTGCGCCTTTTCGCACCGAGAAGACAACCTCTTCCGAATACGGCGATTTATGCCGAGCATCTTCTCGATCAATCTCGACGCTTAATTCTTGGTCGTCCAGGGCTAACCCTCGTTCTGCTGGATGATCCGGGGCTAAGACAAAAACTCACCACAGAACTTGCTGGAGAATTTGGTAGCAGGGTGATGCATCAAAACACTTCACCAGAAGCCAACGGCGTGATCTGTTGCAGTTGGTCGTGGTGGATGAATCATCAGGATCAACTACCAGTTCTCGATCAAATCATTATCGCTTTGCTACCTGTCTCCAGCCTGGAGGATCCGCTCACGTCCGCTCGCGTGGATTCATACAAAAAGCTCGGGATGGACTGGTTCCGTGACCTGCTTCTCCCGGAAGCTCTTACAAGGCTGGTTCCTGCAATCGCTCCCCTCAGGCAAAGCGGCGGTCGACTGGCGATTTTGGATGGGAGGGTCCGCGCTCGTGGCTGGGGCAGACAGGTCTTACGCGCTCTCGAACCCTGGTCAGCGCTTCAGAGACTTTTACCAGACTGAAACCGTACCTAGTGTTGTAGCAAGCCAATCAGCCTGCCTTAATGGGAGAAGCTCGACGTCGCAACAGCCAAGGACTACCTCCAAAACAGCGCAAACCAGATCCCAAAGACAGCGAGCGAATCGTCGCTTGGCTGCCCTTAACGAAAAGCCAATCCCAGCAATTCGTTGCCCTCACAACAAGAGGTGCATGGATTGGTATCGGAGGCCTCGTGGTCTTTTGGATCGTGGTGCGTTTTATTGGCCCTACAGCTGGCTGGTGGACGCTGGCAGATATGCAATGAGACAACGCGTTCCTTCTGAAGCCATCCAGGAACTCCAAAGACTCTCTTCATTCATCCAGGAGCGCTTCGCAAAGCAAAGCACTCCTGAGATTGCATGCCGTTAAGCCACCCCATCAGCAGCAGACTTTTTATCGGTGTCAACAGGTTTAGCCGCGGGCTTCGCAGCAGCCGAGCGGGCCGCCACCGCCAAAGGGCGCATCGAATTCGATGTCACCTCCGATCCTTCGGTCAACTTCTGACGCACAATCACTTCGATGGCGTCTTTGGCCTCAGGGTTTTGCTCGAGCCAACCGATTGTGTTGTCACGACCTTGGCCAATGTTGTCGCCCTCGTAGCTGTACCAGGCCCCTTTGCGCGTGACCACTCCCGTTTCCTCGGCCAAATCGAGAACACATCCGAGCGTGCTGATCCCACGCCCAAACAAAATGTCGAATTCAGCAATGCGAAACGGAGGTGCCACCTTGTTTTTTGCCACCTTCACCTTCGCCCGAATGCCGTACTCCTCCGTGCCACGTTTCAGGGTTTGTATCCGGCGAATATCGAGTCGTACCGAGGCGTAAAACTTGAGCGCATTGCCGCCAGTGGTGGTTTCGGGATTGCCGTAGGTCACTCCTATCTTCAGACGAAGCTGGTTCAGGAAAATCACGGTGCAACCGGACTTACCAATGTTGCCAGTGATCTTTCGCATCGCCTGGCTCATCAAGCGAGCTTGGGCTCCAACAGCTACATCCCCCATCTCTCCCTCAATTTCCGCTCGAGGTGTCAACGCGGCAACAGAGTCGACCACAACAATGTCGACCGCAGCAGAACGAACCAGCTGATCGACGATTTCAAGCGCCATCTCCCCCGTATCAGGCTGGGAGATCAGCAGATTCTCAATATCGACACCGAGAGAAGCCGCATAGACAGGATCAAGGGCGTGCTCAGCATCGACAAAGGCCGCCACCCCTCCACGCTTTTGCACCTCAGCAATGGCATGAAGCGTGAGGGTGGTCTTACCTGAACTTTCAGGCCCATAGACTTCCACCACTCGCCCCTTGGGGTACCCGCCTCCAAGGGCAAGATCAAGTGTGAGGGCTCCCGTGGAGACGGTTTCCACCCGCATTCGGGAGGCATCGCCCAAACGCATGATCGAACCCTTCCCAAAATTTCGCTCGATCTGACCGAGCACTAGGTCCAAGGCTTTATCCCTCTCCCCTGGACGGTGATCTCCTGCGGAGGACTGAGAGGTTTTCACGTCGGCTGGCATAGCAATGAACAGTTAAGGAGCAAACAGGTGCCGCAGGTCGCCGATCCAGCCGGCGGCATAACCGCAGACCGAAGTGGACTCAACACTGGACAGATCATCCAGTGCCACGGCCAACGCCACTTGTCTCATCTAGTACACATGTACGTTATCGAATCAGGTCCAGATCGCCAAGGGGGCTGCAAATTTGCTGATTGAGAGCAAATCAAGCCCTTCAGGTAAACCCTCACGGTCCGCCGGACGCAGATACCCCCAAGCGGCCAGTAAGCACTTGAGTCCCTCAAGCCCAGGTGTTTTCAATACAACTTCAAGCGTGGCCCGCCGATCTTCCACAAAGCCCACAAGTGCCCACTCCTGGCGCAAACGAAGCAAAACCTCAGGCTTTGGGCCGGACTCTCTGCCGTCCAGGCGTGCGGGTCGAAGCTGAAAAGCATCAAGCAATTCAGCAGTGAAATCGCGACCTTTTGTTGTGAGCACAGACCACGCCACACCCTCCTCCTCCAATCGCGACAAACGCTCAGGCACCCCCTCAAACGGCCGATGCAATGCCACCCAGCCAGCCCGATCGCTACAAACGGCCTGATGACGAACTTGCTCGAGGGAGTCTTGTAGCAGCGACGGTTGCCACCCAAACCGATCGAGACCAGCTCGAAGCTGTTGGTCATAATTAGCGGCGAAAGCCTCAACTCCAAGACGCTGCATAGGTCCGTCTGACTCTTGAATCAGAGCAGCGATCAGAACCATCTCCCAGCCGTGATGAACCCAAGGGCGCAACTGTCGAAAAACAACGGGTGTTGGCTCCGGTAGTGATGCCGTAGGGAGGAGAAAAAGACAAGCTCTGCGAGAGCTTGACCAGTATTCATCCATCCCATCGAGAATCACTCCATCGAAATCAAAAACGAGGAGGGGCTGCATTGACATCCGGCAATCCGGAAAAACTGGGCCGCTAGGATTCGAACCTAGGAATGGCGAGACCAAAACCCGCTGCCTTACCGCTTGGCGACGGCCCATTAACACCAGCTCAGCATCACCAATCTGGTGATCCCTGCTAGCGCATACATAGTTACCCACAACACAGCGACCTTCGTCAATCCACCTTTTGCCACAAATCACTGATTCAGGGTGGAAAGACTCTCAGCCGCCGTTGTTCGTTAGCGCCGTACACATCGCTGCGAAGGCGATAACGGGCAACGAGTTCCGCCTGCATCTGGCGAACTTCCTCTGATCGAGGAAGAAGTTCCACTGGTCGTCCTTGAGGAACCACCACCTGCTCGACAGCCAGGCGACATTCCTCAAGAGCAGCGGAAGCGTCGGACTGTTCACCTGAATCATTCGAGTCTTTATTGCTAATGACAGAATCGCGACGCGATATCAAACGTTCCAAAGCCCTCTCCACTTGAGGGAGGGTGTCAGATTTGATCACCAGGATTGGAACGCAGGCTTCTCTGGCTTGACGACGAAGTCCAGGCTGACGGCCGAGCCCTTGTCGAACGCTCAACACCACATCTGCCTTTATCAGATCATCCACAGCCTGGACAGGCCAGCCATGTCGGCGAACAGCTTCTTCAAGCCGTTGCTCGCTGAGTCCGCAGCAAAGAACCTGGAGAGCTTCTGAAGCGACAGGGGACTTCTCCTGAATCACCGCCCTCTTAGGGAAAATATCCTCTAATTCAGAGAGGTTGGTTTCAACAGGATTTGGAAGCGGAACTGGCGCCAAAGAGGGGCGCCTTAGGGGAGAGGAAGACTCCTTTGATTCGACTCGAAGAACATGTCCATCCGAGGTCATTTTCCGTTTCTCAGCGCTTGGCACTTGCCCACGCAGCAATGCATCAACCGCTCGCCCAACCTCCCGATAAACGGACCAGCGACTACGACTATGCATCTCAACAGCCATCGAGAAGGTCGGTTCTGAAGCACGCTCAAGCACCGTTTTCTGACTGCGACGACGGCGAGCCTCATCATCGCCAAGGGTGACTGATTCAATGCCACCGATGAGATCGCACAACGTTGGATTTTTGATCAGGTTCGAAAGAGCATTTCCATGCGCTGTCGCCACCAATGTCACACCCCGTTCGGCAATGGTGCGGGCTGCGCGAGCTTCAAGTTCGGTGCCGATCTCATCAATCACGATCACCTCGGGCATATGGTTCTCCACCGCCTCGAT
>QCUL01000033.1 GCA_003210755.1 Synechococcus sp. AG-679-C18
CCCTTCACTGGCCTATGAAAACTGGCTCTTGAAAAATTCATTGCAAAGATGTCAGCGCCCAATGGGTGGTTGTCATGAAGGATTCTGTGATTTGAATGGCACGGTTTCTGGTTGGCAGGTTTTTTTATAGACAGCAAAACTCGTCCAGTTGGTGGCTTTGAAGAGATTTTTCTAGCTGCCGCAACAAAGGGGCCGCAAAGGTCTGTTAGAGAGATTCCTTGCAGAAGGTTCTGAAAGAAACATGCGTTCACTTCTGTTTCTTCTCATTGCTGCGTTGCCAGGCATGGCAGCAGAGAAAGACAAGATTGAGTTAGGAAATCAATATGGCCGATGACAGCTTTATCAACAGGTCACCATCTTCCTTCTGCCTCTAGATCAGCGCTAAACTAAGCAATGAGGACAAATATGACTTCGTTGATGAAGTGCGAAATCGCATAGACTTGCTTGGTCAGCAAGGTGGATTTAGCAATGACATCACTGAGATTGACAAACACCTATGATCGTTAATTTTGTCATGGAATCTTCTGAACTATTTGGCTTTGCTGCAGCAATACTCTCAACTGTTGCATTTTTGCCTCAGGTTATTAAAACATGGGTATCAAAATCAGCGAAGGATCTTTCATATGTGTTGCTCCTGACCTTCAGTACAGGATGCTTTTGTTGGGTGGTTTATGGGTATCAGGTAGATGCGAAGCCGGTCATTATCGCAAATTCATTCACCTTACTTCTCAATCTTTCGATTTTAGGAATGAAAATTGCATTCGAGTCAATGGTTGTCGAAAATATAGTCGAATAATTAATGCCAACTTTGAGTTCTTGTCTTGTGAGATTTAAAATATTAATAAACTTTGATTTATTGATTTTCAGTTGTTACGATTTAACCTATTCTACGTTAGTGGTGGAGCGCATAATAGCCAATTGATCCCTTATGTCTGCCTGCGTATTAGCATAGAATAGTTCAGATCAATCAGTCAATTAATACATTATTTCTGATAGGGATGGAAGCCTCTAGATTCCTTCATTATCGTTGCAGAAGTCCTATTCCCGCATCCACTCCTGAGTTGATGACTGTGTGTTTGGCAGTTGTCGCATAGAGGGCACTAACATGAATTGAATGCTGAGGCCGTAAGTGCAAAAACTCGGGGAGTTAAATCTCAAGCAAATCCAGCAGCTTAATACTGATGACAGTTCATTTTTAATTCGCAAGCACAAGGAAGTTCTCAATCTGATGATGAGAAGCCTTCAACTTGATACTTATGGATTGACTTGGGCTCAGTTCTTTAAAGGAGTTGGAGTAGGTGGTCTCATTGTCTGGCTCCTGATGCGTTAAACCTGACGGGTTAAAATTTACCCGAAGATGTAGCACGTCAGATTCACGATCGCTGATCATGTGAAGTCAAAAGGTGTTTATTTCTCGTTGGATCAGAGTTCTTTGCTTGGTAAGTCTTAATGGCTGCTTAACCATGGTGGTTCTACTGATATCGAACTTTTATTGCATTTGTAGCAAGGTTTCTTAATTGCCAGAACGATCAATACCACTGCACTTACCGCTTGGGTGAGGCCTGATTGCTATGCAGAAAAAGGTTGCTTTTGCAACTGATGGGTACGTTCTAATGGTCGTTGACTTTCAGTTGTGGGCTTTTCAGTTCCATCCCTTGAGTCGTCTGGAAGGGATAATTGCTACAAAGATTGGCGGTAGATGACTCACTTCGCTTTCCGCTACGGAAATCTTGAGATAAGCAATCTCAGTGCAGTGGCAATTGCATTGATCGGTGTGGTGTCAATTGTGTTCTTCGTGGTGGCATCCCTCAACACCGATACCAAAGGATTAATCGATTCTTCAGTCCAGAAGTTTGACGACGACTGATGGTTGATCCTGCCAATGCCTAGGGCTTTGCTCGTGGAGCTGTCTTAAGCGCTCAGGCGTTGTCGCTTGACCATTCAGGTCAATCCCAGTCAACCAAGGAGATTCGCTTTCCCTAGCCATGAAGGCGGGAATGCCTTCATCGTTCAGCCCCCCCCCCTGAGGTGGGCCAACATTGATGGACGATCTGGATGTTTGCCTGGATTCCTCCGAACGGCAAGCAACATGCGAGTTTTGGGTCTGTAGCTAACGCCAGTTGTGATTGCGCCTTCGATGGCGGCGTTTGTTGTTTAGGTCAGCAAGAACAGCTCCAAAGGCGAAAGCCGCAACCACGGCGATGAAATGCACTACATGATCCATCTGAGAGAGATTAGTGCCTGTTTCCAAGCCCATCAGTGCCATTTGGTACTTGTTACAGGAGCGATGTTCTGCCCGTATTGAAGGCAACAAAAAGCCGTCACCGCTCCGCAGCTTTGATCGAGAGCCGAAGCTCTCAGCAAAGCAAACTGGAGACCAGATCATTGCTACTACTGAGCGGCAGCAGATTCCGAACGGATTAAGCAACCAACAGCTTCAACCAGCTGCATTTTCCCTTTGCGTGGGAAATGAATCCTTGCGAGCATTTAAACCTCATGAACTCGCCTATTGGGGATCTTTTTTGATGTAACTAACCAGTGCGCATCTCATTCAAAGACAAAATTTGAATAATTCAACGAAACAATGAATTGATGATCTGCATGCACAAGTTGTCACTTGTGAGGGGTTCAGTCTAATTAGTCACACTCACCATCCCAGACTGCTGCTATCGAAAGGAAGAGTCGCTTGATCTTTGTGCAGCACTATCTGATCATCTGGAGCTTCCCAACAGTTGAAGGTTCTTGGGAAGCCTGCCCTCCATTTGCTGAGTACATCAATTCAGGTGGACCCGGCGACAAGTTTGAAGGCTTTGAACTGAAATACCGCGTCTGTGATCCCATCGCGGGGAGAGGAATGGCGATCTCTGTCGCAAGCGACATTGGCAAGGTGTGGGCCCATCTCGCACCATGGATCAAGGGGTTTGGACTTAAATTCGAAGTGACGCCTGTGGTCTCTGACGCAGAGTTTGCGGCTATGTGGCCTGGAGTTCAGGCGGCTGCCCTTACAGATTGATCAGCCTGATCGGGGGCATGAAATCTGCGAATGGAAGGGGTGCGCTGACCCAAATGCACTGAGGCCAACCATCATTTTGAATGATGGGGAATCATCCGGATGGGAAAACTGCCCCCGATCGATCCTCGTGAGGTTGGGTTATGGACAGCTGCTCGAAATTTGTTTGCCTTTGGTTGCTCCATCATTCAAACCTCTGATGGAGTTAATCATCTTTGATGTAGATGGAGGTTTATTTGAAGAAAGCAGGTCAAAAGCGGCATCTTTCATCGAAGCTTCTTCTGATCAAGTGGTGCATGAAAATCGTGGTTGCATTCATGGCGTGGTTCCCTGATCACGCACAGCCAACCTTGAGAAAACCAGATGGAGAGCAGAATCTTTCAATCGGATGACTCATTGCACTTCGAATGACTAGAAATTGATTTGGCGCATTTCGTATTCACCCAGGGATCTGAGCTGCCAATACTTCTTTGGTGATTGAAGAGAAAGCAACACAAAAGGGATCCTTTAAAGTTCAAATAAAGGAACTGTTCAGCAAGCCCGCTGGGGATGCCTTACACCTGGGAAGGTTTGGACTTCCTGGATTTATTGCAAAGATGCATTCCGTTCAGCTCATCACGTCTGTTCTGTTCTTCTTGCCATAACGGACCAGGCAAATTTGTGGATTCCTTGGTCTATCTCAGCAATGCGATCAGAGATCTGCAGGCCCTGGTCCAACGACTCCCTCCAGCACGAAGGGCAGTAGCAGTGAGAGAGCTGTACACCGTGGTTGGTTGGCTGGCACCTGACGCTGAACGTGATTCAAGTGAGGGTCTTGTTATTTGTTCGTTGATAGATGCGCTTTACTCCAGCAAAGAAAGAGCAAAAAGCCCCATCCCTACAAAGAGAAAAAGCCCGATCGCTATAAACATTCCCCTGATGCAACTGAGTCATTTCTAAGTAAAAACACTCATCAACTGCGAGGTTCGGTCCGTTCGGCTGGGAGTTCGCCTCGCCACGAGTGGGTTTTTTATGGCTTAAGGACCGCAGACAAAGCTGAAACCGTCAAATGCAGCATTAATTCGCCTGACCTTATGGGTGAGCTGTGATGCAGCACTTGTCCTCACTGGTTCTCTCATTCAGCATTTCACTGCTCAAAAGGATGAACGTGCAGATGAGCTTGGGGTGATGAGAACCCGGTTTGAGGACATTGCAAGCCTGCTTTTGGTTTCAAAGGGTAGGGCAGAATGCAAGCCCCCTCTCGCGAACAGGCATTGCAACTTTTGCTTTATTAATTTTTTTTACTCATGAGATTATGGCGGCTATCTGGTGTCTTTAGAAGTTCAATGGCTGGGGTTTAGATAGCAAGTGAGACCACCACGACGGAGTTATTATCGGTGTTAAGTCTTAAATCGATTTGGTTTTTATTGATCTTAGGTAAGGCTTTTTGTCAGATGTTTATCTGCAACGAGTTCTGGCTCTTGATATTTAGATGAAGGATGACGACCGGGATCCAAAAATCTGAAAAAAGAAGCGGAATACAACTTCTAATGTTCTGTACCAAATGTCAAGCTAAGTACCCTTCCTCTCAAAGATCTGTCATCATGAAATCCCCTTTTGTTGACCCTTGCGCCTGCTCCAATCACTTGTTTCAGCAACTTGTTTGTTGAGCTGTTGCTTTTGGCCCATTCGTTCAGAGGAGGCTTTGATTAATTGTCAGGATTTCACGGCTGACTTCAAGACTGCTGATAGCTGCATGGATGGATCTCAGCCCAGCTCTGGCCCGATACCCTCGCAGCCAGAAGTAATCGATGACAGCGCACCTTTTGGCGATGGTTTTGTTCCTATGGAAGGTATCACTCCTGGTTTTTGGGAATGACTCTTAAATCTGAATATTTAATCAATATAATTAATGGTTGCGACCTCTACATCTCTGGATACTTAAATTTATCCGACTTTTAATCTGTGATGAAAAGACTGACTAAACAAGAAAGCCAGCGTATGCGTTGTAGGCATCGAGGATATGCTTGGTTGCTGATGATCGAGGCATTGCTAATCGCTACTTTGCCACTAAGTTTATTTTTCCCAACCCTCCTATCGATTGAATTGGTTGTGTTGGCTTTGGTTGTTATCAGAGGTGTTGCTCCTTACTCTTTATTGCGAGGTGCGGATCGCAAGCTTCTTTACTGTTTGGGATCCAGTGTCGTGTTTGTTGAGGTGGCTTGGAATCTGAGCTTCCTCGCACAAGAAATTCCACTGGTTCGGTGGTCTGCGCCAGTTCGGCTTATTTTATGGTTGTTTTTTATTGGATTGACTGAATTTCGGCTTGTCCGCGCTTTGAGTCGAGAACCTTTCGTTACTGTTCGTGTTGTCATGGGTGCAGTTGCTGGTTATCTTCTGATTGGAGTGGGTGGAGGTATTTTATTAAACTCTATTTGGGTATTGCATCCACTCGCTTTCGATGTAGAGACAATGCAATCAGCATTAGATCATTCTAATCCAAGTCTATATTTTGCTCCTGCATTGATGGCCTCCTCATTTGCGATGCTGACAACGGTTGGCACAAATGTTGTGACTACAGATCTTGTTGGCAGAGTTTCTGAAGTTGTTATTTCGTTGGTAGGACAGCTTTATATTGCACTATTAATTGCCCTAATCCTTGGTCGCTATCACAGGCGAGTTTCATAATTAAAGGTTGATTCTCTTGTCTATATTTTGAAGGATTTGATTGTGTGCTTGGATGCCTTAGTGTTGGGGTTCGCTAGTAAAGCGATTGTGCCGTGATATTGATCTTCGATCAAGTCGTAGATTTGCTTTAAAACAACTTTTGTAACTGTATTATTCCAAAAATTTCGAATATAAATTTTGTGCATTTTTAGAAATATAGTTAATTTCTTTCCTCCGCGTGATTGGGGATTGGGCAGCAGAGATTGCTTCCAATTTGGTTGGTTGTTGAGAAAAAGGCTGTCTATCCGTGTCCTAGTCGATGCCAATCGGTAGCTCAAGAGGTCAGGAGCAAGGATTCCATGGTGGAGCCACCGAGACCTGAACCAAGAGTAATTCTGTTGGGATGTCACCAACAGCCCAAGAGCGATGCCCTTGGTGATTCATTGTGCCTTGATCGCCACCGAAACTAATATCTCCAGGCCCCATTTCCACAACTTTGGAGTCCATCGTTTGTACTGCCCAATGTCCTCGTAAGGGAATTATCCATTGAGAAACAGGATTTTCATGCCATTCATGAACATCACCAGGTGTAAGCACCAGAGTGACTAGTCGAGTGTCGCCAGTGGTGTGTCGTGCACTCCATAGCGCTTCAACTCCCTCAGCGAAAATAGATTGTTGATGACCTTCAAGCGCATGTAGAGACTGACAACTCCTTCCTTTTTGGTCGACCCAGACTCGCCAGAATTGAATGATTGGTGCTTTCATTGTGCTGTTATGTGAACCTCAGCTTGCTGTTGATAGCATGGCATCAGGATTTATTCGTAAAATATACGATAGCGATACAATGGGTATCTAGGAAAAAAGAAGGGTTGTTTGTTGTTGCAGATCTTCTATCTCAATATTTACCATTTTGTTTTCAATCATGAATCTTAAATATCAGCTTCAACTAGGCCATGGGTTAATGCATAAACAGCTGCTTGTGTTCTGTCTTTTACTCCAAGTTTTTGGATGGCGTTACTGACATGGCTTTTGACCGTTTCTGTCGAGATGAAGAGAGTTTCTGCGATCTCATTGTTTTTCATTCCTTGGATGATGCCGCGAATGACCTCTAGCTCTCTTTCTGATAACGGGTCGATTAAAATGGGCACTGATTTTACCTTTGCAGTTGCAACTTGGCGTACAGCTTTTGGATAGTAGATGCCACCGCTATTGGTTGTGCTTAAGGCTTGAATGAAGTCGCCATTGCCTGAGCCAATAGAAGAGTTAAACATCACTCCATCGGCGCCTGCTTCCATCGCTTCCTGAACAACCTCGGGAGTTTCGCGTTTCAAAAAAATTAATGCCTTTAGATCTGGAGATTTCTGTTTGGCTATCTCTACGAGTCTGATTCCGTAACCTTTCTCTAGGTCTTCACTGGTGATCAATATGTCTGGATTGCTCTCTTTTTGTATCTGTAGTGCTTCATCCTCTGTTGTTGCCCCGCCAACAAGGGATTGCAGAATGGGTGTACAAAGGCAAAGCGCTGAGAGAGTTAGTCTATTTTTGGAACTTACTAATACTCTTTTTTTTGCTAACAGCTTCTGACAGGCATCAGCAGCCTTCTTCATTGCTAACTCGGATGGGTTGATCCGCACTTATTGCTCTCTTGTAGTTTTCCGATCGTAGCTCTTTTCGTCTCCATAGATCTGATTGACATGCTTGATTGCTTTGACTTTCTCAATGATGCATACGCAAGTCGCCTATTCAGCCATGTTTTTAGTTGCTATTTAAAATTTTATATATGTAGTCCTTTGGTCTCTTTCCACCTCGCGGAAGGTTCTGTTTGGAGAGTCAATTATATTTTATATAGCTTTGCTAGATCTCGTAACTTCTATGATGCTGCCGATAATAAAGGAAATAAGTTTTATGTAGCCGTGAATCCTGCCGATAACGATATGATCAATTATATAGAATTTAATATTTTCATTTCACTAGGTTTGATTAGTGACGGCCCTCCCCACGCTCAGGAGATCTATCACTAGGGAACAGCAGAGCTATTGGGCTGGTATTGAGTTTGAAATATGACTGGCTAGCAGAAGCATCCCAACGTCAAAGTGGCTTGCCTTGTTACGAATCAAATTCACCTTTGAAGTAGTTGATTGCAATTTCTTCTGGTTTGAAACCCTCCATTACCAGTTCAGCAAGCTTTATGAGCCATGACCTCCTCATCCTTTTCTGATGCTGCTGACCTTCAATCGAGCATGGAAACAGCACGTCGTAGCCTCTGTGCCCAAGTGGGGTTTTTTCTTCCCTTCTGGTGATCTCATAGCCAGCTTCCTGAAGGATGTTGCGAGATAGTTCATATGGCGTGACATACCTTTGAGCTGCCAACCTTTTGAGCCTTCCCATAGATAACTGCGCCTGTTGTGTGTCCACACTGTTTTGTTCAGGACTGGAGGCAAGTTTCATAAGGATGGAACGAGATGGGTTGTCAGATCTGTATTGATCCAGTGGACCATCAATCTTTGGTCTCTCTTTTTAGGGTGCTGAACGTTGACTTTCATTCCTACCTTTACGAGTAAGGAAAGTGGGTCTCCGCAACTGATCGGCACTACCCCTGAATGATCAAATGACAATGAATTGCTGCATTGACCATTAGTACTAACAGAATGGCTTATCTCTGTACTGCTTATGTGCTACGAATCACTGCCGCTTATGTGACTACGAACTTAAGTTCTTCGTTATACCAATAGATTTGAGAGATTCTCTACTGAGCCATTGAGAATGTAACTCCACCCCTACACCTCCTAAGCCGACATACTCTTTTTAGCTTTGCTGAGATTGTCCTTTTACATCCTCCATAAGAGTCCCCGTTCATCAGCTTTCCCGTACATTGCTCTGACTCAGAACATGAGCCTTTTCTCCCATCGGTTTGAGCACTTTCGCCACGTTGATGGTGTGCTGTGCCTTCAAGGCGGCTGAGACATAAGTCAGCGGCATGCACTTCCTTTATTTTCGCCAAGTGTCTCTTCGGGAAGTTTCGGTTGGGGCAAGGTAAGCGCTTTTATGCCGATTTCTAGACGCATGGTCATACCAGCAGCCAACAAGCGCTTTCCCCTTGCTTCTGGCTAACTCCTGGACTTAATTCTTATTCCTGACTCGCCATAAAGATGGCTTTGCCTGAATCATTTTGGTGACAGGTGTTGATCCCGCTTCACCGATGCAATCTCGAAGGTGTCTAGGTGACTTGTCTGCCTTCTCTTGGTACGGAACCAAGCCCCAACAGCATTTTTTCATCTGGGTACTGACAGCCAGACAGTAAGGAAAAAATCCAGTTCAGCATCGATATAGGAACCAGTACGAAAAAGCTACCTCTTACTGTTAAACCTGTCAGTAGGAACCGCGTCTGCTTATTAATACTCAACAGGGTTGTATCTTTTGACTTGTTTTGTGTCGGAGCGGATTAGGTACTCTGTCATTGATTACGTGAGTGCAGTGGGTTGTTCCCGGTTGGTCTTTACCGCATTGTCATCATTTGATGATGACTGTATGGATGCGTTTTATACAACAAACCTGCCAGGCGCCAATAGTTAGGTTTAGGGTTGTAAATTTTACGATTATGAATTCATGAAGCTATTGCCTGATAATGTTAACCCCACCACTAAAAATTCTGAATTTGATGAGACAAGCGTGCCAGAGGATTGCTGCATAATCACCAAACAAAGGCAAATGTTTGGGTAAAGGTAGTAGTTTTAGGAGCTAAATTGAAAGATATAGTGCATAAGTCTAAAGATCAAATATTTGTCCTTGACGTCAATAAGTGTGGAGTAGTTGAACCAGTTGTTCGTCACGAAGTTAAACCTTTGGGGTCAGTAAGATTTTACGTTCAGTTTTTTGAATGATGCGCTTAGCGCTATATGGTCGATTTCTTGGCTAAGCATTCCCATTTTTGTTGAGGGTGGGTTTTTATTGCTGGCTTCGCTTTCTTCCATTGTTCTGATACGGCGAAAATGCTTCATACTCAATTTTGCTTATGTGTTGTAAGACAAGCGCCTTCAGTTATATTAGGAGAGGTATTATTTTTCAACATTCAATGACATTCTTGATGCATTGGTCATTCAAAACTGGTTATCACGAAATTGCTGCTAGAAAGTTTTTGTCCACAGGTGCTCCCTTCCCCGAATGCAAGTCATGGAAGCGATTTCATGGACCTGGCTCAGTGGAGGGCTGGATCGTAGTGGAAGCCGAAAATGCTGACGCTTGCTATGAACATGCGGCTGAGTGGGCAGAGTGTTTGGACTGGGAGGTAACCCCTGTTCTTTCTGACGAGGAGGCGGGTCCTTTCATGGCCAAGATTTACAGCTAAGCCCCCGAATTGGGTTCAAGCCTCGCGATGAACTGAGCTTCGATTGCTTGTTGATTGCGATCTTGATCGCTCGATTAAACCTCTATGCCATTCAGCTTGGCTGCTAACACAGCGTCTGCATGAGTTAGACCGTTCACCTTGTGCGTGTAGATCACTGTTTCTACATGACCCCAACCTAGGGAGAACTCAGCATGGTGGCCTTCTGCTTCGCAGATCGCCCCCGCCGCATTGACCCAGTTGAGGGCTGTCTGAAAATCGATGAAACGGAGAGATCGCGAAAGGTGATGTTGATCAATCACCTGCCACCCTGGTAGGTGAGGAATCAGTGATTCAAGATCCGCTTCTGTAAGCTTCGGCGTTCCGTTCTGGCATGGAATGCACGTTTGTTTTGCCAAATTCATTGAGATTTTCTGCCATCCCTAGAAGTATGGCCATGGTTGGTGAGTTTCTCTCAATCTCCACGCAGGATGAAGAGGAAAGCCACTATGTCAATTGTTGATGATTTTTTGGGTTCTAAGTCAGTTTCACTACAGCGGAGTAGTCAACTGAACTAAAGGAACCGATAAGCCTATGCATGGCAAATAGCCCATTGTTGCGATGTGTTGGAGGTGCTAAAACTAGAAACTCTTATTAAATTGATAACAATAGCAGAGATTTTTCCAGTTGCTTGCATCTATAAGTTTAATGTTGAGATCAAGTTCTATTCGGACTATTACCTGGCTTGATTATTTAAATTAGAAATAATAAATCCGCTAAGTATGAAGCTTTTTCTAAATTGGATGCTTAAAGCTATTGTTCGTTTATGCCCCAATATTATGTAAGGAATTACTGGTTACCAGCTGATATTGTTCTGAGGGTTTCAGCTTCTTGTCTCGATCAAGCAATCATGAAGATAAAGAGGCCTGAAATTATTGTTTTGCAGCGTAATTAAGCGTGATGGAGCATAAATTTGCTCAAATTTATTCAGCATAATAGCTTTTAAAGCTCAATATGATTATTACGGATTAAACGCCTCTCTTTGATTTTAAGGAAAATCACTAATAATGCCAATATGTTGTTAGCAATTATCATTGAAATTAGCTTTAAACTCTTAATTATTGATTTTGTGTATATAGTTTATGAAAAAAGATACTTTTGGGTTAACTGCTAAATAGTTCTCCGGCCATCTTTTTGTATGGCTTCAGTGATGCTCCCGGCCTTCGTCTTGGACTCAGCAATCCTTGACCTGGGAGAAGAATCTTTGGAGCAAAATTGACCTGAGGAGCTTGAACCATTTGCTTTTGATATTCGGCAAGTTCTTGTTCTATGGATTCTGCTGTTGTGATCGTTGGTGTTGTGATCTCTTCAGCAGGGGCTACGGAATCGATTTCAGTTGCTGCAGGTGCGCTCGCGGCGGGAACAGGTGTTGCTGATGAGGAAGGCGCTAGAGGGCGAAGAAGCACTACACCCACCGTTAACACCAATAGGGAGATCACAGTGGCTGTGAGGCCTAGAGGCCGACCCTGAAAGTTCCAAAGGATGCCAGATCCAGCAAGGCCAATGACACCTGTCACCGCAAAAAGCGGACCAATCAAATTCAGGAATAACTTTTTCATGACTGGATTCTGGCGAGGTTGATCCCTTGGTGGTGAGTGCGCGGCGATGATGTACAGAATGAATGCTCAGTTTGTATTCATCAAAGATGCCCTCTGGCTTCATAGGACACTCCTAAGATTAAAATATCTAATGCGTTTTGGGTCAATCTTCAATCTTTGAGTTCACTCTTCAAATGAAATGAAGTTAGTTGTTATTTGGTACAAGCTCTCTGTTCCATCGTTCTATCCATGTGTGATACCTGTAATGAAAGGGTTATCGGTTGCAAGGAACCTGGAACATCAGGATAGAGCTGATGGATTAAGGTTGAATTCTGGTTATGGCTTGGTTTCCAAGCCTTTTATTCTTTGTCTGAATCTATTTTAAAGTTATTTTATATGATTTCTTTGTCGTTTTCAGTCTCGCCTTTCAGGCCTTAAGGTCATTCACTCCTATGACTTTTCTTTCGAAAATCAAATGGATCTCTTTCAATCAAGAGAGCAAAACTACCAATATTGATCATCGAATGCAGTTAGCGACAGAAAGTCGTCTTGTCAATAGTCGCTTTTTTTCACTGATTTAATTACCACCATAAGCCATCAGTATTCTATAAATAGGATTGCTAACTCCTCATAAGGTTTGGCTCCTCACACCCTCAAAGAAGGCGTTCTTGTCTTCTTTTTTCCTTTCCTGGAAGCAGCTCGGTTCAGCGCTTCCTCCTAGTGGTGCTCTGTGTCGAGGGAGGGAAGGCGAGAGGGGCTCGCTTTTTTTCATGTGACATGCTCATTGATCACAGCTATTGAACACTTTTCTCACTAAACCGACCGGCGGTTGGTAAAGACTATTTTGGTGACTCTTTGGACGGGGTCAACAGTCCCACCATCAATCAACTTCTCGCGATTTAGAAGCCCGCGGGAGGTTGAGGGACTTTGAACTTTTTTATACAGCAATCGGCATCCCTAAACGTTATGTTTTTTAAGTCCCGTCCAAGGCCAGGACTGCCCTTACAGGAAGACCTGTTGGGGCTTGCCTGACGTCAACTAAGAGATGAGTTGCCGGCGGCAGCGCCATCTAGTTCAAGTTGTAGTCAAAAGCAAGTCATACAAGCGTTTGAGCAAGGACAATTTCAGATCATCCTGGCCTTCAACGACATTTCAAATTTGCTGATCTGGCTTAGTTCACCTGAGCTAAATGCGATGTTTGTAAGATCGATTGTTCACATATTTACTGGATGATAGTGAAATGTAATTCTATTAACGTTTTCCGATCAATTCATCCCAAGTAATTAACTCTGGTTCTTTCTTGGGTTCCTTGTACGTATTTTCGTATGATGCTGGTCTGTCCCTATTTGGAGGGAGTGCTCTTTGATTCATGAGTTGACGATTATGGTTCGCGCTCAGTGGTCCCTTTCTGGGGTTCTTTGGCGTTCTCTATTTTTAACACATTTCGGTGGCTTCGAAAGGGACTCGGCAATACTGCTTCCGAGCTCTAAGCGGTTTCAACAATCACGCGTTGACGAACGGGCCATAGGTGAGGAGCGAGTGGAAACGATCTCTCCTTTGTGTTGCTGATCCACGCTCTCCAAGTTGCTGTCTTTGGCCCTGCTTTTCCCACAGGAGATGACTGTTGTAGTGACTTTCAAGGTTGAAAATAAGGATTTGGGGCCTGTTGTCGCCACTGCTGGTCTGGTCTACTTTTGATTTTGTGCAGGGAATACGAAATTGTAAAAATTGAGCTCGTCTTCATTGCCTGCCCTTGCGAATCACTGAAATTGCACGCGATCTGAATGGAGCCTTTTCCGTCATTGTGCTTGTTATGTGTCATTTAAGTTTTTTGTAATTGGTATGGTTGCTATGGCTAAAGTGCAGATGGTATGAGGCAACTGCGTTAAGTGTGTTGCAGATTGCTCATGATATTTAGAGCTTGATTGTGATTGAACCACTATCCTGCAAATCTTTTATACCCTCTGATAACTTACTGGAGGTAGGGAATGTTTAGATTTAAAGAAACTGTAATCTTGATTGCTGATTTCCTTCTGTCACGTATTTGTCTTGTTGTGCATTGGCCTACTAGTCCAATGGATTCAATTCTATTTGTTTTTAATTGATCATCTATTTCTTCTCAGGCGTTGTCTTTCTAGGTATTATGCTTTTGTTTTAAGGGGCGATGTCAAAGCAGTTTCTTTTGCTGGAATGAAATCGCATCTGGATTAAAATTTACTTGTGAGCCAACTCCTCATGAATTAAAGCTGAGATACTATGTCCTATATCTCTTAGCTATGTGATGGAGTGAAACCGTACTGCGACCGAACCTTTTAGCAGTATTAGGTGGAAAACCAGCATATGTTTGTTGGGTTTTCTCTCTTCTGACATTCAACTCGGTCTAGTAAAAATGTATGACCTAGCAAAATCGAAATGACTAAAGTAGTTGGAATTGATTTAGGCACAACCAATAGTTGTGTTTCAGTTATGGAAGGTGGCAACCCAATAGTAATTGCCAATTCAGAAGGATTCAGAACAACACCATCTGTTGTTGCTTACACCAAAGGGAAGGATCAGCTGGTTGGTCAGATTGCTAAACGCCAAGCTGTGATGAACCCAGAAAACACCTTTGGATCTGTTAAACGCTTCATTGGTCGTCGCTCAGATGAAGTTACAAATGAAACCAAAGATGTTCCTTACGCTGTTGAGTCATTGGGAACCAAGGTCAAGCTCAAATCCCCTTTAATGGATAAATTCTTCTCTCCAGAGGAAATCAGTTCGAGTGTGCTTCGGAAGCTTGCTGATGATGCTTCTAAGTATCTGGGTCAACCTGTGACTCAGGCTGTCGTCACCGTTCCTGCCTATTTCAATGACTCTCAGCGCCAGGCCACTAAGGATGCTGGGAAGATCGCTGGACTGGAGGTTCTCAGGATCATTAACGAACCCACAGCAGCAGCGCTCGCTTATGGGTTGGATAAAAAACATGCAGAGAAGATCCTGGTCTTTGACTTGGGCGGTGGAACGTTTGATGTGTCTGTTCTGGAAGTTGGTGATGGTGTCTTTGAGGTGATTAGTACCTGTGGAGATGCTCACTTGGGTGGAGATAACTTTGATAAAGTCATCGTTGATTACATGGCTGAGTCTTTCAGGAAAGACGAAGGAATCGATCTTAGAAATGACAGTCAAGCCCTTCAGCGACTCACTGAAGCAGCGGAGAAAACAAAGATCGAACTTTCCTCTTCCACCCAGAGTGAGGTGAATCTCCCCTTCATCACTGCCACAGCAGATGGACCCAAACATTTAACGATGACAGTGACTAGAGCCAAGTTTGAGGAGTTGTCTTCAGATCTGATCGATCGCTGTAAAAAGCCAGTTCAGCAAGCTCTGAAAGATGCAAATCTTTCAAGTGGTGACCTGAATGAAGTTGTCATGGTCGGTGGTAGTTCGCGGATCCCATCAGTTCTAGAACTTGTCAAGTCGGCTACTGGAAAGGAACCTAATCAAACCGTTAATCCCGATGAGGTGGTAGCAATTGGTGCTGCTGTTCAAGGTGGGGTTTTATCTGGAGAAGTGAAAGACATCCTTCTCTTGGATGTCACTCCTTTATCTCTTGGTGTGGAGACAATGGGCAGCGTTGTGAATGTAATGGTACCTAGGAATACCACCATTCCTACTCACAAGACTGAGATCTATTCAACGGCACTGGACGCACAAACCACAGTGGAAATCCATGTGTTGCAAGGTGAGCGCCAACTGGTATCTGATAACAAGAGCCTTGGTACATTCCGCTTGGATGGTATCCCTTCTGCCCCTCGCGGTGTCCCTCAGGTAGAAGTGGCCTTCGATATCGATGCCAACGGAATTCTGAGTGTCACAGCTAAGGACAAAGGGTCAGGCAAGGAGCAATCAATCACTATTACGGGTGCCTCAACTCTTAGTGAGGACGAAGTCAACCGGATGGTGAAGGATGCTGAGGCCAACGCGGACTCTGATCAGCAGAAGCGTGACGTCATCGACACCAAGAACCAAGCCGAAGCTCAGATTTACCAGGCTGAAAAGCAACTGGGAGAATTTACTGACAAGTTGTCCCCTGAAGTGAGGACGAAGGTGGAGTTGGTTCTCTCTGAACTTAAAGATGTTCTCAGTTCTGACGACACTCAGAAAATCAAAGAAAGATTGGAGGGTGTCAACTCAGCCCTTTTGGAGATGGGTGCCTCTGTCTACCATCAAGAAGCTTCAGCCAATGATTCTCAGGAAGATGATGTCATTGATGCTGAGTTTGTTGAGTCACCTAAGTGACAAACACAGTCAGTTAGATCAACAATCGATTAGTGGGTAGGGACTTTCAAAGGCCCTGCTCACTTTTTTATGTAGTGTCAGGCTGGGAGTTAAATATCAGTGGTTTCTTGATAATTTTTAGCCCCTAGCTTCACTTCCTTTTCGATGAATTACTTGTTGAGGTTTGAAGAAAGGTAGCTGCTATACCAATCTCCCACTTTTGCTAAGACTGATGTGAGTTCTGGTTCAGTATCAAGAGTGTTGTGGTCTGCTTGCGGGATCGTATGCCACTCTTTGGGCCCTGGAATTGCTCGATATACGGGAGCTACTGTCGATATGGGTGCAGTGTCATCGTCCTCCCCATGCACGAAGAGGGTTGGGCAGTGCAAGAGACCGCGTGCGGCCGATTCAGGATCGAAGACCATCATTCTGTCGATGCTTGCCAGATGAAATTGGGAGATACCCAAGCCCTTTCCAACTTCTTTTGCACTCGTGCCATGACCCTTCAACTTTGCGTAGTCTGCAGAAAATTTGTCGCTGAAGGGAAAGATTTCCTCAAGCTCAACGACCGTGGGTGTTGCTCCGGTTGCAACTGCTGATCGCTCGGCATCAACCCGACGCAGTAGGGAAATCCACTTCCACTCTGGTCTTGGTGCTCGCAACATCTCTAATCCGTTTCCTGGACTCGATACTGCGGCGCAGGCACGTACTCGTCTGTCTTGAGCTGCAACGTGAATGGCGATCGGTCCGCCATAACTGTGCCCATAAATCCCAATTCGATTGGAATCCACTTCTTCACGGGAGATCAACGCAGCCAAGGCGTAACGACTGTCAATCACCCTCGCAAATGGATCAATCAAACCGCGAACCCCGCCGCTTTCCCCGTAACCCGAGTAGTCGAAGCGCAGAGTCGCGATGCCGCGCTGGGCCAATAGCTCAGCGACTCGGGGCAAAACTAAATTTCTTACCCCTGATAATCCTTGGCATAAAAGTACCGATGGAAAAATTTCCTTTGTATTTGGAGTTGTAAATGTAGCAGCGAGTTCAGTGCAATCGTGAGTCTTGACTGTTAGTTCGGTAGTCACAATATTTGAACTCATTTTGTGTTTTCCATCCCAAAGTTAATAAAATACATTGTCTAACGAAACATAGTACTTTGTGTGGTCTTACTTGGCGATGAGGCTGCCCAGGATTATGCATTAATGGTTCTTTTGGGAAATCTCGAGGCATTTGTCTGATGACTGGTGAAGATACGAAATACCTCATTCGATTGTGCCCAGTGAAAGGATCTAATCGGAATTTTGTCCTGATGCTTCAGGATCTTTGGTCCCCTGCTCAATGATTATGAAGTTTAAAAATATTGTTCATACTGAAATGTATTCCAACCTATCGATTGTGTTTTGATTTGATTTAATGCGATTATGTAATTGCCTTTAAATGGCTTAAATCGAATTTTCTTTGGTGATAATTTGATTACTAGTGTTCTCTTTTGTGGGAATATTGCTTTCAGAATTCGTTCAAGCTTTTGAATTAAATACGTACTTTGTTGCTCCACTGTTGCTTCAATTTTTCATAAAGAAGACGTTGTCTTGATGTTGTAACTAAGCAATCTAGACAAAGCCTATGACCTTGCTCAGGATTGCAAAATATTCTCTGGGATGTTTCTCCGATCCACTCTATAAATCGAGAAGCTCCTGAATCGGGTAATTTAATTGTCTCAGTGTAATTCTCCCATCCAGAATCTCTTAATTCAGAGATAATTTCCTTGTATTCAGATAGTTGTAGCAACAAAAATTGTTCCGCTAACCAGCAATCCTGAAGTGGTATCTGTTTACGCTGTTCGTAAATTTCTGGATCAGCAGAAGTAAGGTACCTGATTCTCTCAATATGAGGGTTTGATTCTAATGATGTGACTTCTGCTATTTTGCAAAAACCTATGAATATAAAGTCTGGATGATTGGCTAATTCCGCTACATAGAGCGCTGAATCAGCACTTCCCTCTTTGATTTCATTGTTTAACCAATTGACGATTGAAGGGATTGCCACAAATCTGAATCAGTATTTGTAAAGATTAGGAGTACAGAACCCCAAGCTGTAGTTAAATTGACCAGTATTCATGTGATTTATCATTCAACTATTCATTTTATTCCCTACCCACTACCTACTTTAATAGTTTTATTGGCTAATAGCTCCGCGGTGATCATGGTTCTACTAACAGTACCAATCAGAGTAAATGAGATTAGGTGTTGGATATGAATAAAGTTGACCAGCAGTGTGTATTGCGACTCGTACCTCGTTAAGCCTCCTATGGAAGTTTTTCTGTCTGTGACTGGTTTTGATGACTTTCGGCGATTTTTGCTCCCCCCGCTATGTCAAGGGATGGGTATTTAGGGCGCTTTGAGCTAGTTCTTGCACTAAAATTGGTATCAAATGTAAGCGCCAACACTTCCTGTTTCCATAAGAATTTTGAAATGATACTTAATTATTTCAAAAGACATGGATTAAAATCATTTTCGATAAACCCTCCATACTAAAATGTCTTCAGTATCTCCAAATAAAACTGCTTTACTGTTGATCGGTTTTCAGCGAGACTATTTTGATCCTGATGGCATTCTCTACTCTGTTGTTGAAGAATCTCATCGTCTTTCGGGGACTCTTGAACATACAATTGAAGTGATAGATACGATCGTTAATTCTTCAGTTACTATTGTAAATACCCCTATTGTCTTTAGTGAGTCTTATCATGAGTTTGAGAACCCAATGGGTATTTTGAAAGCAATAAAAGATGCTGAAGCTTTCAAGGTTGGTACAACTGGTGCTGAAATTCTCCCCCAGATTCAAAAGTATGGTGATCGAATTGAGATTATCCCAGGTAAAAGAGGTTTTAATGCATTTTCGAATACTGAATTGAAGGAATTACTTGTTGAGAAAGGAATAGAACGACTTGTGATAGCAGGTTGTGTGACATCTCTTTGTGTCAACGCTACTGCACTCGCCGCTAAGGAAAACGGTTTTGAGGTGACGATTTTATCCGATTGTACTTCTAGCCGAACGCCAGTTGAACAAGATATGTTTTGCAAGGAAATCTTTCCTTTGTTCACTGATGTTGTAGACCATAATCAATTTGCCAAAGAAATTGTTGGCCATTCTGATTAATGCCTATGGATCGTCATCAAGACCCAGATGCAACAGCAGTTGCTCAGTCAAGGCTGATTGAGCGCTTGGCAGAGTCGGAACGAAGTATTAGGGATATTCTTATTAATCTTCCTGTTATTGTTGCTCGCTTTGATAGGCATGGAAAAGGAGAAATTCAATTTGTCAATATGGCATGGAGTAGAATATTAGGATTTGATATTGATTCAAGTGTTGGGACTGAAATTGATTCATATGTTTTACTTGACGATCTGGAAAAATGGAGAATACTTGTTAAAAATACCAAGGATAGTGATGGTGATTTATTAGATAGTCAGGTTCGCTTTAAAGACTCTAAGGGCGAAACTCGTTGGCTTAAAGTTAAGTTTGATCAGCGCGAAAGTGGAGAGGTAATTGTCTTGATGGAAGACTTTACTGAAAGACGGCGTTTAGATGCTGAATTGTTGCGTGCTCAGAGATTGGAGAGTATTGGCAGGCTTGCGGGAGGCTTAGCACATGATTTTAATAATCTTTTGCAAGTCATTATGGGTTATATTGATCTTAGTCAAAGATTAAATAAGAACAACGGGATTGATGCTAAGTATTTAAAGATCGCGAACCAGGCTTGTCTCCGTGCTGCTGGACTAACAAAACAAATGTTGTCATTTAGCAAAGGTGGAAATCCTGTTAGAATGATTTGGGCTTTGGAAGATGTTGTTAAGGAAGCCGTGGAGATGAGTCTCCATGGCTCTAGCGTAAAAGGCTTTATTAAATGTAAATCATCAATGCCAAAAGTAGATATAGACTCTGGACAAATACATCAAGTTTTTAATAATATTATTTTAAATGCGGAGCAAGCGATGCCTGAAGGTGGGCAAATTAATCTAGAGATTCGTAATGAATGGGAACGTAAGGATGCCAACTCTAGAGAAATGGTCGTTGTTGAGATCACCGATAGTGGAATTGGCATTCAACCAGCCGATATGGAGAAGATTTTTGATCCTTTTTTTACTACTAAGAATCAAGGAACGGGTCTTGGCTTAACAAGCGCATATTGGATTGTTCAGCGGCATGACGGGGATTTACAAATTAAAAGTGAGATTGGCCAAGGAACTGTTGTTCGCGTTTCTTTGCCCGCTGTTAGGAATGTTGCTACTCCCGTTAAGTCAATTGTTGTCGATCAAAAACCTTCGCATCGTGCAAAGATATTAATTATGGACGACGAAGATATGGTAAGAACGACTCTCTCTTTAATGCTCGAAGAACATGGACATTCTGTCACCAGTACTGAACATGGTCAGGAATGTTTAGATGTTTATAGACGAGCCCTGGATGATGGGGAGCCATTTGACTTAGTAATTCTAGATCTCACAATTTCTGGAGGCAAGGGTGGAATATGGACTATTAATCAGCTGAAATCTGTCAACTCTTCAATCAAAGCAATTGTAGCTAGCGGATATAGTCAAGATACAATATTAGCTGATTATAAAAAGAGTGGTTTTAGCGCAGTCCTGCAGAAGCCATTTGATATGCAACTTCTGACTAAATCGTTGGCCGATGTTTTGAGTGATTGAATTTTAGTGAGCACTGCATTTGTAATGATTTTGAGTTGATACGTTCTGATTTTTGTTCTAATATTTAACAGACATAAAATAGGCCCCTCCAAGAGATCAAAGGGGCCTGTAAATAAATTGATTAACTAATTGTTATTTTATTAATTTACCTTCATCGTTTCCATTGAGTCCAGTGCTTTGGGGACACTTCTGAAATCAAAGCCCATACTTCTCAAGGCATGCCAGAAGTGACCCTGCAAGAAGAAAAAGGCTAAGTAGAAGTGTGTATTAGCAAGCCATGCTCTAGCAGTATGACCATTGTTTAGCACTGATACCGTGTCGCTGAAGTAGGGAGAGAACGCAAAATTTAGTTTTAAAGCCTCACCATAAAATTCCACTGGATAGATGGTTGTATTTTGAGCGCACCAGATGCTTGTAACAAAGCCCATTAGTGCAATACCGGCAAGTGAATAGGATAAAATTGCTTCTCCTGAATAAATCAATATCTTTTTGAATGGACCAAATGGGCTTGAAATAATATGCCAAACTCCACCAATCGTTAGAATAAAAGCCAATACTGCATGGCCGCCCATGACATCTTCTAAACTACTGATTGAAAGAAAATTAGTTTGATATCCCCAGACCATTCCCAAGTCAATATTGGGTTCTACAGTTCGAACTGCTCCAACTGCAGTGTCATAGATACCGTGGTGCTTCGCCCACTCAACAAAAGCAATAACTCCTAATCCAAGAAAGATGAGATGGTGACCAAGAATAAAAGTGAGTTTTTTTGGGTCATCCCATTCGAAATGGAACTTTGCAGCACGGCCATCCGCTTTGGATAGATCCTTTGGTGCTCTAAGAGTGTGCCAAATTCCGGCAGCACCCAGTACAGCTGAAGATACTAAGTGGAATGCGGCTATTGCTATGTAAGGCTCCGTATTCACAATAGTTGCATCTGCACCAAGACCTAAACCCAATGAAGCCATATGAGGAAGAAGGATCAATCCTTGATCCCCCATAGGCAGCGAAGTGTCGTATCGAGCCAATTCAAAGAGAGTGAATGCCCCAGCCCAGAACATGATTAGGCCTGCATGTGCAGCATGAGCAGCAATAAAAGAACCAGAACGTTTGGCTACTCCTGAATTACCTGCCCACCAGTCATAGCTGACTGATGGTTTCCCATAAGATTGCATTTGTTGTTTTGCTTGGGCACCCTAAGATTAGATAGGAAGGTGATCCATATCCCTCAAGATTTAACATATTTTGATTGAACATTATGAGGGTAAATATGATGTATCTTCAAGTGCGTTTGTTTCACTCAATCGATTAATTTGTTTCTATTTGTAGGTTCGTGATTCGCCTAAGTGCATCAAATAATTCACTTAGCTTTGTCATAAGTTGCTTTTGCCAGTGCTAATTGGTTGGGTCCTGTTTTCTTCATCCTTTATTATTTGGGATTGTAATTTTAATAATGGCTTTATCAGAGTTTGAGGTCATTGTTGGTGGCCTGACATCGATACCAGTCATTGGAGGGATATTCTTCTTAATTGAAAAAACTTATGGATCTCGGAATTATTTAACCAAGCCAGGTAAACCCACGTCTTCACCTAAAGCTGCTACTTCAGTGAAGAAGGAATTGCCTACGGCAAAAGCTTCTGATTCAGTAAAAACAGGCAAAGCAGCCGTGAAGTCATCACCATCTAAGACCAAGTCAGACCAGCCCAAGACCTCTGTATCGGTTGAGAATGATTCAGCTGAGCCAAATGTTTCTTTGTCAGAGAAGGAGTTAAAGAAATCAAAAACCGTTGTGAAAGAGAACTTAAACCCAGCACAGCAGGTAACATCTGCCAAAAGTGAGTAGCCTTATTCCTAAATAGTTGCTAAGTTAATAATTGATTCCGCTATTTCTCATTGCTTAGCTGAACATTAGAAATTGGCATATTGTGCGGTTTTTGCGAATATATCAAACACTTGTTTCTTTAGTTTTTCAATGATTGTAAAATGTGTTTCATTAACATGCCTATCTTTTGATCTACTTTTTTTTGCACTTATCTAAATGAAGATTGTCCAAAATTTTCTTTTTATTGCATATCGGAGCCAAAAGCCAATTGTTACTATCATTAAAGCAAGGAATGTAAGACCCATGCTCCACAATGTTGTATTTTCTGTGCCAAGAAAATCTATACAATGATAAAATGCACCACATAGGAAGAGTGCAAATCCTATAGCTCTAAAACTGTTGAGATCTACGGAAGAAATTGATGATATTTGCATGAATCAATTGATATATTTGTTTGTAAAAGCAAACCAAAGTATCATTGTTACCAACGTTGAGGGAACAATTGCAAGTAATGCGCTTTGTGGTTCGCTTCCGCTAATTATTGTTGGAAAAGCTACTAAAGTGAGAAATGATAAAAATATTGCATTTAGAATGGTCTTAGAACGAAAGTGAGAGGCCATGAAAACCGCGGTTTTCATTTTGAATGAGTTTGCTAATACTTCCATATTTAGAAGAGTTCCATATTTAATGTTAATTCAGAATTTTTCGCGTGCTTATGCTTTTTTACATTATGAGCTATCATTTATTGGTATTAAAATGTACTTTCGCCAATTCTAGCAATGAAGCCTTCGCTAAAAACTATAGCGAGATTTAGGTGATTGCGTATCAGCTAAAAAACTAATGTGCTTAGAGCATTAATACTTTAGAAAAGCAATCTCTAACGTAAGCATTGATTCAAGCTTAAATGATCAGAATGACCAAATTTTAAAGCCTATCATTATCTTATAAGAATGATAGTATGTCTGATCATAAAAAAAAGACCCTCGCTGAAATCAACAGACAAGGGTCGGAGGGAGAGTTTATATAATAACAAAAAGATTATGAACCCTAAATGTTTGATTTTAAGATTCAGTTCTGTCAAAGAAGATTGGATGCATTAATAATAGATGCCAAAACATGCCTTATGGCGATGTTCCCACCGATGCCAAGAACCGCGATGAACATGGCAAAGTAAAAGAGCTGAAGATGTCCAGCTCTACTCATCGGAACCCAAACGTTGCTCTCTACAGCGGGTTTCATCCAAGACCTACCTGAGAAAGAATTCCCTGGCCGGTAAGTAATTCAGTGCCTAAGCCAATAACGAAACCAAGCATGGCTAGGCGGCCGTTCCACTGCTCAGCGAAAGCAGAGAAGCCAAATTTTGAGTCGTTCATGGATGGTTAAGAAATTTGAAGATAGTGTAACAGATTATTGCGGCCTTGGGCTGAGCTGCTACTCCAGTCCAGTCCAGTCCAGTCCAGTCCAGTCCAGTCCAGTCCAGTCCAGTCCAGTCCAGTCCTTTCTTTATGCTTACTTCTTCCCTTTTTTCTTCATTGCAGTAGGTGGAACAGGAAGAGGTATGAATGGACTCTGGGTGATAAACGATCTATGTCAGGAGTTTCAAAGCAATAAACAAATTAACTGTTCAACAATATGATGTTATTTGATAATTGATTTAATCCATTTTTTGAAAGTGTAAGCGTCTGTTCTATCAATTCATGATTAAAGATGTCTTGTGATGAATTATTGGTCGTCCTCTGTTTGAGTATCCTCTACTGACCAGGCACGTTCTAATGCATTGACTTTAGCGTTTCGTTCTGGGGTTTCAACAATGACGTTGACGTTTCGTTTTGCGATTATCCATCGTACGAGTGATATCAGAAACCAATAAGCGGTTGCGAACAGAACGCTGAAATAGACGAAACGCATTCTTTCTCCAGGAATGACCGCACTTACGTTCTAAAGCACTTTCTCCATGGTTGGGTCACTTTCTACTTTTCTTTGCCGGATCGTTGACGTTATACCCCCCCCCTCATACCCGAAATAGTGCTGCTTTTCTAATTCGTTCATTTGGCTTGGGATTGGCACGATTTATGTACTGTCTCCGCGAGGGATGCGTCAGTTGCGTCAATTACCTGATTTACACCTTGACCTCGTTCGTTTTGACTAGTCTGATTGGTGTTTTAGTTTCGCTTCCATGGATGAGAACGCTCTGAAGGCACTGATCTCTGACTTAGGAGAGGGGATTGTCATTGATCCAGAGCTGCTAGAGGGTTGCTCGGTGGCTGCTCATGATCTTGATGATATGGACGCTGATCAAGCAGCTGATGTTGCTGCGCATGTGTTCGTGACTCTATTTGAAACTGAGGTTTTGGTTCGAACAGGTGATATTGCTGAACCTGATCAGGGAGAGTGGTCTGGGATGGTAAATGGTTTTCGTTTCGTAATTGAGCGCGATGATGATGGAGACCTTGTAGTTGATTTCAGTGAAGGCACTGCTGTCTTGGCTGGTGATTCTTAACCCATTAATTGATGGCTCACCATCGATTGTTTATTTCTGAGAGTCATGGGATCAAGGTGGTCGCATGCGAATTGAGAAATTGGAACAAGTTGCTGCTCTAATTGTGACCGCAGGTCTTGTTTTCGGTAATTTTTTGTTGTTTACTCCCTGGCGTCATGATCAGGATCCAAGAAATCGTTTTAATCCGCCACCTCAATCTGAGGTTATCGATCCTTAAATGATTCGCTCAACGTCTTTTTCAATCATATGAATCATTTTGTTAGTGTCGACAAGTGTCAATAGATTAAAAATGGAGATTTTAGAAATCTTAGTTAGGTAATTTCTTTTTAAATGGGAAATTGATCTTTACCCATTGATGCATATATCGCAGTAGAATTCTTTGGCTAGTTAGCGCTTTATTACTCTACGATCCTCAAAGTCCCCTTTCAAGGTTAGAATCAACAATTGTACTCCTGGAAATGGGTGATTATACAATTGCTATTCTGGCCACAGTAGGTCTTGTCATCCTTTTTACTGTGCCTGTTGTCTGGCAGTTTTTGCAGCCGAACGACGATGACTTTGGAGACATCACTAGAAAACCCAAGTAGACATGAAATCTTTGCGATTGCTACATCGCCCCTAGGTTTTAGTTTTCGTAAAAAATATTTTGTTGTGTTGTTCGCACTGATTCTAATGTTTTTAATCCTTTTTCATCACTTGTAGTCAACTCCATGTGATGATGTTTTGATCTAATAAAGGTAGGTCTTAGGATACTGATTTTGGATATTGTAGCTGTATTAACAGCCAATTTTTCTCCAATCTATCTCTAGTTAGTTACATGATTTTGATTCTGTTTCAATCAAGAAGTTTGTTCGCCTACCCCTTGTGGATGTGAAATTATCTCTCCCAACGATAAAATGCCACAGCTGTTGCTTCAAGACTGCGCGTCTCGGTGAATTTAATTTTGCTTCAACACTTCGCGAAAGGAGTCATAGATGTGAATATACAGATGATATTTCCTTTTGAATTGGCTTAGGTTTTATGGCTTTCTCTGGAGATTTGAATACTGATTATCCTTGATGCAAACCACAATTTTGCATTAAATTTATCATCAAAATTTTAACTGCCGGAGAATTCAGAGCTCAGCAATATCATTAACTATTATTTAATTCTAAATCATGATACGTGGTCAATACACCCTTTCTTTTAATCCATTCCGTAAATCTGCATTCCAACCAACCTGCCTCTGCTACAAATTCATCGCTCTGATTATCTCCTGGATGACACATTAATTCTAAGTGCCCATTCCAGTCCCATGAACTGTTTTGTTCTTCCATGTGGACCAAATCAGTCACGCTGCAGAAATTTCGAGTCATACGCATCCCAAAGCTTTCTGCCAATCGAGACCACAAGCTTTTCCCAGCATATTTTGCTACGGCTCGAATCCCTTTTCTCTCGGCATGCGGGACTAAATTCCTCGTATTGCGAACCCAATGAATTCCTGTTCTCCGTACGACCTCACGTAGAGCTGGTAAAACAGTTGGCCAAGTGTGAACGTGATGATGTGAATCCACATGGTCAATCTCAATACCCATCGAACGAAGACGATTGATTTGAGCCACCCATTCTTCAATGAGAATCTGAGTCATATTTATCTGATATCTACTTCGGAAATCTGGATAGAATACTCCTTGTTGATCACATAAATTGCTGCTTTGCACTGCAGATGTTAAAGCTTGAAAATCCGTAGCAGCTAAGTGGACACCTAACCCAAGATCAGGATTTCGTTTGTGAATTAAGGGCACCTCCTCCACACATGGTGCGTTAGCCAAAATCGTTGCGCTACTCAGTACTCCTAAACGATGTAGCCTTTCGATTTCTCTGTTCACCGTTTTACTTATGCCAAGGTCGTCGGCATTAACAATAATCAATCTTGACTTTTTACTCATGACTTGACCAGCTTGCAGGCACCGCTCTGTTGTTGAGTTTCTTGTTGCTTAATTGTGTTTGGAACGTTGTTTCCTGCCAAGATGATTGGCTTTTTGATGTTGCCCTCATTGCGCCTTATCTTGGTCATGGTTTATAATTTAATTTGCGCCTATAGATATTCTTTTACAATTGGTGATTCTTCTCCTGCTTCTAAGGCTTTTATGTCTCGTACGATGTTTTCTATAAATAAAGCGTTTCCTTTTTTCTTTGCGATCTCAAGAGCCTTCTTGAGATTATGAATGATTTCATCCTTTTCGTTCATTGATCAAGTCCGATGTGGGTGAAATGTCGGTTTTTGAGGTTGTTTTTGGAAAATATCTGTGAGGACGACTGTCGACCACAAGTGACTTCA
>QCUL01000034.1 GCA_003210755.1 Synechococcus sp. AG-679-C18
TGAACAAGCGATGTGGAGCCGCTGCTGTAGCAGGGTCAGGCTGCATCGAATCAAAATCGGGATTAGGTGTGGCTGGTTTGTCGCAACAGCGCAAGACGCCCTCGACGATGTCTTCGATGTAAGTGAAATCCCGCTGCATCTTGCCGTGATTGAACACCTTGATCGGATCTCCGGCCAGGATCGCCTTTGCAAACAGCATTGGAGCCATATCTGGTCTCCCCCATGGGCCATAAACCGTAAAAAAACGCAGACCAGTCGCTGGCACCCCGTACAGGTGGCTGTAGGTATGGGCCATCAGCTCATTCGCTTTCTTGCTGGCTGCGTAAAGACTCACGGGATGATTTACCGCCTGTTGCTCATGAAACGGCAGGTTGCGGTTGCCTCCGTAGACCGAACTGCTAGACGCGTACACGAGGTTTTCAACATCGTGGTAACGACAGCCCTCCAGGATGTGACCGAAGCCCACGAGATTGCTCTGGATATAAGCAGCAGGGTTTTCAATCGAATAACGGACCCCTGCCTGAGCAGCAAGATTCACCACCACTCGAGGCTTCTTAGCGGCAAATAAAGCCGCTAAATCTTCACCATCTTCCAATGCCATTTGGTGAAAAGTCCAGGCTTCTTTTGTTGCCGACGCCATCGCCACAATTCGAGCGAGCCGGGCCTGCTTGAGCGCTACGTCGTAATAGTCATTGAGATTGTCAATTCCGACAACACAATCTCCACGGTCGAGCAATCGCTCACACAATGCCGCTCCGATAAAACCGGCGGCGCCAGTGACCAAAACCGGACGTAAATCTGCTTGATTCACCCGTCTCCTTCGCCAACACGCCAGAACTTAAGACCCGCAGAAACAACGTCTTTCGGTTCAGCTACCCCACGAGCATCAAACACCCAGGCAGGCTTTCGCATCAGAGGAGCAAGAGATCTCCAATCAAGCTGTTTGTACTGCTGCCACTCGGTGAGAATCAACACTGCATCTGAACCATTGATGGCTGAGGCAACATCGGGGCTTGGCCACCAGGTGGCTTCTCCACTGAGAGAACCTCGCGTTGGGCCTGCATCCGCTTCAGGCGCATGGCTCGCCGTTAGTTTCAGATCCCGACTGATTTGTACCGGATCCACCCTCGGATCATGAATGGCCAGTTGGGCTCCCTCCTCGAGAAGATCTTGACAGATTCGAATCGCAGGGGCCTCTCGAGTGTCATTGGTATCAGCTTTAAAAGCAAAACCCAAAATCGCCAATCGTTTTCCAGTGACCGTGCCAAACAATTTTTGGACCACTAAACGGGCTATGCGGTGCTGCTGCCAAGTGTTGAGCAAAACGACGCTTTCCCAATAATCCGCCACATCGGGGAGACCAAAGTGGCGGCAGAGGTACACCAAATTGAGAATATCTTTCTGAAAACAGCTGCCCCCAAATCCAGGGCCTGCTTGCAGAAACTTCGGACCAATGCGGCTATCCGTGCCAATTGCCCTGGACACCTCTCTGACATCAGCACCGGTGGCCTCACACAGTGCCGCAACAGAGTTAATAGAACTAAGCCTCTGAGCAAGAAAGGCATTCGCCGTGAGCTTGGACAGCTCACTGCTCCATAGGTTGGTGCGAAGAATTTTCTCCTGATCAACCCATCGGCCATAAATGTCTGCCAGCTCATTAATCGCTGCAGGATCTTCGCCTCCAATCAAGACACGATCAGGATTATCAAGATCGCGGATGGCCGTTCCCTCAGCCAAAAATTCAGGATTAGAAAGCACTTCAAAGGACCGTGGCTCAGACGGTTGATCCACTGATGCCAGAATGGCCTTTACAGCTTCGGCGGTTCGCACGGGAAGGGTACTTTTCTCAACCACGATGGTGTGCCCCTTTGCTGATTTCGCCACCTGACGAGCACAGGCTTCCACCCAGCGGAGATCGCTCGCCTGTCCAGCTCCTAAACCTTTGGTTTTCGTGGGAGTGTTCACAGAAATGAACACCATGTCTGCATTAGCAATCGCCTCATCCACCCCAGTAGAAAAATGCAAATTACGCCCGCGAGCGCGACCCACTACAACATCAAGACCTGGTTCGTAAACAGGCAATTTAGAAAGATCACTGTCGTTCCAGGCATCAATCCGAGCTTGATTGATATCAACAACTGTGACTTGTATATCGGGACAGCGATCTGCAATCACGGCCATGGTCGGACCACCGACGTAACCAGCACCGATACAGCAAATCGTTTGGATGTTGGGATTGCTGCTCATCGGATGAAATGGGGCGTGAGAGGTTTTCAATTTTCGAAGGTTATCGCTGTTCCATCAAGTAGGTAGTTGCGTCTTGCCAGTTGAATTGACACTCCTCGCCCTCACCGAGTAGAGGCTTCAAACGCACTTGGCGAGTTTTCGCCTCTTCGTCTCCAATCACCGCAGCCCATTGGGCTCCTGATCGGTCCGCACGTTTGAACTGCTTGCCGAAAGAAGCGCTTGTGCCATCCAACTCAACTGCCATGCCAGCGCCGCGTAACTGACGGGCAAACGCCAACGCTTGAAGCTCAGCCTGCTCTCCGCGATTGATCACATAAACAAACAGAGGCTTGGCCGCTGTGAGCCTGGCCGCAGGTCCATCCGGATCCGCTTGCGCTGCAGCGCTGATAACCAGCAAGAGACGTTCCATTCCCAACGCCCATCCAATCGCTGGAGTGACCGGACCACCCAACTGCTGAATGAGTCCGTCATAACGACCACCACCACACACGGTGGCCTGAGCGCCAAGTTGATCACTCGTGATTTCAAATGCTGTGTGGCCGTAATAATCGAGACCACGAACCAAACGGGGATTGAGTTGATAAGGGATTTGAAGAGTATTGAGCAGGGCTAGCACTTCCTCAAAACGGGTGACACTGTCCTTACTCAGTGCCTTCATGAGCGTTGGAGCTTCCTTTAATAAAAGCTGCGTATCTCTGTCCTTGCTGTCAAGAATGCGCAAAGGATTTGTGGCCAGCCGAGCCTGGGAATCTGCATCCAACTGATCAACATGCTCCTCAAGCCAAGTCACAAGTTCAGCGCGAAACCGATTGCGATCTTCAACAGTGCCAAGGCTGTTGATTTCGAGTTTGAGACCTTTGATCCCCAAATCGGACAGCAGATCCCAAGCCAGGGAAATCGCTTCAGCATCACTACGAGGGCTGCAGAAGCCAAGAAATTCCACACCAATCTGATGAAATTGGCGCTGACGGCCAGCCTGAGGACGTTCGTAACGGAACATCGGGCCTCCATACCACAGCTTCTGAGAGCCCTGGCTCAACAGGCCATGCTGCATCGCCGCTCTCACCACAGAAGCTGTGCCTTCTGGTCGCAATGTGCATGAGCGTTCACCACGATCCAAAAAGGTGTACATCTCCTTACCCACAACATCAGTGCCCTCACCAATCCCCCTGGCAAACAGTTCGGTGAACTCAAGAAGAGGCGTTCGAATCTCATCCAACCCCGCACAACGAAAGTGTTCGAGTGCCACCGCCTCCACTGCCTGCCAACGCCTTGTCTGCTCCGGCAGCAGATCAACCATGCCGCGCAAGGACTGCAGCTGACTCACGCCCTTTCCTGTTCAGTAGTGATTCAGTCTGACGGGCTGAAGATTCGAAGGTTGAATCTCACCATCGCTTGATGTCCAGGACAGCAGTCTGAGCTTCGGCGAGCCAGTTGCGGAAACTGGATTTTGATCGATCGAAATGGAATTCGCCGTGATCCACGATCAATTCATCGCGATGGCGCACTCATGCTGAAATATTGCGACGCTTATTTTTGATTTGGCCCAGAGGCGCGAACGTAAAGGCATCATCCTGGCGGGCGGCAGCGGCACCCGCCTGCATCCCATCACCCAGGCGGTGAGTAAGCAGCTGCTACCGGTGTACGACAAGCCGATGATCTACTACCCGCTCAGCACTCTGATGCTGGCAGGGATCCGTGAGGTACTTGTTATCACAACGCCTCAAGACCAGGGGGCTTTTCAACGGCTTCTCGGCGACGGCTCCAATTGGGGTATGACGATCGCGTACGCCATGCAGCCGAGTCCTGATGGATTAGCCCAGGCTTTTCTCATCGGTGCAGAATTCCTCGATGGCGCACCGGCGGTTCTGGTGCTTGGTGACAACCTTTTTCATGGCCATGACTTAGTGCCTCAACTTGTAGCGAGCAATCAACAAATCAAGGGAGCCACCGTCTTTGCCTATCCCGTACGAGACCCCGAGCGCTATGGCGTATTGGAATTCGATGCCCAAGGGAACGTTCTCAGCTTGGAAGAAAAGCCAACAAAACCCAAAAGTCGTTATGTCATCACCGGCCTCTATTTTTATGACGATTCGGTCGTGGAGAGGGCTCGCAAAATGAAGCCTTCCAAGCGGGGCGAGCTAGAGATCACCGACCTCAATCAACTGTATTTAGACGAAGGTCTCCTGCAGGTTGAACTGATGGGGCGAGGGATGGCCTGGCTGGATACGGGGACCTGCGATTCCCTCTACGACGCCGGTGGCTACATCCGCACCCTCGAACATCGCCAGGGATTGAAAGTGGGTTGCCCTGAAGAAGTGGCCTGGCGCCAAGGCTGGATCAACAATCTTCAACTGGAAAAATTGGCATTACAGCTAGTCAAAAGTGGCTACGGCACGTATTTGCTCAACATGTTGGAGGAAAGCGAGAGTGATCACTCCTTCCTGCAAGGAAGCCTAAAAATAAATAATGCTGGTTAAACAGCTGATAAGCCCAAGTGGCAGCACCATTAATGGTCCGCTGCTTCTCACACCACAGGCCTTTGGTGACGAACGGGGCTGGTTTATTGAGAGCTGGAACCAGCGCCATTTCGATGAGGCCGTAGGGGAAGCGGTGGTTTTTTCCCAGGACAACCACTCTCTCTCAAGCCAAGGGGTGCTTCGGGGGCTGCATTACCAGTTGGCCCCGACAACACAAGCCAAATTGGTGCGAGCCAGTAGAGGAACTATTTTCGATGTCGCTGTCGACATCCGCAGATCTTCAGGGACGTTCGGCCAATGGGTGAGTGCCGAACTGAGCGCCGAAAATAAATCCCAGCTCTGGATTCCTGAAGGATTTGCCCATGGTTTTCTATGCCTCAGCGAGGTCACAGAGGTGCAATACAAAACCCGCGGCTTCTGGGACCGGGATTGCGAGCGAGCGATTCTCTGGAATGACCCAGACCTGGCCATCGCCTGGCCTCTCGAGCAGCTAAGCGAATCAAAGGTGAATATTTCAGGAAAAGATGCGATTGCGCCTCGTTTCATTGCATCCCTCAACGCCGGGGATCTCTTCCCATGAAGGTACTGCTCACCGGAGCCAACGGCCAGCTTGGGCAAGCCCTTCAGAAGAACGTTCCCAAAGGCATTGAGCTGGTAACCAGAAACCGCAGCCAGCTCGATCTTGCGAACTTCGATGCCTGCCAAGCCGCCGTGCACGAAGAGCGGCCCGATTGGGTCCTCAACGCTGGCGCTTACACCTCAGTGGATCAAGCTGAATCCGAACCAGAACTGGCCCATGCCGTGAATGCAGGCGCACCCGCAGCTTTTGCGAAGGCATTGAAAATTGAGGGGGGGCGTTTGCTACAGATCAGCACTGACTTCGTGTTCAACGGCCGTCAATCATCCCCCTATCGCCCAGATCAGCAACCCGATCCACTTGGCGTTTACGGCGCCTCAAAAGCGGCTGGAGAACGGGCGATTCGCGAGGTTTTCGCAGATGATCCAAGCGCTCTCATTCTGCGAACCAGCTGGGTGATCGGACCGGTGGGTCAAAACTTCGCACTGACCATGCTTTCACTGCATCAGCAGCAGAAACTCCTGAAGGTGGTATCTGACCAGGTTGGATGTCCCTCAAGCAGCCTCAACCTGGCCACTGCTTGCTGGCAATCGATCCAGCGAAGTGCCGATGGCACTGTTTTACCCCCTGTCATGCACTGGAGTGATGCGGGCTCAACCAACTGGTATCAATTGGCCGTGGCTATTGGTCAGATTGGCCAGGAGCTGGGACTGATCGAAACGCCAGCTCAGGTCCAACCGATCACCACCGCGGACTATCCAACCCCTGCAACCCGACCCAGCTATTCGCTGCTGGATTGCACCTCCACCCGTTCCGCTCTGCACCTAGAAGGTGAGCACTGGGAAAGCGCCTTGCGCACCCTGCTCCAACATGTGCAACTGGCGTGAAGCATTTTCACTTCTGCACCCATGACCAAGCCCATGCCCGCGGCTGATGACCTGCTTAAGGGACAGAAAAGGATTCTGGTCACTGGCGGCGCGGGCTTCATCGGGGGTGCGGTTGTGCGGCGCCTTCTCCGGGAAACCGACGCCACGGTGTTCAACCTCGACAAGCTCGGTTATGCCAGCGATCTCAGCTCGATTGAGGAGGTCCTCATAGAGCTCGGCGATGCGCATCGACCGCGCCATCAGCAATTGAAGACAGATCTTAGAGACCCCGAAGCCTTGAAGGCAGCAGTGGAGAAAGCCGATCCCGACCTGGTTATGCACTTGGCCGCTGAAAGCCATGTTGATCGCTCGATCACCGGGCCAGGAGTTTTCCTCGAGAGCAACGTTACCGGCACTTATCACCTCCTCCAGGCGGTGCTCCGTCATTACGAACAGCTCAATGCGGGCAGGCAAAAGCGGTTCCGACTGCACCACATCAGTACCGATGAGGTGTTCGGTTCGCTTGGAGCACAGGGACGCTTCTCAGAAACCACCCCTTATGACCCACGAAGCCCCTATTCAGCTAGCAAGGCCGCCAGCGATCACCTGGTTCTGGCCTGGCACCACACCTATGGGTTACCGGTGGTACTCACCAACTGCAGCAACAACTATGGCCCATGGCAGTTTCCCGAAAAACTGATTCCGGTGGTGATCCTCAAGGCTGCTAAGGGAGAGCCAATCCCCCTCTACGGAGATGGCATGAACATTCGCGATTGGCTGCATGTAGAAGATCACGTGGACGCTTTGCTATTGGCCGCCTGCAGAGGGCAATCAGGTCGTAATTACTGCGTAGGTGGCTATGGGGAGCGCACCAACACCGAGGTGGTGGAGACGATCTGCAAGCTATTGGATGAGTTTCTGCCAACTGGGAAACCCCACCGGCGGCTCATCACACCCGTCCGCGATCGACCTGGTCATGACCGCCGCTACGCGATCGACGCGAGCCGTATCGAATCTGAACTGGGCTGGCAGCCCCGCTACCGGTTCGAGGAAGGATTGGAGGACACAGTCCGCTGGTACCTAGAGCACCAGGACTGGTGCCAGCAGGTGAGATCCAGGGCTGGTTGACTTACATCCGCAGGGTCTGGGCCGCCTCCCCTTTCAGTAGATCGCTGTAGGCAGCAGGCAATCCTTCCGCCAATGGCATCTGGGCATTCCATCCCAACCCCTTCATCCGGCTCACCTCCAGCTGTTTCTTTGGGGTGCCATCCGGCTTACTGCTATCCCACTCGATCGTTCCCTCAAACCCCACCACCGCTGCGATCTGTTCCGCTAGCTCCTTAATCGTGAGATCCACTCCCGTTCCCACATTCAAAAACGCCAGAGGTTTCCCTTGATCATCTCTGGGTGCCTCTTGATCAAGAGCGCTCCAGTTCTCCAGCGCAAACACGCAGGCCTTGCCCAGATCATCCACATGCAAAAACTCACGCATCGGTGATCCTGTTCCCCAACAGGTCACCTTCTCTAATCCTCCTTCCTTGGCTTCATGGAAGCGGCGGATCAAGGCCGGCAGCACATGGCTATTTTCCTGGTGATAGTTATCTCCCGGGCCATACAAATTCGTCGGCATCAAGCTGATCGCATCAAAGCCATACTGCTGTCTCAATGATTCACACAGCTTGATCCCTGTGATCTTGGCGATCGCATACCACTCATTCGTGGGCTCCAATGATCCTGTCAATAACGCTTCTTCTTTGATCGGTTGCTCGGCGAACTTCGGGTAAATACAACTACTGCCCAGAAACAGAAATCTCCTTACCCCTGCTTTCCAAGCGCCTTCAATCACATTCGTTTGGATCTTCAAGTTCTCCAGCAAGAAATCAGCCGGATAGGTGTCATTCGCATAAATTCCGCCCACCTTGGCGGCCGCTAGCACCACCACATCAGGTTTGTTCGCTTGGTACCAAGCTTTCACCGCTTCTTGATGGAGCAGGTCCAGCTCCTGCCGATTTGGAATCAGCAAGGCTCCGCCTTTGGCTTCATCGCCATAGCCCTTCTCTTGCAACGCCCTACAAATTGCGCTGCCCGCCATACCCCTCGCGCCGGCGACAAAAAAGCGATCATCAGCTTTGATCAACCCCCTCACGCCTTGCCTCCAGCGGCCTTGACGGCATCAGGATTCGTGGGTGGATTCTCCATTGATCCCACCACATTGAATCCTTTCAATTTCAAATACGCCTCTTTCTTGGCTTCCTCCTTATCCGTCGCCACCATCTCCGCCACTAACTCCTCCAATGTTGTCGTTGGCGTCCAGCCCAGCTTCTCCTTGGCTTTCGCGGGATCACCCAGCAACGTCTCCACTTCTGCAGGGCGGAAATAGCGCGGATCAATCCGCACCACCACTTCCCCAGTGCTGCGTTTGCCGGTTTCCTGCAACCCCTTTCCTTCCCACTGGATCGCGCCCCAGCCCAGCTCCAATGCCGTTAATTCAATAAACCGCCGCACGCTTTCCTGCCGCCCCGTGGCGATCACAAAATCCTGCGGTGGACCCTCCTGCTGCAGCATCCGCCACTGCATCTCCACATAATCCCTGGCGTGGCCCCAATCCCGCAGCGAATCGATATTGCCCATGTACAGGCAATCCTCTAAACCCGCATCAATCCGCGCCAAAGCTCGCGTGATCTTGCGCGTCACAAACGTTTCACCGCGCCTCGGGCTCTCGTGGTTAAACAGCACCCCATTGCAGGCATACATCCCGTAGGCCTCGCGGTAATTCACCGTGATCCAGTACGCATACAACTTCGCCACCCCATAGGGGCTTCTTGGGTAAAACGGCGTGCTCTCCTTTTGCGGCATCTCCTGCACCAACCCATACAGCTCACTCGTGCTCGCCTGGTAGATACGGGTCTTTTCCGTGAGCCCCAGCATCCGCACCGCTTCTAAAATTCGCAGCGTGCCCAACGCATCACTATTCGCTGTGTATTCCGGTGCCTCAAAGCTCACCGCCACATGGCTTTGGGCTCCAAGGTTATAAATCTCATCCGGCTGCACCTGCTGAATAATCCGGATCAAATTGCTGCTATCCGTTAAATCCCCGTAGTGCAGCACCAGCCGCGGATCATCCTCATGGGGATCCTGATACAGATGATCGATCCTGCTGGTATTAAAACTGCTTGCTCTTCTCTTAATCCCGTGCACTTCATAACCCTTCTCCAGCAACAACTCCGCTAAATAACTTCCGTCCTGGCCCGTAATTCCTGTGATTAATGCTGTTTCACCGGTTGTCACAACAAGGGCTCCTTTCCATGAATTAGATCAGTGAAATCGTACGTCGACCACAGCTAATGCCAAAGAGCGAACGACGACATACCGATTTCCAACAACTACATTTCAACTAACAAGAAAGGCATCGATGGCGCGGCTGCTGATCACCGGAGGTGCAGGCTTCATCGGTAGCCACACCTGCCTGGTGCTTCTAGAGGCAGGTCACAACCTGCTGGTTCTTGACGACTTCAGCAACAGCTCACCGATTGCGATCGACAAGGTTTCGGAATTGGCCGGACTGGACGCCAGCTCCGCTAGCGAGAGGCTCCAATTGCACCGAGGTGACATCCGCAATCAGGACCATCTTGAGAGACTCTTCACAAGCGCCAAAGAGCAGGGACGTCCCATCGAGGGAGTGATCCACTTCGCCGGGCTCAAGGCCGTGGGCGAATCGGTGCGCGAACCCTTGCGCTATTGGGACGTAAACGTATGCGGCTCCTGGTCTCTGCTCAAAACAATGGACGCTCATGGCTGCCGCACACTTGTGTTCAGTAGCAGTGCCACCCTCTATGGCCTCCCGGACTTGGTGCCGATTCCAGAGAGCGCACCGGTGCAGCCAATCAACCCCTATGGCCACTCCAAAGCTGCTGTTGAGCGATTGCTCGCCGACGTATTCGCTAGCGCTCCGGATGCTTGGAGAATTGCCAACCTGCGCTATTTCAATCCGGTGGGTGCCCATCCCAGCGGCCGCATCGGAGAAGACCCGCTCGGCATTCCCAACAACCTTTTTCCATTCGTAAGCCAAGTTGCGATCGGTAGGCGTCCACGCCTGCAGGTGTTCGGCAGCGACTGGCCCACACCAGATGGCACCGGCGTACGTGACTACATCCATGTGATGGATCTGGCGGAAGGTCACCGAGCTGCTCTCGACTACCTATTCGCAGAGGACTCTCAGAAGATCACCGTTAATCTCGGCAGTGGCATCGGCGCCTCTGTCCTCGACGTAGTCAAGGCCTTTCAAGCCGCGAGTTGTCGTTCTATTCCTTACGAGCTGGTGGCCAGACGCGCTGGTGATGCAGCTATCACCGTCGCTGATCCTTCCTTAGCGGCCCAGCGTCTTGGCTGGCGCACTAGGCGCTCGTTAGCCGACATCTGCCTAGATGGCTGGGCCTGGCAGTCAGCCAACCCAAACGGTTATAGGAAGAAAGAGGCCTGATCAGGCTCAAGATCCATCCTCATGCCTCATCGTTAACGGGATGCAAATCAAGGGAATCGCAAGTCACACCTACCTGCCGGCGAGCAGTTGCCGTAGCGGACAAGAAGGTTGAGTTGGAACAACATTTTCTAGAGGCTGAACCATTCGAGCAATGGGAAGAAAACTGAGCGAACGCCAAGACCCTATCGGTGACCAGATTGACAGTCCGTGAGAAGAGATCAGTTCAGTTCTATGGATGGAGTTGAACAGCTTTCATTCCATTCCGGTACAAACTTTGCCAGTAACGCAAGAGCCAACTCCTTGTCCTGAGCGTGGAGCGCTGTTTCCAAACAATCGAGGTTGTGCCAGAGCTGATCGGGTGGAATTGCTCTCTCCTGGGCGCGGAATATCAAGGGATGGCGTGTAACTTCCGAGACACCGTCAATGAGCAGCTCTTCAAACAGTTTTTCCCCAGGACGCAAACCCGTGCAAATAACCTCAATATCACCGAGGGGATTGCTCTCGTCGCGAAGGGAGAGACCACTGAGGAGCACCATCTGCTCTGCAAGATCCTTTATTCGCACAGGTTCACCCATATCAAGCAAGAACAAATCACCCCCCTCGGCCAGCGTTGCCGCTTGCAGAACCAACTGGACCGCCTCAGGGATGGTCATGAAGTAGCGAATGATCTCAGGATGAGTGAGGGTGATTGGCCCACCTGATTTGATCTGACGACGAAACAAGGGCACAACAGACCCCGACGAACCGAGGACATTGCCGAACCGCACCATGGCAAAGCGAGTTCGGAGTCCTCGCGAAGAGGCCGGGGTCTGAACTGTCTCCGCAGCAAATGCCTGCACAACCAGTTCTGCCAGCCGCTTCGACGCCCCCATCACATTGGTCGGACGCACAGCCTTGTCAGTGGAGACGAACACCACCTCACCAACCTCAGCAGCAGCAGCAGCCCGGCAAACCACACGGGTGGAGCAAACGTTATTGACCAAGCCGGCAATGGGATTGGCCTCCACCAGAGGGACATGCTTATAGGCAGCAGCGTGGAACACCACCCTCACCCGATGGGAGCGAAACAGCTGATGTACAAGGACAGAATCATTGGCACTTCCAAGCACCGATAACAGCTCACAACCTTCAAGTCCCGATGCCCGCAACTCCTGATCGATGGCATAGAGGGCCGGTTCACTGTTGTCGAAAAGAATGAGCCGCCTGGGGGCCAAAACTTGGATCTGGCGGCACAGTTCGGAACCAATCGACCCTCCGGCACCTGTCACACAAACCACAGCACCGCGGATGCCGGGGCCTAGAAGCTGGGGGTCAGGAGGAATGCTGTCGCGGCCGAGAAGATCTTCGATAGCCACCGGCCGCAAAGCATCAATGCGGGCCCGACCGGAAGTGATGTCCTCCAAGGAAGGGATCTGCAGAACAGATAGGCCCTGCTGCTGAAGCCGTTTCACAATGACGCTGCGCTGGCTTCGAGTGAGCGAAGGAATGGCCAACAACACCTGATCCACATCCGCTGGTCGAACCGCCAGCGCTGCGCTGGACTGGATTGGAATACCGTTGATCGTGCGCCCCCTGAGATCTGGAGCGTCATCTAAAAAAGCCAACACCTGATGTGTGCCGCTCCTCTGCAGAGATGCTGCAAGCTGCGCACCCGCTTCACCAGCTCCGTAGATCAGGACGCGATTCATGCGTTGGGTCTGTGCTACTCGCAAGCTGAGCAGAATGTCGCGAAGAGCGAACCGCACCGCACCGGTAAAACCGGTAAGAAGAAGCCAGAGCAGAAGCCAGCTACTGCGGGGCGGCATCGGCAAACGCAACATCACACCCAAAGCAGACAGGATCAGCACCAGCAGGGCATTACGGGCAGCCAGGCGGTACAGCGCCGCACTCCCTACATAACGGGTGAGGCCCTTGTACTGACCAGTAAAGGCATACAGGGGTAAGCCGATCAGCAGAACCGCAAGCAGCATCCAAAGCCCGGCCCGCAGAAAGCCTGTAGGCCAGGGAGTGGCCAAGCGAAGCCAGAAGCTGAGCCACACCGCCAATGGCAGCAAACAGGCATCAAGACCAATCAGCAGAAAGCGTCTGGTGAGGGGAGGAAATCCCGTCGCCCATTCGGCAACTGATCGAGATCTTGTCCAGTTCACGATGTCCACGTCCCACTCAAAGACTCGGAAAACGGCACGGCAACGCGCTGGTCAAGCCAGACACCCATCGTGAGAATCAAAAAAGCTACGGCAGACACGGCAGCCCATGAACCAGCGAGAAAGCTGACACCCAAGACGATCGTGCCTGAGAGATACAGCAAAGCGACCCGTGCGTGGGACCAACCAGCCTGGTGCAGCCTTTGGAAAAGATGAAGACGATGGGCCTGGAACACCTTCTGACCAGCGAACTGACGACGGGGAACACAAATCAATGCATCCGCTAGCAGGGGTGTAATAACCAAGAGCAAACCGAAGGCGTCGAGCCATGTAGGGGCCTGGAGCACCACACCCGCCCAAATCGCACCAAGAAAGGTACTGCCAACATCACCCATAAACACCCTTGCAGGACTCCAATTCCAGAACAAAAAGCCCAGCAGACTTCCAACCAGAACCCAAAGGCCAAAGGCTCCACGTAGGTAGAGGGAAGCTGTGCAGAACGCCACTGCCATGCAGCTAGCGACCAGCCCATCAAGCCCGTCCATGAAGTTGGTGAAATTAATCACGGCAGTCACTGCGACCAGCAACAACATCCCCATAACCACAACTAAGAGAAGGGGGGACGATGGGATCCAACCTTTAAACAAGGGACTGATCGTGAGCAACGCTCCCGCGGTGAAGAGCTGTGCTCCAAAACGCCAAAGGGCGGAAAGATTGAGACGATCATCCAACAAACCCACAGCGGCCAGAGGCAGGGCACAGGCAATCAGTAACGGAGCCCATCCACCACCACCGGACCAAGCTGCAAAACCACTGCCTGCGGCGGCCACGATCACGAAGGCCAGCCCTCCTCCTCGCGGCGTAGGGCACTGATGCGCACTTCGAGCATTGGGATGATCAAGCAAACGCCTCCTCAGCACAGGAATCAGCATCCGAAGCAGCAACCAACAACAAAAAGCTGCGAAAGTTACAACGATTAGCATGAACTCAAGCCATCCCCACCAACACGAAAAAGCGAAACTTCATCTCTAATTCCTTCCTCAAAACTCTTCGGGCTGTAACCGAATATTTTTTTAGCCTCAAGATGTGAGAAAGACTTATCTTCATTTAGACGAAGAATTTGCTCTGATTTTATTGGAAGTTTTATATTGATACGCTCTGCAAGTTGAAGCAAAGCAACCATTGGCTGGGCAGGAATGTGAAAACGATGAACCCGACGATCGAGAGTCTGGGCCGTGATTCTCACAACATCGTTAAAACTCAGAGCCTCTAAACCGGAAAGATTAAATTGCCGGCCAATCGCATCTGAAGACTCAAGTGCCTGTACCAAAGCCCACGCAACATCGGAAACATGCACGGGTTGTTGTAAGGATCGGCCGTTACCAAAAACCGGAAGCAACGGATAACGATCCAACCAACGAACAAGGCGAATCATATTGCGATCCCTTGGTGTTCCATAGATCATGGTTGGCCGCACAATCGTGGTGTCTAGACCACTTCGAAAGATCACAGCTTCTGCCGCTTGCCTAACTGCTTTAGATCCAGCATTGAGCTTGGTAAAAATCGCCGTTGTGCTCACAAAAACGGCACGTTGCACTCCAGCAACCTGACAAGCCTCAACAATTGGTGGAGCAGCACCGAAACCGATCGAAGCAACATTGAGGAGTGCCCTACATCCGCGGAGTTGTTCGGCAAGCTGCACTGCATTGTTCAGATCAGCGAACCGAATAGGGATCTGATGGGCCTGCATCCAAGAGGAATCACTGCCAGGACGCAATAAAGCAACAAAAGATTGCTGACGGCGTTGCAATTCCTCGCAAACAAACCGACCTGTGAATCCGTTGCCACCCGAAACAGCAATCGTCATCAGTTGACGACCTCACGCAAGACGGAGTCGTATTGCGCGTTAATTCTCTGCCTGGAATACGTGGTTCTTGCCAGATGTGTTCCTCTGACTCCCATCGCTTGACGCTCGCTCTTGGGCATCTGCGCAAGACGCAGAATCGCAGCAGCGAGGTCTTCAGGATCACCTGGGGAGGCAGTCACTCCAAGGCCATGCTCTTCTACTTCCTCATTGATGGCTCCGGCAACTGTTGTAATCACAGGACGACCCATGGCATAGGCGTCATAGAGCTTGTTGGGAGACACGCCGTAGCGAAATAACGGCACATCACGCAATGACAGCAAAATGGCATCCGACTCCGCCATCAAGGCTGGGATTTGAGCTTTTGGAACAGGGTCCTCAAACGACACCGACTTCAGGTCGATTGCCTGCTTGACCAGCGCCTGTTTCTCGGGACCATCCCCAATGAAACGGAAGCGAATGGGGGATTCAAAAGACTCCAATAAGCGGGCAGCCTCCAACACGTTGTCCAAAGCATTGGCATCGCCATGAGCACCGGCATACAGGACATGAAACACAGCACGCTCAGGAGGCAAGGGCCGCGGAGAGAACAACTCAAGATCTGGGCCATTGGGAAGCCAAAACGTTGTTTCTGCACCGCGTTTACAGACGTAAGACTCTGCACCTTTTGCCAACACCACAACGAAGCGTGCCTTGCGGTAAAGCTGGCGCTCCATCCAAGCGAGAATCATCACCATCAGGCTCTTTTTACTTTTTCCGCCTTGGTCGATGAGCACCTGAGGCCAGAGGTCACGCACCTCCAAAACAAAAGGAATGGAGGTCAGCCGGGAAATCAATAGCAACGTAAACGCAGCTGGAAGCTGGGGCGAGCTAGCCACAATCACATCAGGCCCCTGCCCAATAAGCCGGCCCCATAGAGCGATCGGCAAAAGGCGCAAACCTAGATGCAGGCAAAAGCTGAGCATGTTGAGCTGACGCTTCCAGTTATTGCGTCGATACGGGGAGACCCACAACCAAATCCAACGAATGCCAGCAGGACGTTCAACGCACCACAAACGTGGAAATCGGAGCCGTCTGTACTGACGCTGCGTGAGATTGAAATCGGACGCAAACACCTCCACCTGCCAACCGAAGCCCACCAGACCCGCAGCCACTTCGTACTGACGCGTGTGCCCAGGAAGTTCTGGCGTATTTGCAAACTGATTGATTAGCCAGAGTTTGGGCATCAGATCGGCACAGAAGGGTTTGGAGCGGAAACCGGAAGGCCCACACGCAGACGATGCTCGCCTGGAGGTAAGAGACCACGAAGACAAAAACTGTGCCTTGGCACACGCTTGCCGAAACCTTGAGCAAAAGTCGTGGTAGTCCAATCCGCGTGGATTTGATCTGCCTTAGAAAAATCAAAACTCAAGCCTTCCAAAAGGCTCTTCTGCAGATCAGGAGCCAAATGCCACCACTGGCGAACATGCAAGGGAGCTTTGGTTTTGACGGTATCCAGAACAGTGAGTGAGAGATGGTTCGCGGAAGCTTCACGAATCTCGATCCGGCGAATATGACTCGCTCCTATGGCGTCAAAGCCATCGTGAGCACCAGACACGAAACACCCGCCATGAGGCAAATCACCACAGTCACGTTGACGCGGCTGGGATTTGCGGCCTGCTCGAAAACCACCCCAGACCTCTACCGGCTCAAACCAGTCCACGTCACCGGTAGAAGCGTTGGGGACGCCCAGCTGGAGCTGGTTATGAGCCGCCCCGGAACGTTCAAATGCCCGCTGCGGGCCGTTGCCATAGATGCTGGTTCCAGCTTCGCTGAAAACCCATCGCCCACGATGAATGAGCTCAAAGCTGAGTTGATCCGAGTGCACATGCGCTGGGAGATGCGGTGGGCAAGGCACACCACATTTGAACACCAGTTCCCACCCATGCCCTGGCCGTAAAAACGTCCACCCTGTGTCCGGAAGATCGTTGATCACAGCATGAAAAATGGGTTGAAGAGGAACCGAGACAGCTGCCCCTTGCTCGGAGGTGACACCAGCCTTCAACAATTTGCGGCGCAAACCGGAACAAGACCATCCGCCAAACAACGCGTCCGCTGAAGTCTGGGAACGAAAGGCATGAGAGAAGGCAACTACTTCATCTAGCGCTGGAGCAGCATCCTCTGCAGTGTCGTTGAAGCGCGGCAGATGTCCGCCTTCCAGACGCACAACGGAAGCCCATGACGCCATGGCATCAATCGATTGATTCAGCCAATCAGGACTCGACCCACGAGTCGCCGTCAAGACACATCCCAGCTCCACCAGGCGATCCAGCATCAAGAGGTGGTATGCCACGGAACGTTCTTCATGGCCGCCATCAGCCAAAACCTGACTGCGCAATTCCCCTTTCAACAACTGCAACGAGCGGAGATGCATCGCTTCTGCTCTCGCTCCCACAAACTGCAGGCTGCCAACGGAGAGGGCAAGAAGGTTTTCCAGCCAATGGTTGCCGCCATGACAAGACTCCGGATGGGCCTGTAGCCAACACAATTGCTGCCAAAGCGACTGCAAACGCGCTGATGAGACCAATTGAGGAGCGCAGCGAAACAACCAAATCCAGTTGCGAATTCTGAGCGAGAGGGTGTAGCTGTGCCATCCATCGCCTTTACCACAAGGATTCGCAGCAATCCATTCATCGATCAGCAGCCCCAAGGAAGATGCTTCATCAGGCCAACAGCCTGATTCCAAAGCAATTTCTAGCCATTCCCTGGCCCAATCAAAGTAGTGAAGGTGAAACTGCCAAAGGCGAGGCCAATCCGCATCCTTCCAACAAATGGGCCACAGCAAATCTCGGGGCTGATTCAGGAACAAAAACTGAATCGAGCTTGGCTGGATAAGTGATTGAGGGCTCCCACCAAGTTCAGCTGCCTCAAGCCCCTGGAGGGAAAGGCTCCAGCGAGGCAACTCGTTGTTCACTCCAGCCAACCAACCGGAAACAAACGAAGGCAATCGGCGATCACAACGATGGCGCAGTTCATAACGAACACGGCGTTGAAGCCTCCTAGGGCCGATATCACGGAGCGTGCGGAAAAGACGTGCTTTTGAGGCCGAAGTACCTGAAAGCATTACGTGAGGTTCTGGTCGGTGACCCCGCAAAGATCAAAGACTGATCTATCTGTTAATGCCAAGCCCTTGAAAGGGGTATGAGCCACAAGAAACACCAGTAGGTCAGCTTCCGCCAAGACGCGGTCAAGAGTATGGAGCTTGATCGTGGAGTGATCCTGAAGATTCGGCTCACAAGCCAACACATCCAATCCAGCAACTAGAAGTTCGGTAGTGATGTGCAAGGCCGGAGATTCCCGCAAGTCATCCACATCCGGTTTAAACGCAAGACCAAGGCAACCAATCCGAGCAGGACGCCCCAGGTGATCCTGCAGAGCAGCAGCCCGTCTCTGCACCTGCTCAATCACCCAATCGCTCTTGCCATCGTTTACACGACGAGCTGTTTGAATCAAAGGTGTGCAATCTGGAGCTGCTGCCGCAATGAACCATGGGTCAACAGCGATGCAATGGCCACCAACACCACAACCTGGCTGCAAAATATTCACACGTGGATGATGATTAGCAAGACGAATCAGCTCACGTACATTCACGCTTAAGCGGTCACAGATCAATGACAACTCATTTGCAAAAGCGATATTGACATCACGAAAACTATTTTCAGTGAGTTTCACTAACTCAGCTGTACGCGCTGAAGTAAGAAGGAGGTTTCCGCGACAAAACGTTGAATAAAAATCACTTCCAGCCTTTGCGGCAGCAGTAGACAAACCTCCAATCACACGATCATTACTTATTAATTCTTTCAGGATCTGTCCGGGTAGAACTCGTTCAGGACAATAGGCAATATGAACCTGATCAAGGGCAAGCCCGGAGAGTTCAGCAATCAACCCTGCCACCTTCTCAGTAGTCCCTACAGGAGATGTAGATTCCAATAAAACAAGATTTCCAGGTTCAATAACGCTGGCAATAGATTTGGCAGCTGATAAAACATAATCAATATTAGGCTGAGGAGTACTTTTATCTGATAGATAAAAGGGGGTAGGAACCGCGATAATAAAAATATCTGCTGGGGAGGGTTTCAGGCTGGCCGAGAGAAGGCCAGAGGCAACAACACTACTAACTAAATCATCCAAATCGGGCTCATAAATATGAACCAAGCCTCGATTCACCGATTCAACTACATCGGAATTAACATCAACACCAAGAACATTGTGCCCTGAATGTGCGAGCAGAGACGCCGTTGGGAGACCAATGTAGCCGAGTCCAAGAACGCAACAGAAGGCCATCAAGCCAAGCCAGCAACAAAGAGAAACAAGAGGAGAAGCTCATGTTTCGCCACCTTATAAAAGCAGCTTTTCAAGCATACTCTAAGAACAATAGACATCAAACCAATCAAAAAAGCTCCATGGATATAGGGATACCGAGCACTCGCAAAAATTTTCTCACTTTAATGGTAGGAAAATTTCCTAAGAAAAAATTACGCCTAGAATGAAAAGCCCCTTCTGGGTTGATCACAAATAACACTGGCAGAAGCAAGCAAAAAGTCCAAAGAAGAATTTCATCAAAAAAGAACAATAGCCGACCATCAGCAGTATCCAGCAACTCATTGAACTCTAAATCAAAACGCAATGATTCACAAATGGGTGCTGCCTAAAAAAACTATGGCAAACACTCCACACCCTTCAACTATGGGCTCATCCTGAGATCCTAGATACACCTGCAAGTCAAAAAACCTAATCTAATAATACAGACAAACCACCACACTTCTAAACAATTTAAACTCAAAAAACATACAATACCAGGATCAGCATATCCTAAGAGTCCCCAACAAATTCATTTTTGATCACACTAGAATTTTACCGGTAACAGCAGAGAAGAACAGTTATCGCTTTATAAAATGCATTGGAGGCTTAATTCCCATGAGAAAGAATAACATTGGTTGCGACAGATCCCGGACAAAAGCAAAGACAATGAAAAGAAATATAAGTATAACTGCCGGTCCTAAAAGAATAAAAAAGTTATGTCCTAGCAAGCGCGAAACGAGTCCAGCGATTAGCATATGCCAAACATAAATAAATAGTGTTTGACTTGAAAGAAACTTTAGAAATTCGGTTTTAAATATTTTAGTCAACGAAGGCATTGAAGAAGCACAAGCAAATAGAGATAGAATCCCAAAAAAGAACGAAGCGCTGGCGAAAAGAACCGAAAAGTCAAAATACGCAATAGGAATAAAAGGGAAACACCAAAACATCACAAAAGGTGTTAATAAGCAGAAAATCCCTAGTATCCATTCAAAGAATGGCCATTCAAGAGATTGAACAATATGCAACAACCATTTTGAACATCGACCAATAAAAATACATGGCAGCCAATAAAAGATATTCAGATGTGGATTTAAACCAAACACCTCATAAGACTGAGACTGATAATAAATCACGAAAGAGACTGGAAGAAGAAAGGCAAAAAAGTATCCAGACAGTGGAACCCTACTCAAGTACCGCAATAGAAGGAAAATGGGTACAAACCACAGATAACTACCATTACCTAAAATAAAATCAATTAAATCAATTCCCGGATTACCTTTACGGAGTAAAAGAGACAGATAGACAATTAAGCCAGAAAAGACCGACGGTATAATGTAGTAAGAGACATCTTGGCGAAGCATACGAAAAAAACTTTTTTTATTACGGGAATACCAGTCCCAACCTAAAAGCGAAAAAATATACCTACACCCATTCTCCCGAACAGAAGCAAAAATCGGGAAAACTGATCACAAAAGGGAAATGTACAAGTATAAAGTGTAATATGAGCAGTAACTACACTGTAAATAGCGACAGACTTAAGGCCTTGGCGAAGGTCAAATTCACAAGAAGAGGCAGAACTTTTCATGAAAAGTATATTACATTAAGTAATCTCAATTCTGCAAGGAAAGCAAATTATGCTGAACCTCAATCAGCTCGTTCAGAGGAATTGGAGAGGATTTCCCCAACTTGATAGAATCAAGGAATGATTTGCAACAAGCAACCTGACCTTTATCTTGTCTCAGGAGACGCTTGGTTCGAAAACCAGGAATGCCCCAAGCCTTGAGTTTACGAAAGTTATCGAGTTGCAGAACTTTCCCAGCAGAAAAGACCTCAAGACGCTCCTTAGGGAAAGATTTACTACCATTAGCAAAATAATGAATACTACCAATAGAACCATTTGAAAATCGTAATTGCAGTGAAAAGGTGTCAGGGCACAATTTCTTATCATTTGCATGCAAATATTGGATCTCATCAATAGAGCTACCAGCAAGAAAACGCAGTAAATCAACGAAATGACAGGCCTCTCCGATTAATCTTCCGCCACCAAGGATGGGATCCTGGGTCCAATGATCTACAGGAATTGATCCAGCATTACAGGTGTAAACAAAAGCGCGAGGTCCTCGTAACAGCTGAAGCTGTTGCTGTAATTCAACCAGTAATGGTGAAAATCTTCGATTGAATCCAACCATCAATACTTGGTCGTCAAGACTCATACTCGCTATAGCACTTAACTCTTCAGAGTTAAGGCAAAGAGGCTTCTCTACAAAAACATGTTTCCCTGCAGCCAAGGCCTTCTGAACCAGTGAGGCATGACTGTCATGTCGCGTGGCGATGACAACAGCATTGCAAGAGGGGTCATTCAAGAGACCAGACACATCAGTGCTGGCCTGGAGAAATCCGTACTTACGGCCCACATGATCTGGAGAGATGCCACTGGATGCAACGAGTGTGTGGAAACAAGCCCCGGCCTTTGCGAAAGCAGGAATCAAAAGTCGACTGGCGTAGTTGCCGGCTCCAATCACCCCAAGATATGGCTGAACAGCATGAACTCTTTCTCCAACCTGGAGAGAGTGCATTGGTAGGGGAACAGTGCGTTGATCTGGATCGGCCGTGCCTGGGTACGTGAGCAAAATCCCCAGAGAAGACTCTGGACTGCTCAACAATTCGTACGCAGAGGCCGCCTGCTCAATTGAAAATTGATGTGAAATTAATACGTCAGTTCGGAGCCTGCCTGAGCTGATGGCGTCGAGCACAGCCTGAAAATTGCGCTGCTCCGTCCATCGCACAAAGCCAATCGGATAGTCATGACCCTGCTCCTCGTAGGTAGGGTCGTAACGGCCGGGCCCATAGGAGCAGCTCACTTGGAAAGAGAGTTCCTTCTTGTAGAAAAGATCACGGCGAAGGTCCAAACCCGTAACGCCTACCAATACAATTCGTCCGCGTTGGCGACAAGACATCGCAGCCAAATGAACAGGCTCGCTCGATGAAGTAGCTGCAGTGATCAGAACGCCATCAACACCAACTCCACCGGTTTGTTCGAGGCACCAAGCCAAGGGATCAATACCGGCAGACAAGTTGAGGGTATGAATACCGAGACTTTCCGCCAAAACACATTTCGCGTGATCAAGGTCGAGTCCTAAGACTCGACAACCCTGCGCTCTAAGCAACTGGGCAGTGAGTAGACCAATCAAACCAAGGCCAGTAACCACAAAGGTTTCACCGAGGGATGGATTGGCGAGGCGGATTCCCTGTAAACCAATCGAAGCAAGAATCGTGAAGGAGGCGGCCTCATCACTGACGTCTTTTGGGATAAGGGCGCAGAGCTGTTGAGGGACAGCGACTAACTCAGCATGAGGTCCATTGGAGATCACCCGATCACCAATCTTGAAACCGCTCACACCTTCACCAACAGCAACGACTGACCCAACATTGCAATAACCCAGTGGCAACGGTTGGTCGAGTTTGCTGCGAACAGCCTCAATCGTAGTGAACAGTCCATCAGTTCTGGCCTTATCAAGGACCTGACGCACTTTGTCAGGCTGTTGACGAGCCTTGTCAATCCAACTCGCCTTACCAAAATCAACCAACATTCGCTCGGTACCAGCAGACACAAGCGAACAGGAGGTGAGAATCAACAACTGGCCTTGGGCGAGTGCCGGAGAGGGAAGTTCAGGCAGGGAACTGGCTCCAGTGGCGAGTGATTGCAGAAGTTGTTTCAAGAATATGACCTCTGAATAGAAATCATCATCAAGGGGAAGGCATCACTTAGATATGAGACCACAATGCTGCAAATGTCCCGTTCCAGGAATTCAAGATTGTGCACCAGAGAGACATCCTTTGAATGAGTTGTGAGTCTCCTGATCAATGTGGAATCTGCACCAAAGCTCGATACAGGCCAATGACAAGAGCGTATAGCTGGCATCGATGCGTCCTTCAGCATTTAATGCGATGAGTTGGTGCACAGCCTGAACATCAAACAGACCTCGCCTGTTTAGGGATTGAGACGACAATATGTCTTTAAGCCAATCACGCAGCTCCACTCGAAGCCAGCGGCGCAAAGGAGCACCAAAACCACTTTTTGGACGATAGATCACGTCATAAGGTAAATAAGACTCTAAAGCCTTTTTTAGAACCCATTTTGTTTCTCGATTGCGAAGCTTCAGTGTGCTTGGAATGCCTGCCGCATATTGAACAAGCTCAAGATCTAGGAAAGGAACTCGCACCTCTACTCCTACCGCCATCGACATCTTATCTGTATAAGTGAGATTATGATCGACTAGAAAAAAACGTTGTTCTAGCGACAACATTCGCTCTAAATCTGAGGTCTCGTCCGGTAATTCAGCCAAAAAATCCAGCATCGGTTTCTCAGCATGCGATTGATCAAGAGCCGCACGAAAAGCTGGAGTGAAAAGTCGATAGAGATCGGCTCGTTCAATCCAGCGAAAATAATGAACCAAACGAGCATGCCCTTCAAGATGTGCGCCGGAAAAGGCCTTGCGCAAACGCCTTGCGAAGGGGCTTTCGCCTGGAAACAAAGCTGAGATCTGACGTAAGAGAATCCGTTGACGTCGTGGGAGCCATCTCCAAAGGCGTTCAGTTTCTAGGGCGATGTGACGACGATAACCACTAAATAAGTCATCACCACCTGCTCCAGAAAGTAGAACCTTAATCCCGCAATCACGGGCAAGTTGGCTGATAAAGAGCACATTCAAAGGAGCAGGATCTGCTAGAGGTTCGTCCAATTGCCAAACCATCTCTTCTAAGCAAGAGGCCATCCTCGCAGCATCCACTTGAACCACATCAAGCGGCACATCCAGATGAGAAGCAACCCTCCTTGCATAAGGAAGATCATCGACAAATCCCTCCTCGCCAACTCGGCTCAGCTCGATGGTGAAGCAGCGAAGCTCTGGATTGCGCTCCCTGGCGAAAGCAACAACTGCACTGGAGTCCAAACCACCAGAAAGGAAAGCGCCTACAGGAACATCAGCAACAAGCTGCCGGTGGACGGCTTGGCGTAAATGATGCTCGACCCCACGAATAACTTCTGATCGAGACGTTGCTGGAACAGAAGAAGAACATTGATCGAAAACTGGTAATTGATACCAACTGAATTGATGTTTGATCACCCCCTGAGAGATACACATTGCCTCACCAGGACCAAGCTTGAATACATCCGCATCAAGTGTTTGCTTGCCTGGAGACCACAGGAACGTTAAATAACGTTCGAGTGCAGGAGCATTGAGGTGAACAAAAGAGGAGGGAAGTGCCTTGATTTCGCTCGCGAAAAACAAACCTGTCTCAATCTGCTTGATGTATAGCGGCTTAACACCAAGTGCGTCACGAGCAAGCAATAGGACGCGATAATCCTTATCCCAAATTGCAAAGGAGAAAATTCCATTAATCTTCTTCAACAGAGAGGTGATCTCAGCCTCTCCAGGAATCAACGAGGAAGAATTCCGTATTTTCAAATAAAGCGAAAGCAATACTTCGGTATCAGAATCTCCGCAGAAGACAGCTCCTTCTTCCTCAAGCTCAGCTCGCAGTTCTCGAAAGTTATAAATTTCACCATTAAAAGTAAGAACAACTCGACCGCTGCGATTTAACATCGGCTGATGCCCCAAAGGTGATGGGTCAAGAATAGAAAGCCTTGTGTGGATTAGGCCTACGCCCTGTTCAGGATCCTCAAATACTCCAGCATCATCGGGACCCCGATGGGCAAGCCTTTCACAAGCAGATGCAGGCCAATCGCTCGATACAATGGTATTTGAAAATAAGCTGTAACCCGCTATTCCGCACATAACAAGATCATCCTGATACAAAAGCAGAAGAAACTTTGGGCAAATTCAATCCAACCTGGTCCAAAGGAATAGCACGAAAGCGTTTCAGAGACAGCCTATTAAAAGCTCTATAAAGATAACGCCAAATATAGATCATGTCAGAAGGGATATATAGCTTGCATTTAAATAACTTTATCGAACAAGAGGGCAAAAGAGATTGCGAGTTTTCTCGACAACATTTGATTCCTGACGATACTCTCTGGCATAGTTCATAGCCAATAATTTCATCTTAAGTTTTTCATCAGCATTCATCTGCGCATGACGATCTATAACAGCAGCCCAACTAGCAGAGTCACCAAGAGACAAAACCAAAACAGCACCATCAGCTGAGGGGTTCCAGGGTGTTTGGTCGCTAATCAATACGGGTGTTCCTGAAGTCAAACATTCAAGAACAACATGTCCATAATTCTCACCAAATGAAGGAAGTACAAAAAGCTCGAACGCAGAAAATACCTCCATTACATTAGAGGGATTGACCTCACCCAAATACTCGACAGATACATTCGAGGGTAAAATCGCAATTAAAGATTGGCATCGTTTCCAATAAACAAGATCCTCAAGTGGACCATAAATAGACAAATTAATCTCCTCACGGACCAAGCGAAGAGACTTAAGCAAGAATTCGAGATTTTTCATTGGCGTAATCCGTGAAAGATAGACCAGGCGCAGAGGTAAATCTGAATTCGTATAAGACTCAATAGAATCACAATTAGCTGATAAAAACTCCATCGCAGGCAAATCAGGCGCTACTTTAATTGAACTATTCTTTATTCCTATCAAACGCTGGATATCGGCGAGTTCAAATTCACTAGAAGCTTGCCAACGAAGGCAAGATAAAAGCCTGAACAATTTCGTTAAAATGAGGTACAAAGACTTCTGTTGAAACTTCAATGCCAAGGCTCCACGAGAGAATTCACCGCGGGGAGCAATCACGCAATCAACTTTAGAAAGCAA
>QCUL01000035.1 GCA_003210755.1 Synechococcus sp. AG-679-C18
TTTCTTAAATGGAGGTCGTGGATGCGCTGGACATGAACGAGGATGCGTCAGCGATGCAGGTGACCGTTACATGAGTTTCTTCGAAAAAAATCTTAACGAGGGTGATTACATTTTTATCAGTATGTCTAGAGATAGATATGCTGTGGGGCAATTTGAAGTCTCAAGTAGTAGAGCGTCGCAACCGTTGAAAATTCAAAGGTTGTCTGAGAGGCTTAAAGAATTGGAAAAGATTGCTGCGAAGAAGAAGGCTAAAATAGTCCTCATCGGGGATACGCCTAAGGTTTGTCCGGATGGTATTAACTACCTTAGTGAAGTTGCTAAAAACGGAAAGACTGAACTTTGCATCACGCAGAGATCAATCAGCCTTGAAGACCGTAAAGATCTTAATGATTCATTCCTTGAGATTGCTGAAAAATCACCTCATGTTCTTTATGTCGACCCGCACGATTCTTTGTGCCAAGGAGAGATCTGTAGTGCTGTAGGGAAAAATAATAGACTTTTGTATGCTGATACAAGCCCACATTTTTCGACAAAATCTAAGGATTCTCTCTCAGATTACTGGGGTAGAACTTTGAATATGCTTCTAGGTAAAGACTCTAAATGACGTATTAATTGTCATTTTCTTGTTCCGATTAACTTCTCTCCTCTCCACTTCCGCACTTGGATTGTTTTTGTGCAATCTTATGGCGCATCCTTGAGGTGATTCCTAGTTCGGCACCACGCCACATCCTGTCGATCTCACGCGTGAAGTGCTTGGCGAGCCTGGCGGAGTGGATGACTATCAAGGTTTCGTCATTGGTATGTGCAGCAGATGGAGACCAGTTGAAGCTGCCGGTGATCACTCTTTTGTTGTCGATCACGGCGAACTTGTGATGCAGCTTGTCGCCGCGGGCGAGGCGGGGAGCGCCGACGCCTTTGAGAGGAGTGATTAATGGTTGATTCCCTGCCTCAAATTTGCAAAAACGATCAGGCAAGGCGACGCCAAGGAGATCAAGGACCTCTGAAAAAGAGCGGCTGGCGAAGCCAGGATCAGCAAGGAGGCGTATCTTCACGCCAGCTGATATTCGTTCTGCAAGTTTGGCTGTGAGCTGTTGTGCAGAGAAGACGAATAAGGCAAGATCAATCGTCTTTTGTGCGCTGCCTAATTGATCTTGAATCACATCAAGACCATGCCCTTGAATCGTTTTGGAATGGGGTGGGAAGAGCACTTCGATTTTGGCGGAACCTACCTTCACGGTTTTCAGGGTCTGCGAGTCTTTGTCACGTCCAAAACGGCTGTCGTTTGACCCTCCAGGTCCATCGCCCCACATCTGGGCAAATTCATCTTTGAATACAGCTGCAAGAGTTGGACTTTTAATGCTGAGGAGGTGATTCACATTGCCGCGAGTTCGAGTTGCTCGAGCATCACCATGCATGCCGGAGTTGGTGAAGTTTGCGCTACCGGTGATCACCCGCTGACTATCGATGACCACAAACTTGTGGTGCATGAGGCCGCTGCCTTTGCTGCCGTCTTCGGTGTCATCAATCCAGGGAATACTTGCTTCTTGAAGAATGAGCAGCGCATCGCTATTCCGTTTTTCCCTTGGGCTTAGAACACCGTTCTTATCTTGATCGGCTAACGCTCGTAAGTGCTTAAGTCTTTGGCGTTCATGTGTGTCGAGTTCAAGCTCGTGAAGTTGGCTCCATGGTGTGCTGTAGTTGTTTTCCAAAATCACCTTCACCGCCACACCTCGATTTGAGGCGCCAACAAGGCTTTTGGCGATGCTTGGCAGAGAGAGTTCTTGGACCGCAACTACGATTTCACTCTCAGCAGATTCGATCGCATCGATCAGGATCTGCTCAAGATTGTCTCCATTCCTCCATTGGTCACTGAGAGGACTTTGATAACGATTCTCTGAGCGGTGGTTAAAAGCAACCTCAATATCAGTTGGTAACTCGAGCTCTGTTATCTGTTCTCCGAGAACCTTGCCGGGTCTGCTGCATCCGCTAGATAACAGGCAGAACACGGCGCATAAGGACAAGTTTCGAAGAAAAAGTATCGGTTGTGAGCGGTTCAAAGGGAGTTCTGCTCGCCTCTGAATAAAGATTCCACTCTCAGTGAGGCATTTCAGATGTTCGTAGCATGGCTACAAACCAAAGCGTGCTCAGAACAAGGGCTACGCCCACACCGGCGCCAATGCTCACTTTTGCCATGGTGATTGGCACCAGGATTGGAAATGCCATGGCGCCTGCCAGGGGTGTGATCGCAACAAACCAGCGCAACATGTTGGAGTTCAGATTCAGAACCACTCTGCGCGAGCTTCGCTGGCAGGGTTGCTGTTGTCTTCCGGTGTTAAGCGCTGGAAGTTGAGAGTGATATTTCGTTTCTGTTCGCCGTCTGCGGCGGTGGCTTCAATTGCATAAACCTGCTCGCCATCACGGAATGGAACTTGAATGCGAAACGTCCCGTCGCTTGAAAGAGGCACATCTTCTTTGCCAATTGTGAGGCGTGCCGAAGGGTCGGTCGCGCCATAAACAATCAATTCAGCATCTGCAACGAGCCAGAAAGACCGTTGGCGTGGAGCGATTCCGCCTAAACCTGATTCATTCCGTCCACTGGCCCAAAGGCCAACACCTGAATCATTCAGGCCATGTGGACCTGAGCCCAATGAATTACTTTCATGGAGAATTTCTGAACCAACGCGCCGATTGCGGAAGTGGGTCGTTGCACTTTGATAAAGGCGCTCATGCAGTTGGCTGTCAGTTGATTCTGGATCTGGATCAGTCTTTGTAATAGGGGCCACTGGAGTAACCGAAGGGGTGGCCTCAAGGCTGAAGGGAACAAATTGATCAAGAATTTGATCACTGGGGTGGAGTGCAGGAACCCTGGCTACAGAGGAGAAAGCTAGAGAGATCCACCTATTTTCTGACTTGTATCCAAGTTCAACTCTGTAGTCACGATCGCAAAGAGGAACTGGCAAATACCATTCTGTGCTGTGACTATCAACAGGAACCTCTTGAAGGGTATGAGGATGGGATGAACCATTCTCGAGACCGGTGACATCGGCAAGGCGTAAGCACAGAAATGCTGCACCTCCTACTTGAGCTTGCCGTCGATCGCTATCTGATATCTCCCAAAAAACGTAAGCCCACTGCGGATCCCTAGGAAGAAATACTACGCGGGTTGAATCGTCAGAAACCGAGGGAGCAAGAAGCTCTGCTTCCTTGGCCTTCGTGTCACCAGCCTGACGATCCTGACGATCTGCGATGGCGCTGACAAGGTCCTCTTTGCTCTTGCGGCTGTAGAGGGTCACCCCCAAATCACTTGCCATTTGGCGGAGCTGACGCAGCGTCAGGCGAGCTAGAGATGAGAGGGCTTGCGTCACGGACAACCAACCGAGTTTCTTCGGGATCAGTTTGCAGCCAACTTCCATTTTTCAAACATCTTTCACTGCTGTAGTCAGCATCTTCTGACTCCAGCCCGTCATTTTTATCGGCTCGAATTTGATGCTTCCAGGAGCTGGACACACAAAAAAAGGAGGCTTGATGCCTCCTTTGATCGTTGAGTGGATTTGTCTTGTCGTTCGTTCAGCGACCGATGCTGCGATAAGGAACCTTGGACATGTAATCCATGTCTGCACTGCCACTCGGTGCTGCTCCACTTGTATTGGACAAGCCTTGTACCCAAGGGAGATAGTCCTCGGGGAAACCACCTCGCTTGATTTTGGCTCTCGCTGGAATGGTCTTGGCCTTGACGGAGTTTGTGTAAACAAAACGTGGAAAGCCAAGGATCCCTCGGTAGTACTCGTCGTATCGAGGGCTTGTGATGTTGAAGGGCGTATCACCAAGATCTCTCCCTGGAATCACCCTATTTCGTTGATAGGGGACTGAGTCGTAACCAAAAGCGTCGAGGTATTCCTCACTGTCAAGCAGGGCATCGACCATGCCGATGACCCCTTTTGTGGCAATCACGATTGACCAGGCGATCTCCTCTGATTTGCCACTTGTCTTACGGCCTAAAAGCTTTTCTACAAGGTGGCGGACCACCTTGTAATTGCTGTTCATGCCATAAAAGCTTCTTTGAAACGTGTCGGAGAGGCAGAGCCCTCGAACGAAATCTCGGACAGTGATCTGACCGTCTCGGAGTTGGGACTCAAGGTTCACGTCCCGATCTGACTTGAAGGCGTGAAAGTAGATCTGCCTGTAGGCACTTTCAATCACGGTGGTCAAATTGTCGGCATCCATGGCGATATCCATGGAATTCGCCCGTGGCACCTCTTCGGATGCGACACGCAGCGCTGCCACCCTTGAGTTTTGGGTGATCGGTGCGTACTGCAAGAGAGGAATGGCCACGCAATCTTCTACATTCTTCGTCGGTGATCGTAGAAGACCAGTTCGTTGAGCCCCCTCCTCGGAGGACAGCACTCACAGTCCGTAATAGTTGCGGTAACGAGATTTCACCAGCCGAATGGCGCCATGACTGGTCCTTTGGACTCTTTGTTGCCATCAGCTGAAGATGCTGGGAAGTCATCTTCCCCATCACTCAGGCGCGTTTCCATGCAGAAAGATGCGTTGTTCGAAAGCCCTTCAACTGTGCTGGAACGCAATCTCACGTTTGGGCTTGTGAACCAAAACCTTTCCCAAACAGTCATGGTTTCGTAGCTGGTGCACAGGATCAGACCGTCCTGTTCATCCATCCTGAATGTGGAGGTAGCGGGTGCTTTCTCGGCATAACCCAAATCGCGTAATAGCGAACCGCTACGTCCCTCTGGCCCATCTGGGATCAGTCCGAAGATTGTCTCGCCGTCATGGGCATCGCCATTCTGATCCCATGCCATGGAAGCGCTCCAGCGGACAAAGCTTCCTCCGGCAATACATTCTGGTGATTTGCCGTGTTGTTCAGCAAGTGTCTTCAGTCGTGAATCATCGGGATCGAGATCTTCCACCACGATGAGAGATCCACCCGCTTCTGCTCGTCGGTGCAACAGATGATGAACGCTGCGTTGTGATCGCCAACGACCACAACTTTTCTGGAAAAAATCAACAGCGTTGGGAATCGTTGAGGTCATGAAGGTGACGTCTCCTGTTGTGGATGATCGCAGTTCGAGGGAATTCTTTTCTGGTCCTCGATTCTGGCTTTGCTCGCCGTGGTGCTGGCGGTAATCAGCTCTCCAATACTGAGTTCCAGCGGAGAGAGGCCTTTGGCTCGTGCGAGGCCTTCAAGTTGCAGCGCTGCAGATAAAAATTGCCCGAGAAGTAGGTCTCGGAATTGAGGCTCATCGGTGAGTTGAGGCTGCTGTAAGAGCCATTGTTCTAGGGAACTCTGGTTTGGCAATGGACCAGAGGTACGAGGTTTTGCGATGACTTGAAAGCTGCGTAGGCAGTGGGCCAATAAGCGAAGGTGATGCCGATCGAGGTTGGGAAGCAATGTTGCTTCGATCTGTTCCGCGTCAGATCGCGATAAGGGGCCTGAACCGAAGAGGGGTCTCTCAACCATCTGTCAGGCCTGTTTAGGAGCGATTCTGAAGCCGCAGGAATGGCCGGATTCCAGACGCCAATGCACTCGCTCTACAGAACAGTCAGGAAATGTATGCCTGATGAGTTGAAGCTCTTGATCACAAACGGCTGGATACTCCTCGGCAATCCGCTGCACAGAGCAATGAAATTCGCTGATGCACCAACCTTGCCCATTTGGGGCTGGCTGGATATCGCTGAGATACCCCTCCTTGACACGTAAATTTGCGAGCTCTCTCACTCGCTGTTCAAGCGGAGCATTTCCCAACTGTTGGCGATAAAAGGTGGCTTTCCCTAGGGCTTGTTGGCGAAGAAGGTCCGCCATCACCTCTGGTGGCAACGTCGCTGCCATCGACTCGAGGAGACCTAAGGCGAAATTTTCGCTGCCATCTGGAAAATGCTGATGCCCTTTTTGAGTGAGTCGCCAAAGGTTGGATGGACGTCCAGGCCCATCCTGCGTGGGGCTGGACTTAACAAGCTCGTCGTGTTCCAGGCTACGGAGATGCCTGCGCATGGCTTGGACTGAAATACCGAGCGTTTCTGCCAATTTCGCCGCACTCGTTTCCCCCTGCCTGAGAAGCAAGGTGAGGGTGGTTTCACGTGTGGGGGCTTGAGATTGAGCTCCCATGGGATGCAGGTATTGAACTCACCATGCCACGAGAATGCAGCAACTGACGGGTGAAGGCACCCACTGCGTGGTTTATGGGCACGATGGACAACCGTTTAAAGCGTATGTCGTGGGTGATTAGAAGATGGGCCGGCGGGGCCTTTGGTTCGGATAACAGATTGCTGGGACGATCTTTCCGCAACAGTCGCGATGCCCTACAGAATGGTTGAGCCCCCGGACGATGGATTGGTGCCTTAGTCTCCTGGAAACGAAACCCGTATGTTTCGTATCTCGGTCCAGGCCTGACCCCGGCCGGGGTGTCTCCAGATCCAACTTCTGGATACGTCCTCTCCTCTCCCCCTTGAGCCCAATGTCCGACGCGTCCGCTGGCAGCACAGAGCCGACAGCTGAAAGCCTTGAGGTCATTCGCAAATTTGCTGAAACATATGCTCAGCGAACAGGAACTTACTTCTGCAGTGATCCTGGAGTCACGGCAGTTGTTTTGAAGGGTCTTGCCAAGCACAAAGATGATCTAGGCGGGGCACTTTGTCCTTGTCGTCATTACGAAGACAAGAAAGCTGAAGTGTCTCAGGCTTTCTGGAATTGTCCTTGTGTTCCGATGCGCGAACGGAAGGATTGTCATTGCATGTTGTTTCTTACTGAAGACAATCCTTTCCGCTGTGAGGAACAGACCATTAGCACTGAAACGATTCACGCAACAGCAGGTTGACCTCCATGACCAGCACTTCCACACGTGATCTCGTTAGCCAGCCGTATAAATACGGATTCGTTACTGATATCGAAACTGACAAGATCGCTAAGGGTCTTAGCGAGGAGGTTGTGAGATTAATTTCTTCTAAAAAAAATGAGCCAGAATTCCTTCTCAATTTTCGTCTTAAGGCATACCGTCATTGGCTAAAGTTAAGAGAGCCTAATTGGGCTGAATTGGGTTACAACGAAATAAATTATCAAGACATTGTGTATTATGCTGCACCAAAGCAGCAAGACAAGAAGAAAAGTCTCGATGAAGTCGACCCTAAGCTTTTAGAAACTTTTGAAAAACTTGGTATTCCATTAAGTGAGCAAAAAAGGCTAAGTAATGTGGCTGTAGATGCCGTTTTTGACAGCGTTTCTATTGCGACAACCTATAAGGAAAAGCTTGCAGAGCATGGGGTCGTATTTTGTTCTTTCAGTGAAGCAGTTGTTGAACATCCAGAGCTTATTGAAAAATATTTAGGTTCAGTTGTTCCTAGCAATGATAATTATTTTGCTGCATTGAATTCAGCTGTATTCAGTGACGGATCATTTGTCTTCATCCCTAAGGGTGTGGAATGTCCTATGGAACTTTCTACTTACTTCCGAATTAATTCAGGGGATACTGGACAGTTTGAGCGTACTTTGATTGTGGCCGAAGAGGGCGCATCAGTGAGTTATTTGGAGGGATGTACTGCGCCAATGTTTGATACAAACCAGCTTCATGCTGCTGTTGTTGAATTAGTTGTTCTCGATGATGCGTCTATTAAATACTCTACTGTTCAGAATTGGTACGCTGGTGATGAGAATGGAATCGGTGGAATTTACAATTTCGTTACTAAGCGAGGTCAGTGTAGAGGTGTTCGTAGTCGGATTAGTTGGACGCAAGTGGAGACCGGTTCGGCAATTACATGGAAGTATCCAAGTTGTGTGTTACAGGGCGCTGATTCCGTAGGCGAATTTTATTCGGTTGCTCTCACAAATAACCGGCAGCAAGCTGATACTGGCACGAAAATGGTTCACATTGGGCCTCGTACTCGCTCCACAATTGTTAGTAAAGGTATTAGCGCCGGTCAGTCCAGTAACAGTTATCGAGGTCTTGTCCAAGTTGGACCCAATGCAAAAGGTGCTCGTAATTACAGCCAATGTGATTCGATGTTGATTGGAGATCAAGCAGCGGCGAATACCTACCCATACATTCGGTCTCAGCAGCCGCAATCAGCGATTGAACATGAAGCAAGTACTTGTCGTATGTCCGAAGATCAACTGTTCTATTTACAAAGTCGTGGCATTGGATTTGAAGAGGCTGTTTCGATGATGGTCAGTGGCTTCTGTAGGGACGTATTTAATCAACTCCCGATGGAATTTGCCGCTGAGGCCGATAAACTTCTCGCCCTAAAGCTTGAGGGTTCTGTGGGTTAGCTGAAAGGGCCAAGATTTCAAATCCAATTTTCTCTTCATTTCTTCTGACGTGATCCGTCCTGACGCCGAGCTGCTACTAGAAATCAATGATCTGCATGCTTCAGTTGAAGACAAGCCGATTCTTAATGGGGTGACTCTCCATTTAAAAGCGGGTGAAATTCATGCAGTGATGGGCCGCAATGGGAGCGGTAAGAGCACGTTGTCAAAAGTTTTAGCTGGTCATCCTGCCTATCGAGTCACATCTGGGTCTGTCCGCTACCTCGGACGTGATCTTCTCGAACTGGAGCCTGAAGAACGTTCAAGACTTGGAATTTTCTTGGGGTTTCAGTACCCAATCGAGATCCCGGGTGTGAGCAATCTGGAGTTTCTTAGGGTCTCAACCAACGCTCGTCGTCAAAATAAAGGTCAAGGAGAACTAGATACATTCGACTTTGATGATCACGTACGAGAGCGATTGCAGGTGGTTCAGATGGATCCTGCTTTTTTAGAACGCAGCGTGAATGAAGGTTTCTCTGGAGGCGAGAAAAAGCGAAACGAAATCCTTCAGATGGCATTGTTGGATCCTGTGGTTGCAATCCTTGATGAAACCGATTCTGGCCTCGATATTGATGCCCTACGCATCGTTGCTGGGGGTGTGAATCAGTTGGCTAGTCCTGACAATTGCACATTGCTCATAACTCATTATCAGCGCCTTTTGGATGAAATTATTCCCGATTACGTGCACGTGATGGCGGCTGGCCGCATCCTCCGTACAGGAGGAAGTGAATTAGCTCTTGAGTTGGAAAAAACAGGTTATGACTGGGTGGACCAGCAGCTGGCTGCCGAAGGAGTGGGCTGAAGAATGGCGATGACCGAGGCTTGGTTGACGCAACTGCCGGATCCCACAGGAGCCTTAGAACCTGTTCAGCGTCGAGGCCGATTAGCTCTGACCGAACAGGGTTTTCCGTCGAGACGTCAGGAATCCTGGCGGCTGACTGACCTAAAGCGCCTTGAGGCTCTGTTTCAGCTGTCGTTGGCGAATGACAGTAGCCATGTCTCAATTCCAGATAGTTGGCCGACCGTTCCTGAACAGGCCCTGAGGTTGGTGGTCAACAACACGAATGATCCATTGGCAGGCTTTGATTTGCCTGAGGGAATTTCGATCTTGGAGGGAGTTGAGCTGGAGCAGGCCCTAGGTCACACCCTGTCTCGTTGTCAGTGCGCCTCGGAATGGCCCGTTGAACTTAACCACGGTGTTAATCAGCAGATTCTTGCCTTGCGAATTCGCGGAAAAGTCCCACCCATCGAATTGGTGACGTTTGCGACGGATGCAATGTTCATGCCCACTAGGGTTTTGCTCTTAGTTGAGGAAAAAGCAGAGCTCGAGGTTCTTCAAGTTGTGATTGCCAAAGGTCATGCTGCTCATAGCCATCTTTTAGAGATTCACCTCGGACAGGAATCCAAAGTTCAACATGGCCTGCTTGCTTTAGGGGAAGGCAAGGAATCTCTTCTGGCCAACATGGCCATTGAGCAAGAGGTAAGAAGTCACTATTCAATGGTTGCGGTTTCACATGGCTGGTCGTTTGGTCGACTTGAGCCGAATGTTGTGCAGGTGGGTGGTCAGGCCTCCAGCTCTATTCATGGCCTCTCCGTGACCGCTGCCGACCAACAGTTTGCAGTTCATTCGACCATGCGTTTCGAGGGACCTGAAGGGACGTTGGATCAAGTGCAAAAAACGGTTGCGGCAGATCGGTCACACAGCATTTTTAACGGAGCTATTCAAGTGCCGAGGCAGGCTCAGCGAACGAATGCCTCTCAGCTCAGCAGGAGCTTATTGCTATCGGGCCGCGCTCGGGTTGATGCAAAGCCTGAGTTGCAAATCGTGGCGGATGACGTTCGTTGCACGCATGGAGCCACTGTCAGTCAGCTTCAGGAGGATCAGCTCTTCTACTTACGCAGCCGTGGAATCACAGAGTCTTCGGCAGCATCACTTCTGCTACGCGGTTATTGCAAAGAGGTCCTTGACCTTTTGCCGCTCGATGCTGCGAGTCGATGGCTTGACGGTGCTTTGCCTGAAGGAGAAACAAACCCATGAGCACATTCCCTCTGGACGCCTTGTTAACGGTTGCTGAGCAAGTAAGGGCTGATTTTCCGATTATTGATCAGGCCTCTAGTTCTGGTTCACCTCTGATCTACTTGGATCATGCGGCGACTAGCCAGAAGCCCCTTGTCGTGCTTGATGCGATTCAGCACTATTACGGCTGCGACAATGCCAATGTTCATCGGGGTGCCCATCAGCTCAGTGCTCGCGCCACAGAGGCCTTCGAGGCTGCCCGTGCCATAACGTCCGGCTTTATTGGTGCGTCTAGCCCCAAAGAGATTGTTTTTACTCGCAATGCCACGGAAGCCATCAATCTGGTGGCTCGCAGTTGGGGTGATGATCAACTGAAGGCTGGAGATGAAGTGTTGCTCACCGTGATGGAGCATCACAGCAACTTGGTGCCGTGGCAGCTCCTGGCTGAACGTACTGGTTGTGTCGTCCGTCACGTGGGTGTGACTCCCCAAGGCAGCCTTGACTTGGAGGACTTTCGTCACCAGCTATCCGATCGAACACGTTTGGTGAGTTTGGTTCACATCAGCAACACTCTTGGGTGCTGCAATCCCATTCAAGAGGTATCAACCCTCGCCCATGGCGTTGGTGCCAAGGTTCTGGTTGATGCGTGCCAAAGCCTGGCTCATAAGCCAATTGATGTGCGGAGCCTGGGCGCTGATTTTCTTGTTGGCTCCTCTCACAAGCTGTGTGGGCCCACTGGAATGGGCTTTCTATGGGCTTCAGAAGACACTCTGAAGGCAATGCCACCCTTCCTTGGAGGCGGCGAGATGATCCAAGATGTGTTTTTGGATCACAGTACCTGGGCTGAACTGCCTTACAAGTTTGAGGCGGGTACTCCAGCCATCGGTGAAGCGATCGGGATGGGTACGGCAATTAGGTATTTGCAGTCGATCGGACTCGATGCAATTCATGATTGGGAGGCGGAGCTCACCGCCCATTTGTTTAACCGGCTCCAATCGATTGATGGGCTGAAGATCTTTGGCCCGACCCCAGAGCAGCAACCTGATCGTGGAGCCCTAGCCACTTTTGTAGTGGAAGGTATCCACGCCAATGACATCGCAGCGATGTTGGATCTTGCAGGGATTTGTATTCGTAGTGGGCATCATTGTTGTCAGCCTCTTCATCGCCTGTACGGCGTCACTGGATCAGCTCGAGCGAGCCTGAGCTTCAGCACCACCCACGCTGAAATTGATCGTTTTGCTGACGAACTTGTCAGTGTGATCAATTTTTTCCGTGAGAATAGTTAGGCAACATCACTTTTAAACGGGCTGAAGTAAGGCCACAGCCTCGGCTTGGTGTTGTCCGCTCCAAGCCCAGTTGAGTGACCAACCATGATTCTTGGCCTGCTGCTTGAGCCAGCTACGTTCTGCTGGCCAGTCATGGGTTCGTATGTGTTCCATGATCGAGTCGCGTTGCCTTTCTGAGAGATCAGGCCATCCCTTCACCCGATTGCAGTATCGATCGAGGTAGTCCAGACGGGATTCTCCATCTGGAAGGAACACATCCACCCAAATGAACAACCCATTTGAGCGGATGCGCTCGCGTGCACCCCAGAGGAACCGAAGTTTTTTTGTCTGGTCGAGATGGTGTAAGGCAAAGGATGTATGGATGAGGTCAACACAGTTGTTCTGCCCGGAACAGGCCCAGTGAAGGAGATCTCCCTGTTCCCACAGACAGTGATAGGGAACTGATCCCAGATTGTCTTGAGCGAGTGTCAGCACCGCTTTGGTGAGATCCAAACCCATGTACTGCCTCAGCGGCAGGGTCCGCAGCAGGGGTGCAAGCTGGCCGAGATCTCCACAGCCCAGATCCACCATGTCCACCGGCGGAGCTTTGCGCCCACGCTTGCTCAGCCAGTGATAGATGGCTGAGGTCGTGGCATCACTGATTTCGCGATGCTCCATCAGGTTTTGTTCTACGAGGCGTCGGTATGTGGCCCATTGCTGTTCGAACAGATCCACGCCCTTAGTTCACATCTGAGCCAAACGATGGCACCGTTAAGGAACTTTTCCCGTCGGTAGTGTTTGGATCACCCAACGTTATTTCTGGTGGTCCTTGGTGGTCGTACTGACCGCAGCTTGATCGAGCTCCACGATGTGCGTTTTGTGGCCGGCCGCTGTATTGAAGACACCTATTCCGAACTTCGTCGTCAGTGGTTCGGTCGCCGTCGTGGTTTGCATCTGGACAGCTACATGGCCGTGCATTGCATCGATGGCTGGAAAGTCACGCTTGATGTTGAGCCTCCCCCACAGCGGGAGCAGCGACTTTGGTTCGTCAATCTCGGGGCATACCAATCAGTCTCATTAGCGGAATTACATCGCTTTGGACTCGTGGTGGCCCCATCGGCCCAGGCAGCGAAAGCAGCGGCAAAAAAGCGTTGGTTGTTTGATGCTCTTCAGCAGCACAAGGACGACCTCAGCGCCGTCGACGATTGCCTGTCTGTAGAGCAGTTGTCCTTGACAGGAAGAAGCATTCTTCATGTGCATCTTGATCTCCATCCCGATGGAGACAGCCAGGAACAGGTGCCTGATTGGTTTGGGTATCGACCGATCTGATCATAAAAAAGTGAGTGCTAGAACCCATGAAGTCATTTCAATCGTCATGTCTCAAGAACAGCTGAAGGCCTTTCTCAAAAAAGTGGAATCAGACCCTCTGCTGCAGGACAAGTTGCAAAGAGTGGTTGAACCAAAGCAGATTGTCCGAATTGCCCAAGACCATGGCTTTCGGATTACGGAGAAAGAGGAACGGCATTTTGCTCTTGAGAACTGGCGCGACTTGCCCCTTTAGATCCTTCGAGCGAGAGAATTAGAGAATGACTAAAGCCCCCCGGCACTTGCCGATCATTCGACCATGAACATTGATGGCAAGGCCTGGCGGACCATTTGGCTTGAGACCGATCAACGTTCTGTGGGTGTGATCGACCAGACCCAATTGCCTCATCGTTTGATCACTCGAACGCTTGAGAGTTGCGATGAAGCGGCAAATGCAATCAGCACGATGGTGGTGCGGGGTGCGCCATTAATCGGCGTTACGGGTGCTTACGGCTTGATGCTCGCGCTCCAGGATGACCCCAGTAATGCTGCCCTGAGCCAAGCCTTTGATCAGCTCAACTCAAGTCGTCCAACAGCGGTGAACTTGCGTTGGGCTTTGGAACGAGTTCGTGAATTGGTTAAGCCTTTGCCTGAGGCTGAGCGCGCCGCTGCAGCTAGGCGAGAGGCGGCAGTGATTGCTGATCAAGATGTGGCGATGTGTGAGGCGATTGGGGAGCATGGTTTTCATCTATTCAGGAACCTGGCAGAGCAGCGACCCAGCGAACGTGAGAATGAGCCGTTTCGGGTGCTGACCCACTGCAATGCGGGCTGGTTGGCGACCGTTGACTGGGGAACGGCCCTGGCACCGATTTACAAGGCCCATCGCGCTGGGCTCAATATTCATGTCTGGGTGGATGAGACTCGGCCGCGCAATCAAGGGGCCTCACTAACTGCCTATGAGCTGGCCAGAGAAGGTGTACCCCATTCAGTGATTGTGGACAACGCTGGTGGTCACCTCATGCAGCATGGTCTGGTGGATGCTGTGATCGTGGGGACCGATCGCACCACGCGTTGTGGCGATGTCTGCAACAAAGTCGGCACCTATCTCAAGGCACTCGCTGCTTACGACAACAACGTTCCCTTTTACGTGGCTTTGCCTTCATCCACCATTGACTGGCGCATCGCAGATGGGGTGGCAGAGATTCCGATTGAGGCTCGTTCTGAGGAGGAAGTGACGGCTATTCAGGGGCGGATCCTCCATGGGAAGTCTGCTGGAGAGATTGTTCGCGTGCAGCTCACTCCTGATGGATGCGCGGGGTTCAATCCGGCTTTTGATGTCACCCCCGCGCGCCTGGTGACGGCTCTGATCACAGATTGTGGTGTGACGATGGCCAGTGAAGTTGGACTGAAGGACCTCTACAAGCGTGGTTGATTCAGGGATGAACAATCGAGCGTTACGTCGCGAGCTTGTGGACGTGGCGCGTGCAATGAACAGCACTGGTCTGAATCAGGGCACATCGGGCAACCTGTCGCTGCGGATTAAGGGGGGGCTGTTAGTGACTCCCAGCTCCTTGCCATACGAGCAAATGGAGATGGAGGATCTTGTCGCGATCGACTTTTGTGGTCATCCAATAGGAAGTGTGCTGGCCGTCCGCGACCGGAGACCCTCCTCGGAATGGCGATTGCATGCTGATGTCTTGGCCGATCGGCCCGATGCTATGGCGGTGTTTCATTGCCACCCGGTTCATGCCACCGCGCTGGCTTGTCATGACCGAGGGATCCCTCCGTTCCACTACATGACGGCAGTAGCTGGTGGTGATGACATTCGCTGTGCTCCTTACGCAACCTTCGGTACGGCTGAGTTGTCCGCCAATACGGTGAGGGCCTTGCGGGATCGGCAGGCCTGTCTCCTTGGCCACCACGGATTGGTCAGTCTTGGCCGGGATCTTGATCAGGCGTTGAAAATTGCTGTTGAGGTGGAAACCCTGGCTGAGATGTATCTCCAAGCTCTCCAGCTGGGGGAGCCTCCTCTTTTATCAAGAACCCAAATGGAAGAGGTGCACATGCAGTTTCGCGGGTTGGGTTACGGGCAGACCCCTAAAGATTGAGGTGTTGGCGGAAGAAGCGCTCCGTCGATTCAAGAACGGCCACCTGCACGGCGCTATCTCGGAATCCATGACCTTCCTCTGAGAAGGTGTGAACTTCCACTGGAATGGCATTGCGGCGCAAAGCATCGGCCATGCGTTCTGTTTGCTGAGGAGGGACGACCTTGTCTTTCAGACCTTGAAAAAAGATCACAGGACATGTGATCTGCTCCACATGGCGCAGCGGTGATCGCTGTTCATAGAGACCGCGCTCATCTGGCCAGTTTCCGATCAGTCCATCCAAGTAGCGAGCTTCAAATCGATGCGTCTCGGTAGCCAATGCACCGGGATCACTCACGGCATAACGGCAGGCTCCCGCACGAAAAACATCGGTGAAGCACAGGCAGGCAAGAGTGGTGAAGCCTCCGGCGCTACCTCCTGCGATGGCGATGCGTTTTGGGTCTGCGCAGCCAGCGGCGATCAGGGCTCTGGCGGCCGCCGCACAATCTTCAACGTCCACCTGGCCCCAGCCCCCTTGAAGCCGGTTGCGATAAGCCCGCCCAAACCCCGTAGATCCTCCGTAGTTCACATCTACCACCCCCCAGCCCCGGGAGGTCCAAAACTGAATGGCGAGGGTGAGGCCGCGGCGAGCCATGGATGTGGGTCCGCTGTGAGTTCTAACCAGCAGTGGTGACGATGCCTTCCTTCCCCCGGCCGGAGGGTAGAACCAGGCGTGGGTTTGTTCTCCTTGGAACCCCTCAAACCACAAAGGTTGGGCCACGCTGATGTCATCGATCTCCATGACGGCAGGTGCGGCTGGAGTGTGATGCCAGGTTCCTTTACCCAAGTCGAGCTCAAGGAGCCCTTGGCCTGTGGTGCTGTTGCTTGCGATGGCTACTGCTTTGCCACTTGAGGCATTCAGCTCTCCGAGATCATTGAAGGGTTGTTTGAGAACCTCCACCGACCCATCGAGTCCAAGTCGTTGCAACTGCCATTGCCCCTGATCGCAGACTGCTGCTAAGAGCTTTTCCCCATCCCATGCGGTGGTGCTCATCCCAAAAACCCACTGGGGGACGGCCGTCTCTGCGGCCATTGGCCAAAGGCGTTGCCAGTGGTTTTGCAGACTGGGCTCGCTGGGATGTTGCATCAGGTTCCACCAGCCATTGCTGTCTTCAGCGACAACGAGGCTTCCATCTGGAAGCCATTGGGGCTGAAACACGGAGATCCCCTTTCCTTCAGGCGTTCCACCACCGGCAATGACTCGGCAATCTTCCAGTTCGCCGGCGGCGTTGAGTTGCGCCTGAACAAGCTGAGAGGAATCCCAAGGCATGGAGGGTTGCTGCCATTCCACCCAGGCGAGATGCGTTCCTTCTGGACTGAGGGCGAGGTAGCCCGCAAAATCAGATGGCTGATGAACCACTACAGGGGTTTGATCCCGTTGATCGAGGGCAACGCTGACCAATCGATCACATTCAGAGTGCTCCATCACCCCAAGCCATCGATTGCGCGCATGATCAAAAACACCTCCGGCAAGAGCGCTCTTGGCCGGTGCGGTGAGACGTTGTGCGTCTGCTAGGCAACGCAGCGTTTGAGGGCTTGCTCCATCGAGGCCGTCCCAGCACTGGAGCCAGAGACAGCGATCATTATCATCGACCCAAACCAGCTGGAGTGTTCCCTCCTTCAGGCTTGCAGTTAGGGGATCGCCTCCGTATTCATGCACTCTGCTACGCAAATTGATCGGTGCTGGGGTCAGCTCCACGGACGTTTTTTCACTTTCCCCCCAGCGACGGATCAAAGCTGTGGTGCGACCTTTCTCCTGCGGGCGCTGCTCCAGCCAGAGCACCCAATCCCCTAACAGTTGTGGAGCGAGTAGGACCGAGCTTCGTCCAAGAGCGGTTGTTGCGGGCAGGGGCTGTTGCAGAGACATGTCAAACGGATCAAGCAGAGATCAGGTCTGCCTAAGATCAGTACAACTTCAAGGTAGGAGGGGGTTTGGCCAGGAGCTTTGCCCAGTTGGCGCGATCGGCTGAGAAGAGTGGTTCCTCCATTGCCGTGCCCAAGGAGCCTTTAGAAAGTGCTCCTTTCAACATTCATACGCTTGGAGATGACGCTTTACGAGGGGACGCCCGCCGGATCGGAAAGGTGGACGAGCGCGTGCGTGATCTTGCCCGCGACATGCTGCGCAGCATGTACACAGCCCGTGGCATAGGGCTTGCAGCGCCTCAGGTTGGGGTGCATCAACAATTGCTGGTGATCGACCTCGACCTCGAAACACCCAGTACCCCTCCTCTCGTGCTGATCAATCCTGAGATCACAACTTGCAGCGCGTCAGTCGACACCTACGAGGAGGGTTGCCTAAGTATCCCTGGTGTCTATCTCGATGTGGTTCGTCCCACTGCAATCCAGTTGAGTTTCAGAGATGAAATGGGTCGACCACGCACCATGAAAGCTGATGGTTTGATGGCGCGTTGCATTCAGCATGAGATGGACCATCTCCGCGGTGTGTTGTTTGTGGATCGCGTGACGGACTCCGGTGGCCTCAACAAGGAGCTGAAAGAGCATGGCTTTCTTTCGACGGACGTTCGCCCCGTGACGTCTTAAGCCAATGCCAATGAAACCGCTATCCGGTCTGTTCTTGGCTCTGGCATGCGTCCTCGGGATCGCAGCTACGGGCTGTGTTTTCGAATTGGCGTATGGCGATCCGGATCTGGGAGTCAATCCGACGCGTTGGATCCTGGGTTTGAGTCTTCCTGCGACGCTTGGGTCACTTCTCGTCGCGATTCGTCTCAACAAACCGGCCTGACACGCGTGCCCTGATCACTAAGGACTAATACGATCCCACTAATTACCAGTTTTGATGAATGGGTCGTCCTTGGAACGCAGCTGTTGCTCTTGCTGTCTTTGCTGCCACGGTTGCTACAGGTCTTCCGCAAGCAGTGAAGTCTCAAGGCTCCGTTTTTACTGCCGCCGATGTCGATGAAAGCCAATTTGTGATGGTGGCTGCTCCAATCGGCAAGGGCGAGAGCTCTCAGCTGAATATTTATGAGCAGCGCAGCAGCGCCCGTCCTTGTTTTGAGGTTTCGGGTGCTTCACCTGCGGTTGTGGATCCCCTATTGGCCAGTTTTGACTTCACAGGAATTTGTAATCGCTACATCGATGGCAATGGTTATTCCTTGCGAATCGGAGGCGATGACCTTGGAACGCGATATCGGCTCTCCGTTGTAAAAACTGGCTCCGATGTGGAGTTGCTGGCGGTTCCGACACGTGATCCATCTCGCCCCACCATGGTGGTGGCCCGTTCAGGGGGTGCTGGCTACGGCTTCCTGCAACTGGTTCTTGAACCAGGGTGGAAGTTGATGAGGCGTCAATACGGCAAACGCACGCTTGGACATTTGTACGTGTATCGGGATCAGGCGCCTGGGCTTTCTAGTGCTCTCTAAATCCCTATCCCTTCGCTTGCTACATTGATTTGCTGGATATCCTTGCTTGTTGAATGACTCAGGTCACGGTTGGAGAAAATGAAGGCATCGAATCTGCCCTACGGCGCTTTAAGCGTCAGGTCTCCAAGGCCGGGATCTTTGCGGATCTCAAGCGCCTCCGCCATCACGAGACACCAATAGAGAAATACAAGCGCAAAGCTCAGCAGCGTCGTCGTCGTCGCTAATTAATTCTAATTTTTAACATTGATCGTTCATGTTCCGTTGAAAAATCGACGATCGGTATTTTGACGGTTTCTTTTTTTTGATGATCTCCCGAGACTGAAGTCATCTCGCAAGTGATCGTCATGGCACCAATGCTTAAGTCGTTTCGCGACTGGGTTGGAGAGACTCTCTCTCACGCCATTGGGAATCCAAGTGAGGAAAAGAGAAACGTTCCTCCCCAGATTGGATTCCAGCCCTACAGGGATGTTCCTGACCATGGAGGGCGTTGAGAGCCTCGGGACTCATGGCATAGCCCCTGGGACTAGGTCATAACAACGAAAGCAGAGGGCTTCTGCAACATGTTGTTTGCCCACCGAGGATGTGGCTTCTAGGTCAGCAATAGTTCTTGCAACGCGCAGCAGCCTCAAACTGCTGCGCATACTCAGCTGACGTTTTGACACCACTTGCTCCCAGCATTTGAAAGCGGCCTCCTCAATGCTCCCGAAGCGGCCAAGCTGCATTGCGCTGAGTTGGCTATTGAGTAGACCTTCGGGATTGCGTTTGCACATCTTGATGCGTGCTTGATGGATCACATCGGCTGAGAGGCTGTTATTCGTTCGAGAATCCGTTTCAGTTAGGCAATGGCGTAGTTGGCTTGTCGGTATTGGTTCAAGGCGGCACTGAAGATCGATGCGATCTAAAAAAGGACCGGAGAGGCGACGCCAATAGCGCTGTCGTTGTAGCTCAGAACAGCGACAGCGGTTTGAGGGATCTCCATGCCAGCCGCAAGGACAAGGATTGGTGGCTGCTACCAAAGTCACCCGACAAGGGAACGCGCAGCGCAGACGGGCTCGGCTGAGCCAGAGAACCCCTTCTTCCAGAGGCTGACGCAACTGATCGAGGAGTGATCTAGGGAATTCGGTTAATTCATCCAAAAACAGCACTCCTCCATGCGCCAGGCTCAATTCACCTGGACGGGGATTCCTGCCCCCACCCAGGAGACCTGCAGCGGAGGTGCTGTGATGTGGAGAACGGAACGGACGCTGCTGAACCAGGTTGGTCACACTGTCCAGCGTTCCAGCAATGGATTGGAGGCGAGTGAGTTCAAGTGCCTCAGCGTCGCTCAGAGGCGGAAGAATCTTGGGAAGTTGACGCGCCAACATCGTTTTGCCACAGCCAGGGGGGCCAACCATCAAGAGGTGATGTCCTCCTGCGGCAGAAATCGCAAGGGCCTTGTGAGCTAAATGTTGAACCCTCGGAGACGCTGAGTTCAAAGCTTCTGAAGGGCTTGGTTTTGGGCTTGCAGTGGTCCCTGTCTGTGCGGTCTTTTTGTTTTTTTGCTGAGTAGCGCTGTTGCGCTTGATCCCGGGACGAAGTCGCTCAACGAGTTGCCTGAGATCGTTGGCGCTGACCACTGTGAGTCCTGCTACGAGCGAGGCTTCTGCCGCGTTGGCGGATGGGACTACAAACGCCCTCGCTTTCTGGATCTTTGCTTGGCAGGCGATCGCCAGAATTCCGCGGCATGGTCTCAAGCTTCCGTCCAGTCCAAGTTCTCCTGCGCAGCACAGTCCCTCCAGCCTTTTTGGATCGAGCTGACCGCTGGCCACCAGTAAGGCCAGTGCGATCGGGAGATCGAAAGCTGGCCCCTCCTTGCGTAGATCGGCTGGCGCCAAATTGACGACAACACGAACAAGAGGACCACGAAAGCCACTGTTGCGCAGCGCTGCCCGCACACGTTCTCGTGATTCTTGAATGGCAGTATCTGGTAGTCCCACAAGCTGCAATCCAGGGAGTCCTGGAGCAAGGTCGACTTCCACGGTCACAGGCAGCGCCTCCATCCCTTGAATGGATGCGCTCAAGCAGCGTGCCAGCATTGTGTTTTAGCGGTGTAGGCATCTGATGCCCCACCCGTCTCATGCACTGTTCTAAACAGTTTTGTGATCATGGCTGGTGACACGATTTTTGCTCGCATCCTTCGTGGAGAGATTCCTTGTGATGAGATTTACAGCGATGACCGATGCCTGGCGTTTCGCGACATCGCCCCTATCGCGCCTGTTCATCTTTTGATCATTCCTCGAAAGCCCCTGGAAAGCCTGCGAGAGGCCGACGAAACGGATGTGGATCTACTGGGCCATTTGCTGTTGGTTGCCGCGAAGGTTGCGAAACAAGAGGAGTTGGATGCTTGGCGAACAGTGATCAATAGCGGAGAAGGAGCAGGGCAGACCGTGTTCCACCTGCATTTGCATGTGATCGGTGGGCGTTCCCTGGATTGGCCTCCCGGATGATGGTTTGGCTTGTGAGAATGGCTCCATGACAGCGTCTCCTATCGCCAGCGGCGGCCCGTTTAAAAACCTGCGTAATCAGCTCACGAAGCTGCGCCATCTGGCCCAACCGTTTTTTTTGCCGTTGGATCAGGCCAGTGGTTGGCAGTTCATTTGGCTTCTGGTTTGCCTTCTGTTTTGCGTTGGAGGTTTGGTTCTTGCGGTTCTTACCGCTTTGATCCGCAGCCTTGATCAGTTTCAACCTGTCTTAACGGAGAAGTACCTCGCTGGAGTTTCGGGAACACTCGCCACGATTTGGAGCAGTTGGTGGGGGGTGGCTTTTGTCGCTCTTTTCCTGATTGGCTTGGCCAGTTTCGTTGCCTTCCGTCAGCAATTGCGCCAAAGGCGTTGGCTCAATTGGGGCCTATTAGCCACGATTGTGTTCATGTTGCTTGCTGTAAACGGAATCAATACGGGGATTGGCTTTATCTATCGAGACATTACGAATGCATTGGTGGGTAAGGATCAAGGAGGTTTTTATGGCCGGCTGTCTCTCTATGGCGCGTGTTTTGTGATTGCTCTCCCTATCAGGGTGACTGAGGTTTATATCACTGCAAAACTAGGGATTATTTGGAGGGAATGGCTGTCCCGATCTCTAATTGGCGACTATATGAAAAATAAAGCGTATTATATTCTTAATCCGAACAGTGAAGCCGAGACTGATATTGATAATCCTGATCAAAGGATTACTCAGGATACGGAGTCTTTCACTGCGCAAAGTCTCAGTCTTGCTTTAGGGCTATTTAATGCTCTTCTGACCTTTTCCCTAAACATATTGGTGCTATGGAGTATTAGCTCTAGGCTTACATTCGCACTGTTTGGTTATGCTGCATTTTCTACAAGTCTGCTTATCATTTCTGGTCGAAATCTGGTTAGAATCAATTATGATCAGCTTCGTTATGAGGCTGATTTTCGTTACGGCTTGGTTCATATAAGAGATAACGCTGAGTCGATTGCTTTTTATTCAGGTGAGGGTCAAGA
>QCUL01000036.1 GCA_003210755.1 Synechococcus sp. AG-679-C18
ATGCCAGGATCATTCATGGTTATGTGATAGCCATGAATTCCAATCGCATCGGTAATCGCAGTAGCATCTGCATTCCCATTTACAGTTGTTGACAACACGGTATTAGATATTTGAGCAATACCTTTAATGGAGCCAGACGTTGTAATAATCCCATTAAGATTTTCATCAAAAATGCCATAAGCATTAACATCAGAGTGAGCGATAGCATCACCTTTCACACTAGTTGACGTTGAGTCATAATCACCAAAAGCAGTACCCTTAATCATAGGTGCTGGAGCTAAAACATCCCCATTATTATCAACAGAAAAGAAAGCGCCAAGAATATCAACATCTCTAAGCCCACTTAATGTTCCATCAAGTTCAATCACAGCATTATCATCACTACTACCAACTCCAGAGTGAGATGGATCACCAATTGTGGCGGCTGTGGCTCTAACTCCACCAAGAGCTTGGCCTGTGATGTCCCCATCCAACGAACCGGCACGAAGTAATGTTTGATCTTCACCAGCGGTATTTACATCATTTACGGATCCAGTATCAGTTCCACGTATACCAGCAGAGTTAAGATCACTTAATATCAATGAACTGTCAGATGTTGTAGTTGCAGTAAGGTTGATTTGATCTGAAAACTGTCCTGATTGGTTGAGAGAACCAACAACAGCTAAACCAGAAATATTACCTGTTTCACCAATAATGACATCGGCAGAATCACTTTGCAAGTTAAGGCCATAAACATCTAAATCACCATGTACTTCCGATGATCCATTGATCGTTTCAGCAAGTGCCCCGCCAGACGCCCAGCCCTGGGCAATAACATTACCTGTTGTACCAACATTAATACTATCCCCATCGATTTGATCAATACCATCACTGGCTATCTGAAGGCGCGCATAAGCATTATTATCACTATTAACATCTCCAATATTACTAGAGAGAGAATCACCCTGAACCTTAGAAATCGAAGTTAAATTACCAGCACGACCAATAGAAACAGAAGAATCCGTTAAACCATCGGCATTCTGAGAAATCAACGCTTTGGAATCCTGAGCACCAAGTCCAGTTCCAGTTGTTTGCGACGTGGCTGACAACACAGAATTCACATCAGAACGAATCGTCTGAATAATGCGATTACCATCGCTATCCACAGACAAAACACTATCACCAATCAAAATATCAGTTGCTTTTATACCTGTTACTGAAGACTCTGTAGAATCAAGCGGAAGATTAGAAGTACCATCAAGAGTGTTGATATTCGCACTACTAGAGCCATTGTTATCATCAAGCTGTGATGTAAATAAATCACTGCCAACAAAAGCCTTGGATTGATCTTCTACTGATAATGCCGTGCTACGAAGATTACTAGTAGCAGAAAATGCCATGCCATTAATGGCTGAACCGCCAACTACCAACCCAGAGGTTCCCCCTGAATCAATGGCAGTCACGTCTGATTGATCACCGGCACTTGCAAGTGCAGAATCGGCTTTATTGTTAGCAACCGCTTCTCCGTCAAGAGTTACGCTCGCTGTCAATTGATTCGTAGAATTACCAACACTGATTTGAGTCGTATCAATAGCAGAAATATCATCAGCTTCAGCAACCTTCGCGAGAGATTCAGCTTCAGTGCTAGTTGAGAAAGTTGGATCACCAATGGTACTTGAAGAGGCTGATTGCTGAGACAGCACATCAACATCTAAACCTAGATCATTACCACTTTGAAGATTCTGAAGATCAATGCCATGAACACTGTCATTATTAACTGTCGCTTGAGTAATACCATCACTACCTTCGTCATTACCATCTGTTGATGTAGCCACTGCAATGTTGGAATAACTAACATCAGCATCGATGACACCATCAGTACCTATGGAGATAATGCCTTCACTATCACCAAGACCATGAGCCATATTGACTTCAATGTCTGCATCAGAATCACCATTGACGGTGACAGCATCAGCACGATTCGTAGCAGTTGATGAACCCTTCACCTGGCCTTCTTGACCAAAGCTTAGGCGTTGAGCACCTAGATCAAGACCAAGGGATTCTACGATAGTAATATCAGCATCAGCTTCTCCATCCGTTGCTGTAGCACTCACTTGATTCGAGTTTTCAGACGTAGCAATCACTAAGCCATCGGTACCCACAGACGTGCCAGCATCGTCTGCACGAAAACCAGCATTGGTGGTGGTCTCAGCCTTGGCAATAGCCGAATCCTCCTCAGATCCAGCCACACCATCCACAGTGCCATTTCCAACTGTGGAAGCCGTGGCTTGATTCACTAATCCTGTTTGAGCTCTGATTTCTGCTTTGGTGCCAACGGAAAGCAACGCTGAAGAATCGATGCCAATAGTTTCTTGAGTTTCACTTATTGCTGTTGCATCCTCATCAAGACTGACCGCTTCGGAGCGATTGGTCGCAATTGATGTTGAATTCAATTGCAGTTGTTGACCAGTTTGAGTTACATTGTCTGCATTAAATCCAATATTATAAGTACTCTTCGACGTCGATTCGGCATCTGATGTAACCGTTGCTGCATTTGAAATCTGCGTCGACGTGGCATTAGCCGTAACAGAAGCATCAGTACCTACTTGAGTGATATTTGTATTAGCACCATCATTCCTATCAACAATCGATTCAGCGATAACCTTCCCTTCAATTGATGATGCCTTTGCATTTCCGTTAGCGATGCTAGAAGTATTAATCGTTGCTTCTTCGCCAATCGTAATCTCACCTGTACTAGAACCGCTATCAAGGCCAGCTGAATGATCGAGAATTGCCTTTGCTGTTACAACCGAATCTTCATCTAAAACACCGGAATTTTGTGCCTCAGCCTTGAGATTGGTTTGAGTAGATGATTGAAGGTTGGTTGTTCCGCCGGAGTTTAACTTGTGGTCAGTATGCAGGCCATAAACCTGCATTGTTTCAGTTGGAGCATCATTATTTCCAGATCCAGTTGAATCCTTTGTGGTGGCACCTGCCTCTGCTGAGACACTATGACCAGAAGCCGATCTTGCTTCTGCATTAGCGGTAACATTACTAGTTACGTTATAGTTTGCGTCGCTTGCAAAGTTAACATCACCATTTGTAGAGCTAGCATTAATACCAGCAATAAAGTCAGCTCCAGCATCAGCTTCTGATGTAGGACTAATACCAGAATCTCCATAAGAACCAATATTATTTGATTGCGCATTTAAATCAACATCTGTACTCGCACTAATAGAACCACCAGGGCCGATATTGGCATGATTGTTAAACTCAACACCGATTGCACCTTGATCATCTTCACCATCCTGACCATCACCGATCGTTGACAATGCATCCACATCTCCATTGGTTGATGAAGCTTTTGATGACAAACTAAGATCAACCTGACCATTCAATCTTGACGCCCCACCAGCATTGAAAGCGGCTTGATCACCAGTTGTACCAAGTTCAATACCAGCAGCATCATTTAAAAATGCGGCCGCATTTGCTCGATCTCCTGCTGTGTCTGCCCCTTCACTTGAAGCAGAAACATCAATTTCGCTCGATGCACGGCCAAGAATGTTATCTAAGCCAGCTTCATCAGCTGGTTGATCTCCAATACTTAATTGTTCAAGAGTAATGCCCTTTGATTCACGAATAGCACCAGATGCATCAGCCGTTCCAGTATCAGTAGTGATGCCGTCAACTACGTTGGCTGAAACCAACATCGAAGATTCGGCTTCTCCTGCGAGATTCAGACTCACGCCAGCTGATAATTCATCAGCATGGATTCCGTTGATCTCGCTAGCCTCAGAATTAGCCGTACTGTTTCCAGTTGTACTCAGGGCGACTGCCTCTAACGCAACATTGGCCGCTGTTTGAACATTTCCACTCAAACCAATCGTAAGTTGATTTGTGGTCGTTTCCGTGTCTCCATCTTGCAGATCATGTATACCCGTGACAGAAATCGTTGCGGCATCAGCAATAGCCTCTCCGGTCTGAGTCTCCGCTTTAGCCTGAATCGTGATTTTGTCTTCAGCGGTACCAGCCTTTGCTACCAGGTTGAGATTTTGACCAAAACTAAAATCACCGGCGTTATCACCCAAATCATTAATTGCAATCACCCGTGATGCATCAGCATCTGCGACGGCATCAGCACCTGCGCCAAGAGTAGTAGCTGTTGGATCGCCAATCGTTGTAGCGTTTGCGGATACATCAGCATCAACATTAATAATAGGCGAGCTATCAAGACCAACATTGATACCAATTTGACTTAAGCCAAACGTCTCTTGAATACGCCCAGTTGAATAAGCATCACCAGAGGTGTTTTGAGCAATGGCATCCGCAGTGTTTGCAGCGTCAACACTCATCTCACTGATCGATGTTCCTACTTTGATGTCCACATCCGTGGCACTAGAGGTATCGATAATTCCACCTGTACCCGTAGGTTGTGCACCGTTGACTGGTTCTAGGCTGTTTCCGGTAAAACCTGCAAAGGCTGTGGAAGCAACCCGCTCGGTTTGCATTGAGCTGAGATCGGTGCTGAGATCAGTTGCATCTATTCGTTCACCCGCTGGATCGTAAGCGAGCTGAAACGTTGATTGATCCGAAGAAACATTGACGGCAAAACGCTCTAAAAAGCCACCTGCTCCATCAGGGATAAGTAATCGGTCTCCGGAATACAGATCATGGCTTCCATTACCTCCGGTCGTATAGATCGAACCATTGTCAAAAGTGGCCGTAATGGCTCCAATCGCATTCGTTTTGCCGACAGTCGATGATTTCGCATCCGCATCACCCTCTTGAGTAACAACGAACTGGGCTTCTGTTCCAAAATTCAAAGGTGAATCAAGGATGCCGACGGCACGAGTAGTGACTGCCGATCCTTCGGCAACTCCTTCAATTGTGCCGGCATCAGCCTCGGCTCTTGCTGCGGCCGTGGCTTGAACAATGGCATCTTGCGCTGCATTCAGTTCGCTCTGATCGATAGCAACGGAAGAATCGAAAGCAGCCATGAGAACCTAAGAATCGCTCTAAGCCTCACAGGTCTAGCTGAGCACTTCAGAACTTATGCGCAGAGCTCACAAACACATCAATCCACATTAGAGGAAATCATTAGGCACATATTTCCTTATTAGCGAAAACATGAATATCACACACTTGTCTCAATTGTTCTTTTGATAATTCCAGGAAACCGGCCTGTCAATAAAGCGAAAGAAGACAGCCTGGTGCATAATGACCAATGAGCATGAGCATTCAAGAGGGAAATTGGTGAAAGATCTTTCAATTTCGCTGGATAGGCCTCGAGGTGGACAGTGGTCTTCAATGTCCGGTTCTAGATCTGAGGACTACCCGAACTTCGGAGTTGATGCATCACACCAAAATTCTGCTCGCAACTCCAACCAAGAGAAAACTGATCAACCTTCTGCTTTGGCAATCGCCAAGCAGAATGCAACAAAAAAGCTATCCGTGGCGATCCCTAAGCATCTGCACCGTGCTCTAAAGCAAATGGCTTTACAGGAAGATATGACGATGGGAGAACTGATTACAGCAAAATTGCTCGAGTCACTTGGTGGAGAGCTTCCATTGGAGTAAACCTCCTCCCTCCTCCTTGCATCTGAATTGATAACAAACACGCTCGGTCTCTCACTAATTCTCAAAAAGCCCGCTTAAGCGGGCTTTTTTATTGCAAAAAAGCTAGGCGCCAATCCTCATTTACGCTTTATTACTTGATTGAGAGCCTTGATGACCCACAAATCCAACCCATTGAACTATTTCTAGATTAGGCACCTAAAGGCTTGGAAATGCTTGGTTTACAGAGAAAGAGCCCCATGCCAAACCTCTCAATGGACAAGCGATTGACGCTAATCCTCATTTGCAGTTAAGTGATTTATATACCTAAGCGTTTTAGCACCGTGGCATATTGTTGTTATCGACGCTTTTGTGCTTTTACGATCATGAGCAAAACACTCATTAAAGCTCACTCTCTCGGCTCAACCAAAAATATTGTGTGCGACTCAACTGGCGCACGGCTGATACCTGAAGGCACAGTTTCCTCTCGTTGTGTCAAACGTTTGTCTCTACAGGTGAGTCAGCAACTTCATCGTGAGGCAAAGCTCGCCGCCATCGAAGACGAGGAAACCATCAATTCAATGGTGGTCTCTCTACTCCGTCGGCATCTCAAAGAAAGAAAAGAAGCTATTGAAGCCTCTCAGCGCAGAGGTTCCAGCATTAATCGTGGCATTTATTAAATCAACTTTATTCATTAATGAATCCTTACTTACTTTCAAATGTCCTTCAATTCTCCTGACAACATCACTCTTAAAGCTTCTTTACCACAATTTGATCTTTCTGGAGTTGAGCATTACTCATTTGATGTGGCGCCTTCTGAGCAACTTTTATCTGAATCCACCACTCAAAAACAATCAACACAAATCAATGAATCAAACGATTCAGTCAGAAACCAACCGGATAGATCCTTAATTGCCGATGGCACGAAGTTATCATCAATTCAAAAAGATAATTCACAGTCAATCACTCGTGCGCAAGCCATTGCTGCTGCACAGAAACGTGTTTCATTACAGATGAGCGCTAAACTTCACCGAGCTGCAAAGCTTGCTGCTCTTGATGAAGATGAAACATTAAATTCCTTGATGGTACGCTTACTTCGCCAGTATTTATCTCAACGCCAAGATAGTGAGCAGTTGTTAAATTATCGAAAGCGCTAAAATTTTCCAACTTAATGTATGGCTTCATCAGAGATTATTAAACGTATCAGCTCTTCACTTCGCTCAAGTTTCCTTGAATTCAGAAGCTCTGTTAGCGGTAAATGGGCAAAGTTCAATGATGATCCTAAGATCATCATTGAAAGAATACGCAATACACCAACGTCGAGAAAAATCACAATTGGTTCAATCTGCGTTGCATTACCCCTACTCATCTATACGATGACTATCAAAACACCACCTGTTCAGAAACCAGCTTACGTTCCGCCAACTTCTTCATCACCTGCTTTACAAGTCAGCGAATTAATTGAAGCAAGGCATACAAGACGCTCCATTATCTGCTCTTTTTCCACAGAATTAGCTCTTCGTTTTGAATACGATGGCGATGAGATTGCAAATCACCTTAAGAAGCGCTCAAAGGAATTAGTATTAGCCCAAGTTTCAGAGCTAGTCCCATTTCCTAAGGAGGAGCAAAAAAACCTTGTTGAGTATGGTCTCTATTGCGCCACAATTGCCTATTAGTTTATTTAATAAAACATCTAAGACATAAGATTATACTCCAATTTCATTAAAAAGAATTTTCGCAGAACTTAGTGATTCAATTATCATAAATCTCAAATATTTATGCATTGCGATCACCTACTCGCGGTTCATTTTATTATACAATTCCAGCCATTAGAGGCATCAAATGCCGAGCTGCTGGAAAAATAGAAAAGGAGAACCCAAAGTCACTTCTACTAAGGATTACAGCTCAAATTTTACTTTTGATGATCATAATGGTCAATTCCTCCCATAAAACCCATACGGAGAGGGGGAAAATCGTCCCACCCCCTTTACAAGAGCGCTAAAATAAAATCAATTACTGGAAACCATTGCTTACAACAAAGAAACTATCGCTCTTAATCCCAAAAAATCTACATAGAAAACTTAAAAAGCATGCACTTGATACTGATACGACGGCGACAGCCGTTCTCATAAAACTGATTGAGGAACATCTTCCAGACTAATTTTGACGACACCAACAATCCAATATCCATATTTAGTGTATTTATTATTTCCATAAGACTAAGACCCCTGCAAATAACATTTAAATTTAAGCAAAACTTCAATTAATATTCAATAATTCAACATATGTATATATATTTAAAAATAAAATCTATATTGTATTTTAAAATCTGTAAGTTTCCAAAAAAATAAATGAAGAGATTTTAAAACCCCTTCATTTATTGTATTCAATTAATTATCAGACAGTTACTGCCAATTTGGGATCAAGACTTCCTTTGGCATAGAGACCAGAGTAATAGTTAATATCTTGCTGTTTGATTTTGCTTGCATTTCCTGCAGCCCAGAACTGCTGATAACGATCCAAGCAAACTTGCTTCATATATTTACGAGCAGGCTTGTTGAAGTGGCGGGGATCAAAGTTTGCGGGATCAGCCATGGCAGCTTCACGAACTGCCGCTGTGAAAGCCAAGCGATTATCAGTATCGATATTGACCTTGCGAACACCATTACGAATTCCTTCTTGAATCTCTTCAACTGGTACCCCATAGGTTTCGGGGATAGCACCGCCATACTTATTAATCATTTCCAACCATTCCTGGGGAACGGAGGATGAGCCATGCATCACCAAGTGCGTATTGGGAATGGCCTTATGAATTTCAGCAATCCTGCTGATCGCAAGTACTTCTCCAGTGGGCTTACGTGTGAACTTATAAGCGCCATGACTGGTACCGATTGCGATCGCCAGAGCATCAACTTTGGTCTTAGCAACAAAATCAGCAGCCTCGGCTGGATCGGTTAGTAACTGATCTTTAGATAGCTCACCCTCAAAACCGTGGCCATCTTCAGCTTCGCCTTTACCGGTTTCAAGAGAACCGAGACAACCCAATTCACCCTCAACACTTACGCCAATGGCATGGGCCACGTCCACCACTTCCTTGGTGACATTGACGTTGTAGTCGTAACTAGCAGGAGTCTTCGCATCAGCCTCAAGGGATCCATCCATCATCACGGATGTGAAGCCATTAGCAGCAGCTCCAAAGCAAGTGGCTGGGCTATTGCCATGGTCCTGATGCATCACGACAGGGATGTCGGGATAGGTCTCAACAGCCGCCAGGATCAGGTGACGCAGGAAGTTTTCTCCTGCATAAGTCCTTGCTCCACGTGAAGCCTGGAGGATCACGGGAGAGTCAGTCTCGTGAGCCGCCTCCATGATCGACTGCACCTGCTCAAGGTTATTCACATTGAAAGCAGGAATGCCATAGCCGTTTTCCGCGGCATGGTCAAGCAGAAGTCGAAGCGGAACGAGCGCCATAGTGAAGTCCTAACGAAGGCGAATAAACGGACATTTGTCCGTAGCTGCGAGACTTTACCTTTGGGTCGTGTGAAATGTCACGACACTCCGTTGCAGAAATAACATTGGAGTGTCATGACTGATGGCCTAGTAGGTGTAACCCGCTACGAAGAGCTGCTCGTCGGAAGAGGGCTGGGAGCCTGGTACATAACGGCCCTGTGATGCCTCTGAATTGGCTCTAGCCCTCGCCAGAAGAGCGGCTTGACCCCCTTCAATATTTGTACCTGCCCATGACTTCAAGCAGGAATGCTGCAAAGCTCTCCCGTAAGAGAAGCCAAGATTCCACTGAGCCTTTTTGCCAATTTTATTCATGTTGTTGAGGTAAACCGATGCTGCTTCTTCACTCAAACCTCCTGAAAGAAAGACGATCCCAGGAACACTCGCTGGAACGCAACGCTCAAGCGTTCTGACGGTCATCTCTGCAACGGTTTGGGGATCTGATTTCTGGGCAGAGTCAGCACCTTGTACCGTCATCGATGGCTTTAAAAGAGTGCCTTCTAATAGAACTCCATTGAGCTGGCAAGCGTGATACACCTCTTTGAGGATTCTTTCTTGAACGTTTGCTGTTACTTCAATCGAATGGTCACCATCCATCAAAATCTCAGGCTCAATAATTGGCACGAGACCAGATTCCTGAACAGAGCGTGCATAACGAGCCAGACCCCATGCATTTTCCTGAATTGCTAAATCAGAGGGACATCCATCAGCGGTGATTTGCAATACAGCTCGCCATTTCGCAAAACGGGCACCTTGAGCGTAGTAATCAGCAGCACGTTCTACGAGGCCATCAAGACCTGTACAAACGGTCTCGACGGCGTTGGCGCCTGGCAGTGGGCAAAGACCTTTATCAACCTTGATTCCGGGAATAATGCCCGCTTTATTTAATTTCTGGACCATCGTTTCGCCGTCAGCATGGCTTTGAAACAACGTCTCCTCATACAAAATCGCACCACTAATGAAGTCTCCAAGCCCTGCGGCTGTGAATAACATTCCTCTGTAAGCCTGCCGATTGGCCTCAGTATTTTCCACTTGGATCCCTCCAAGCCGTTTACCAATAGTTTTCGTGGACTCATCAACAGCGAGTATTCCCTTCCCCGACGCTGCCAAAGCACTGGCTGTAGCTATCAATTCTTTGGAGTGCGCGGAAAGAGACATAATGCTTTCGGAAGAGCCGAAATAGTACTGACTAGATTTTAGTAGCTAATTAATATTTGCTACTAGGGTTAGTGACTAAGTTCGCAAAACAATTGATTGATTTGATCGCGAATACGCCTCATTTGCTGGCTTCATTCGCTTGATTGATCACATGCTTTCTGGCTAGCAAGGCCTTCTGACAGACCAGGCACCATTGGAGAGCCGGATTGAATACTTTTTGACCACCAACTTTGAATGCGTGCCACCGGCGCCACACGGCCATCGCTCCAGGTCGTTGGAAAAACGAGATCAGAGTCAGCTTGAACGTTGCGAGTGACCCCTCCTCTGGGAGTGTGCCAAAGCCCAAAGCCATGGACGTAATCCTTTTGGTTGTGACTACCGAGAGTGAGACTGCCATCTGACCCATAGATCTCTAACCAGCAGCCTCGACCATTGCGAGCCACAGAAGCCAAATTGACCTGGGCTGGGACCCTTTCGTCTTCACGCCCCTGCCAATCCAACTGCATCTGAATCAACGACACATCCTCCGCATTCACCGGCGCCATTTCTCCACTGGGGAGAGGACGCTCCTTGATTGAAACGCTATTGAGACCTCGGACGGATCGAATCGGTCCGATCAACCAGGCCAACATGTCGAAAGCATGGGTACCAAGGGCACCGATCACACCGCCACCGGCTTCACGTTGTGAATACCAACTCCAAGGTTTAGATGCATCAGCCCTACTGCTCATCAACCAGTCAAGTTTCACCAACCACGGAATGCCGACAGCACCTGACTCCAGAAGCCGAGCGGCCTGCATGAACAAGGGAACTGCCCGATATTCGAAATCCACTCCAACACTTAGGCGTTTCTGGATCGCAATCCGTTGCAGATCTGCCACCGATTCAGCCTTGAGGGCTACGGGTTTTTCAAGCAACAAGTGCTTGCCTGCTTTCAGAGCTTGAAATGCCAATTCAAAGCGTGGTCCGGGTGGTGTGGCAATAATCACGGCCTCCACTCGAGTGTCTCTGAGGAGAGCATCCCAATCTTGATAACCAGGGAGATTGTGCTCAAGGCTGGCCTGATCTAACCGTTCTTGACGTGGATGCCAAAGCGCAACTGGTTTGAGATCAGATTGAGCAGAGAGGGCTTTCAGATGAACCGATTCACCAAAACCGAGACCAGCAATGGCGACTCCAATCGGTGATGTGCTTCGGGATAGAGCAGGCATAAACAGAAACTATTGATGTCAGGAGAGTGAAGACAACAATTCAGATGCGCAAACTTCAGAAATAACGCCGTCGATCAAAGGATCAGAACCTGAAGGTTGCCATTCGGCCCTGAATTGAGGAAGACCATTTTTTTGTTTGTCCCGAAAGAGCTTTTGGCTGCAGTCGATCTCCATCACCACAAGAGTTCCCAAAGCTGGGCGATCATCCTCCTGACGCAAGCTGTAGCGACTCAGCACAGACACAGATCCATCCTTTTTTAGGCGCAAACTGCCAGCGTCCCACCATTGCTGACCTTCCCCACTTGAGGGGACTTCTCTCCACTCCACCTGACCTGCAGAAACAGGAGCAGCGATCAGCATGAGTGCCAAGAGCAATGAAATAGCTGCTCTACGGCAAAAACCCAAGACATACTTCATCAGCTAGCCACCTGAGCGTTAGAAACACAGCCGTGGAGCCTTAGCAGGCTCGCAAGGGTGGAACGCAATTGAGTGCGCGGCACGATCGAGTCCACAAAGCCGTGCTCTTGCAAATACTCAGCAGTTTGAAAGTTATCCGGCAACTTTTCACGCAGGGTTTGTTCGATAACGCGTCGTCCCGCAAAGCCAATCAGAGCTTTTGGTTCCGCCAAGATGAGATCACCGAGCATGGCAAAGCTCGCCGTTACGCCTCCTGTCGTTGGATGTGTAAGCAGCGGCAAATACAACACACCTGCTTCCCGATGACGTTCCAAAGCACCTGAGATCTTGGCCATCTGCATCAGGCTGAGCATCCCCTCCTGCATCCTCGCTCCACCGGACGCACAGACGATTAATAGTGGCAGCTTTTTGGCAGTAGCTCGTTCAACCAAACGGGTAATTTTTTCACCGACAACCGAGCCCATCGAGCCACCCATGAATCGGAAATCCATGACAGCGAGTGCCAAAGGAATCTCTTCCACTTCGCAAACCCCAGTAATGACACCGTCTCGAAGACCTGTACTGGCCTGGGTCTCGCGAAGTCGATCGGCATAGGCTCTGCGATCTTTAAATCCCAGGGGATCGATAGGTTCCAGCTCTTGATCAATGGCTACAAAACTGTTTGGATCAACAAGAACCGCAATTCGCTCGGTGCTATCGATGCGGTGGTGATAGCCACAGTTGCTGCAAACACTGGCGTTGCTGAGGAGGTCCTTGCGGTAAACAACTTGACTGCATTCAGGGCACTTACTCCAGAGACCGTCACCTTCATCAGGTTCCTGATTCACCTTGCCGACGTACTGACCCTTACGGCGGTCAGCGAACCAGTCGAACAAACTCAAGGTTGATTACTCCTTAATGGCAACAGTAGATCTCAGTTGGCATTGGGGCTTTCGGTTTTTACGAGCGCCACAGTTAGGAGATCTTTGGGCAGACATGATCAGCCCAAAGGCCTCATTTCTGTACCAATCTCTTGAGGCTACGACGGGTTGTTGCAATCTCTCAGCTCCGTGCAGCTTGAACCAGATTTGTTCTTTCAGATCACGCCAAATAGTCTCATCCACCGACTGATCCACCATTCAGAACCTGCTAGCCAAGTGAGCCAAATTCCAATGGCGATAAATGGACCAAACGGAAACGGCTGACGTGGGCCTAAGCGTCCAGATAGACGACCGATCGTGCCAAATAAAGCACCACTAAACACGGCGATTGCCAACGCAATCCACACACCCCCCAATCCGAGCCAAGCTCCCGCTACCGCTGCCAATTTGGCGTCGCCAAGGCCTAGGGCGGGTTGCCCAAGAATGCGCTCAGCAAGGGCGCTCAAACCCTCTAGCGCGAGTAATCCTGCTGATGCTGCAAGAAGGTGATTGAGAAGAAATGGGCTGGCTTCAGGCCAAGGGATCACCAGATACAGAACCCCTGTGAAGGCGATACCTAGGAACGTTCCGATCCTGCAAAGAGGTTCAGGGAGCCAGAGATGGTCAATATCAATCAACACCAAAGGAAGAAGAACACTGATCAAAACAACGCCCGCCACAAGATTGAGCAATGCCAAACCATGGTCATCTTGAGAAGCAAGAAATCCATGGCCCCAAAAAGCGCTGAGCCAAAGGATGGCGCTCATGGCTTCAACCCATGGGTAGCGACTCGAGATGCCCTGATGGCAATCGCGACATCGTCCTTGAAGCAAGATCCAGCTCAATACCGGCACATTGTCATGCCAGCGCACTGCATGGCCGCACTTCGGGCAGTGGCTACCTGGCCAAACTACGGATTCTTCCCGTGGTAACCGCCAGGCAACAACATTAACGAAACTCCCAAGGCAGGCCCCACCAATCAGGAGGGTGAGATAAATCACACTTGTCAAAGTCCAACGCCCCTTGGTCTGTCTTTCAATCCACGGGAACGACGGAAACGCCGACCGATCAGGTCGATGCTGATGAAATGTTCTTGAAGCAAGAGTGTGGGGGTTTCGAAAACAACTCTGCCCTCATTTAATCGTTCGTTGACCACGACACCCATGGGGTCAAGTTGCTGGCCGCAATCACTTAAAAAACGAAAATAGACCCTTCGAGCCAATGCGATGAGACGACGACTATCAACTCTGTCCCAGCGCGGTGTAGGGGTTGTTGATCCACTTGCGCCTGCAATCTCAAAGGAAGGAGAGGACAAAGAAATGGGCCCACCTGATCTTTCAGATGAACCCACGATAGATCTGATTGCTCAATATGTTGCCTATTAGAAATCAGGAAAGTTTGCCCTTCTCTTCAATCATGCGATGAATGATCGGAGTGAGGATGAGTTCCATCGCGAAACCCATCTTTCCGCCATTCACAACAATGCTCGTGGGACTACTCATGAAGGAATCATGAATCATGCTCAACAAGTAGCTGAAGTCAATTCCCCACTTCTCACGAGCACCTTTACGGAAGTGAATGATGACGAAGCTTTCGTCGGCCGTTGGGATATTGCGACAGATGAATGGATTGGACGTATCAACCGTTGGCACCCGCTGGAAATTGATGTCCGTTTCGCTGAATTGAGGACAAATGTGATTGATGTAATCCGGCATGCGGCGCAGGATGGTGTCCACAATCGCTTCGGCGGAGTAACCGCGTTCTGCATTGTCACGTTGGATCTTTTGGATCCATTCCAAGTTGGTGATCGGAACAACACCAACAAGTAAATCTGCGTGGGAAGCCACGTTGTAGCCGTCTCCGACGACCCCGCCGTGGAGGCCTTCGTAGAACAAAACATCAGTGCCACCAGGAATGTCTTCCCATGGAGTGAACTGACCTGGATCCAAGCTCACACCGAGGCGGGCGTTGTGCTCAGCAGCCTCTTCTGGACTATGGAGGTAATAACGCTTCTGCCCCCCTCCAGTTTCGCCGTACAAGCGGAAGAGCTCTTCGAGTTTGTCGAAGAGATTGGCTTCTGGACCGAAGTGGGAGAAATTCTCGCCCTTCGCGAGTGATTCAGACATTGCTGCCTTCATCGCCATCCGCTCGAAGCGGTGGTAGCTGTCGCCCTCCACCACTGCAGGAGTGATGTTCTCCCGAGCGAAGATGTGCTCAAAAGCCCTCTTAACAGTGCTGGTGCCTGCACCTGAGGAACCCGTGACAGCCACGACGGGGTGACGCTTCGACATCGACGGAGGAAGATCTGGCCCGATGAGTTTGGCAGGTCAAAGGGCAAATTCCACATTTTTCCTGACAGGTCGCATCAGAGTGTCTTGAGAAGTTCTTCCCCCATCGCCTGACAGCCCAGGGCAGTACAGCCTTCAGACATCAGATCTCCAGTACGAAATCCTGCTGCCAAAACGCGATCCACAGCGTGTTCCAGATCGTCCGCTGCTGCGTTTTGCTTGAGACCAGTCCGCAACATCATCGCTGCGGAGAGCACCATGGCCATCGGATTGGCCTTGTCTTGACCAGCTAGATCGGGGGCTGAACCATGAACGGGTTCATACAAACCAGGCCCTTCGCTGCCCAAAGAGGCTGAAGGGAGCATGCCAATCGAGCCGGTGAGCATGGCAGAAATATCACTGAGGATGTCTCCGAAGAGGTTGCCCGTCAGGACCACATCGAACTGGCGTGGGTCTCTCACCAGTTGCATCGCCGCATTGTCCACATACAGGTGACTGACATCCACTGCGGCGTATTCACCTTTCATGCCCTCAACGCGATCACGCCACAATTGGCTGACGTCGAGCACATTGGCCTTATCCACCGAGCAGAGCTGCCCTCGACGCTCACAGGCGAGCTTGAAAGCCACCCTGGCGATTCTGTCGACCTCTGAATCCGAGTAGGTCATGGTGTTGAACGCTCGCTCTTCACCATCGGCCTGCACACGACCTTTCGGCTTTCCGAAATAAATACCTCCGGTGAGTTCCCTCACCACCATGAGATCCACCCCTTCCACAACTTCAGGTCGCAGGCTGCTGGCACCAATCAGGGCAGGGACAATTTTGACTGGTCGGAGATTGGCGAATAGCTCCATGCCAGAGCGCAGGGCTAGCAATCCACTTTCAGGCCGTTGTTCACGCGGCAAAGCATCAAATCGAGGGCTCCCGATCGCTGCAAGCAAAACGGCATCGGCAGCCTTACAAGCTTCAAGGGTGCTCGCCGGTAAGGGTTCACCGGTGGCATCGATGGCAGAGCCACCGATCGGCGCTTCACTGAACTCGATCGTGAAACCATGTCGAGCAGACACGGCTTCAAGGAGCTGCCTCGCCACGGCTGTGATCTCTGGACCAATGCCATCACCTGGAAGCAAAACAACGCGATGCTGTGGCATTGGGTCTCAGAGGGGATAACCAAAAAGATTACTGAGCAGCTTTCTTGAGTTCGCGGATCTGTTTAGCCATCTCAGGCAATTTGCTGAACGCTGCTGAACAACGCAGCCAAAGCCTGTTGGAAATAGCCGGATAACCACTCACCACTTCACCGGGCTCCACCTCACCATGAATCCCGCTCTTGGAACTCGCGATCGCGCGATCACCAATCACCGCTCGATTGGCCACACCAACCTGTCCAGCCAAAATCACCCCATTTCCAAGGCGAGCGCCGCCCGCAATACCCACCTGAGAGGCCAGGGCACAGCCCCTTCCAGTGACAACGCCATGGCCGATTTGCACGAGATTGTCGATCTTTGTTCCCGCACCAATTCGGGTTTCACCAACAGACGGGCGATCAATCGTGCTGCCGCAACCCACTTCAACACCCTCCTCAAGGACCACAAGGCCGGTTTGAGGCATTTTTCGCCATCCCTTAGCGGTCGGAACAAATCCAAACCCCTCTGAGCCCACCACCGCATTGGAATGAACCACGCAATAATTCGCTAGGCGTACGCCAGGGTGAAGCACTGCATTGGCATGCAACTCACAGTGCTGACCAACTACCACATCTCCGTAAATCACCACGCCTGCGTGAATCGTGCTGTGAGCGCGAATGCGAGTGTCGTCACCAATACAAACGTAAGGACCGATCGACACACCGGAATCAATTTGGACTCTGTCACCGATCACAACCGATGGATGGATCGTTGCCTCGATTCTCGGACGAGGATGCAGTCTTTCCAGCGCTTCTGCAAAGGCCAGACGAGGATCACGCATCACGGCCCAAGCCAGTTGACGCCGGGTTACCAATGCCTTGAGGTCGTCCTGATCTGGGATTAAAACTGCACCAACCTTGCTTTTTTCAAGGCTTTGGATCAAAGCATTACCTTTTTCAAGAAAACTGAGTTGATCCTCATCCGCCCTTTCCAGAGACGCAGCACCGCGGAGCTCAGGATCACTGCCGAGCCCATGCTCCAGCAGACCTGCCTCCCCGTCCTGCAAGGCGTCGATTAACTGGCTGAAACGCATGGATTCAGAGGTCCTGTTGGCGGATCGTAGGCGTGCTTAGAACAAGTAGGTCGCGATGGACGACGACAGGAGAGTTGCCTTCCTTACCAGTCTGCGCAGGCTTCGATACAAGGTCTCTAAGTCTTTCGCTGCCAATAGAACTCAAACCTCTAGCCACTTCATGACCATCGTGATCGAGGATCAGCACAGGTTGATTGGCCTTGAACTCACCTGAGACGTCAGTGATTCCCACCAGAAGTAAAGAGGCGCCTTGGTGACGAAGTGCTCTGCAAGCACCCATATCAATTCGCAGACTGCCCTGGGGATGCAAAGCATGCGCTAGCCAACTTTTTCGCTGTCCAAGTGGTTGAGGATGGGGATGGAAGACCGTTCCACCTCGTCCACCACTCAACACTCTCTCGAGCATGCCTTGATCACGACCATCAGCCAAATGAACAGTGACGCCACTAGCGGTGGCTATACGAGCTGCCGTGAGCTTGGTCATCATTCCTCCAGTCCCCCATCGGCCTCCGTCCCCTGCGCCCTCTTCAAGCGCCTGCAATTCAGCTGGGTGGCGGACATCAAATATTGGACGAGCCGATGCATCACTTCTTGGATCAGCTGAATACAAGCGATCAATGTCGGTTAGAAGAATCAGATCATCGGCATCAATCGCAGCAGCCACCAACGCAGACAAGGTGTCGTTATCTCCGAAACGCAATTCAGCAGCAGACACGGTGTCGTTTTCGTTAACGACAGGAAGAACATTCCATTCGATCAGTTGGTGCAGAGTTGTTGAAGCGTTTTGATAACTACGACGATCGGCCAAATCAGATCTTGTAAGAAGAACTTGGGCGACGGGAATGTCATACAACGCCATGGCCTTTTCATAGAGAGCCATCAGCTGACCTTGACCGATCGCGGCAGCAGCCTGAAGACCTGTGACCGTCGATGGCCTGGTCTTCAGGCCCAGCCGTTGACACCCGAGGCCAACGGCTCCACTGGTAACAAGTACAACGTGATCCCCTCTTTGAAGACAGCTGGCGAGGTTGAGACAAAGTGCTGCTATCGCATCAGCAGTGCTACGACCTTTCGTGTTGCGCAGCAGACTCGTCCCAACCTTCACCACCCGCAGGCTCATGCGTGTCCTGCTCCCAGCCATCGAGCCAATTGTCGCTCAAAAACTTGAACACGGTCATGCCGACAGGGTGATCCGTCTGCACTGAGAGGCCTAACCAAAACGGTAAATAGTCCAAGCCGATTTCCAACAAGAACATCCGTAAATAGGCGATCGCCAACCATCGCAATTTGATCAGGCCTTACTTCAAGTGTCTGCATCACACGACGGATCGCACCTCTGCGGGGCTTCGCCGCAGAGCTGGTGAAGCCGATACCAAGTTGGTCAGCCACAGCCCCAATCCGCTGCCGGGACGGATTGTTGCTGATCAAATGGAGATAAGTGTGCCGTTGAGCTGATTGCACCCAGTGAAGAACCGAAGCCGGCAGCTCAACATCGCGTCCTGGAAGGAGAGTGCGATCTACATCCAGCAACAGTGTCTTAATTCCTCTGCCAAGTAGGGGCTCTAAGGGAAGGTGGGCCAGAGTTAAGCCTGGATCCCAATCTGGTCGAAGCCAGTCACGACGTATCACTCGGACAGCTCACGCTCATCAAGCTCAGCTTCGATTCTGGGTTGGATTTGATCAAACTCCTCTCCTTCCACCAGGATCGCGGCGCCATCATCCATTTTGGCAACCACGAAGAAAGGATCCAAGGGGATATAAAGCCCGTACTCTTGCTCTTCGACCAAAAAACTCACAAGCAATTCAAAGGTTTCGGACTCGTCATCACCCGCTTCATCATCATCAAGATCTTCAGGATCAGGCTCATCAAGCTCTCCATTCACTGTGAGGGTTACAGCGGAGCGAACAAGAGTGAGGTCATGCTCTTGAAGGACCACATCAGCAACAGAGAGAATCGGCTCATTGCTTGTGATGCTGTCAATCAGCTGAGGCTCATCACCTTCTTTCAACTTGAACAAGCAAACAGGAGTATCGACAGGGGTTAATAACGCATAGTCCTGGTTATCGAGCGGAATCAACTGCTCAAGAAAACAAAGAAGATCACGCCCTTCACTACTTTTGACCAACAGGGTTGGAACATCACCGCTGTTATTGGGGCCGCTGGAACTCATCGTTCAAGAATCAGTCTCTTCAGGATCCTTCATCGCCGTCCTTCCCGCTATGAGACGGGGTCGCCATGTTGACCGGCTCGGGCTCTGGCCCATCAGCGAGCCATTGCTCGAGCAGCAATGCGGCTGCCGCACTATCGAGACTGCCGCTGCGATCCCCTCCCAGGCCATAACGCTCTGCCGCGGCCCAACTACTGCTGTGTTCATTCACGAGTGCCAGAGGCAGATTTAGAGCCAAGGCCAAACGCTGGCCGTAGCGCTGGCAATGGGCGGCTTGCTCAGTGAATTGACCCTCTGAATCAAGAGGTAGACCCACAACGAGGCCGTACACACGACGGGTCTTGCACACATGTTGCAAATAACCAAGGTCTCGCTTAAAAACGCTGCGCAAAAGAGCTGGTAGGGGGCTCACCGTGATGCCCAGCGCATCACAACCTGCCAAGCCGATGCGCTTGCGGCCAACATCCAAACTCAACATTGAGCGCGGAGATGGTTTGAACATCAACGCTCTCGTCCCAATGTTGGAGTAGGTAACGGCGGCTGCTGCGGCTGGAGACGACCCAGCATTGATTCAATTGGACGGATGCCACTGAGTTCTCTACTTCCTAGTTTCCGCCAGAGGCTACGGCCCAGGACTAACTGGCTTTGATGGGACTGGAATCCGCAACGCTGAACGATGGCCTGGAGACGTTCATCATCCTCATCGACCAACAATTCAGGGGCTGGTTTAAGTCGGGCCAAGCGCTGCAAAGCGGGAGGCAAGGCATCAGTTAGGCGGTCATCCCAGGCCAAACCACGCAGTAATTCAAGCCTTGGTCTGGCAAACCCAGAGGGTCTAGCAACAAGACCTGCAAGCACTTGATTCTGATCTGAATCGATCCGCTCTAAAAGACCACAACCATTCGAACGTTGATCAACAAGATCCTGCCATTGGCGATCAAGAATTTGCCGATGATGCGTTGAACAACAGGCTTGCTCGAGAGCGAGCAGTTGTCTTGCAGTGCTGTTGTCAAGAGCGCTCCAGCGACAATGACTCGGCATTTCCGATACCACTGTTCCAGAAACGGAGAGCGGATCGACACTCCAAACCCCAAATCTCCTGAGTGGTTGAAATCCCAATTCACGGACAAGATCAAGCTGATCTTGATCGTTGCTATCGCATCGGATCAACCAACTCTGTGAACGCGCGACCCCATCACTGAGAGCTTCATGGAGCAACTGCCGGATCACAGAAATTCTGCTGGTGCTCGTTGGATCTTGGCGTTCCTCGAGTTCAAGCTGCCAACAACTACTGCGGCGGTTTAGAGACCTCAAAACGACAAGGGAAAGCAATCGATCAGCTCTTGTGTCGTCTTTCTCCAAAGCAACGAGCACCCTCAGCTTCCTGAAAAGCCAGGTCTGAAGAAGCATGGCCTGCGGTTGATCCGTCCATTTGTTGGATGAACTGATCTGAGCAGAAGTCAACAGCCAGCGCAAGTGGGCTGCATTGAGAGTTTCCACCCGAGGAGAGCTGCCGGATGCTTGATCCACATCGCGTCCGCTGTAGATCATTAATGTATCGCTCACCTCGAGCAGTCGAGGATTTAGGCAGGTCGA
>QCUL01000037.1 GCA_003210755.1 Synechococcus sp. AG-679-C18
ACGGATCATCCTGGATAGGAGATATAACCGGAATTATACTTTTCATAGGCTTCCTCATGGCCGAACGAATCGGTGCCTATGTAGAGGGTCCATTCGATAGTGACGGAAGCTCATTTGCCCTGCCATTGAATGCAATCTGTCTCACAATAAGTCGCGATCTTCTTGGCGATGAAGCAGATTCATGCTTACACCATTTTTCCAAAGATCCTGTTCGCTGGACCTGAAAATGGACAAATTTCAAATCACTGGCCATGCTGACGAAAGCAATCCTGATGTGGAAAGGAATGTCAAAAAAGCAAAGTCTTGAAGCAATTAATCCTGCCAGCGGATTGGTCATTGGAACTTACCCTTTATTCACGAAAGAAGAGATCATCGAAGCGATTGAACTAGCAGACATTGGATTTCAACAATGGAAGCAGACAGAATTTGCGTTGAGAGCCAAAGCTCTCAACCAAGTAGCGAAGACATTGAGATCAGACAAACATAAATTGGCTGAATGCATCACAGCCGAAATGGGTAAACCCTTACGACAATCTATAGCTGAAATCGAAAAATGTGCTTGGGTCTGCGAATATTATGCAACTAACGGGCAGCAGCATCTTGCAGACGAAACAATCGATCTTGATGGAAAAGATGCAGTCATAACATCCAAACCACTTGGAGTAATCTTTGCAGTGATGCCATGGAATTTCCCAATGTGGCAAGCATTTCGCGCCATTGCTCCTGCACTGATGGCGGGGAACACATTGCTACTAAAAGGTGCATCCAATGTACCGGGATGTAGTAGCGCAATTCAAAGAATATTTGATACCTGCGGGATTCCTAGGGGAGTCTTCATAAACTTGCCAATCCACGCATCAGATGCTGAACTTGTAATTTCACACAAAAAAGTACGTGCTGTCACTCTCACAGGAAGTGAAAGTGCAGGTCGCTCTATTGCATCAATCGCTGGAGCCAATCTAAAAAAATGTGTCTTGGAGCTGGGAGGTCAGGATCCCTATTTGATCTTTCACGATGCAGATCTTGCACTTGCAGCAGATCGATGCGCAGCGAGTCGAATGCTTTGCTCTGGGCAAGTCTGTATTGCAGCAAAGCGCCTCATTATTGTCAATGAAATCTATGATCAATTCCTAGCTATATTAGATCAAAAAATAGATTCATACATCATGGGTGATCCCATGAATCCTGCTTACAATATTGGACCATTAGCGCGATTAGATCTACAGCAGCAGGTACATGCGCAGATTGAAAAAAGCGTTGAAAAGGGAGCAATCCTCAATCAAGGTGGATTTATACCTGAACAACAGGGCTGGTGGTATCCAATCACCATCCTGGAAAATGTCAAACCAGGGATGCCCGCATTTGATGATGAAATTTTTGGGCCAGTGCTGAGTCTCGTTCATGCAGATGATGACGCTCATGCTGTTGAACTTGCAACGGACACTCGCTTTGGACTGGGGGCAGCGATTTTCTCAAAAAACACTAAAAAAGCGATGCGAATAGCTATGGAGAAGATCGATGCAGGATGCATCGCGATCAATGATTTAGTTAAAAGTGATCCGCGTGTTCCCTTTGGAGGAGTCAAAGACAGTGGCTATGGCAGAGAGCTGGGAAGACTTGGCATTCACGAATTTATCAATAGCAAAAGCATTATTTAAGATTTAATCAGATCTAGAGAATCAAACAAGATCGCAATCATTAAAAAGATGGGTGGCGGCCCATCTGATTAATCTGATTAAACGGTCAAAGCTAAAAACCTGACCTTTGATTTATCGCACAAGAATGGGGACGGGTCTCTAAGAGTTAATACTCAAGAGAGCATCTGATAAGCAAACCCTCTGCTGAGAGGGGCTGCTTGTGACTTCAAGAATTTGCCCGATCGAACTAGGAGTGTCCAAGGCCTCCAAGCAACAACGAGCCACTAATCGCCTTGGTATTGAGTTACTTTCCTGCTGATCCGGACCTGTCCATAAGACACCTTCGTCGTCCAGATACTCCTCTCGCTCACTAAGACCACCAGGCCTGATCACAGTCCAATCAAGACCGCTGCGTTCCAACGATTCTTCACCGATTCGCTTCCAAACGAGAATCAACCCAAACAGGTTGAGAGGGTGGCGCCAACGCCCCGCGCAGAGCGAACTGACAAGAATCACTCGAGAGACCCCAACTCTTAAACAACTTTCCACTTGAGAACGCACGCCCCAAGCATCAACACGCATTGGTCCTGTCAAATCGATCGAAGGCTTAGCACCAGTGGCAATGATTAAGGCATCCACACCCTGAAGGGCTGAATCCAAAGCAACAGAATCCTGAAAGCTGAGGCGAACCTGTTCAGCATCTCCAAGAGTGTGGGGAATCGACGAGGAAGACCTCAGCAATAAACGAGGACAATCACCGCTTGCCAACAACTCCTCAGCAATGCGAAACCCCGTCTTTCCAGAGGCCCCACTAACCGCAATCGTTCTCGCATTCATCCAAATCTCCAGGATTGGTCTCAGAAACTTAATCAACGCAGCGTAAGCGAGATCTAGGATAAACAAACAAAAAATGCATCTTTCACTACGCACACTCGTCAATCAATGAAAACTTTAACAGCCATTGCCATGATGATCATGGTGGGAGCTCTCCAGTCGACACGTAGCCATGCAATGACAGAGTGTGAGCTACTCACCAGAATCATGAATAAACTAGGCACAAAAATGAGCATTAATAGATATATAATTTCAACCCAAAAAGACGAAAGCCTAGTCAACAAGGCAAGTGAAGAGCTTTCTCAGCAAAACAAGAGTTATAGAGACGCGAAGAGGCAATACAAAAAAGCAAATTGCAAAAGCATCTGGGATAGATAGTCAAACCTCAAATAAACCAACAACCAATAAAAAACCCGATAATTTGAATTACCGGGCCAATAAATAATGAAAAAACTAAAGTCCTATTTATTTAAAATAAGAAATACCTCGATAAGTCAAAGAAGGATGCTGATACATTTCTGCTCTAACCTGATCACGGCATGAGTTGTAATGTTCATGTCGATAGGTAAGTTCAACACATGATTTCGCTACTGGCGACTCATGGATTGTGTAAGCCTGGCCTCGATAAAGAAGAGTACTCATGATGTTCTCCGAGAAAACCCAAGTCCCCGTTCCTTGGCTTGGGCTGGTCTGCGCCTCGAAACAACGAGGTGAACGATGCAAGATGTAGTGATTACTACAAAATAAAACTAACCATTCGCCAAACCGATCGTCGTTCACCTCGATACAAAGACACAAAAAAAATCATAAAATTCACAAAAATCATGTATCCACAGGAACAACATCCCCAGAATCGGTAGTCACAAGCTAGAAAACGTCAAAGCTCAGAACGTTCAGACCTACGACAAAGCAGCGTTACAAGATTCGAATCACTCGACTACAAGCGAATCTGAGTGCCAAATGGACAAAGGAGGAACAACCTCAATATGCTTAGCAATGCTTGCTGATGCTCATTTCATATAGATGATTCGTAGCAAAATCTCATTACTAATGAGCGCTGCTACGCCGAAAGCGTCCATGTCATAGACGAAACCGAATGCGCAAACAAACAAAACTTAAAACATCACAAATATAAACGCAAAGGGGAAAACGCTAACCCTAGCTTTGATTGGAACTAGGCAAAGCTTTTATTCCAGAGCAACTAAGAATGGATTATTGCCTCCATTGTGAGACACCTCAATTTAAAAAGAAAACACGACCAAACATCAAATGCAAATGGAAGAGGCTCACTCAAGGTTGATGAACGAAATACGAAATAACAGCAAGTTGATTAACAACAAAAGCGAATCATGCTTAAACAGGGAGAATCCCTAATAGCCAAGAAGACAAATATATTAAAAGAATTTGAATAGCACAGAAAACAAAAAATCAAGAAAAGATAGTCAACCACTAACGATAGCAAAAACAAAACTTATCCATAGCAAAAAATTGACTCTTAATGCAATTAGCGACTCTCTAGACAACACAATTCAGAAAACAGGCATGGTAAAAATACTCACAGAACAAAACTAATGCATTCGATCACTACGCACAAAAAAACTAGCAATGCTTGGTAAGGATTAAGGTTTCATCGATTAAAACAATAGTAAAACATATTTTCAGAACAACATAGCGGTTATTGAGTTACTTCATTTTATCGCTCATTCAAGTAGGACTGCCTTCCTCGCATCCAATTGACTGACATACAGCTGCCTTAAATTGATAGAATTGCTTGACAATTAGTTCAGTATCTATCTCATCATCATAAATCAATGGAATAGTATGAACAATTAAAAGAGGAACTGGTCTCAAAAAATCCTTTTCACCGCATAGGTACGTCTTGACTCCGATCAACAACCGATTCACTCTGGAGATCACGAGTTCGCATCCTGCACGATCCATAAACAAAATCTGAGCTTTAAACTGGATATCACAATTACAATGCTCTTTATCATTTGTATCGTCTTGAACACTCCACACTCCTTCAACCATCCACCACATTTCGCTATTACAAATCCAAACAGTCGCCAGTTCAGGCTCACTTTCCCTAAAAATGTTAAGCCGACAATCAAAACCCTTACGCTTTAGGACTTCACAAATCTTTCTACTTGTCAGATCTGTAGATAACACAATAATTCATTGCTTATTCACAAATGCTATTATCAAACATGACCCAACCGAACATTTCAAAGATGAGTCTTTGAGCAGTTCATTTAATACCAATCCAAGTAACCTCTCTGATATTCAGCAATTATCAAGCCTGGCTAAAACCATACAAAAAATCATATAAAGTTCCAAAAACAAAATGAGCAAAGTCCACATTTAATACGGAAATCCACAATTCAATCAAACTTTTAAGCGTGCTTACAGCTATCTTAGTTAAAACAAAGCTCTAAGGATAGCGAAACTGAAACGATGATGAACATAAAGGCGAAGACACAACAGGAAACTCGACGAAAAACCAGTAAAAATCATTCATTAAGTAAATTTGAACAATAAGTGAATTAAAATTCAACAACATGTATGCATTAAAATGTCATAACAAAAGTCAGAGACTCAGAAAAAGAGTACATATAGAGAATGGATAATGATCATAAATAGGTCACATTACTCGCACTCAAATCTACAAATATAATTTATAAAAACATTGAAACGAATTTTTAATCTAATCTTTTTTATCCCAATCCAACAAACAATTCTTTGTGAACCACAAACGTAAAATATAGTGATGTGCCTGCATTGGGAGAAATTTCAACTCCATCACTTGTAAAAGCAATCGCACATATCAAGTTTCCTTTCCAAGCAATTCCGTCAGAACTTTGTGTCTTGGACCAATTCATAACAGACTGAAAGTGATCAGGAATACTGGATCCAACTTTCTCGCATATATTTGCTAGTAAACAAAGAGAGGGAGGCTTGGAAGGTAAGGAAAGCCCTTTCCTAATTGATAGTTCGTCTATGACTCCAGTACATCTAACAAAATCAATCATCTCTTCCTCTTCCGCGGTTAATGAGGAAGAAGCAACGGCTATATCAAACAGCTCAGCACTTAGGATAGGCCTACTACATAACATCTTATTAGTCAAGATAAAGAGCGTTGAAATTGAGAATGATCATCGCGATGCATCTATGTTGACACAATCTACAGCTACTGATACACCATTAGATTAAAAAGCGTACGAAAATGAAAAAATTCATCGTTTTCAATGTCATGCAATCATCATAATTAGACATCTTACAACAAACAAGGCACTAAACAGAGACGAACTTATGAACTCGGTAATTTACAAATCTCACTAAAAGGAATATGACCTAAAATCAATGGACATCAATCAGAAAGGGAGCGAAGAAGAAACCAATCTTGTCGATCAAGACTGTGAAATCAAATATTTCCGAGTCAACAACTGCTACAATCAAAATAACTATTTGGAACATTCAAGTCAAGACATGAATTGTCAACAAACTCTTTGACGGCCTCAATAGACTATCGAGACTCTTCACTCTCCCAAAGAAGATGTGTTATTGTAAAAAGTATTTTTCACAAATACCTTAATACCTTTAATTAAAGCATGATTCGCTTCATTTATGTTTTTCTATTGACAACACCAATATTATTGGCCGCAAGTTGCGGAGCTAAAATCAAACCAGTGACAACAAACAATAATACAACCATCAAAGTCAATTCTTCTGATGGATTATCTATGAAAATTCCAGGCCAGGAAGGTCCAACTCCTTTATTACTAAAGAGACATCATGTTGACTCCATTTCACTCAACGCTCGTCGATCCAACATCCCTGATAAACAAAGCAAGGGTCGGTGGGTTCTCGAGCTTTTTGGTGATAAAAAACTTTTAGCGCAATGGCCTGCTGTTAGTGGTTTTGCAAATCAACAGGACACCGATCGTAGATGGAGCCCAGGGAATGGTGCACCTCTGCCGATTGGAAGCTATCAGTTAGGACAGCCAGAAAGTTGGGGAAAAGATATTTGGATGAACTTACAGCCAAATTTTGACACTGATCGCAGTGGACTCGGGATACATCAGTGTGATCCTGGGAATGGGTGCTTATGCATCCCAAGTCGAGTCCACCTAGAAGCCTTGGCTTCTTGGGTCAAAGCTACAGGAATTGAAAGACTAAACGTAATCAATTAAAAAAATGCTTACAATTTTAGATTAGTGCAATTAGTTACTGGCTTCAGAACAGCATCAAAAAATAGTAAGGTATATTTATTAGCCATAGTCACAACATAAAGCGTTAACAGCCATGCCCATAAATTGCTATTAACTTCCCATCGGCAAAATCAATTATTAACTACAAACAGAATCAATATTCAGCATAGACTCCGCTAAAATTCAATCATGTTTAGCTGACATCCCCTTACGTATATTTTTGTTGGTATCAGAGTAATACAGCAAACCTTACAGTCAAATGTTAGTAACACTTAGAGAACACTCAGAGGAGTAAGTCTGTTAGAAAAGGTGGTCTACGCAGGAAGTAATTGTTGATTGAGAAATCAAAGAAAGCCTTAATGATGAGAAGTGCCCCTCTGTTCCTATCCGTACGGGCCGGAATGACCGTCATCGTTCAGCACCTACCTGAAGCGGGCCAGAAGTGGAACAAAGAACGCTGGTGGATGGCCGATGTGATCCATGTAGAGGGAGGTGCGTGTAACCCAAACCTTCCAGCCATGTTTCAGGTGGCTGATGTCGACAGCGGAGTGATTCGATGGGTCAGCGCTGGGCTCGTAACTCACATCGTCCCAAGTGTTTGATCGTCTGCATCTTGGGGAGAATTCCTAAAAACATGACACAGCTCTCAACTAAGCCTAATTAATTTTGAGAACGGCGGGTAAACTAGGCATTAAACATTACGAAGTTCGATCACTCAACGTTTTTTAATATCCTTGGAACTAAACCAAAACAGTAATGGTTCCGATGTAATCGATGCCGAAGGTTAGTGAAAAATGGGGGGAGTTGATCCTCTAGGCGTGTTCCTGTCACAGTCCATGACAACCAAAATCCGTACAGAACACATGAAGAATCTGTTCATTGATATAAAGACTCTCTCTTCATCAAAAGCCATCTCGATGATGTCAAAGTGAAGCGGTCGTCACTTTTGCACAGCTCATCGAACTTGATAATAATTAGTCAAACCAAGAGCAGAAAGTCATAAAAAAGATACTTCGGAGTAACGATCTCTTTTAAAAAATAATTATTGAAGATGATACGAACCAATTGAACTGTTAAAATTATTATAAAACTCGCTGTCAACAGATGTCATGCAACTAATCTAAGGAAGTACTATCTTCTCTCAACATTGAGCAACCCTGACGTCCGAGTATAAAACAACACAGAAGTATAAAACAAAAGAGCTACTTTCGTCTTTTAAACCCTGTTCATCCTACATAATGGAAGAGGCTGGATACCTCCTCCCTAGCCTTTCAACCCTGTGGACAAATGAAAATTTCTGACCAAGTACCTGCTGTTGTATTTCAAACGCGGATCCGCGATGAAAGCATTGATGGTCCAAACCCTTTCAGCTGGAAAGATCTCAGCACCGAGGACATTTTCAAAAACAAAAAAGTTGTTCTTTTTTCACTCCCTGGAGCGTTTACTCCAACATGTTCATCTAATCACCTGCCCCGATACGAAGAGCTTTACGAAGAGTTTCGTGCCCAAGGAGTAGATCAAGTTGTTTGTCTCTCTGTTAATGATGCATTCGTGATGTTTCAATGGGGAAAACATGTAGGAGCAAAAAACATCTTTTTACTTCCTGATGGGAATGGCGAATTCACCCGTAAAATGGGAATGTTAGTCAGTAAGGATAACCTTGGATTTGGGATGCGTTCATGGAGATATTCAATGCTTGTTAATAATGGAACAATTGAAAAAATGTTTGTCGAACCTGGATTTGAGGACAGCTGTCCTAGTGATCCATTTGAAGTCTCCGATGCTGACACAATGATTGCTTACCTAAAAGGCTCCTCACCTGCAGGAATTGCAAAACCACGTGAATTCGTAGGTTGATCAGTTAAGATAATTACCAATAATGAGATTTAGCTACTCTTAGAGTAAGGCTGCTCTAAATAAGCTTTTTTCAAATCAATGGTTACTTTAAAACCCAGTCAATCCTATTACTGGGTTTTTTTATGCAATCAGATTGCCATTGCTGACGGCAATTAAACTCTGCCGTAAAACCATTCAAATCAATTAAATTTAGTCAAACCGGCACCACGCTGAGAATGAAAGCAACTCCCAGATGCACAATGAATGTATGAAACATATTGATCTCAACGGCGGCCATGTGATGGTGACTGGTGGCGCTGGGTCGATTGGAAGCGCTATCGCAATCGAATCCGCACAAGCGGGTGCCGTGGTGGCGGTTTGTGACATCGATGGCTCAAAAGCTGAGAAGGTTGCAGCCAATATTCAGCGAAGTGGAGGGACAGCTGCAGGCTTCAGAATTGATGTCCGCGACCAGGACAATGTTTCGGCTGTAGCGACGAAGGCGATTGCACGCCTTGGCCCGTTACGCGGGTTGGTAACAGCAGCAGGGATCCTGCGAACAGGTTCAATCGCCGACATGCCTAAGGATCAATGGGATGAAGTGATGGCTGTGAATGTCGACGGCACCATGAATGCGTTGAGGTCTGCAATTCCGCATCTGGAGGACAACAACGGTGCAATTGTGACCATTGGCAGCGTTTCAGCCTTTATTGGATCCAATGATGGAGGCGCTTACACCACCTCCAAAGGAGCTGTGCTGAGCTTGACCTACGCAGTGGCAGGTGAACTGGCAGGTCGTGGCATTCGAGTGAACAACGTCGCCCCTGGATGGGTAGATGGTGGTTTCACTCACCAAGCTCTGGCCTCAAGCAACCAACCAGATCAGCTCCATCGCCGAGCGAAACAACTTCATGCCCTTGGCCGTATGGCCAAACCCAATGATGTGGCAAATGCCGTCGTCTGGTTGTTGTCTGACCAGGCAAGTTTTGTTACTGGCTCGATGCTGCTTGTAGATGGTGGTTTCATGATCCAACACAGCGCATAACTTGAAAGATGGGCCAGGAACTTGATTTGAAGCAGCTCGCAGATCGCTCCTTCATCTGATCACAAATGGAATCAAGACTGCTTTCGGTTGTATAATTATCATTAACGATGCAGCAATGATTGAATGGTTGGATTAGGAATATTGTAAAAGTATCCTGCGGCCCAAACATTTAGATCCCAAGCCCAAAATGAAAAAGTTATCAGTATTTCTACTCCTACCTTTGTTACTTCTAATGACCTCCTGTGAAACCTGGAATGACAAAAGCAAACGGACGTGTGCTTTAGTTGCTGCAGGTCAGATTGACGATTTAGATGCGATGAAACGTTTAAGAATGGAAAAGATCGAAGGAAAGTGGGAAGACGAAGTTACTATCTCTAATTATTGTCATTACTATCAGTAATTTTCATACAGATTGATCAACTATGAGCAGTAAAATTCGTAGTTTTTCCGTCCCCTTGATCATCGTGATAGGTTTTTCTGCCATGATAATAAATCAAAGAAACTTGAGAATCAATAGCTTCAAGAAAGGTGCTTCCTGTATTCTTAATGGTGTTAAATCTCATTCAGAAAAAGAATGGTCTAGAAGAAAATGCAATGATTACTTTGACTACAGAACAGAAAGCCTGCAAGAAAAACTTGACAACGCTTCGAACTCAGTCTTAAGCGAAAACGAAAAAACTTTCCTAAGGAAAGAGATCAGTCGATTCAATGAATTCAGGAAGAATGGGGCACTCAAAGAATGAGGTTTTAAAAAAGATAAATCAGAAACAGCAAAACCCAACAATGGAGAACCACGCATGTCAGCTTGCTGCGGATCTTTTACTGACCAATAAAGCTCCAAAGCTGTTAAGCGATTACAGATATTCAATGCAAAGATTGTGATTGCGGTCATCCTCCTGTGCAGTAGGCCCTGGAAAATACTGAATAAAAAGAATGGAGAAAGTGAATAACAACGAAAGACTCCTTACAATTCATATCCTTTGTTTTTCCAATCATTTTGATTGAAGCAAAGTGGGGAGGAGTTCTTCGTCTTGCCATATTCTCATCAATTACAATCTTATCTCAAGCCAATTCCATCAAAAACTTATTTTGCAAGAATAAATATCACAACCGAAAGCTGCATCACATGGTTAATATTTTAAATCATATTAATGACACCTTAAACCACGCATTAACAGCACCTCAGGCAGAAATTGATAGCTATATAAAGCCAAGTGCGCACATGAAACTAGGCGAGATGATTAACAGCTGATTATTATATCGCCTAATTATATCAATAACTGAAAGACTTAATCAGCTCAAAAACACCCCTTTGACCATCTATATTTTTCCAGGTTCCGTCCTTGACCGCTCTATTTTCAAATCCTAAAACCTGAGCAGCATCTGGATCTAGTTTGCACTCACGTGAAGCAACACTGATCTCTTTTTTAGGACTAGAAGCAAAATAAAGTTTTCTTTTTTCAAACCAGTCTTCCCACTCTAAAGTTTCTATGGAAGGTTCAGGATTTGTTTTGTCAAACTTCCAAAACTTTTCTGTCCAAGTTAAATCATGATTGTAATTTATTATTTCACCCTTTTCCTTCCACGAATTGCAAGCTGTACTCGCTTGCTCCACTGAAGAATAAGTTGTTGAACAACTTGCTAAACTTAGTAAAAGCAGCAATGGCGTAGAGAGCCTCATCCCTGGATAGCTTCTTACGATAGTTTATCTTTCCCTTTACCTAATGAGACGATTAAGTGGAAACTGATATAAAATAACACCACCATGAGCTCTTCCCTTGAAATCTTTTCTAGCAATTAATAATATTTCAAAAATAATTTTTGTCCTATTTCTACTTTTCTGCGCATATCCATTTGTAGACAATGCTTACCAGTGGCAAGCTTGCGCTCGTAGATTTCGCGGAAGCGGATTAGCGCAAAGCTGGACAAAGGAAGAAGTTGCCACATTGGGGGTCTATGTCTGCAATGGCGGTTCAGACACAAAACTGGTTCGCTATCTATATATGCTAAAAAAATAATATCAATCAGATCATTATATAAATCTTTTTTAAACCTTGACATTACAACCAAATCTCACAATAGTCGGCGAATAAATCTTGACTAAAGCCGTTGCAATTGCTGCAATCCCTCGAGATTTTCGTTACCTTAACTTAAGTCAACGGAATACTAAGTAAAGATACATAATCACAAATGCGATCACAACACCTTTGAAGAATGAAAGCCATAAGAGCTGATAGGTCGACAATCCAAACTTCCGAATCAAACCATTTAAAAAAGTTTTATGGAGCGCAATAAAACGAGCATCACCGATAGTATTAAACTGTTGAAGTCTCTTGACTCCTACGTCTGCTAGTTTTGCCAAAATCTTCATTCATCAGTCATAAACATAAGCCAGAACTATCTGTAACGCCATAAAATGCCTTAGAGTCGAAATCTTCCTTGAAACAAATGATTGACTGATGCTCAACTCTTTCAAACCTGGATCTCAATTGAGTGTATGACTTGTCATCGATACACAAACACGAAATATTCAGTGTTTGTGTTATTTGCTAAAGATAACAACTCACTGCTTCCATGAGTTGGAAAGTTAACCACGCTTGGACAAGCGTTTACCCAAAACAAGGCTATCGACACTTCCGCCTGGTTCTGCAGGGTGGTAAGGACCAAGTGCGATGGGTAGAACTAGAAGCAGTTCTTGATTCAAATATACGATTACGCATCGACTGGAACGAACTCAAGAATCGAGAGTTCTGGACTAGTGGCTGGCAACAGATTCAAACTTCAGAGTCAGCGCCTAACCCTTGTCCCCTTAACCCATAAAAGGGTAGGTCCGATGCAAAACCAACGCTACAGCACTTGACTCAAAGAATAAACATATGCGCACAGTGCGACTCACCAATCACTACGTTTTACTTAGGTAAGTTTCCGTAAAAAACTTCGCTGAATTCATTAATCAGCCTTCGATCGCCTGAAGACCCAATCCATTTCGCACCAGTTAATTTTGGGATCGCAAACTCGCAGGTCAGCTCTTAATCTTGCCAGAATCGAATGATGGCAGTTCAAGTTCTTACCGACGCTCAGCGCTACAAGCTCGACCGCGAGCCAGACCGTGTCTTTTATTCGGAACCACGTTTCGTCCAGCACTTGGATGAAGGTTTTCGATCACGCCTCACCATTTTTTACAAAGAGCATATTCCTTCAGGAGCCGTTGTTCTTGATCTGGGTTCTTCATGGGTAAGCCATTTGCCAGAGGAGATTCTTTACGAGCGAGTGATTGGCCATGGAATGAATGAAGACGAACTTGTGGCCAACCCAAGGCTCGACAGCCATTACGTACAAGATATGAATCTTGACCCGACGATTCCTTTAAAAGACGAATCGGTTGATGCTTGTCTTGCTGTTGCTGCCTGGCAGTATTGGACACAACCAGAAAACGTCGCTGCAGAAATGCTTCGTGTAACCAGACCAAACGGTACAGCCATTGTTGCTTTCTCAAACCGAATGTTTTTCACAAAAGCACCACAAGTGTGGACAGATAATGATGATAAACAACATCTTGATTATGTTGGCACTGTGCTTCAAGCCAATGGCTGGACTGATGTACGTGTTTTTGCGGAGGAAACAAAAGCCGGTGGCCTGATGGGGATAGTAGGAGGTAAAGGCGATCCATTTTTTGCAGTCGTTGCCCGCAAAAGCATCGCCTAATTAACATTTTTAATTTTAAAAATTTTTCCCGTAAAACCAGAGTCGTAGTAATTTTGCCATTTATGTCTTGACGTATTATCTTAATTCTTTTGAAATCAATTTTTTTTCAAATTGAGAAGATTAATTCAAAACTAAATTAAATATTTGGTTTGTTAAATCAATGTTTGAGAAGTTTATTGAAGCTCTTTAATAAACCTAATTCTGCGAAACTTAGTTTTAGCCAGATGCCGAGCAATTCCTTGCAGTCTTGTAGGAGTAGCGAGCGGGTGATGAGCATCTTCCGGAACAAGATTCCCAATCATTGAGGCTCATCAACATTGACGTCCCAAGCTCCCTAGACCCTTGAAAAATCCTTACAAGATTGATATTTTGAATGGAATAATTCGTTTACTTGTAAACCTTCAAAGCAGTTAGCAAGAATCAACTGAATCAATCAAGTTGAAGAAATTCCCATTCAGCAGTCTCTCAATACCGCTGAAATATTTAAAAGATGTTCTCAGAGATCAAGAGAGCGAAGCAATTCACGCTGAGCCCGACGACCAGTGATTGCATGCGATGCCATCGCACCACTTGCAGCGACAGGTGGAATGCCAATGCCAGGGAAACAACTAGAGCCACACTGGAGCAATCCCTTAATGGGAGTCATCACCCCAGGGAACAGACCCTTCGCAGCTGATAAACGCGGTCCATAACTGCCTCGATACGTGGAAAGGTAATGACGATGCGTGAGAGGCGTCCCTTCCATCACGACACTGCAACGATTGCGAATATCTGGAATTCGTTGCTCCAATACATCCCAAAACACCTGACAACGTCGTCCACGCTGCTCCTGATAAGCCTCTGTTCCTCGATGAAGATTGTCCCACTCTTCCCAGGGTTCATTAGCCGGCGTGTAGGCATGCATCACATGATGTCCCTCCGGCGCCATCGAAGGGTCCAGCACAGAGGGAATTGAGACAACTACTGCATTACGGTCTGCGTCGATTCCACGCTCCCAATCTCCAACCCAAACCGTATGGATCGGAAGGTCCTCAAGACCGCTCGCATCAAAACCAAGATGAAGATGCAGAAATGAATGGCATGCAGGAGTAGAGCGCCTGTCTTGACTCCAAGCCATGGAAGCCCTTTCAGGCAACAGTCCTGCTGTACCCCAGGCATCTGCATTGCTCACAACGACATCGGCATAAAGCCTTTCACCATTACTGAGCTCAACACCAATGGCACGGTCGCCGTCAAGCAACACCCGGTGAACCCGTGCACCAAGCCTCAAGCTTCCGCCGTTCACGTTGAGGCCACGCACGAGAGCATTAACGACGGCCGCACTCCCTCCCTGCGGAAAATCAAGGCAAGCTTGAGGATCAAACCACTCTCCAAACAAAGTTGCCATGGCTGCTGCATTGGTATCAGCCATCGGCATGCCACTGATCAAAAAGCACAGCAAATCCACCCAGTGCCGCAGAAACGGATCCTGCAGATGACGATCCACCAGAGGCCCGAAAGCACCACTGAGATAGCGGATAGCTGGAAGATGCTGAACCAGTCGCCCACTACGCCTAAGCAGAGGACCAATCCCATCTACGGATGCTGGTAATGCCAGCAATGGCAACGCATCTGCAGCAGATGCAATCGGCTGCAGCACCTCTGTGAATCTTTGCCACTCCGCCAAAGCCTCAGGTCCACGCAATGTCTCCACCACGCGCTCGAACCCATCGCCTCCAACTCCAACGCGGAGATGCCCTTCAGGACACAAGACATCCCAGTCGTTGTATGTAAAGACATCCAGTGGCTGGTCCAACGCACGGAGGATCTGGGCAAGAGGGTTACTGCTTGGCCAACGCGATAACCCACTCCAAAGTGATGGACCAGATTCAAAGCAATAGCCCTGACGTTCAAAGCCATGGGCAGCTCCGCCCGGCTGACTATGAGCTTCAAGAACTAGAACCTCCCTGCCAGCCCGGGCAGTGAGACCAGCGCAGCACAAACCGCCGATCCCACTGCCAATCACAATCACCTCAGCGCTTTTTGGCATCAATTACCTATCAGAGGTACCAATCCGGGTCATAGCCAGTCACAGGTGCGATCGCGACAAAACATTTCTCAATTCAAAGATCGGTTGAAATGGTTATAAAGACAACTTCAGTGCCAGAGCCCCCTTCCCAAGACCAGACCCAGCTATCGGTATGGCGTCGAACGCCTCCATTGGTCTTACCGATGTTGGTTCTCAGTTGCGGGCTTGTTGTGGCTGGGGCTGTTGCTGTTAAGGGCATTCGCACCGCAACGGACACAGTGACTGTCACAGGGGCCAGCACGGAACGTCTCAAAAGCGATTTCGCAGATTGGACCGTAACGGTGAGTGGCAATGGTCTCAGCCAGCAGCAGGCGTATCAGAATCTTCAGCCAGATTTAAAACGCACGCTTGCGTTTCTGCGAGATGCTGAAATCCCCGAAAGCAAAACACAACTCACTGTTTTAAGAACTGACCGGAACGACATTCGCAACCGCGTCACCGGCATGCTCACCAGTACTGAGTGGACAGCGAGACAGTCGATCCATGTTGCTAGCAACAACGTGGAATTAATCCGAAAGGCATCAAACGCCATCAGCAACCTGATCGGAGAAGGGATTTCATTAGCTATTCAGCCTCCTGCTTACACCTACACAAAATTGGCTGAAAAACGCGTCGATATGCTTTCTAAAGCCACTGCTGATGCTCGAGAACGAGCGATTGCCATCGCAAGCCAGGCTGGCTCTGGCATCGGAACCATCACCAATGCCGATACGGGCACCTTTCAGATCACCGTACCTAACTCCACAAAGATGGGGAGTTATGGCTCCTATGACACCAGCACAATCGAAAAAGACATCACAGCTGTTATGGGCGTGACATTCAGAGTGCAGTGATCTTTCTTCCTTTGATCTTGTTGGGCCTGTCTTGGCTGCAGGAAGGCATCGACCAACTCCTGATCGGTGGACGTGGAAACTTGGCTATGGGTCCTGGCACCCCTTGGTGGACTCTCTTAACAGCTCCATTCAGCCATGGAGACATGGGGCACCTGATCGCAAACAGCATCGTTTTTCTACCTCTTAGTTATCTCGTGCTTTTGAAAGGGCTACGCGGTTACGTCGCGGTTTGGATCGCAGTAATTTTGTTGGAAATTCCGGTTTGGCTGTTTTGGCCGGTGGGAAGCCATGGACTTTCGGGAGTGGTCTACGGCTTGCTCGGCTACCTACTCCTGATTGGCTTTCTTGAACGGCGCCTTTTAGCAATTGCTCTAAGCGTGATTGCCGTTGCTTTTTATGGGAGTGCCCTACCCGGGTTGTTGCCATGGGCATCACCCTCCGGCGTGAGCTGGATTGGACATGCCAGTGGATTTATCGCTGGCCTGCTGGCAGCAGGCGCAGTGTCCCGATCTCCGAATCAACCGTCAGCCTGATCATCAGCTGATTTAAGAAACCGACCAGACAAGCGAACAGCCAAAACAGAGCAAGCAGCTCCATAGCCGATAAAGGTGGCCACTTGTCCAAATGATCCTGTTTCATAGACCTCTCCTCCCAGCAAAATCCAATCAATCATTGATGAGGCAGTACCCCAAACCACAACCCATACCGATACATAGAGAATTCCTCTCACTGCGGTGTTCACGGCAGAGCCCTTGAGATTATTGATCTAATCATGACGCTAGACCAACCTTAATCGCAGCCAAGATGGTGCATCGATGAAGCCATCGTTTCCATGAATTGAAATTTGGTCAGTAGCAGAATTAGTGCGCCAAACCTGCTTCAGAACTATGTTCAAAAGCCTGACATTTGTCACTCTCGTAGCTAAGAACTTTGAGTGATCACTCTCGGGAAAAATTTGCCAGTGTCTGAAAGCAATCAGCAGCAGCCTGTCGTGATCAAGCAAGGAGGCAGCGGCACTGGCATTGGCCTTGTTTTGGCTGCATTGATCCTTGGCGGAGCACTCGTGTACGCCGTGACAATCTGGTCAAACACTCAGAAGCGAATGATCGAAGCACCACAAGAAGCGATCCAGAAAGGAGTGGACACCATTAAAAAAGTGATACAGCCTGATTCCTGATCAATTGGAATTGGATCTGGATCTGGATCTGGATCTTCAGATTACGGATTAAAAATTCAAGCCTCAGCCACCTTCAACCGATTGCTGCCTGCTGTGGTGGCGGTAAAGGTCGTCATCTCCCTCTCTTTCGTTTTCTGATTTTGCCTTTTCCAGAGAATGGAGTGAGGCCGGAGAGGACTCAACTTCTGCAAGCTGCCTTGCAGCATTTGGTTCACTTTCTTCTCGAGCAATCGCTCGCTGATAGGCCGAGGCGGCATCGGAAGACCCGCCGTTTTTAACAGAAGTCATGGCCGCAGAAGCAGTGACGCCATGATGGCAGTCCTTCTGCTGATTGACACATTGCTCAAAAAAGAGCGTGCTACCCACGTGTTGTGTCGCCTTGATGAACACTATCCAGACCCACCCATTCCTCTAGATCACAGCGATCCTTTCACCTTGTTGATCGCTGTGCTCCTCAGCGCGCAATGCACGGATAAAAAGGTCAATCAAGTCACGCCTGCCTTGTTCGCTGCCGGACCAACACCAATTGCCATGTCGACTCTGACCGAAGCAGAGATTTTCGGACACATTCGTCAGCTCGGGCTCGCCAAAACAAAAGCTCGCAACATTCACAAACTCGCTCATCTGTTACTCGAGCTGCATGAAGGAAAGGTGCCCAGCAGTTTTGAAGAACTAGAAGCTCTTCCTGGTGTTGGCCACAAAACAGCCAGCGTGGTGATGGCCCAGGCATTCGGTGTACCAGCTTTCCCTGTAGACACCCATATCCACCGATTGGCTCAGCGTTGGGGGCTCAGCAATGGAGATAACGTCATACAAACTGAAAAAGACCTGAAGTCGCTTTTTCCCTCAGAAAACTGGAACAGGCTTCACCTCCAAATCATTTTTTATGGACGTGAGCATTGCACTGCTCGTGGATGCGACGGAACCATTTGCTCCTTATGCCGTGAGCTCTACCCGAAACGTCGTAAGCCAGTGATATGGCGTAGGCCATAGCCACAAGACGGGCTCAAGTCAAAACCCTGTTACAATTCGTTTCAGTTGAAGCTTCTCCATGGATCGCACACCAACAAATGACTCTTGGTTCCAGAACCAGGCTGCTCGCTCCATCCACGAAGATCAGCTCAAAAAAGTTGAACTCTTTAATGGCCGCGCAGCAATGCTCGGTTTCGTGATCGGTGTTATTACTGAAGGCCTGACTGGACAAGGAATCCTTCACCAGATTGGCCTTGGACCACTCGTTGATGGATACGTAACCTGCAGCACTCAGATGCTTCCCTTCTGTTTCTGATTGGACTCTGCACCCGAGATCAGACCCTCGAGTCAGCCTTCCACGCCTATTGTTGTGGGCTGACAGATCAGGGTCATGGTTCGCAAGCGGCGGAAGCTCAGTAAGGATATGGAAGCTGAGATCAAAGCAGCCCATAAGAAAGTTGAATTCATTTCGGCCTTAATCCGAGATATTCGCGAGGAAGATATTCAAAACGAATATGCAGAAGCATTTGTACAGGTTCATTCCGCCTGCACTCATCTCTCTCAGCTCTATGACGCTGAAGGCATGACCGAAGAAAGTGAAGGCACTCTTGTCCTGTACAAAGGGCTCCTCAACAGGTTTGAAGAGGACTACGAGCTTTAGGTCACTCACTTCATTTTTCCTGAAGCATTTAATTTTTATCGAAACCCGTTAAAACCAGGTTGATTTCAACGAACGATCTGTCATGCAAGAGCACGGTGATCCGCGCTGGTTCACTTTAGTGATGGCCAGTCGCTGGCCCTTTGCATTAGCTGTGAGCGCATGGGCAGTTGCGGTGGCTGCCATCCAAATTCTCCGCCAACCGATCCCTATCGGGCTTCCCTTAGATCAACCCTTTCCAGTCCAACTCGTTGGGGGGGTCACGGTCGACGAACTTAAAGCTGCGGTACGAGTCAAAAGTGAGGAACCACTTGCCATCGAAGCAACGAAAACTCTTCCAGTACAAGGCCAGGTTTCAGTCACTAGACCCGTGCTAGTGGAATCAAACAAGGCGCTTGATGTACAAGGGAAGGTTTCGGTCGATGAGGTAACGGCACCAGTCGAGGTGAAAGGCATCGAAGAAAGTCCCATTCTGGTGGGCACTCCCGATGAGGAACAATTGAACGTCGGCGGAGCCGTGGAGGTCACTGAAGTTGGCGGGCGGATCAACGTCCGGCTGCGAGATGCTGCCAAATCGGTATTGCCGATTCCCTAAATGGCATCCCTTCCAATTGATCTCCAGCTAGCAGTCGTCGGTCACCTCGAATGGGTCACCTTTCTTGCTGTGAAGGAGCTGCCGTCGCCTGGACAAATCAGCCGGGCCTATCGATCACTAGAAGAACCTGCTGGAGCGGGTGCTGTAGTAGCCGTCCAACTGGCCAAGTTGACAGGCAGGAGTGTGAGCTTTTTCACGTCTCTGGGGAAGGACGAACTCGGTGAGCGCAGTGAACAACGCCTCCGTGAATTAGGTGTGAATCCAATCGTTGCCTGGCGTGACCAACCCACCCGCCGTGGCATCAGCTTCGTCGACAAAAGCGGTGATCGAGCCATCACCGTGATTGGTGAACGACTTACCCCCCTCGCTGATGATTCATTGCCTTGGGAACAGCTTGCAGCTTGTGATGGAGTATTTGTCTCAGCCACCGATACTCAAGGCTTGCAGTTGGCAAGAGCTGCCAAAGTTTTAACGGCAACACCACGGCTAGGGCTACCAATCCTCCAGGAGGCCAGGGTCGTACTCGATGCATTGATCGGTAGCAATCTTGATCCGGGCGAGCAGATTGCAGACAACGCCCTGGCACCTCCTCCAAACTTACGGATTGCCACGGAAGGGGAAGAAGGAGGTCTTCTCAATCCTGGAGGGCGATTTGAAGCCCAACCTCTGCCTGGCCCTTTCTTGGAAAGCTATGGATGCGGTGATAGTTTCGCGGCCGGGGTGACCGCCGGTCTTGCTGCGGGATGGGCAACAATTAACGCCATCAAACTCGGTGCGAAGTGCGGCGCGACGTGTGCAACTCGATTCGGTCCCTATGCCTAAATCGTCGCAACACGC
>QCUL01000038.1 GCA_003210755.1 Synechococcus sp. AG-679-C18
TTGAAGGGTCATCCTTTAACAGCTCCACTAGTTAGGCCTGAAACAATAGGTTTCTGGAAAATCAACACGAGTAATACGAGAGGAATAGAACCGAGCACCGTCGCGGCAGCGTAAGCACCAAAGGGCACTGAGAAAACAGATGAACCTGCAATCCTTGCCATCGCAACTGGCAGAGTCAATTTGCTGGACTCACTGATCCATGTCAAAGCAATAGGGTACTCATTCCAGGAAAAAAGAAAAACCAATATGGCCGTGCTAGCCGTTGCTGGAGCAATTAACGGTAATAAAACCCAGCGAAGTCGTTGCCAGAGACTTAGCCCCTCAAGTTTAGCAGCATCCTCCAATTCACTTGGTATGTTGTTAAAAGCACTACTAAGTAAAAGTACAGCCAGCGGTTGTGATAGTGCAGCATAAGGAAGACTTAAAGCCAATAAATTATTGCCAAGATTAAGATCACGTGCAATCTCTAACAAAGCTAAAAAAAGCAGTACATATGGAAAAAGTGCTGCTCCAACAAGAGCCAAACGACTCGTCATTGCCAATTTTTTAGGGATACGATTCAGAGCGTAAGAGGCGGGAATAGCCAAAAATAAACATAGAAAGGTTGTAGAAACACCAACAATAAAACTATTCAGAAGATATCGCCAAAAGGGTGGATTAGAAGTAAGTATATTTCGATAATGAATTAACGTCCATCGCTGACTGATTTGAGAAAAGGGTTGAACAAGTGCTGCATCAGTGCTGAAGGAAGTATAAACCTGCCAAAGCAAAGGTCCAAGTGACCAGGCGAGTAGCAATAAAATAAGCAATCGTTTGTTCATAATTAGCTTACCTTTTTTAGAAACGATCGCTGCGGAGTAAAAAGAACTTTAATCAAGAACCAACAGATCAAACAAGCAAAGCATATAAAAATAAAGCTGCTAATGATAATGGTCGCGCTATATCCAAAGTCTAGAAATCTAAGGGCATTTATATAAGCATACAAGGCAACACTTTCAGTGCTGCCTGCAGGGCCACCTCCAGTAAGAACTTGAATTAAATCGAATACACCAAATGCTTGAGCCAGCCTGAACAAAAGTGCGAGGAGTACATAGGGACGAAGCAACGGAAGCGTGATTCGTCGAAGACTAGATAATGAATTAGCGCCCTCCAAGCGAAGTGCCTCATAAAGGTCAGAAGGAATCGTTTGAAGACCTGCAAGAAGTATTAATGCAGCAAAAGGAGTTGTCTTCCAGACATCAGCTAAAACAGTTGCCAGCCAAGCGAGCCCTGGTTCACCAAGGATATTCAATGATCCGATTCCAATCAGATTCGTAAGACGATCGATTGGACCATAAGGTGTATTTAATATCCATCTCCATCCTAAAGCCATTACGGTTGTCGGTAATGCCCAAGGGATCAGGGCTATTGCTCGCAGAGCATTGCGACCCCGCCAACGCTGGTCTAACAAAAGAGCAATACTTAACGCAAGAATTAATTCAAAGCTTACAGAAACTACGGCAAATCGGAATGTTTGCCCTAAAGCCTGCCAATATCTTTGATCGAGCGATAATCTGACCCAATTAGCGACACCATTGGGAATCGCAATTAAGCCTGTTACAACGGAATCAGCATGGAAACTCAACCAAGAATATCGAAATAACGGTAGAAGAAAAACAACTACAAGTAATAATAAAGATGGTAACAATAATAAAAAAATCATCGTTGCTCACCTGCTGATATCAAAATCTGCTCAGTGTTGCGTGTTGCATGAATCATGCCATTACCAGGAGTCTGTTCCACAGTAAGAATCCCGCTTAATTGACGCTGAAGTACATCACTGATCTGAGCATAAAGAGGTGTTTCAGGTCTCGGTTTGGTAACCTTTAGTGCACGGCCAAGTTCACTAATGATTGGAGCTTCTTTGAGCAAGAATGGGTCATCAAATATGCTTTGTTTTGTAGGCGTATAACCATACTTAAGAAATAACTGCTTCTGAGATTCATCACTAGTGAGGAAACGAATTGCTTTAACAGCAGCATCGATGTGAGAAGATCCACTCAGCACTGTGAGCCCCCAGCTTCCGTTTGTTGCAGTTGAATATCCAGGATTAGCAACCATGGTTGTAACACCAACCTTGCCTCGAACAGAACTATCTGCTTGCTGTAATTCTGCCCATGCATATGGCCAATTACGCATAAATGCTGAATCACCAGCTCTGAAACTTTGAAGTGCCTCTTGCTCCGCAAAATTTGTCACAGCCTGAGGACTCACACCTTCCTTAATGAGTGATTGAAGCCAAGACGCTGCTTCAACACCTGCTGCTTGGTCTAAACCAATTTTATTATCATTCGTTTTAAACCAATATCCTCCAAAACCTTCAATCATTTCAAGATAAACACAACTAAGTCCTTCATATTGACGGCCTTGCCATACATACCCCCAATCAACCATATTATTTTTTTGCAAAGATTTACTGATTGAAATCAGTTCTTCAGGCGTTTTAGGTGGTTCTTTCATCAAATCTGTTCTCCAATAAAGTAAACCCATATCAGCAACCAAGGGCCATCGATATAAGTGATTTTCGTAAGAATTGCCTTCCCTTGCTCCTACCGCTAAAGAATTCACATCGTCTTGATCAAAATAGGATTCAAGTGGCTCAACCCAACCAGTAGCTGCATATTTCGGTAGCCAAGTGACATCCATAAGTAGTCCATCAAATGGAGCCTTTCCCAGGATCAAACTACTAATAGCTAAATCAGACATTGCCTCAGTAGCGAAAGGACCTCGAATCACGGAAAGTTTAATTTTTCCACGATTCTCTCTGTTAAATTGTTGAACTAAATCTCTAGTTGCTTCTGCATAGGGAGCTGGAAATAGAAATGAAATTGATTCAATCTCACTTGCTTCAGCTAAATTAACAGTAACAATACAGACTAGTATCGCTAATAAAGAAACTAATGATCTTTTTAAAATGATTATTCTCCTCACTTTTGACGAGAGGGCTGGTTTTCGAGAGCGTCCATTTGTTCATTAACCCAATCACTTACGGTGAAACTTTCAACTGCACTACTCATCCGACTCATACGTTGAATTTGCTCATTTTTCGGCATTTCCAGAGCCCGTTCAATCGCTTCATCCATCTGCCGATGGGAGTAGGGATTGGTAAGAACAGCCCCATCGAGGACTACCGATGCTCCAGTGAACTCTGACAAGACGAGAACTCCCCCTCGATCCTTACGAGCTGCCGCGTACTCCTTCGCAACTAGATTTAAGCCATCTCGGAGAGGTGTTATCCAACAAATATCGGAACGTGTAAACCATGCCACCATCTCTTCATATGGGATTCTACGTGTTGAAAATCTAATAGGAACCCAATCGATAAGACTAAAGCGACCATTAATACGACCTGCAGTTTCTTCGATTGTTCTTTGTGTATCTTCGTAGATCTTCATTCCACTTGCGGCTGCAACGCAAGCCAGCATGAGAACTACTTTGCCATGCCAGTCTGTTCGGCGTTCTAGTAACCGTTCGAAAGCAAGTAAAAGTTCTTCGTTCCCTTTTGTGTAATCCACGCGGCTTGCCGATAAGATTAACTTTCTTCCTTTCTTCGTGTCATCATCAATTTTATCTGCAAGTTCACGAACGTCTTCTCTTTCAGCAAGTTCTAAAATGACATCAGGTGAAGTGCCTACAGGGGATGATAATAGTTTGATTTCACGGCCCTTGTAGTATAAGCAAGGAGTTTCTGATGGTTCTGTTAAAGCTGAACCGATTGAGACAAAGCGTGAATTGACTGGTTGTTTTGAGCCTTTTTTTGCTCCCAACAGACAATTCGCTGCACGTGCAAAGTTTTCTGTATATCGCGGAATATGAAAGCCAACAACATCGCAACAAAGCAGACTCTCAACTATTTGTTCTCGCCACGGAAGAATTGCAAAAACATCATTACCCGGAAAGGGTGTGTGATGAAAAAATGCAATTTTTAAATCAGGTCTTAACTCTCTTATATACCCAGGTACGAGCCAAAGATTGTAGTCATGTATCCAAACTGTTGCCGACTCAGCAGCTTCATGACATGCTGCTTTTGCAAAGCGAAGATTAACTTCTTCGAATATCCCCCAATCCGCATTGTTAACATTAAAATGTGTTGGGAAAGTATGTAATATTGGCCAGAACGATTCTTTTGAGGTGACATGATAAAAACTTGAGATCTGATTTTCTTCAAGTGGTATTCTTCGGAGTGTAAATGGCTTTGGGTCCGACATCTCAATACGCTCATCATTTGCGCTTTCGACATCATCAACTTTTCTCCAAGCAATCCAAGTGCCATTCTCTCTGGTACGAAATAAATTTCTCAGTGTAGGAATGATTCCGTTTGGACTTTTCTGATCACACCAAATTCTGTTTCCTTTTTCATCGCGGCCTTCATCGAATGGGGTTCGGTGATAGAGAAGAATAAAGGGACTCTGCCCTTTTTCGATCGCCATAGCAGATCCCTAATGAGTGACTCAACTGAGCCATGTTCCCTCCATCTCTAACACGAGCAGCGTTCTCAACTTCTTTGAAGTTCACGAAGTCGACTGAGGACCTCGTTTGCGTGTCCAACGGGTCTGACGCCGGTCCAGACTTCTCGCAAAACGGATTCAGGGTCTATTAAAAAAGTGTGCCTCAAAGAATATGGAGCCATCCAAGAACCATAGGCCTTGCTGACCAGGCCATCAGTATCAGACAGTAAGGGAAACTCTAGTGCTTCAGAACTACAGAATGATTCATGATCGCTGACTGAATCTGCACTGATTGCGAAAACGTCAGCTCCTTCCTTGTTGAACGTGGACAACGCCTCTTGAAAACCGTGGGCCTCAATTGTGCAACCTGAGGTAAAATCCCGTGGATAGAAATAAATCACAGCCCATCGTCCTTTCAAACTGGTTAGATCCCAGTATTTCCTGTTCGGTGTGAGTGTGCTTACACCGGGCAAATTGAAATCTGGTGCTTGAGCGCCAATATCGGGTGTACGTCCACCTAGGGCTTGAAGACGTTTCGGATTTAGTAGAAAGATCCCTATTCCCAGAGCAGCTTTCTGGAGAAGGGATCGCCTGTTCATCAAATCACTCTTTATTGAAGATTGTAGTTAAAACTAGAGTTTGGCAAGATTGATACCAAGAGAGCGTGCATAAGCTCCCAAACCTTTCTTTTGAATCGTTTTCAAGGCACGGGTGGTTATGCGTAGATTGACCCAACGCTTACCCTCAGCCCACCACATACGTCTGTGCTGCAGATTAGCCTGTTGCAGCTTTTTAGTCCGTATATGGGAGTGACTCACAGCCATGCCGTTATTGGCGCGAGTACCTGTGAGCTGACACACCCGTGACATAAGGGAGTCCTTTACTAAGCGAGAGCCAATGGCTGAACGAATACTTTAGCAAACCACACGCTTACAAACCCCTTTCCATGAGCTGTGACATCAATTTTAGGTTTTTAGTCTGGTAATTTGCTAATTCTCTTGGATCAAGTCCACCAACAGATAATTTTGCTGTCTCATATAGATGAAGTGCTAAATCTCGCGCTAGCAACTCACTTGGAGACTGATTCGAATCACCAACGATGACTCCACCAGCTTTGAGCTTCAACAGACCTTCGACAAGGGGATGTTTTTGATTGACGAGTAACACGTGATGGTCTGGTAAACCTGGAAGGCGTTGATCCATTAAGGCACCAATATCGTTCATACGTCTCATTTGCTCAGGAAGCAAAATCAAAGCAGCCGGTCCATCAGTTCCAGATTTGAGGGACTGAACCTGGATTGTTACTTTGTCATTGCTCAATGCATTTTTGATTAATTTTCTCAAATTCTCACTTTTTGTTTCTCCATCACCATCACTAATTTCAGGCTGTTCTTCTTTCAGTGAGTCATCCAATTCAGCATCGACACGTTGGAAACTTAAGTCGTCACGACGAGCTTCTAACCAAGGTATAAATTGACTATCAATAACTGTTTCTGCAAACAAAATTTCTCGACCTTGCGAGGTCCATAGATTCAATGGAGCTGATTGTGAGACTTCGTCTGTGCAATAGAGAATTCTTTTTTCATCGCTCGCTAATCTAGATTTATAGCCATCTAGTGTTGTGAAGGCATGCTCACTCCCTGCGATTGGATCTCCACTTTCGTCCGATGATTCAGATGCACTAGTGGCAAACAGGACAAGGTCCTCTACTTGATCTGCAAATTTCTCATCTTCCATTGCTCCTATTTTCACAAATGGTGCTAATGATTCCCACGCTTCGGCATAAGCTTTGGGATCTTCATTTTTAAGACTGCGTAATCTATCCGAAACTTTTTTTGCCACAAACCCCCCAATTGATCTAACTCGGCGATCTGTTTGCAGAGCACTTCTGCTTACGTTTAATGGGATGTCCGGTGAATCGATAACGCCTCTAAGTGGAAGAAGATAACGTGGAACAACCTCTTTAATAGAATCACTTACAAAAACCTGGTTGCAATAAAGCTTGATTTCCCCTTTCTCCCAATCGGCCCTGCCCGTCTGTTTAGGGAAATAAAGAATTCCTTGAAGGTTATAAGGGTAATCGGTGCTTAAATGCACCCAAAGAAGGGGATCTCCCTGAAATGGGTAAAGATATCTATAAAGTTCTATGTAATCTTGATCATTCAGTTCACGTGCACTTTTGCGCCACGGTGCAACCATTTTGTTTATTGTTTCTCCTTCGAGTTGTACCGGCACTGACATAAAATCACAGTACGTGTTAATAAGAGTACGTATCCTTGCCGGTTCAATATATTCCAACTCATCTTCCATGAGATGAAGAATGACATCTGTTCCGGGCTCTGACCGGTCACTAGCTGTTAAATTAAAATTTGGGGAGCCATCACAACTCCAGCAGACGGCGTCATTGTCAGGCCTGGCAGATTTAGTTATTAGTTCAACACTATTAGCTACCATGAAACTAGAATAAAAACCTAATCCAAAATGTCCAATAATGGCATCATCTTCCTGTTTATATTTTTCAAGGAAATCTTCTGCACTTGAAAATGCAACCTGATTGATATAACGTTTTACCTCTTCGGCAGTCATGCCAATCCCGTTATCGGAAATAGTGAGCGTTTTGGCTTCTCGGTCGATATGGATTTTGATGATTCCATCTTCCCCTTCGCTACAATCGTTCGCCATCGCAGCCATCCGACGCTTACTGATGGCATCAACTCCGTTGCTGACGAGTTCTCGCAAAAAGACCTCATGGCCGGAATAGACGGCTTTCTTGATGATTGGGAAGATATTCTCGGTGTGGATCTGAATTTGACCCTGCTCAGTCACCACCGCCATAGTTACTACTATTAAAATTAAACCTTAGTGATCAAAGCAGTCTTTGCACAACAGCTGTTTTAGGGGGTTCTCCGAACCTCTTCTTTGCTCTTAGGCTGTCTTGCCTGTCAAAAAATATTCTGTGCATTAATTTCATCCAATTAAAGAATCAGCTTATAACCAGATTAACTTGAATAACAATTTTATTAAATGTTACTTTTAGGAATATATTAATATGATTATCTAGATAGCCTACTTAAAAATTTTATTTGTATCCGATTTGCAGATCTGCACATTCCTCAGGAATAATGGCTCCATTGACTGGACAAACCTGAAGGCAAATCCCGCAATCAATGCAAGTATCAAAATTAATCCAGTAGAAATCGGTCCCTTTTTTATTTTTGCCTTGTCCAGGTTGAATGCAGGCAACAGGACAGGCATCAACACAGTCAGCAACTCCCTCACAGATGTCAGTGACGATTGTGTGTGCCATAGATAGCAAATGCCTTCAACCTCAATCTAGTCAGTGACCCAGTCAATGGTGCTGCAGTCCGATAACTCAAGCCTCCTCTGAGCTTCATCTCGATCAGTGCAAGCCTTCAAGTCGCATTGAGCCACAACGCCCTGTTCATGCCATCTCGTCTGTTTTAAAAGTGCTTTTTCAAGACTAGAGGTTTTATTCCAGCAAATTAAAATGCTTTGTTCGTTTGTTTTGTCTTCGGAAATTGATCCGGGAAGATCCCGAATGTCGTCGAGGCAAAAACTAAAACCCACCCCTCCTGCATTGTTTTCGATTTCACCGCAGCGTTGCACCAATCCGTCGTAGCGTCCTCCACGGGCGATAACCACAGGAGCTGAGACCCCCTGACAAACAAGCTGAAAAACTAAACCATCGTATAGTTCGTGATGAGGATGAAATGTTGGATCCAGTTGGATAGCTATTGATTGTTGATCAGCAAGCGGACTGAGATGTAGAAATAAACGCTTTAGTTCTGTGAGTACTTGTTGTGGTCCAAAAGTCTGTTCTAAGATTTCAAGTATTTCTGCGGGATGACCACGGCACTCAAGCAGTTTGACAAGTGATGTCAGATCTGATGAATCAAGTCCAATTGCTTCAAGACTCAGTCGGTCGTATTGGATTAGACACGTACGAATGTGCTCTCTCGTTTGTTCTTTGAAGGGTGCTAACACTAGCTCCATCAAAGCTGTATGACCAATTAGAAGGCGCGGGTGATGTCCATCCAGGCGTGAAAGAGCTTTCATAGCTCCTAAGAGCAAGGTTAAAAGTTCAAGTTCTGCAGCAAGATCTTTCACACCAAAAAGCTCAACACCACTGTGGAGTTTTTCTTCAATGCAAAGACCGCCTTCTTCAGATGTGCGGCATTCGAAAATCGTTCCACAGGCAGAAAGTCGTAAAGGCCTTGGTCGATCTTTGAGCCTCGTGCAGGCAGCTCTAGCAATGGAAGCTGTCATTTCTGGTCGAAGACCAAGTGGATCATCCGCCACCAGTCGAACGACGTCATGACTGGCAATTGCTCCCCCCGCCATCAGAGTGTCTAGACGTTCAACTTGTGGCGGAGAAACCTCCTCGTACCCCCAGTAGCGATACACCGCTGTTAGTTGTTCACGTAGCTTCTGATTTTGCTGGACCTGCTTCGGATTCAGATCTCGAGCTCCCGTGGCGGGTTGCAGGGCCATCCAGCTCTTTCATCAAATAGGAATGATGATCTTATGACTGAGCCTCAGGCTCCATAAAGCTTGGGATCGAATGCGGTGACAAGTTCAAGCTCTTTTTGAAGTGGGAGATGCAGTTCTGGAGTTGTGGCAAGTATCCGGCCTTCTTCAATTTCAAATTTTGAGTTTTTGTAATCACTCACTGCGCCTCCAGCACAAGCCACAAGCGCTGCTCCAGCGGCGAGATCCCAAGGTGCTAAGCCACGCTCCCAGTAGCCATCGAGGCGCCCTGCTGCAACGAAAGCAAGATCGACTGCAGCGGCACCACCTCTACGTACACCACGACATCGATGAGTTAACCAGCAAAACTCGGCATAATTGTTATCTGTACATTCATGTCTGTCGTAGGCAAAGCCAGTCACCAGAAGGCTGTGCTCCAACTCCCTGCAGTGACTGACTTGAATTGGTTCCTCATTGAGATAACTTCCCTGACTTGGAGAACACCAATAGGTTTCTTTGAGAAAGGGAACAGCCACCGCACCCAACATCGGACGGCCATCCCAGATCAAGCCCACCGATGTGGCGAAAAAGGGATACCCGTGGGCGAAATTGGTGGTTCCATCGAGAGGGTCCACACACCAGCACAGTTTCCCCGGAGATCCACTGGATCCAGATTCCTCTGCGAGAATTGCAATTTCTGGCGTTTGTTCCCTTAGAAATTCAAGAACAATCTTTTCAGCTGCAAGATCGGCGTTGGTCACTAAGTCGCCAACGCGCCCCTTGCTTTCAATGCTGCTGATACGACCGTAATGCTGCATCAAGACCGATGCCCCTAAGTTCGCCGCAGCACGAGCTATCCCAGCAAAATTTTGTTGGGTACTGAAATCAAGTTCGGAATCAGCGGCAACTTGTTGGCAATCAAGCAATGTTTTCATTAATCATCCTCGAGTGGGATACCAGGACGGACCCGACCAAGACCAAAGTGGCGTCCAAACTGGAGCTCATAGACCTCGTCTTCATCTTGCGTGATGGCTTCAAGTGGACCCATGGCTCTGGCAACACAGAGCAATCCATAGCCCTTCTTCCTGAGCTCCTTCGAGAGACCCATGGCTTCTGATTGATCCAGCGTTCCACTTTGCACTCGCACGGCACAGGACGTACAACAGCCATTGCGACATGAAAAAGGAAGGGGATCGCCTTGGTTCTCAAAGCTTTGGAGAATGTATTCCCCTTCTGGAACCTGATGGGAGATGGTTCGACCTGCTTGGGGCCAGTGGATTGTGACTGTGTGAGTTGGTCTCATATCAGGCTCTCATGAAACGCCCTGCTACATTCACGTTTCAGCCACTGGAGAGGTGGCCGAGTGGTCGAAGGCGCAGCACTGGAAATGCTGTATAGGGGCAACTCTATCGAGGGTTCGAATCCCTCCCTCTCCGTTCTGAACCTTGTAAACCTCCTGCCAGACAGGAGGTTTTTTGGTGGACGGGTCACTAAGCAGAGAAAAAACCAAAAGGGAAGCCATCGGCAATCAATCCGTCTATGAGCCCCAAGAATTGAGTAAAAGAACATTATCTCGAAGAACGTGGAATTTACGCAATTTAACAATATAAATGCTAAAAAGGATTTATAAATACAAACGTCATCATTTTTTCCACATCGACAGCCTACAGTTAATAGTTTGAATTGTAGGCAGTAAATTTCAGCCCTGCTCTGATTGTTAATACACAAGTCCTTGCTGGAGTCAAAAGATATCGTTTGCAATACTCATAACATCAATAATATTGAATCAACATCGGGTGCATTTAACATCAAATATCGGATTATACAGCTACTAGAATTGAAGAGTTAATGTAAAAAACTAGTTTTTTACATTAACTCTTCAATCTGATAGCTTTTAAGTCTTTTAAAGAATTAATTCATCCAAATCGGCCTGAAACATAATCCTGCGTAGCTTGCTGTGTAGGTGCATTAAAAATTTTATCAGTATCATTGAATTCAACAAGATATCCCACTTTTCCTGAGCCACCCTCAACTGCCTCGGCATTAAAAAAAGCAGTCATATCACTGACACGAACAGCCTGCTGCATGTTGTGAGTCACGATGACAATCGTAAAACTTTTTTTTAACTCATGCATAGTTTCTTCAATCTTCAGTGTAGAAATTGGATCGAGCGCCGAACACGGTTCATCCATCAAAATCACTTCTGGTTGAATAGCAATAGTTCTTGCAATGCATAGCCTTTGCTGCTGCCCCCCTGACAATGAATTTCCACTTGCATTGAGCTTATCCTTGCATTCATCCCAAACTGCCGCCTGTCGAAGTGAACGCTCTACTAATTCATCCATGTTTCCATTGTATCCATTAATCCGAGCCCCAAAAGCTATATTTTCATAGATACTTTTAGGAAAGGGATTTGGTTGTTGAAAAACCATTCCAATTCGCCTGCGTACTTCAACAGGGTCAACTTCAGAAGCATATAAATCAGCACCATCAAATAAAATCCTTCCTTGAAGCGTACATCCTTCAATTAAATCATTCATCCTGTTTAAAGCTCTTAATACCGTAGATTTGCCACAACCGGATGGACCGATAAAAGCCGTAACTTTTCCTCTTTGAATATCACAATAAACATTTTTTAATGCTTCAAATTTTCCATAGCTAATAGTTGCATTTTGAATTGAAATACAAACATCAGTGGATGTATCTGTTTGGTCAAGCAATGATGAAGAATTCATTTGAAAATTAGTTTCGAGTTTTGCTATTTCTTATAACCGTGAAATGCCTTTAACCTTTTGTTAATCGACCTAGCCATCTAGCCGATAGGTTAAGCAAAAGGACGAAAAAGACAAGAATAAATGACGCTGACCAAGCGAGTTCAATTTGAGCTTCGTAAGGTAATGCTGAAAAATTATAGATTAGAACTGATAATGTTGCAATTGGCTCAAAGATTCCTTCAGGCCAGAATGGAGAAAATAGAGCCGTAAAGATTAAAGGGGCTGTCTCACCCGAAGCCCTTGCAATAGATAAAACCACTCCAGTGGCAATCGGAGCAAAAGCTGTAGGAAGGGTGATTTGACTAACGGTGACGAAACGCGATGCACCAACGCCAAAGGCAGCTCTCCGTAAGTCGTCGGAAACGAGCTTAAGACCTTCATCTGTAGTTTTAATCACTGTTGGTAACATCAAAACAGAGAGTGCGATACCTCCTGCAATGGCACTAAAAGTTGCTCCAAATATAAGTCGTGTTGAAACAATGATTCCATACACAAATACACCTGCGATAATTGAAGGTACACCCGCTAATACATTTGCGCCAAAGCGAATAAATTGAGAAAATCCACGTCCATTTGAATATTCAGCTAGGTAAATTCCGCCGCCTACACCTACTGGAATAGCGATGCACCCTGCAATTATTGTGACAACAATACTGCCAATGATTGCATTTCCAATACCACCTCCTTCTAGGCCTGGGGGAGGTGGTAACTCAGTAAAGAGAGCAAGATTAATGCCTCCAATTCCTTTGATTAGAATATAAATCAATACTGCAAGGAGAGGCAAGACTGAAATTAAAGCAAATATTCCGGCCGTTGCCGAAAGAAATCGACTACTTAAATTTTGTTTGCTCCATGTTTTGTAGTGAAGATTTGGTATTCCTTCAGGGGAACGAATAATATCAGGATATGGCATGATTATTAATACCTTAAACTCATTTTCTTTACAAACCACTGAGCAACAATATTTACCAAGAGTGTAAGTATCATCAAGACAAATGCTGCATACATAAGTGAGGATAATTGACCCACATCAGCTTCACCAAATTGATTTGCAAGCATTGCTGAAATGGTGTTGCCTGGCGCTAATAATGACCAACTGAAGACATTTGAATTTCCAATTATCATTGTGACTGCCATGGTTTCTCCCATAGCTCTACCAAGAGCAAGCATGACGCCACCGGCAATACCTGAAATCGCTGCTGGGAGAATTACATTAAAAATAGCTCCCCACCGTGTTGTCCCAACCCCATAAGCAGCTTGGCGAAGTTTCATCGGCACCTGGTTTAACGAATCTCGAGAAATAGCAGTAATGATAGGCAATATCATCACAACTAAAATTAAAATAGCAGGAGCTATTCCTGGACCTAGTGGTTCTGTGCTGAATAGTGGTATCCAGCCGAAATCATTGTGTAAAAACTGAAGAAACGGTCGTATAATTGGTTCTAGTATAAAAATTGCCCATAAACCGAGAACAACAGAAGGTATCGCTGCTAAAAGTTCTACCATCAATCCGATAACATTCCTAGCCTTTTCAGGAATAATATTCTCAGTGATGAAAATTGCCGTACCAACACCAAGTGGTACGGCAATTAATAAGGCGAGAAGAGATGTTACTAATGTTCCATAAATTGCAGTGAATGCGCCGTATTGGTCCTCGACAGGATTCCAGTTGGAGGTAATCAGAAAATTTAGTCCATAGCGACCCATGGAGTCCAGAGAACCCCAAAACACCACCAGGAGGATGGATATGAGAACGATGGCAACCATGGAGGCCATGATCAGCACCAGGTTCTTGAAACAGATATCGACGAACTTCTCTGATGGAGGCCTGCTTCGAAGCAGGTATCCAGTCTTCAAATTTGTCATTCTGTTGGTTAACAGACTTCAAAACCGTAGCTGCCCCCGGTAATGCCACCAACAACCTTTCCACGAAGTCAGGAAATTCCCGGTTTTGGGAGGTTGGTTCTGGGTGTTCTGACGGTTAACTTGGAGATACCAATTGCGTGGTTATGGGCCGGATCGTCGGAATCGACCTGGGAACCACGAATTCCGTAGTGGCCGTGCTGGAAGCTGGTCGTCCGGTGGTGATCGCCAATGCTGAGGGCACAAGAACAACACCCTCCGTAGTTGGTTACACGAAAGATGACGAGTTGTTGGTTGGACAACCCGCCCGCCGTCAGCTGGTTCTCAATCCACGCAATACATTTTCCAATCTCAAACGTTTTGTTGGCCGAGCTTGGGATGAGCTCGACGACGGCACGTTGTCTGTTCCCTACACCGTAAGAGCAAACAGCCAAGGCAATGTTCGAGTCGCCTGCCCTCAGACGGAACGTGAGTACGCACCCGAAGAGCTGGTATCCAGCATCCTGCGCAAACTTGTGGACGATGCAAGTACCTATTTAGGGGAATCCGTTGATTCCGCAGTACTCACGGTTCCTGCCTACTTCAATGATGCGCAACGTCAGGCCACCCGGGATGCAGGGCGTCTTGCTGGATTATCGATTGAGAGAATTCTCAATGAGCCCACTGCTGCGGCTCTTGCCTATGGCTTTGATCGCAGTGCTGTTCGTCGAGTCCTGGTCTTTGATCTAGGAGGTGGAACTTTTGATGTTTCCCTTTTACGGATCGCCAATGGTGTTTTTGATGTCAAGGCCACAAATGGTGATACCCAGCTGGGCGGCAATGACTTTGACCAACTCATTGTCGATTGGCTGGCTGAAGCTTTTCTGAAAGAGCATGAAATCGATCTGAGAAGGGATCGTCAAGCGCTTCAACGCTTAACCGAAGCTGCTGAGAAAGCCAAGCAAGAACTTTCGGGTGTTTCAACAACACCAATTTCTCTTCCATTCATCGCAACTGGTCAGGAAGGTCCTCTCCATATTGAAACGTCGCTCGATCGCAAAACATTTGAAAGTCTTTGTCCCGATTTACTCGATCGATTACTGACACCTGTCCAGGCAGCCCTTCGCGACTCAGGCTGGCTAGCGGAAGAGATTGACGATGTTGTTCTTGTCGGTGGCAGCACGCGAATGCCAATGGTCATGCAGCTTGTGAAAACACTGATACCGCATGACCCCTGTCAGTCGGTCAACCCTGACGAGGTTGTTGCTGTTGGTGCCGCTGTTCAGGCAGGAATAATCACTGGCGAGCTGAGAGATTTGCTCCTCAACGACGTGACACCCCTCTCGCTTGGGTTGGAGACAGTGGGTGGCTTGATGAAAGTGTTAATTCCTCGCAATACCCCAATACCCGTTCGCCAATCCGATGTGTTCAGCACTTCTGGTGCGAATCAATCCTCTGTGGAAATTCATGTTTGGCAAGGTGAGAGGCAAATGGCTCAGGACAACAAGTCCTTAGGTCGTTTCCGACTTTCTGGGATCCCTCCGGCTCCTCGAGGTGTTCCTCAGATTCAGGTTGCTTTTGATATTGATGCCAATGGAATCCTTCAAGTAAGTGCCACCGATCGCACAACAGGCCGTAAGCAATCCGTGACGATTCAAGGCGGATCCAATCTCAATGAAGATGAATTGCAAGCCCTCTTGGCTGAAGCGGAAGCTCGCTCGGATGAAGATCGACGACGAAGAGCAACCATCGAGCGACGCAATTCAGCGCTCACACTCGTTGCTCAAGCTGAGAGAAGATTGAGGGACGCTGCCCTTGAACTTGGTCCCTACGGTGCCGAACGGCAGCAGCGAGCTGTGGAGATGTCGATGCGTGATGTCCAAGATTTGCTTGAACAAGATGATCCGCAGCAATTGGAGCTTTGCGTGAGTGGCCTCCAAGAGGCTCTGTTTGGATTGAATCGAAGGCTCTCTTCTGAACGAAGTAGTGATGCAGGTCCGTTACAAGGCATTCGCAGCACGCTCGGGACGCTGAAAGACGAACTCTTTTCAGACGATGATTGGGATGATGACCCCTGGTCCACAGGTGTAAGCCGCTCTGATGAACGAATGAGAAGTGGACGGCGTGGAATCGACCCCTGGGATGATGACTTCTATCGCTGAGCCCGATTATTGGGCCCTTCTTGGTCTCGACCCAGGCAGTGATGGTGAATCACTGAAAAGTGCTTTTCGGCGGGAAGCTAGACGCTGGCACCCTGATCTCAACGGCAACGATCGACAAGCTGAGGAACGTTTCAAGCTCGTTAATGAGGCATATGCCGTACTGAGTGATCACGACAAACGGATTGCCTGGGAACAAAGGCGTAATGGCAGAAGTTCGAACCAAGACCCGTTTGCATCGGGATTTCCGGATTTTGAGGACTATCTCGCCGTTGTTCTGGGGATCAATGAGCGTGATGTGCCGTCTCGAGCACAACCCTTTGACGATCGTTACCACCATCAAAACGAACGCAGGCCAACGGCATCACCCCAACCTCCACCACCAGTTCGCGCGCAGGAAAATCTTGAAACCACAGTGGCGCTGACCCCGGATCAGGCCCTTCATGGCACAGCTGTGAACCTTGAGCTTTCGGATGGAACGTTGATTGAGGTCGATACACCTCCTTTCTCAGGAGATGGTTGGCGACTTCGTTTAGAAGGTGTCGCGCCAGGCGGACGTGATCACTTTTTACATCTTCAGGTTGTGACTGATGAGGGGCTGAGGATTGATGGACTGAGGGTTTTATATCGGCTGGAGCTTTTCCCACCCGATGCAGCCCTTGGATGCGCTGTTGATGTGCCAACACTTTCTGGAACAGTCACCCTTCAAGTGCCTCCAGGCTCCTCAAGCGGAAGGCTTCTTCGACTCCGTGAACGTGGCCTCACCTGGGGCGACAAACAAGGAGATCAATTGGTAGAGGTCGTGATTGTGATTCCTGCTCATCTCAACGACGATGAACTGGCTCTTTATCAAAGGCTTCAGGAACTGAGCTTGGATCAGGGACGTCTTTGATTCAAGTCTTGCGATGAGAGACTGAAAGCGACGTCACATATCCCATGCTCGTTCACGTCCTTCTTTATGACGCCGGTCAGGACAGTGAGGGCATTCATTCCCTTGAGCTCTCTGGCCAAACAGTGGTTTTGATGTTTGAGAACCGCGACGATGCAGAACGATATGCAGGTCTGTTGGAAGCGCAGGACTTTCCTACACCAAGCGTCGAAGCTCTCGACCAACATGAAGTGGAACTGTTCTGCACGGAAGCCGGCTATGAGGCACGGCTTGTAGAAACTGGTTTTGTTCCGAAAACGGATGACGAACGCTTGATGTTGGCTCCACCGAGCTCAAATCGAGATGTCAGTAACTGGCAAAGTGAAGAATCAGAAGCCGACAGCACTCAGCCTCAGGACGAGAGTGATGGCCTCGATGATGTACGACGGCGCCTGGAGGGTTTGCTTTGAAGCCATCTGAGGATCGGGGGCACTTATCGACAGAGCAGTCGAACCCACGCAGCACTGAAATGGATGTTTTATGTACAGCGGATTTAGTTCAGCTGTTCATTGATGAAGACTGCAAAGCCCTATCCGCAGTGGAGGGTGCATCAGGTGCTCTCACGGCTGCTGTTGAAGCTGTTGCATTGCGCTTAAAGAGAGGTGGGCGATTGTTTTACATCGGTGCAGGAACTTCCGGTCGACTTGGCGTGTTGGATGCTGCCGAATGTCCTCCAACATTTTGTTCTCCTCCGGAACTTGTTCAAGGTGTTTTAGCGGGAGGAGCGCCGGCTCTTCTTCGCAGTTCAGAAGGTCTTGAAGACCTCGAATCAGCAGGAGTGGACGATCTCAAAGCCCGTCTATTTGCAGAGGATGATTGTCTGGTGGGGATTGCCGCTGGCGGCACCACCCCTTATGTACGCGGAGCACTGCAATACGCACTAGATATGAATGCGTTGGCGATTGCAATGGCTTGCGTCCCAACAGAACAAGCTCCCATGCCTTGCCAAATAGACATTCGCTTACTCACGGGACCAGAGTTGCTCACAGGATCCACGCGCTTAAAAGCAGGAACTGCAACCAAAATGGCCCTGAACATTATCTCAACTGGGGTAATGGTGCGGTTGGGAAAGGTGTATGGAAACCGGATGGTTGACGTGGCGGCTAGTAACAGCAAGCTCGTCGATCGATCACTCAGAATTTTGAGAGATCTCGTTGGTTTATCACGAGAAGAAGGCCTTCCTTTGCTGATCGAGGCCAAAGGATCGGTGAAGCGTGCGTTGTTGATGGCGGCGGGATCAATGAATCTTCAGGAGGCTGATACCTTGCTGACAAAACATGATGGCAATTTGCGTTTAGCGCTTCAGTCCGTTGGTCTCAAGCTTGAATCGGCTCATCGTTGACCTTGTTCGGATACAGGTCCCCAGTAGGTACTTGTGAAGAGATCCAAACGTTTCCTGGTCGCAGCTGGCACCGCGTCAGGTGGGGTCATCAGAGCATCTTTAAGAGCGCAATGGGCAGGGGATGATGGGCGTTCACGAGCTAATTTCTCCATCAAAGAGAACAGGATCGGCCCCGTTGCCGTCGCATTGGCTTTGAGATTGCCAATGATCATCTCAACAGTGACGGCATCATGCTCAACATGCCAGCAATCGAAATCGGTGACCATGCTGAGTGAGGCATAAGCGATTTCAGCTTCTCTGGCGAGACGTGCTTCAGTGTGATTCGTCATTCCAATCACGTCGCAACCCCAGGATCGGTACAGGTTGCTTTCGGATTTTGTTGAGAATGCCGGACCTTCCATACAGAGATAGGTACCACCACGGTGAAGCTGATGCCCTGAGGGCATCTCGTTCATCGCGGCTGCCGCTAATAGATCACTCAATCGCTGGCAGAATGGTTCTGCCAAGCTGACATGCGCTACACAGCCATCACCAAAGAACGATTGAGGTCGTTGAGTGGTTCTGTCGATAAATTGATTTGGTACAACCATGTCGCGAGGACGGAGATGTTCCTGTAGCGATCCCACAGCTGACACCGAAATCAACCAGCGAACTCCCAAGGACCTCATCGCCCAGATGTTGGCTCGATAGGGAACTTCGCTTGGGAGTAGGTGATGTGAACGTCCATGACGGGCGAGAAACACCACCTCGACTCCGTTTAGTTGCCCAACTTTCAAACAATCAGATGGAGAGCCGAATGGAGTATCCAAGGTCACCTCTTCAACCGATTGGAGCCCCTCGATTGAATACAAACCACTACCACCAATCACGCCAACCCGAGCGTTTTGAAGAGAGGAAGGGTGTGGTGTCATGGTTTTAAAAAGGATCTTCGACACCCATCCTGCTCGCTTGCCTAAGATCGGTTTTTGCTTTTGGTGCCTTGACGACAGTCCTGATGAAGACGGATGCCGGCCAGATCAAGCTGGAAATGTTCGATCAAGATGCCCCGAACACCGTCGCAAATTTCGTGAAGCTGGCTCGTGAAGGCTTCTACGACGGTCTTGCCTTCCATCGAGTGATTGATGGCTTTATGGCGCAAGGTGGATGTCCAAATAGTCGTGAGGGATCAAAAGGTATGCCTGGAACAGGGGGGCCTGGGTACACCATCAATTGTGAAATCAACAGTAAAAAGCATGCTCCCGGCATTCTTTCGATGGCCCATGCTGGCAAGAACACTGGGGGTAGCCAGTTTTTCATTGTTCACGAAGCCCAGCCCCATTTGGATGGAGTTCACACAGTGTTTGGACAAACAACTGACATGGATGTTGTTCTTGCCTTGAAAAATGGTAGCCGTATAGAAACTGTCACCGTTACGGACTGATCGTTAAGACCAGTTTCTAGGCCAGTTGAACAAAACTTTCTGGCCTAGAATGGTGAATCTATTTGTGGCCTTGTAGATTAAATTTTCCCAATTTTTGCTGTCATTTAATGTTCGAGCCTTCAATTTATGAATGTTATAAGTTTGGTATTTAAACATAATAAAATTTATTTTCTGTTATGTCATGACTACAAATGTTTTCTTCAAAACTAGTTTAATTATTTTTAGCAAGAAGTAACACGCACTTCGAATGATCTCCCGATCAATAAAGCTAGTATCGCGGAGCTTAAGCAACTTAAATGCTGAGCTGATTAGAAGTTTAATCGGGAGGGTCAAACTCCACTTCGCAATCAAGATCAATTAGTGCAAGAAACGAATTTTATTCAAAAAGCAGACGTCTCATAGGACAGATCTTGAAAGGTCTCATTCAGATTTTCAAGACAATTAACGGCGAAAGCAGGGCAACGCACATTAACATCACAGCAATCCTAATAAAAACAAATCGTATACTAATAAATGAAAACAGTTCTTAGAAAAAGTTAATCCTCTTATTTATTACATTGATCAGCTTTTATTGATAAGATAAACGTGATGTATAGCTTTAAATTACCCATTTTTTAGCTGAATACTAGAATTATGAATGTCTACCCAATCTTGTATATCCAATAAGTTTTTATCAAGTTGTGAAAGCAATAGTGGAAGCAAAGATAAAACAAAAAAATCAAAAGCTCATTGGCTTTAAGACAATTTTCTCGAAAATAGTCTTCGCTAAGGTTAGCGATTCCTTCAAGCTAATCCACCGAATAGGTGAGAAGTAAACCAAGTTGCACTAAAGCCCCACTTTTGCGGGGCTTTATGAACTCAATGGCTCATTGAATTGCC
>QCUL01000039.1 GCA_003210755.1 Synechococcus sp. AG-679-C18
GCTTGTGCAGCTGCGAGCCAGCACCAACAACTACACCAGGGTTGTTTTGCGCCAAACCCATTCGTGCACTCTCCAGCAATCAATGAAGGGCCTGAGCAACTAAGTCAGTCCTTTCAACATTGCATTGATCAATGTCCTCGCGGATCAAGGCATAAGCCTGTTGAACAGTTCTCTGCGCTGTGCGGCGGCTAAGCCCCTTTGATTCAGCCAGCTGCGTCACCAATGCCGCGCAACTGTCTTGATCTAATCCAACTCAGCCAGAACTGTTATCAACGCCGCTGGGATGCCCACGACATGGGCAACAGCACTGGATGCCCACTTTTATGCCCACAGATGCCTGAGCAAAAAAAGCGAACCCTTGAGATCCGCTGTCCTGGAATGATTTAAGGGGGCATTCCACCCCCACGAGTCACTTGGGTGATAAGGCTGACTTCACCCCATCTCCCTTAAAAGGGTCAGGCAGCAACAGGGGCTGCTTGACGGGAGAAACGTACGATGTTGTTCGCAGTTACGGGATTTGCTCTTACCGAGCAGGCTTCAGTCACCCTCCTTATGCCCCGTCGAAACCATTGCAGCCCCTAGGGGGGGGGAATGGAGCTGAGCGGAATCGAACCGCTGTCCGAAACACCGGTGTGGACCACCTAGTCCGTTCAAGAACGGACTCATTCATTCTGGCATCAAGTGCCGCTTGATGCCGATCAAGGCAGGCCACACACCTACCCCACAAGGCAATAGATAGGGCAATCTCAAGCCAGCAAACGCGCAAAGAAAAGCCAAAACAGCCACCAGCGCTCAATAGAGCCTACGAAAGAAGCCCGAATGAAGCTGTCATTCGAATCGTTATTTCCAGAAAAATAATCACTTTCGCGAACGATCTTATTCAAATCGCAATCGATCATCTTCAGAGATAAACTCATAGTGAATCTTTTAAATAGGCAGTTTCAATACTTTTGCCTATAGTTGAGACTTAATCAGACATACACTTTATGCAGGCAGGGAAGAACCTTAGTCGAATTGCTATTTGGCTCATGGGATTAGGCTACCTTTTTATAGAAGTGCGCGAGGTAGTGGCCGCAAAACAACTCGCGAATATAACGATTTTTGCTCTTTTGTTTATCCTGGCCAGTCATCAACTTAGCCACTGTCGCCTTTACCTGACTCTAAGGAAAATACCATTGGCCACGCGCTGCTATCGCGCATCATGCCTGATGTTTATTGCCTCTCTAATGGCAGTCTTTGATGCTTCGCTTGACTTCCTAATTGGATACTCATCACTTGATACCCAAAGAACATTACCTCTAGCCTCACTACTCGTATTGGGCCGTATCGTTAATCTTCTCGAAGTAATTTTAGCAATCCGATCGATGGAACTTTTTTTACCAGTGATATTCAATGGTCCCACAATTACTCCAGAAGATTGGGGCTCGGATAACGTACCAATTAGAAGCGATTGAACAAGACACTTCAGTGAAGAAAAATCATGCTAGTTCTGAACGTGTAAAAGGCGTCTGCGTACTACCCCAAGGATTGGAGGAGGCTGGAGTTGCTGAGTTGATTGCTCTTGGTGCGAAAGCTGTAAAGCCTTTACGCAGAGCCGCCGCATTTGAAGCCGATATGGCTTGTTTTTATCGACTTCATTTGCTGTGCCGTCTTCCTTTTCGATTGCTGAGAGAGATGGCCAGCTTCCGATGCGATGGCCGCGAATCCCTTTACTCAGGTATTCAGGGAGCCCTGGATTGGGAACGCTGGTTGCATCCCTCCATGACTTTTCGAGTTGATGTCAATGGCACGGCTCCAGGCCTTAATCACAGCCACTACTCAGCACTTCAAGTCAAAAACGCGATCATCGATTTACAGCGCAACATCTGGGGGCAGCGTTCGTCCATCGATTTGGAAGAACCCGATATCTGCCTGCATGTTCATCTCAGCCGAGAGGGAGCTGTGCTCAGTCTCGATGGGTCAGGAGGAAGTCTTCACCGCCGCGGCTACCGAGCCGCAATGGGCCTTGCTCCGCTGAAAGAGAATCTCGCCGCCGGCTTGATTCGCCTCAGTGGTTGGACAGGCACAACACCTCTTGTGGATCCGCTTTGTGGATCAGGGACCCTACTGATCGAAGCGGCATCTCTTGCCGCTGGTCATGCTCCTGGCCTGAACCGCAGCTTTGCCCTTGAAGGTTGGGCAGATTTTGAAGATGATCTCTGGAAACAAGAGAGAGAGCGCGCGCTCAAACGTCAAGAGCAAAGGGTGTTACATCCAATCATCATTGGCTGCGAAAAGGATCCCGCGATTGCTGCACAGGCCCGAAACAATGCCCAGACAGCTGGGCTTTCCCATCTGATCCAAATCAACACCGGAGACTTCCGAGACATAACGCTCCCTGAAGGACCTGGCACGATCGTTTGCAATCCCCCTTACGGAGAACGGTTGGGAGCTGATCAAGATCTCAAGGGTCTCTACAACGATCTCGGTGGCATGGTGAAAGCCCAGGGCTCTGGATGGGATTTCTGGCTACTCAGCGGCAACCCTGGGATCACGGCTGCTCTGAAGATGAAGGCGTCGCGCCGAATTCCCATCAACAATGGCGGCATTGATTGCCGCTGGTTGCACTACCAAGTGCATTGATTCCGATGCATCAACGTCCCATAACTGCACGGGTGGTTTTGGAAAGGCCTTCAAGGGTCTGAGGCAAATAAGGCCCTTTTGTCAGCTGTCCGCCTATACGCAAGCTCACTCCAGCGACCACCACATTCAAGACAGCAAGGCAAAGCAAAGACTGCATCAATGACCAGCTCAAAGCAGCTAGGAACCAAACAACGAGGGCCGTTTCAGCTGCTACTAAAGCCAGCAACATCAAGGTTCCTCCCATGGCCAAGAACACACCACCACTGATGAGACGCCGCTTTTCTCGATCGACTTCCTGCAGAGCGATTCGGACATGAAGGTCCATCACTGAGCCAGCCAAGGCGGTCACCCGAGAGGCAGCACCGAGACCCCGTGGACGGTTCTCTTGAGAACGGGGAAGTTCACTCATGAAGAACGACGACCTCCCGTCAACAGGGCACCAACCAACACACCAACGCCTGCAGCGATGGCTAAAGAAAGCAACGGCCTTTGGCGAACAGGTCTTTCGATCTTGGGCCGCAGGGTTGAATTGAGTTCATCAAGCAACTGCTCGAGTTGCTTTTCCAATGGCTCAAGAGTGTCAGCAAGATTTCGAGCGCTCTCGCCGGGCTGAAGCGTTAAGTCCTCGAGTTGGTGCTTCACGGTTTGCACCGCACGATCACTTTGAGAGGCAATCAACTCCACGACATCATCAAAACTTCCCCTGGTTGCCTCCAACGCCTGATGGGACACTTCCGGCCAAAGACGCTGAATCTCAGGAACAAGGGCCTCAAAACGATCGCGAAAGCGCTGCGTGAAATCCTTCTCTTCCTCTTTGGATGGAGCTGAATCCATAAATAGGGGTACCACCTCCCTAAGGTTAGAGATGGTGTCTAGAAGATGAAACCAACGACGGTGATTCTGTCTCGATATCTATTTTTGGAACATACAAATGCGCCGGATGATCCGACGGGTCGTCATGTGGATTTACTTCTTGAGGATGGTGAAAGCTGCCGCACTTGGCGGTTAGTCAGTGTGCCCCTTCCAGACGGTCCAAGTCTCAAAGCGGTCCCACTGCCGAAACATCGACTGATCTGGCTTGAACGCACATCAGCTGCAGTTTCTAAGGGACGTGGCTGGGGGCGCCGAATCATGGGCGGAGCCTTCCACGGGCACCTACCGGATGATCCAGCGGAATCGTTCAGGATTGAACTTCGAGGCACTGCCGACCTCGGCCTTGCTGACCCCATGACCCTTGAATTGGCCGATGGCCAATGCCGGCTTCGCTCATCAGCGTTAAGCCAACGAGGAAAAAGCACTTGAGCTTTTCGAAACCTCCGCTAGTTTTGGTTCGCTGACAGCTGTGTCCCCTGTTGGTACATATCAATCAGGTCGGGCTGACCCACTTCAAATCCTTCGGTGGGGCGATGACCATTCCCCTCGAGACAGGCTTCACTGTGGTGACCGGTCCTAATGGGTCTGGGAAAAGCAACATTCTCGATGGCGTCCTGTTTTGCCTAGGTCTGGCAAACAGCCGCGGAATGCGTGCAGATCGCCTGCCAGATCTTGTTAATAGCGGCATGCTCAAAGCGGGAAAGTCGGCAGAGACCACCGTTAGCGTTCGCTTTGATCTAAGCGATTGGCAGCCTGATTCAGCGGAAGAGGGACTCGAACCTCCTGAAGATGGTCCCTGGATTAAGGCTGATGCCAGTGAGTGGACCGTGACACGCAAACTGCGCGTCATGCCAGGCGGCTCTTACAGCAGCAGTTACAGCTCAGACGGTGAGGCTTGCAACCTGCAGCAATTGCAAACCCAACTCCGTCGATTGCGCATCGATCCGGAAGGCAGCAACGTCGTGATGCAGGGGGATGTGACTCGGATTGTCTCGATGAGCAATCGCGACCGCCGCGGCCTGATCGATGAACTAGCCGGCGTTGCACTGTTCGATACCCGAATTGAACAAAGCCGCCGAAAGCTCGACGATGTGCAGGAGCGGCAGGATCGCTGCCGAATCGTGGAGCAAGAGTTGCTCATAGCCAGGCAGAGACTCGAAAAAGACTGCGCGAAGGCACGGGCCTATCAAGCGTTAAGGGATCAAGTGCAACTGGGCAGGCAGCAAGAGCTGGTATTGGCCTTCGAAGCTGCTGAGGCTGAGTTGAAACACCTCAAAACCCGCCAACAAAAGCTCAGCGAACAGGAGATCTGCGATAAAGCCTCGATCCTTGAGAGAGAAACATCCTTATCTGAGCAGGCAACACGCCTCCAGAACCTTCAGAACAGCGTCAAGGCGCTTGGAGAAGACCAACTGCTCAGCGTGCAGGCTGAATTGGCTGGTCTCGACCCCCAGAACCGCGCTCTGGAACGCCAAGCATCACAGCATCAACAGGAAGGTGAGCGGTTGCAGGGGCTGCGACACAACCTCACCAATCGCCGTCACCAACTCCAATCAGAACGTGAGGGGCTCAAACAAGCGATCGAACCAGAGGCGCTTCAGAGAGCCGAGCAAGCCTGCCGCGATGCGGAGGCTGCTGTTGAGATCTCTCGCAGGCGTTTAGGGGATGTCGCCGGGCGTTCTGGCGCCTGGCTCGACGAGCAACGCCAACGAGCTGCGCGTCGCTCAGAGATACAGACCACGCTGACCCCTCTTCAAGAGGAACAGCGGCAACTACAAGAGCGCATACGCCAGGGCGAAGAACGTCAAGCTGAATTGAACTTGGAGCGCGATGCAGCCGGGGAGGAAGACCGCGAAGTGCAATCCCAGCTTGAACGCCTTGACAAGGAGTGGCAATCACTTCTGGAAAGACTTCAAAGCGGCAAAGAACAACTGCAGGAGCGAGCTGAAGCGGTTGCGATTCAGCAACGCACCCGCACGAGACTTGAGGAGGAGCAAACCCGTCTTGAACGGGATATCGCCCGTCTAGAGAGTCGACGTGAGGCTTTGCAAGAGACCCGTGGGACAGGAGCTCTACGCCTGCTGCTTGAAGCGGGATTGGATGGCATCCATGGACCGGTCGCCCAACTCGGCGAAGTGGAAAATCGTCATCGACTAGCGCTAGAGGTTGCAGCTGGAGCACGAATGGCCCAGGTGGTGGTCGACGACGACCACATTGCAGCACGTGCCATCGACTTGCTTAAAAATCGTCGTGCAGGCCGTTTGACGTTCCTGCCCCTGAATAAGATTCGATCCCAGTCCACTGGAGATGGTGGAGCCGCGATGGCTCGCGGCCGCCGTCCAGAGGGAGGAAACGGACCGGGACTGATTGCCCGAGCTGTGGACTTAATTCGCTACGAGCCGATCTATGCCGAGGTGTTCGGTTATGTGTTCGGCGACACGCAAGTGTTCAGCGACCTGATCAGTGCGAGGCAACAACTCGGTCGATGCCGCGCTGTCACCCTCGAAGGCGAGCTCCTCGACAGGAGTGGAGCGATGACGGGAGGAAGCTTTAGCCAGCGAAACAGTGGGCTGAGCTTTGGAGTAAGCAGCGACAACGATGAAGCGGCACCCCTTCGACATCGACTGCTCGAGCTAGGGGAGACCCTTGCGGCTTGTAGGCGCGAAGAAAACCGCCTCCTTCAATCACTCGAACAAGAACGGCCGATCCTTCGTCAGCTCGAGCAGAGACAAGCCGGCCTAGATGCGGAGCGAACAGCAGCGAAGCGAGCTCATGGCCCATTGCTCGAACGTTGCCGTCAACGCAGTGATCGCCTTAATAGCCTCCAAACCAATCGCCTAGAGCAGGAAAAGCGTCTCCAATCCCTCCAAACCACCATCAACCCCCTGATGCAGGAGCTAGAGCAGATCTCTAGTGAAGAAAGCAAAGTTCAAACCGAAGCGGACGCTGGGAACTGGCAACAATTTCAGACCGAACTTGAAAAGTCCGACAACGCTTTGGAGCAAGCTCGAAGACACCGCGATGATCGACTCCAGCATCAGCGCGAGCGCGAACTGGCACAGAGCCGAATAGGTGACCAACAACAAGCGCTCGAAGATGAAGAAAAAAATCTGCAAACAGCTGTCCAATCCTTAACAAACACCCATCAACGCTGGCGTGACGAACAGAAGGAGTTGCAGGAACGCCGCCAGACCCTGGAAAACCAGCAACACATTCTGCAAACCAAGTTTGGGGAGGAAAGACGCGCTCGCGATGCAGCAGAGGCCTTAGTAGCCGAACTGCGTCAAGCCCTCCAGCAAGCCCGATGGGAACTTGAACGGCTGCAAGAAGAGCAGAAAGCGATTGAAGAGCAACTTCGAAGTGGTGGCATCCGTTTGGAGGAGCTAAAGCCAACCCTGCCCAGCCCCCTTCCAGAGATTCCCGAAGACATTCGCAATGCCGGTCTCGAGGCGCTGCAGGAGCAGTTGCAAGACCTCATGAAGCGAATGGAAGCCCTTGAACCGGTGAACATGCTCGCTCTTGAAGAATTGACGGCACTGGAACATCGGCTTGGAGATCTCGGAGAACGCCTGGATGTACTCAGCCAAGAGCGAGAGGAACTTCTTCTGAGGATTGAAACGGTGGCAACACTCCGGCAAGAAGCGTTTATGGAAGCTTTTCAAGCCGTAGATGGTCACTTCCGAGAAATTTTTGCGAGCCTGTCTGAAGGGGACGGAAAGCTGCAGCTGGACAATCCTGATGATCCCCTCGAGGGAGGCCTCACCCTGGTGGCTCACCCGAAAGGAAAAGCGGTGCGCCGCTTGGCAGCCATGTCTGGGGGAGAAAAGTCACTGACAGCACTCAGTTTTTTATTCGCCCTGCAGCGCTTTCGGCCCTCACCTTTCTATGCGCTCGATGAAGTGGACAGTTTCCTTGATGGTGTGAACGTAGAACGACTTGCAGCGTTGATTGCCCGTCAAGCCGAACAAGCCCAGTTCCTTGTCGTTAGTCACCGGCGACCGATGATCGGTGCTTCACAGCGCACCATCGGGGTAACCCAGGCGCGTGGTGCTCATACCCAGGTTGTGGGATTACCCGATGCAGCCTGAGCAGCGGGCTCCCGGGTCTTACGTCAAAATGAATCGAATTGCTCCGGCTGAGGCCTACGTTTGAGCTCTTCTCCGTCCCCCAATGACCCTCTAGCGACCGTCCCTAGCGACAGGCTGTGGCTTCGGTCGGAATTAATGGGGACCCAAGTGATCACCCGAGACTCCGGCAGACGCCTGGGTGTTGTCGGCGAAGTGGTAGTGGATATTGACCGTCGTGAAGTGGTCGCCCTCGGCCTGAGAGACAACCCGCTCACGCGTTTTTTGCCGGGTCTGCCCCGTTGGATGCCCCTTGATCGCATCCGCCAGGTTGGCGACGTCATCCTTGTCGATTCCGCAGACTCTCTCAGCGAAGCTTTCTCACCAGACCGTTACAGCAGGGTGATCAATTGCCAGGTGATCACTGAATCTGGGCAAACTCTCGGCCGAGTGTTGGGCTTTTCTTTTGACATCGAAACAGGGGAACTCACCACTTTGGTGATGGGCGCTGTTGGAGTTCCCCTTCTGGGGGAAGGCGTTCTCAGCACCTGGGAAATTCCCGTTGATGAAATCGTCAGCAGTGGAGCCGACCGCATCATTGTTTATGAGGGGGCCGAAGACAAACTCAAACAACTGAGTAGCGGCGTCTTGGAAAAGCTTGGGGTCGGAGGCCCGAGCTGGGAGGAGCAGGAGAGGGAGCGCTACAGGGTCAATATCGTGCCTGTCGAAAATCAACTCATCTCAGGTCAGGCCGTTGAAGAGGCGCCAAGGTTGCTGGAAGCTTCTGAATCTCAGCGATTTGAAACCGAACGAGAACTCGAGTACGTCGAACTTGAAGATCGAAGGAGTGACAACACTCTTGAGCGTCGCTATCTCGACGAAGCACCAATTCAACAGAGAGAGGGGTCTTATCAGCAGCCCTATCGCGAACCCCAGATGTACGGAGAGCAACCGTCTTATCGCGAGCCCCAGACTTACGAAGAGCCCCCTTCCTTCCGAGAGCCGCAGCGCTTTCGCGAAGCAGATGTTCAGGACGAAAATCGCTACCAAGAGAAGGAGCGAAAACCATCTCGAGATCTTGATCTTGACGATGTTCAGCGATTTGAACAGCGCCCTAGACCGGCATCACGTCGTCCTGTCGAACGCCCAGGCGAACCTCTTGATGTGGAGCCGATAGAGCCTCCATCAACTAAAGCTAGGGAAAGCGAACCCTTCGAAGATCCCTGGTAAGTGGGGATCATTCGGCATCAGGGAGCTCAATAGTTGCTAATCAATTCGTGCCCTTCTTTTTAAAATTAAGGGAGGCGCTGTTTGTGCAATAGCGCTGGCCTGTTGGCGCAGGTCCATCGTTGAACACATGCCCTAGATGGGCATCACAACGCGCACAAATAATTTCCGTTCTCACCATGCCGTGACTCCGATCTTCATGGGTGCGAATCGCACCATTGGTTACTCCATCCCAGAAGCTTGGCCAGCCTGTGCCCGATTCAAATTTTGTGCTTGAGCTGAACAGGGGCGCATCACAACAGACGCAGTGGTAGAGACCTTCATCCTTGTGATCCCAGTAGACACCTGTAAAGGCAGCTTCCGTTCCGCCCTGACGGGCAACCTGAAACTGTTTCGCACTGAGTTGTTCTTTCCATTCTTCTGGAGTGCGTTCAACTCGATCGCCACCCGTCACTACCGAACTAGCCATGAATAAAACATTCGCTACATAGACGCTAGTCGGAAAGAGCCAGTGGCAAGAGTCCCTGAACCTCCTCAGCGAGTGCTCTGACAGCACCGGGCTGCCCCCGAAGCCCTCGCAAGTCTTCCCTTTGTCCCTGAAGCCTTTCCGGTGTCGCGAGCCAGGAGTCAGCCTCAAGAGCAATCTGCTCAGGTGTAATTGGACCCACTCGCTCAGGAACCACCATTCGACCTGCACTGATGTTTGGCCAGGCCATCAATCCATGGTTTCGAAGACGCCAAGCGCTTAGCAAAAGCCCAATTAAACGGCGTAGACCGGGCAAACGAGCCAAGAGGCCCAGCCAACCATCCCAGGCCTGCATCACCCCAAGATGTTGGGTTGGGACCAGCACAATCATGGGCACTGCGAGCGAACCAAGTTCAGCTGTGTTGGCTCCCACAGTGGTCAATGCAAGTTTGCACTGACTCAACACTCCATGGGCTGGAGGTCTTTCCTGCAGGTGAATCTCAGTGCCGTGGAGCGTCACAAGGCGCCGTAAGCCCACGCCAAAACAAGCCTCTTCAATAGAAGCCACCCCGGTCTTGTAAGAGGCAGCGATGGGATTCGATCTATCCGTGTAACGCACCAAATCGTTGGCCGTAGTGGTTGGAGCCACTGGCAACAAAAAACGACATCCAGGGCGTTGCGCCGCCAGCCGGTCTGCAGTCTCCAGCAAGAAGGGAACACCCACACTGAGCTTTGCGGGCTTTGAACCTGGCAATAAAGCCACCCACTCACCAGATGGAAGTGGAGCTTCCTCGCGAGCATGGTTTGACAGATCCGCCATCAAATCCCCGACCACTCGGCAGCGAGATCGAAAACGTCTGGGCAACTGATCCCGCACCGCTGGGGCCATGGCTGCGATTCGATCATTCCAGCGCGGCCAACGGGCCACCCATTCCGCATACGTGATGTGGCGATAGCCCAGTCGAGCTGATAACAACACGCTCCAAAACTGATCTCCGCCCAGAAAGACCACCACGCCTCGGTCAGGCCAAGCCCCGAAATGGGAAGGCCGGAGCAGTAGAGACCAGAAGTCCTTGGCCTTAGTGATGCGCTCGAAAAGATGCCAACGGTCTGCAGCATTGGCCTCTGTACCCGTTGCATTGGGACATGGCACCAACACGAGTCGCAGGCTCATCAACGAACTGGAAGCACGGGGACGCATCAACAAGCGTCGATGCAGCTGTTCCGCAAGAGGACGGACCCAAGTTGCGAGTTCTCCTGGGCCGTTGGAAACGAACACCACAGACAGGGTTTCGTCCGTGGTTTGTGGCATCACATTCTGTGCCGATTGGACTGAAAAAAATGCGGATGGCGAGACTTGAACTCGCAAGGCCGAAGCCACACGCCCCTCAAACGTGCGTGTCTACCAATTCCACCACATCCGCGTGGCGACTCAGCTTCGTTGCTTTGTCGATGGATGAGTATACCGACAGGGCTAGAAAGGTCTTACCGCTGATACGATCCGCCCTGGCTCTGATGCTGCGGAATGCCCATCGGCAAGGTACTCATCGCCAACCGCGGCGAGATTGCCCTACGAATCCTGAGAAGTTGTCGTGAACTCGGCATCAGCACGGTTGCGGTGTATAGCACCGTTGATCGCACTGCTCTTCATGTGCAATTAGCTGATGAGGCGGTTTGCGTAGGCGAAGGCCCCAGCAACAAGAGCTATCTCAATATTCCCAACATCCTGGCTGCAGCAACCTCCCGTGGTGTGGATGCCATTCATCCCGGTTATGGCTTTCTGGCCGAAAACGACCGATTCGCCGAAATGTGCCGCGATCACGGGATCACGTTCATCGGGCCGTCTCCTCATGCCATCAGATCGATGGGAGACAAATCAACGGCAAAAGCGACCATGCAGGCCGTTGGAGTCCCAACGGTGCCTGGCAGCGAAGGACTGTTGCCCAACACGGAGGCAGCTGCCGAACTCGCTGCGGCCATGGGCTATCCAGTCATGATTAAAGCCACTGCTGGAGGCGGTGGCCGTGGGATGCGTCTCGTACCCAGTCCCGATCAGTTGGTGAAGCTATACAAAGCAGCCCAGGGCGAAGCCGACGCAGCATTTGGCAATCCAGGGCTTTATTTAGAGAAATTCATCGACCGTCCTCGGCACGTTGAAGTCCAAGTGCTGGCAGATCGTCACGGCAACGTCGTTCATCTTGGTGAGCGGGACTGTTCGATTCAAAGACGTCACCAGAAATTGCTTGAGGAAGCACCGAGCCCTGCTCTCGACCCTGAGCTGCGTCGACGGATGGGAGAGGCTGCAGTCGCTGCCGCGCGCAGCATCAACTACGAAGGTGCCGGCACGGTGGAATTTCTCCTGGATCGCAGCGGTGGTTTTTATTTCATGGAGATGAACACCCGCATCCAAGTGGAACATCCCGTCACAGAAATGGTGACTGGCATCGATCTGATTGCCGAGCAGCTGCGCATCGCCGGGGGAGAACCGATCAGTGTTGAGCAGAAGGATATTCAGCTCAACGGGCATGCGATCGAATGCCGAATTAACGCCGAAGATTCTCTTCACAATTTTCGCCCAGCTCCTGGCCGCATCACAGGCTGGTTGCCACCTGGAGGACCTGGTGTTCGTGTCGACAGTCACGTCTATACGGGTTATGACATCCCTCCTTTTTATGACTCCCTTATCGGGAAATTGATCATCTGGGCACCCAATCGCCCTGCCGCTCTTGAGCGCATGAAAAGAGCTCTCAATGAGTGCGCCATTACCGGAATCCCCACAACCGTGGATTTTCATCTGCGTATGCTCGATCGCCCAGAATTTCAAAGGGGCGACGTCCACACCAAATTTGTTGAAGAAGAGATGCTTTAGCGCTGTTTGAGCGGATATTCAGGCGATGGACTGGGCACGAATGAGGACTAGAGAAAGCAACCCCTGCTGGCCGACCAGCAGTTCACGCACCAAACTCAGCACACCAACCCAGATGACAGGGGTGACATCTACGCCTCCGATCGGAGCCACCACTCGACGGGTCAACGCCAAGATCGGCTCAGTCGGCCAGGCCACCAGAGGCCACAAACCTTCATTGAGCTCCACCTTGGGGTACCAGGTGAGCACGATGCGAGCAAGAAACGTGAGCGCCCATGCGGCCAACAGCAAACCCAGTGCCAAGTTCAGAGTTGGGAGGATCGCGACAAGCATTGGCGTCACAAAGCCCTAAGCAATAGAGCTGTAATCGTAGAAAGTTGATCTTGATCCCTAGGATCGCACCGAATCAAGCTTGTCTGAAAGCTTTCGATCCAAACCCCTATGACGCCCTCCCTCTCCAATTTCCTGACCAGCCTCGTTGCTGGTGTCGCGATCGTCGTGATCCCCGCTTCGATTGGGCTCTTTTTTCTCAGCCAAACAGACCAAGTTGATCGCAAACTTTGAAGACCTTTTCACGCTCCGTAGACTGAGTCCAACTTGACCGGGGCTTCGGTTCCACGCAGGTCGTTATCAGAGAGCTTCACTGTGGTTAATGCCAGTCTAAATTGGGCCAGCATTGTTGGAATCGTGCTCGCTGTTGGTGGGGCACTGCTCTACTTCATGCGCAGCTTTAAGCCCGCACTAGCTCGCGACTACGACGTCTTCTTCGCAGCGATTGGCCTCCTTTGCGGAGGGATCCTTTTCTTTCAGGGCTGGCGTCTCGACCCGATTTTGCAGTTCGGTCAATTCCTACTTGCCGGAACTACCGTCTTTTTTGCCTACGAGAGTGTGCGGCTTAGGGGCATTTCTGCTGAGCAGGCCCGACGATCTGCCTATTTCGATGACGAGCCAGAAGCCGCTAATCCCCCTGGTGGGTTGCGTGGTGGTTATGACGATCCATACGACAGATTCGACGATCCCCAACCCATAAACCGCAGGTTTGGTGGCCTGGGAGCGGATCAGGATGAGAGACCTGAACAAGATTTTTATCGTCCAAGACGCACCTCCAGAGCAGCGATTCCAGAGCAAGCTGCTAGCCGAACCCGCCAACGTCCTGAACCTTCTGCAGGGTGGTCGGAGAACAGTGAGCAGGATCGGCGCATGGCCCGATTTGGTCGCAACGAAGAGTCAACCCCAAGTGGTCCGAGCTTCGGAGATCGGCGTGCACAGCGACAAGATCAACGTCGAGGATCTAGGCCCACCCCTGCCGCTTCTCCGTCGCGGCCTGATCCTTCTCCTCGTTCCTCATCAGCAGCTACTGCTTCGCCCAACACCCGAGGGCCAGGCCGAAGCAGCGGATCAGAACCAAAGCCTGGAGTCCCTCAAGGCAGCCCATTACGACGTGAGGCTGAGGATGCTGCGTACTCGTCGATTCCCCGTAGAGCCTCCTCGGCCCCGGTAACAAGCCGTGGACCGAGGTCTGAAGAGAGAGCACCCACTGCAAGGGAAACCAACCGCACGCCTCCTCGTAGTTCCCGCCCAAGGGATAACAGTTCTCGTTTCGACGATTAAGCGTCCGGGCAGCGAACAGTTATGACCAGACTGCTTATCGCAGTGCTGTTGGCGCTGTCTGTTTGGGGGTGCGAAGGCAGATCGACCCGTGCCCCATCTGGCTTGGTTGCATCACAACAACAAGATCCAGCACTCAGCGGGGATGGACGGTTGTTAGCCGTCATCGTTGATCAAAACGGCAGGCCAACCGTTCAACTGCGCAACGTCCAAGGTGGAGCCCAATTGCGTTTGCGCCACCTCTCACGCCATCAGCCCCACAGCTCGCCATCTTTAAGTTGGAACGGTCGTTACCTTGCCGTGGTAACGCAACGCGGCAATCACCGAATGGTCTTAATTGAAGACCGCCAGAGCGGCAAGGCTCACCCATTGCGCTTGCCCTCAGGACGAGATCCTGTGCAGGTCAGCCTTGCTCCAGATGCACGCCAGATCGCGATTCAGACTGCTGATCAAGGTCGTTGGCGCATTGAATTGATTGACTTAAGCGGATTGATTGAGCCCGACAGACCTGCAGGCCAGCGCCGCACGACTCCAAGCGAGCTCAACCGATGAGGGGGCTACTGATCACATCGGTTCTTCTGCTCTGTTCAGCCATTCTTGGATGCAGCCAAAACGGCATTCGCCCCATGTCACGCATCGGTGCATCGCTACAACGCACCGCCGATAGCAGGCGATACCCATCCATGGGACAACGTTGGCTCGCCAGCCTGGCCAGCAAAAACGGGAGAGAGAGAGTGGAACTGGTTGATCTGAGCAGCGGGACCCCTGTTCCACTCAATGGGATCAATCAAGCCGATTCTCAAACAATCAGCCTCAGCGTGAGTGGTGACGGTCAGAGGATCGCATTGGTCCGCCAACGAGAAGAACGAACAGAATTGATGCTTTATCGACGAAACGTCAACGCCTTGCAAAAACTGCCGATCAATCCACCTGGGATTCCTCGCTCCGTGAGCCTTAATGGAAATGGTCGGCTTCTAGCCGTTCAGGTGAGCCGAAGAGGACGCTGGGATGTGGACCTAATTCGCCTTCCATAGGCAGCACTTGGATAGATGGACTGCTGTGAAGGTCCACCTGCGGCTTGCTACCCCCGACAGGCTGTTTGTAGATTCACAGCAACAAATAAGTGGTTGCTACATTTGCAGCGGGTGCTATGCAATGAGTCCGCTAATTGCTGAGACAATAAAACGAGTAATTTTTTTATTTGCTTGATTTGAGAATTGGAGTTTATACCTCTTGATCTCTTGATTATCGTTGCTACACCTCTATCTTCTCATCCCCCAATTGGGTCGTTGTTTCTTTTGAGATACCCCCCAAAGTATCTAGAGACTTACCCCAAGCCGCCAACCTATAATCCTGTCTATCTTCACTTCAACTGGGCTGAACCCCTCTGGTCCTTCGTTGATTGCCTCATAGTAACTCGCTAATGCTTCCAACATAATGTCATTGCATTCAATAAACATTTCATCGCTATCTTTATAGCCGGTATAGCATGTTTATGTATTAGTCAATGACTATCCACTCTCGTTGAGCGTCAATGATTTCATAGTCATCTATAACTTCATCGTCTTTATAAAGAATTAACTCCATGTCAATTTTGCTGAACTTATCCTGTTCGTTCTTCTCCTCTTCCCATAGTTTCATGATCTCACCGTATGATTCAGATGTACATTCGGTTTTAGATTCTCCCGTTGTTTGATTAAGGATAATTCTGTAGGTAGTCATTGTGAGAACTCTACAGCCTTATAAAGGATATAGAAGAGTAAGACATAGCCACCAAGCGCCATTAGCAGCTCCTGAAGCAGAGCCAGCGTCATCTGAGTGAGAGGAGCATTGGTTAAAGGCAACTACTTAAAGCATTCCCCCTTCAAGTTAAATTTTATTAATCAAAAGCTGTATTCAAGCACTCGTGAAAAATATTGCTATGAAGGATACAGGTGTATGCAGTCTTCAAAATTTTGAAACTATACTCGATTATCACTGCTTCCGCTGTTTTCATTTTTCCATTAATTGACATAAAGCCAGTAAATTCTCAATCAAATCCTCAGGCTGATAGGTTCGCTTTGTGCAGATCAGTAATGGAATTAAGACCGTATGACATGTCAACTGACGGTTCATATCCAAAAAAAACAAATTCCATGGGAATGGGCTGGTATCCCCCTCGAGGCTTGGATGGATCTGAAGAAAATAGAGATACTGGCATATGGGAATTTCAGAGATGTTCTGAGATTCCTGGTATTTATAACCCCAATCAAACAACATCAAATCCCGAGCTAGGCGCTCGGACTCCCCCTGCAACTTCAAGTTCAGGATCGGCAATGGTATTTGATCCCCCTAGCAATATACGAGTTAGTCCCAATGGCGATATACTTTGTTCTGTCACGAGTAAAGGCGTAATACCTATCCAGAGAAAGTATGGTGAATGGTATGAAACTAATTACTGCGGCGAGCCTGGGTTTATTCATCAAAGTCAAATCAGATTTTAAGTCTTAGAAGTGATAAGTTGCGTTTCCTGCAAGAGGGCAGAATTGTGGTCATGTTTAATGTTGATAGTTTATTTAAAAGTGAATTAATGGTTCCCCATGGCCAGACATTTCTGATCAAAATCTGTCCATTTTTGTCTAAAATAATGTGTTGACTGGTCTCCTTTGTCCTCGTCCGCGTGGACAAATTCTAGTCCACCAATCGAATCACTAAATGTCTGCAGTTTAAACAGAACAATATTAATCTGCTCACGCCCAATGAGAAGCCGGGGGCGTTATGTGTCGCTATCGATCTCTCGACAAAACAATTCACATCAAGCATTCCCCGCCACAAGCGGGGTTTTTTCTTGCCGCATTCGCTTGGAGGATAGCTCAGCAGTAAAGACCACTCGGATGGGGGATGCTCCTTCACAACCCTTTTAGTGGCAGGCAATAAAAAACCTGCACTTGGCGAGTTATGTGCAATAAAATACCAGGCAAATAACTATCGTGAATTGCTACTTTGAATATATTGTCTTCATCTTTTTTCGAAGTGTTGGGCGCGATAGCTGGCGCAACTTACTTACATCACGACTGATGGTACTAGTTGGACTTTCACAAGCTTGACCACTCGGACAAGAAGTGCCCGTCCCACTCATGCTATTGCAAATCATAGCGAATAGCTCACAGCCATCATCTATTTATCTCCTTCGAGGCGTTGATCATCAGCTTGTTAAGTAGCTTGTCTATCCATGGAGGCATTCCTTTTTTTCGCCGACAATCATGATCACAGCATCATTTTATTGACCATGAATCGCTTCATTTCTATTAGTATTGTAGGCATCTTGGGTGTTTGTTCAGGAAAAGCTCAGGCCATTCCTGAGCGCTTTCCCTGCCAGTACAACGGGGGGAAGTGGACTGAGGTTAAACACTTAGCGAAACATGATAATTCTGGCAATTTCACTCTTAAATGGGATGATGGTCCAAAAATGTCTTATATATGGGATCCCAATTATGGTGATGGCACTACTGATCTGATGCTTACCGACAAGTTAGGCGGAAGATGGCAATGGAGTGCGAATGAGGACTCAGATGGTTGGAGACTAACAAATGTTCAAAATCAAAATCAAATCAATTGCTTAGGCGCTTTTCCGTCTCCAACTTCTTTTAAATGGATGAGAATTCCTGATTCCGCACAAATCAAATCAGCAGGTTGGGATAACCAGATAGAGCGATATAATGGCATTTCTCTAACTAAAGCAAAAAGAATTGGCGATTCAAACCCAGACATCTCCTATTTCTTTTATATGAAAGGACCTTTTATGTATCTGGAAGGGAAGTCTGGCTCCAATGGTTGGTCTGAGAAGGGAGCGTTTCGAAAAGGTGATGCTGTCTTCTTTTCAGGTAAACCTTCCTACGGTTCAGCACCAGGAATGGCAGATGTCTATGTTAAAAAATATTGATCGATCTGCTTTAAACTCAGATTCATAAGGCTATTGATCAGCAAGGCAACAGGCATGACCGTTCGGGGTAAAGGCTCTATCCGCATAATCCCCCAAGGGGACTAGGTGCTTACCCCTAGCTGCCAAGCCACCAGCCTTTCTCTTTCTTCCTCAGCCAATAAAGGCACCATCCAGTCGCACTCGACTTCAGCAGCTACATCCCTTCCAAGCACTTCAATGCCGAGTGCCAGCCAAGCCTTGTATCCATCTACATCATTAGGCCGAAGCGCCATCAGTAGCTCCTGAAGCAGAGCCAACGTCATTTGGGTGTCGAGGGTCATTGGGAAAAAGCAGCTGCTTGAAGTATTCCCCGCTACATAAAAAACCCCGCTCATGGCGAGGCAAGTGAATGTTTAGTCGGCAGATAGATAGCGATACCTATACCCCCTACTTTTCCCTTTCGGATGTTGTATAGCTTTCAGCGAATAAGCATCAGGCTTCCCGACAATTGGATTGGTGCCTCAACGTAAAGTCAAAGCCTGATTAGATGCCCCAGGTCGGATATTTGTTAGACAAATATTTGAGCCATCTTCTTCGATGACCCACAGATGATTATCATATGTTGGCTGTAAGATAGTATCTCCAGATGCGATTGTGTCATATAACTTGCGACTGCCGTCAAAGTCAATCCAAATTAGTTTCACAGGATAATTACGGTTGTTGGTCACAGAGAGCTGCACAGGCCTTTGAGATGGGATCGAAACACCATCAGCTCTGCATTCTGCTAAGGCAGGCCTAGTAGCAATAAACGAAGTTCCAATAACAGTAGCGACAGCGATTGCGTTGAAGAGTTTCATTTGATTCGTGTGATGTGTAAGGATCTCACCCCGTAAACTCACCATGACAATGGCAGCAGAAAATGGCAGATTCAAAGCTGTTGTAAATAATCAACTCGAAGCATCGTTACAAAGCTTCCTACCCATTAAAAGAGAGGCTTTTAGCCCGATTATCCCAACTGAGAAAATGATTAGAAAATTTGAGAACCTGTTAACCCTTTGAAGAAATCAATTGCTCCTTCAGGGGTTCCTATAGACAAACGAACTTGAGCAAAGATCGAGCCAGTGGGACGCAAAGATGACAGAGACCGCACAACGTGATCACGTTGTTGAGCTCATCTGGACTGCCATAGACCAATGGGTGAATGTGATGTCCTTCGTTGTCAGGGCGTCCGCAGCACTGGCAGATCCAGCCGTCACGCTTTTTGGCTTCAGCGGTCAGGTTGCTTTTTCTTTTCCTTCTCATGATTCCTCCTGATAGCTCTCAATACGGTTGTGACTATTGAATGCTTCAACCGTCTTGGCGGCTTGCCATCGCCGGATCTCTGGCACGTTGAATCGCACAGGTCCACTTGGCTTGCCATTGGAATAAACCCAATACTTACCCGGTGTCAGATCACCGTCCCATTGCAGGTTGCGTAATGCGGTGGCTCCAATGCCGAGTTGTGCTGATGCTTCGCTGGCGTTCAGCCAGACGGTACACGCAGAAGCATCTTTAGAGGTCAGTTCTGTCTATCAATAACCACCGGGCTCACGGGCTGGCTTTTCCCAGAACACGTTCAGGGTGTATCGGCCTTCTCGTGTGAAGGAGATTCCCTCTTCTCTGTTGTCACGTTCATAGGTCTTGCCCTGCTCAGCAGATGGGAAGGCGAACTTGTAATAGTTGAAGTCGTCCACGTAGACGTTGCCCTGGTACTGGCTGAAATCACAAGGGCCTTCGATCCTGGGCACAGCCATGTGCAGTTTTTGGACGGTCTCGTCATGCCAAGCCAGGGTGCAATAAGCCTTGGTGCTATCAGCTAAAGCAGGTGCAGCCAGTGCAGCAAGAGCTAGTGCTGCTGTTGTGAGTGTGGTGCGGATCATTGCCTAGTTCCGAGGCATTTGATGGTGTTCCCGTTATCACGATTATCAAGGGTGAAACCGCCGGGGCCGTGATTGGTGTAATCCCACCTTCCACCAAGCGTATCTGTGACATTGAAGTGCCCATCTGCACTTTGCCATGTGTACGTCATGCGGGGACCGTCGTCCCATTCGAGAGTGAATGTATTATTTCTACCCATGTCATCGATG
>QCUL01000040.1 GCA_003210755.1 Synechococcus sp. AG-679-C18
CACCAGAAACCCGTGATGACGGTGACGATGTTCCAGTAGATAACTCTACAGATAGTTCAGTAGATGGCTCTTCAGATTTAGATAATCCAGTTGATAACTCTGAAGATAATTCAGTAGGCAACTCTACAGATAGAGATGCAGATTCCAGTGACAATTTTGCTTCAGATTTAGATAATCCAGTTGATAACTCTGAAGATAATTCAGTAGGAAATGTTGATAACTCTAATAAAGGTTCAGTAGGCAACAACAATGGTGCTCCCAACACAGATCACAGAGTACCCAACACAGATAGACCACCACTCCGTGACGATGGTGAATATCTTCCAGTAGATAACTCTACAGATAATACATCAGATGGTGTAGAAGGTGACTCTGCTGCCAACAACACTCCAATAGATGACATCAACCCAATTGATACTGGAATAGTTAGCGACATCGGTAATACTGACTCACTAACAGGGTTCAATGTCGCTGCTGGTAAGAATTTCTCTGCAACCTATTTCCGTGATGTAAATCCAAACAAAGTAGCTGAAGACAGGGTTGGATACAAGGGAAGTGATTTAGAAAGTACTTATTTTGTTGTTAAAGATGCTCTTGATGATCCCACCAGTGACCCAGACCCTATTACTGGAGATGAGAACATATATACCTTAATGCTTGTAAAAAGAGGTCAAAGCGCCGAAGAAGCTATTGCTTCAGATGAATACGTAATGTCTGGCTCCTTTACGACAGAGAGTAGCAAGCGCGACTTTGTGACTTTCGATAATTCTGCCATTAATAATTTCAAAGATGGTGATGTCGCCAAGCAAAAATATGATGCCATTCTCTACGATATTAATGACGAAGTAGGTGTTTTTACGAAAGGAATTGGCAAGTTAAATAAGGAAATAAACTATAGATTTGATGCTCGTTATGATCGTTTGATGGATGAAGCAACAGACCTTGTATCAATTAATGGGGTGGACACCACTTCGTTTATATAAATTGATCAACTCTCAGTCGTTATTTTCAAAGCGCTTAAGATAACAATCATTATCAGTAATCTGCATCGCTGCCATTGGTGGAGTTTTATTGCTTACAACTCTGAGTCACTTTCTGATGCGGATGTGAGCTGTAGTAGGCAGTTTCAGCTTTGCTGATATTCCAAAAATGGAAGATTTAGTTGGGAGCAGCGCAGCGTTCCCAACCGATCTTTTGCAGGTTGATCCACATCTCGATACCTAGATGCCTAAGCATCCGTTGCCGCCTAACGGGTTTCCCAAGACGTGCTGACAAGCGGTAGTAGCTCACCAGTACGAACTGAGCATGTTGCGTTGCTGCATCGGGTTTTATTTGTATGAGCGTCTCTTCTTGCCTGTTAAGCAGCCAGCCTTCACCGTTGAGCTTTTCCTTGTATCGGGCGTAATCAGGCTGCTGCTGCAACATCAGAGCAGTTTGGCGAGATTGCCTATTGGGGTGAGATCCACTCACTCGAAAGGATGAGTCGCATCGCCCTTTTGGATTAGCCCTGTTCCTTTTGCCACCGCTTACGACGTGAACTGACTGGTGCAGCCGTCGCACATGCAGGGCAGGCTGACGGCAATGTTGTCGGTTGCTTGAAGCTGCTGTTCGAGCATCTTGCGGTGCAGTGTCCACGGCCAGCGCCGCATCAGATCGGCACTAGTTGGTTCAGCCATCGGTTGATTCCGTAAGTCCCGTTGCGCTTTCACTTGGCACGTTCGGTTGCTTCCCTGACGGTGATCACAGAACCTGCAATCCGAACTGAGTTCAGAACTTCCTGCAACCGGTTGTCGGTCAGGTGAAACCACTCCGATTGAGGCAACCGTTGTGGATCAAATTCGCTGTGAACACGTTGCTCATGAGTGAGTTTGTCTTCGGACCAAACCAGCTGAACGATTTCTGTGGATTGTCCGATCCGAAGCTCTTCCGCTCGACGTGGCCAATTGCTTGTGATTCCGACTTTGACCATTCCGCTGGAAATGTGCCGGATGACGTAAACGATCCCTTCGGGAACTAAGTCGATCTCTTCAGAACGCCCACGTTTGCTCTGGTCAGGTGAACTCTCTAGTGCTGCTGATTCCTTGATTGGCTCTGGTTCTGTTGGAGCTTCTTGTTGCCACCCCGCTGGCTGGTCTTGGTACTGGAGTTCAAATTCATATGGTTTTGGATCCTCGATGTGTTCGAAGGAGATGCCCAGATCTCGTAGTCCTCTGATTTCCCGATTGAATTTCTGCCGATCCTCTGGGGTCTCGATTGCCTCTTCCTTTGCAATCAATTTGGTTTGGACTTCTCTTGGCATTTCAACCGACCACCTTTTAGGGCGACAGCGAAGTAACACCGTGGCCAGTTCATCGTGATCTGGACCTTCATGGAACTCTTCATCTATCCCTTTTCTGTATTGGCCAACAATTTCCCGCCGGTACATCTCAGAGAGATCGTCATTGGGATTGATGCCAACGAGTTCAATCGCTTTTGCCTGGATATAAGCCTTGATCAGCAACCACGTTTCTCTTTTCGGTTGCATCAGCCCACTTCACGCATGAATGTCAGATACATGGTGATGGTGGAAAACTCGTCGCCGTCTTTATCGGCAGGCCATTTCAAGTCTTGAAGGGTTTGCAGCACTGACTGACCGACAAGCCGCCAACCGTCTTGCCCCCAGCCTGCAAGCAACTCAGTCAGGTCCCATTCACTGAGCTGACGATCACCGTCTTCAGTTTTCATGTTCACGACGTTCGTGTTCTCATTGATGGAGAGCTGAGCGTCTTTGTATTGGATAGCCATCAGCCCAACCTCAGCGAACTGGAATCGGCAGGGTTCGCCGCCACATAACCCTGAGTCGTGCTGGTGCTCGCGTGGCCCAAAAAGTGTGAATGATCAGACATCAGCGTTCCATCCATTGCAGGTCTTCTGTTGCTTGTCCGATTGCAGTACGAGCCACTTCAAGAGCTTGCTCTAATCGGCGATTGGAATCTTGATCCGAGCCTGAAAGGTAAGCCGCTCGTTTGGCAAATGACTTGAGGTCATTGGCAAACTCCTTCAACAATTCAGCCTTACGTTTGCGGCGGGCTTCATCAGCCTTCAGCGTGCCATCAGGATCGACACCCAGAGCAAGGCAAGTCATCTCATGCAGATGGCTCAGATCAGGCTCTGTGAAGCTCCAGAACGTCAGCTTGATGTTGTATTGCTTGCCAAGGATGTCATTGACCTCTTCGACGCCTTGCTTCTCGATGTAAGCCGAGGCACCAAGCATTTTGGTGCGCCATTGCTCATAGAGATCATCAACATCAGATTTCTTGGAGCCATCTAACCAGCGTGCATTTTTATGCAGGATCATCGACATCCTGAATGCAGATTTACTGGCGCTATTGCTTTTGCCGTGGGTGTAACTCCTCCAACCAAACTTTTGGCTGAAATATGTGTTCCACAAATCGGCAGCATCATTCATCGTCCACGGATACAAGATCCGCCCGTCTTCTGAATGGCAGGTCATTATTCCCCCAGCTCTATGCGGCGTCTGTGCCCAGCTGCTCGTAGCAGTGCGTCTTGCTTTGCGCCTAAATAATGGTCACCACGACTCTCGTAGAAAGCCGCTCTGACTAACTCATAGCGCTCTGCTGTTTCGAGCTTTTCAAACGGCACGGGTTGTTGACGGTATGGCATCAGTTTTCAACCTCAAAATCGACAATGACCTGCGCTGCTTTGCAATGGGCAACGCCTAATTGCAGATGCTTTTTGGCAGCAATCAGGTTCGAAACAACACCCGCACTCAGCTCATAACTGTCCAAGAATTGATTCACGGTGTCGTGAGCCTGAACTGCATCAGGAACTAGGTGCCCCGCGATAGAACTTTGCAGCGCGGATGCTGAAATCTTTTTTCTTGGCATTAGATGCAGCCTCATGGGCTCAGCGGTTTATTTTTGAAGCCCCGTTGCCAGGTACTTCATGGGAGAACTGTTTGCAGGTCAACCTGCGCTCTCTTGCTGGCAATCCGCTACTGCTGCTTAATGAGACCTCCGATCCGATCTGATGGAAACGATGGTCTGCTTGTCGCAGCTTTTTATTGCTTCACTCCATTAGACGGAGCTGACCAGCAGGATTTTCTATCGGCTCTTCCTCCACTGGCCCATAAGGGGTCTGTTCTCGGTTCGGTCTTGATCGCTGCTGAAGGTGTGAACGGTACGGTTTGTGGCCCTACCCAGGGAGTTGAGCAATTGCTTTGCTATCTCCGTACCCAATTGCCACTGGGGGATTCTCACTACGACTGTCTTGAGATCAAGCGCAGTTGGAACCCTGATCAAGTGTTTCGACGCTTCAAAGTGAGGAACAAGCGCGAAATTGTGACGCTTGGGCAGCCGCAAGTTGATCCTCGAGAGAGTGTGGGTACCTACGTAGATCCTCAAGATTGGAATGCTTTGATTGATGACCCAGACACCCTGGTGATCGATGCACGCAACACCTATGAGGTTGCGATTGGCAGCTTTGAAGGGTCCCTTAATCCGCAAACGGAAAGTTTTAGGGACTTTCCTCGTTGGGTCGACCAGAAGCTTCGTCCACGCATTGAACGCGCGGGGCCCCAGCGCATTGCCATGTTTTGTACGGGAGGTATCCGTTGTGAAAAGGCCAGCAGCTTTCTGCAGCAGAAAGGATTTGGCGAGGTCCATCATTTGCGCGGAGGCATCCTCCGCTATCTCGAAGAAGTTCCAGAGCAGAACAGCCGTTGGCGCGGGGAGTGTTTCGTGTTTGATCAGCGCGTCGCGCTCAACCATCAGTTGGAACGAGGGGACTACAGCCTCTGTCACGCATGCGGTTTGCCAGTTTCATCTGAGCAGAGGGCTCTACCGAGCTACATCAAAGGTGTGCAGTGCTTCCAGTGCATTGACCGATTCACAGATGCGGATCGCAGCAGATTTGCAATGCGGCAGCACCAGATTGATCAACTCGCTTCCCGTGGCTGATGCCGAGATCGGGGCTGTTGAAATCTGAAAGAGGTCTGGTGCTTCAGTGGCAATGACTTGTTTTCAAGCACCACTTGCTGCCGATCCTTTACAGCTTTCGTCGTTGTCCCTTCGCAATTCGTGCTCGCTGGGCCTTGCTGCATGCCGGTCTCCTTGTGCATTGGCGTGAGATCGAACTCAAAGCCAAGCCAAAAGAAATGCTTGATGCGTCACCCAAAGGCACTGTTCCGGTTTTGATTTTGCCTGATGGCATCGTGATCGATGAAAGTCTGGCGATTATGCGCTGGGCTTTGCAGCAAGCTGATCCCCGTGGCGTAATGACAGCCCGAGATTCAGATTTATTGATTCAAGTCAACGATGGTTCCTTCAAGCATCATTTAGACCGTTTTAAGTACTCAGATCGCTATCCCGGATCCTCAAAAGAGGAGCATTTCCAGAAAGGGCTTGAGATACTGCGTCGCTGGAGTAAGTGCATCAGCCCTAACGGATGGTTGCTGGGTGATCAGATGTCTTTAGCGGACGCTGCTATTTGGCCTTTTGTGCGGCAGTGGCGTTTGGCTGATTCCGTGGGATTTGATGCCGATCAAGAGTTGAAGCCTTTGCGGGATTGGCTTCGTCGCTTTATTGAGGACCCAATGTTTGAGCGTCTGATGCAACGCGCAGACCCCTGGTTACCCGGCGGAATGCAACCGATCTTTCCCGCAGATGCCATTGCGATTCCGATGGATCAATCTCTGTTTCATCTCGCCTTAGCTGATGATTGGGAGGCAGCTCTGCTGACAGGCAACTATCGCGTTTCGACCCGCGGTTTATCGCTCGAGCAAGTTGGATTCATTCACTTGTCTTGGCAAGAGCAGGTGCAAGATACCTTCAACCGTTTTTATGCCGATGCCGGCCCAGTTGTGACGCTAAGAATCGATCCAAAGTCTGTGTCTGCTCCATTGCGAGCTGATGCCATTCAGACAGGAGTTCTCTTCCCGCATTTGTATGGCCCGCTTCCAGTTGCCTCAGTCGTCGAGGTGACACCCTTTTCTCCTCTGAGGTCGTGTTGATGCTCAACGAATTAGAAGCACAGGCGGGCGAGCGAGGTTTACTTTTGCGCCTCAAGGTTGGGCGGCCTTTAGGCCTATGGAGTTTGCGCTTGGTGGTCGCGGAACAGCTGGCGGCTGATCGTTTGCAATTGCAGGGGGAGATGAAAGCTTGGGCTTATGGAGGAACAACTGGGTTGCAGCTCGACACGATGCGAGTCAGCCCCAAAGCTCGAGCTGGGACTGGAGATTTGATCTGGGCGGCCACCATGGCCTGGGCGCTTGAGTCCACCCCCTGCAGGAGAGCCAGGTTGTTGGCGATTCGAGATGCCGAGGGTCAGCATCAGCGCTTGCTGCGCTACTTCCAACGGCGTGGATTCAGCACAGTGCATGAAGTTGAGGCTTCTCTTTGGGACTTACCTTTGCGGATGGTTTGGGGTGGTGCTGGAGCGCTGATGTCAGCAGACTGCGCTGTCGTGCAAAAGCGAGCCCAAGAGCGCTGGATTGCTCAGTCGGTCGCAGCGTGATAGCTGCTGCGAACTAAAGGACCACTTCGTACTTGAGAAAATCCAAGCTTGGTTGCGACCTCGCCAAGCTCTTCGAATTCGGAGGGGTGCCAGTAACGCGCTACAGGGATATGAGCCAACGAGGGCCTGAGATACTGGCCGAGTGTGATGCGCTGACAGTCAACATTGCGTAAATCTTTGAGAGTTTCGATCACTTCATTTTTGCTTTCCCCTAAGCCGAGCATCAGTCCACTTTTGGTTGGAATCGATGGAGCAAGATCTCTGGCCGCGGCGAGTAATCCAAGCGAGCGGCGGTAAGTCGCTCCGCGGCGCACCTCTCCTTGGAGTCGCTTCACTGTTTCGAGATTGTGGTTAAAGCAAATTGGATTTGCATCGAGAACGCTCTTGAGGCGCTGACGCTGAGCCTCAATGGCATTGTTTTGATCGGCAACACCGCCCCAGAAGTCTGGTGTAAGAACTTCGATCGCAATCAAAGGATTACGAGTGCGGATGGCTTTCATCGCATTGGTAAAGAGGCTGGCACCATGGTCTTTAAGGTCATCTCGGGCGACTGCTGTCAATACCACGTAGCGAAGTCCCATCCGAATCACGGCTTCAGCAACCCTGTTCCCTTCCTCAGGATTCACAGCCTCAGGCGAGCGACCCTTATCGACTTGGCAGAAAGCACAACTGCGCGTACAAACTGATCCGCCCAACAAAAAAGTTGCGGTACCTGCGGCATAACATTCCCCCCGATTGGGACAGCGGCCTTCCTCACAGATGGTGTGAAGCCCATTTTGTTTGACCAGGTTTTGCACCCGTTCAATGGCCGAAGCATTGCCGATTGGACGTCGTAACCACTCGGGTAGGCGATCATTTGGGCGGATTCCGCTGTAACGGCTCATTTTCGTTTTCATGAGCGTGCGATTAGGAGTGTTATTCAACTGCTCGACGACCTTCAAGAGCACGACTCAATGTGACATCGTCTGCATATTCGAGCTCGCTCCCAACTGGAAGTCCGTAGGCGATTCGACTGACATCCGTGAAGGGTTTAAGCAGTCGAGCCAAGTAGAGGCTGGTTGTATCTCCTTCAACGCTTGGGGTAAGCGCAAGGATAACTTCTTTAATTTCCGCTGAAGCGACTCGTTTTACGAGGCTGCTGACCTGGAGCATTTCCGGACCAATGCCATCCATGGGAGAAATTAAACCTCCCAATACATGGTAGTAACCCGCATATTCCCTTGTGCGTTCCAGTGCGAGTAAATCCCTTGAATCAGCCACCACGCAAAGCAAACCGTTAGAGCGCTCTGGATTGCGGCAGATTTCACAAATCGGTTCTGCGCTGAGATGGAAACAGGTCTGGCATTGCCCTACCTGACTTCGGGCTGCCAGAAGCGCATTTGCAAAACTATGAATTTGCTCTTCCGGTTGTCGAAGCAAATGCAGAGCCAATCGTTGTGCCGTCCGCGGACCGATACCAGGGAGACGTTCGAACTGGTCGATCAACCGGGCTAGCGGTCGGGTAAAGCCGCTCAGAACTCTTCTGCAACTGTCCGAAATCTAGGCAGGGAGATCTCCGGGCAGAATGGAATCGATTCAACGAACGATTCGATGCGCTTTCCGTTGCAAGTTCCGCTCCGATCGCTCCTAAGCGTCTTCTGTGTCGTGTTACTCACCGCTTGCAGCGGGGCTGGAGCTGGACTTAATTCCTTTCAAAGCCCAGATGGGAGGTATGCCTTCCTTTACCCCACCGGTTGGACCCGTGTGGCGGTGACGGGTGGGCCCACAGTTGTGTTTCATGATTTGATCAATAGTGATGAAACCGTGAGCCTTGTGGTCTCAGATGTCGATGCTGATAATGATCTTCAGAAACTTGGGAGTGCCGTCGCGGTAGGTGAACGGTTGCGTCGTGAAGTGATCGCTCCAGATGGCAGCGGTAGAAATGCAGAGCTGATCGAGGCACGAGAACGTGAAGCTTCAGGCCATACCTTTTACGATCTGGAGTATGCAGTGCATCTTCAGGATCGCGATCGTCATGAGCTAGCCACAGTTGTTGTGGATCGGGGTCGTTTGTATACCCTTGCCACAAGTACGAATGAAAATCGATGGCCTAGGGTCAAGGAATTATTTGAATCTGTAATTACGTCATTCACTTTATTAATTTGATCTTATAATTGACAATTAAGGAATTGATCGCTCTGTTTTCATGAGCTATTGGAAATCCCGTTATTGTTCAATTTTAAAAACGAAACAAAGAAAGCTTTTTGCCCTCTTACCCTTCATTCTTAAGTCTTAGAGATATTCATGATTGCTCTAAAGCCATTCCGAAGAGTAAAAATCCGTTGGGAAAAACTCAACGATCACCAACAGGTTGGTGTTTGCTTGGCGGGTGTTGGAGGATTATTGGCTGCTTGGTTGGTGTTGTGGCCTGTTCCTACTCAGGTCAAGGGTAAAGGTGTTTTGATCTATCCAGACAATGCTGGTGTTTTGAATGCCAGATCTGCAGGACAAGTGTTGAATATTGGTGTGCAGGTGGGTGATCGTGTTGAAAAAGAGCAGGTGTTAATGACGCTTTATTTACCTGAGCTTGAACGTGAACTGGAGCAAAAGGAGGGCAACTTAAAACAGCTCCAAAAACAAAATATCGAGTTAAATCAGCGCGATGCTTTGAGGATTGGAACAGCTCGTCAGGCACTCAACGTCACGATTGCAAAGCTGAAGGACGATGAGAAGCGTCTTGGTGATCTCCAGAGCACTTTTGCGGCGAAGCTTGACAATCTTGAGTGGTTGTCCAGTCGTGCGGTGGTAGCCCCCCTCTCGAATGATGTTGTTGCAGCCGAGCAGGGACTGACGAGCACCAGTGTTGCGTTAGATGATCTCAAGATCCAACGCAAGCAGGCCATCACTTCCTTCCAGCAGATCGAGCTTGATCTTGAAACGGAACAGCTCGATCGCACCTTTCAGATTGATGACCTCAAGCGTCAGATTCGCGTTACGGAGGCGAAACTTGCCTTCGATGGCACGATTACGGCTCAGCGAGATGGCACTGTGTTGGATCTGCAAGTGATTGCTGGTCAGACCATCAAAATGAGTGATCGTCTTGGAACCATTGGTCAGAGTGACGTGGCATCAGGCAATGGCACTGATTTGATCGCTGTCGCGTATTTCGCACCTGCTGATGCTCGGCGCCTTCCGCTGGGATTACCCGTAGAAGTGGTCCCGCGTTGGAATCAACGTGGACGATTTGGCGGTATTGAAGGAAAAGTCAAAAACGTGCTTCCTTTACCAGCAACGCGGGAAGATATTGCTACAACAACCGGCAATTCACAGCTGGCCAATGATCTGGCAGGAGATGGACCTGTGATGAGAACTGAGATCAAGCTGCTTCGTCAAGCTCAGTCTGATGATGGTTATCGATGGACTCTTTCTGACGGCAGTGGAGTGTTTCCCATAAGGGATGGTTTGACAGTTGATACGTTTGCCTATGTCGAATGGCGCTCTCCTATTACTTATGTCTTGCCAGGGCTTCGTTCACTCACTGGTGGTTACCGCACCCTACGAATTGATCGCATTTTTGATTTACCTTTCCTGAGACAACCCGATACGCTTCCCTAGCTGTTTTGACTATGTTGATCAGACCGTTATTGAAACAAGAGTTACCCTGGCTCATTTCTGAGATTGTTTTACTCATTGTTTTATTAAATGCTAACCCTCCTGAATTGTGGTTTTGGTTTGTTGTCTTTTTGGTAATTTTTGGCTATCGGATTGAGCGTTGGTGGTCTGCCAGAGCTGATACTTGAAAATCTTAGTTATGGAAAGCTGAGTGTTAATTGAGTCAAGACAGGATCGTTTGGGTTTCTAGGCATGGGTAAAAGTTCACGCAGCATTCGTGCGTAGGTGAGATTCACATCCACAGTGGCGAACAAGCGTCTCACCAAGGAATCAACAAGCTGTTCCTGGGTAATGGATAGGCTAATTTCATCGCTCAATCCAGTTTGGTAACGCAGTTGGGTGTCACGGAAGGCCTCTTTACTTGCGCCTACAGCCCGCCTCGACGAAACCAACTTCGCCAAACTGGCTTCGTGGTTTAAAAAAGCTCGCTCCAGTCGAAGGCGAATGTCGTTGCGTGTGTTCGCATAACGCTGGGCGGTTGCTTGTTCTTGCAGTTTGAGCGCCCTCACTCTGTTTGAAGTTCCACCGGCGTCAAAGATCATCCAGTTGAAAGCCAATCCCACTGACCATTCGTATCCGCTGACCTGTTCCAGTGGAAGAAAAGTGGCTCCACAACACCCATCGCCAATGGTCGAAAGATTAAAAGTTCTTTCCACCGATCCCAAGCCACCAGCTGCCGCAAACAGGCTGAGTCGAGGTAGGAGCTGCGCAGCTACTTCGTCTTGGCGAAGCATGAGGGCTTTTTGTGTGGCCAGAATTGCTGTGAGCTCTGGGTTGTCGTCATAGGCCGCCAGGACAGTTTTTTCTAAATTGAGTGGCCATCGCGGTTGGAGGCTGATCGGGTCGCTTGCGCTGGGGATGACAGCACTGGACAGGTTGAGGACAGTCCAAAGATCTCGACGAGCCACAGCTCGATCGGCCAGTGCTTGGATCAAACTTTCTTCATCAGCAGCGACGATGCTGCTGCGTCTAAGGAGATCAACTCTTGGAACCAGTCCGGCCTGTTTGAGATTAAGAGTATCTTCAAGAATGACAAGATCAGTTCGGACGATTGCGTCACGAATACGTACAAGTTGTTCAGTGCGCTGAAGTTTATAATAAGCCTCACTTACTTCAAGCTGAGTGGCTCTTAATCTGTCCGCATAAAGATTTTCTAATTGTGTTAATTGCGCTTGGGCTGCTCGAACTATAGGAGTTCTGGCGAAGTCGATAATGTTGTAGTCAAGTTGGAGGCCTGCATTCGCTGAGACGCCATTAACAACATCTCTTAATCCTGCACCAGGAGCGATGTAAAACGGACCATCGCTTGCACCTTCAAGATTTTTCCCATCGTTAGTGAGAGCAAAATTGGGCTTTTGCCCTTTTTGATTAAAGGCTGATCCAAAGTCATATGTATTATTTCCGTAGGGGTTGTAAGTGGTTGTTCCGCTTTGGAACCCATCTACGTTGGCGAAAACACTAATTGTGGGCCAGTACCGACTGGATTCCGAGGCAACTGTGGCGGACTGGGCCTCGATTAGATCTCTTTGAGCTTGTAAAGAAGGATTGTTATTAAAGGCAATAGTGACGGCCCTAGCAAGGGAAAGCGACAGGGTTTGTGCTGAGTTGTCTGTTGAGGAAGGAAGGCTAAGAGGAGAGCTTGGTTTAGCTTCTTGAAGTGTCAGTTCTTGAGATGGGGGTGCATTTACGTCGATAAGGAGCCTTGGGATCTCAAGAGTTCTAATGTCGTCGCTGCTCTCTATGGCTGGAGCTGGTCCCGTCAGGGTGTCAATGTTCTCAGTTTGTTGGTTAAGGCGCTCCCAACTTCTCTCTAACTGTTCTGTTGTGCCGCCGAAATCAAGAGGTGGTGCTTCGGTCTGTGCTGTCGCTGGTGCAATGGCGTAAAAGAAAAATCCGATTATGGAACAACATGGAGTGAAGGCTAGATCGCGGATGGGGAAGTTCAGCACGTGTTTTTGAAATTACTTGTGGACGACTTTTTGCGCGTATGTATAGGTTTCTTGTCACCAGAACGGTGACTAGTGCACGACCAAGCCGCATTTGATTTCAAGCTCTTTTAGCGCTTGGTGACGGCATGTTTTTTAGTTGGTCTGAATCGATCATGCTACGAGTAAGCCCTGCTTAACTTAAGACATGTTTTCGCTTGTGTCTAATCACTTTGACCGACAACATATCCTGAAGGTAAAGAGCGAGCTGTAGTACGGAGCTATTTGAGTCGTTTGTTGGTTTCATTGTGTGATGTGTTGATATTGTTTGTTATCTGGAGAGAAAGGTGTTGTTGCCTCGATAATGGCAGATCGTATGTAATCAATTAATGAAACCCTAAGCATGATCTGTTGAAGTTGTTGTTTGCTGAAGTCACTCTTACCCGTAGAAAGAGTTTTTTCTAGTGCCTGGTCCAGCCATTGATTGGAAGACAAGGATAAATCATTGATTTCTTTTATTTTGATCGGATTTAATTTTTGCTGAACGATCGCTTTTCTGTTGTCTAATGCGTCTGAAATCTTTAATATTTGAGTGCTCAGAATATCAAGTAGCAGTGCTTCCTCTAGATGTAGCTGTTTGATTGTTTCTGATCTATTAAATGGTGTCGGTAAGCTTCTTATATCATCAAGTGAGGTCATGATTTGTGAAGCCAAAAGATCGATCCTGCTCCATATATCATGTAGTGGATGTTGTTCGGGATTGACCCCTAGTTCCATTTGTGCCAGAAGTTGCTGTTGTCTTGCTGCGTTGAGTTGTCTTATTAGTGAAATGCGTTTTGCCTGTTGCTTATTAGGTGGAATTAAAGATGGCTGGTTTTGTCTAAGGTTATTGGCTTCAACCTGTAGTTCCATTCCAATTGCATTCAGCAATGATGCGAATTGTTGATGTAATTGAGGGATGGTCCGACTGGGCCACATCCATTGACATGCCACTAGTGAAATAACAACGCCAAGACAAGTCCAGTAGAGGCGAATTGGACCCCAGACGATCTCTACTTCTTCATGAACCAGCCATCCCATAACGATGATAGTGCCTGCAACTTTGTACCCCACTTGTAGGCCGAGCATTCCTCCCAAAAGTCTTGTTGAAGCTAAAGCTAATCCGAGTCCTAAAGGGAGAGGGAGATCCAGGCTTTTGGTAAATATGATCAAAATAATGACGCCCATCAGCGACCCTATCAGCCGCTGAATACCCAGCTTCATGGAATTGCCGTAAGTACTTGATAGAACAGCTGCTGTTGTTAGTGGCAAATAATAGCCATATGGAATTGAGCTCAGGAGACCAAATCCAGCACACAATCCGGTAACAAGAACAAGACGTAATTCTTGTCGGGTAAACCAAAGTTTGCTAAGGAATTGATGGCTTTTTTTTATCATTCAAATGAGTTTTTCTTTACAGCAAAATCAAGTTTTTTCTGACTTCTAATTAGTCGAAGGAATCGAGTACTTTCTTCCTCTAGAAGAATACGCTGGGAGAGGCTGAGTGGGCTATTTGATTCTATGTGTAATCGCTTCCATCCAATGTCATTGCTGATATCTAATTGATGAGCAAGTTCAGGTAATTGCAAATGCTGATATTTTACGGCTAGAGTATTTAGAAGTCTTTCCATTAAAATCCAGTGAGTATGAAGGCTGCGCCATAGGCTCATCCGTTGTTGCCAGCGGAGTCGCGTCAGTTGTTTTATATGCTTCGAGCCAAGCTGTGCTTCAATATTAATAAGGCGCTGAATTTCTAAGAGATCTTTCGTGATCGAGCCGGGCTGTAAGGGTGGTGGTGAAGACTTAAATCCTAGGAGCGACTGGCTATGTTGTTGCATGCGAGTACTTAGTAAATTAAGCAATTTTTGATGTAGCTCTTCCATTCGCATCAGTCGGTTTTTGGGCCAAAGTAAGCGCCCGATTGCAATGGCTATTACGACTCCAACTAGGGTGTCGATGCTTCTATTTAATATGTAATACCAGTTTAGGTTTGTATAACCGGGAATGCTTAAAAAGATCACTGTAATCACAACTGCTGTCGTCAAGCCGCTGCCCCAACCCAGGCGGCGCAGTAAGGGGACAGTAATTAAGAGACTGACAAAAATACCGATCCAACCTGAAAGTATTGTGTGAACTAAAAAAACAACAAATCCGCCACTTACTGTTCCTAGGATCCTTCCTCGTGCAGCTTGAAATGAGTTTTCGTCTTGATCATCGACTATTAGAATTACTGCTAAGAGTGGATAAAAAACAAAGCTAATTCGATCAAAATGTTGAGCGACTGCACATGTAATTAAAACACTGAGGCCAAGTTTTATGCTTTGCTTTATAAGATTGCTGTCTACCCTGGTAATGATCATTTCTAGAAGCGATCAAAACTCCACTTTGAAGCTCCTGCTGCTGGATTCTTCGCTTGCGTCCGTGTCCAGCGATGAATCAGTAGCAGGCCATTGAGTGTCGAGGTAACTAATACCCTTTCGATAAAATGGTCGAGCTGGTAGTCGGCTTGCTTGCAAATTTGTAGTTCCCATTGCGGTGATCAGCGTGCCGAGCTCAACTGGCCCCAGATCTGTCTCAAGATTGCGACCCGCAGCGGTGATGAGAGCTGGCAAGCGGACAAGATGTTGAGGTTGAATCAGGGTATTAAATAGGCTTTTCAGAACCAGCTGTTGCCGGTCTAAGCGTCCAAAATCACCCTCTCCATCGTGTCGCCAGCGTAGAAATCCTTCGAGTTCGCGACCCTTGAGCACCTGACGTCCTGGCTGAAGGTCGATCAGTAAGCCCTGGCTTCTGTCTCGGTAATACAAGCGCTTTGGTACATCAACTTCGAGTCCACCGAGAAGATCGCTAATGGTGCGTATTCCTTCGAGGTTGACGAGTATGTGATGGCTCACTTCACGTCCCATAAGTCGTGACAACTCAGTTTTAACTGCATCAGGTCCCCCTCTTGCATGGAGAGCATTGGCCTTTGTTGGTCCAAAGCTACGTGAGTCGATATAACTGTCTCTGGGGATTTGGATGATTGAGGTTTCACCATTTTCAATGCTGAGGATGAAAATGGTGTCTGTGTTTCCTCCTCCAGCATCCATTCCCAGTACGACGATATTCTTGTCTCCAAAGCCAGACCAACTGGCAAAAGGGTTGCTGATTGAAGACAAAATCGGATTTTCAGTCGTTGGAATCAAAGAACGACTCAGAGGAATCGACAGCAGAAATCCACCAAAGAGTCCAATTGCTGCTGCCGTGAGCAGAGATTTTTTATTCAGACTTTTCATGTCGGTCATCATCCGATTCTAGGTCTGATCCTTGCTTCCTTTTAATTTGATTTTTGTGACTTAGGCGTCATGACTGATCAGTTGAGTGGGTCGCTGATCATCAGAGCTGGACAGGCCAACTGGTGCACCAAATTACTGGTCCTGTCACTTGCTGGAATAGGAAGACCCGCTACACGTCGCCTTTGTGAACGTAGAATCACCAGATCATGGTCTTTGCTGAACCAGTGGATTTTCGAGTCGATGCCAGGCCCTTGCAGCAGTTTGATTTGAACTTGATGACTGGGGATATCCCGGGGGCACCAACTCTTCAGTTGTTGTTCCATCCAAGACCGTTCGTGGCGATTGAATCGTGGATCATGAATGTGTAAGAGGCTGATGGTTGCAGCCTTTCTATCGGGTGCTGTGGAAAGAAATCGCAGGGCCAGCTCAAACTGTTCGCGTGCACTGGCAGAGAGATCCTTGATTGGGACCAAAATCTGACTGAGTTTTTCAAGCTCGCATTTCCCCAAATTGGCTACAACTACTGGACAGTGAGCCGTGCGGCAAACTCCGTCAACCAGGTCGCCGAGTAGCCAGTTCCTAAGACGGTCTGGGCGACCAGCGCCAATCAAAAGCAGGTCAGCTCCTTCCTCTAGAGCGCTTCTGCTCATCCCTGCAGCGATGTCATCATCCAATCTGAGCAAACAACGAGTGGTTGCCGCCAGCTGTTCTCCATGTGTTGCAGCCTCATTCAGCCTGATCCTTGCTGCTGAAATTGCTCTGTTTAAGCCTCCGCGAGCTTCCTCAAGGCTTGGGCTCACAAGTGCAAGGGGCAACAACTGACCGTTGTGATCGCCTTCTCCCTGCGAAAGCCGAGCGGCCACATTCAGCAGGCTCAGTTCCGTGTTGGGGTTGGCGATTGGTACCACCACTTTTAAAGGACGGCGAACAACCTCTCCAGGGGTGTCTAGATCTAATGGCACTCCTTTAACGCCAGAGGTTGAACGTTCATTTGGTTCCATTAGCGCCACCACGGACCGGGTTGTAAGTGTTGGACCGAGCGTTGCTGTAACAACCATCACAGCCAGAACGCTGTTCAGAACGGTGCTGTCTAGCAAGCCCGCTTGAAAACCAATGAAAGCAGTGGCAAGCGTGGCTGCCACCTTGGGCATGGCAAGCGACCACATCAGCAATATCTGATTGGAGTTGTAATGGAACCAGCGCCCGGCAATCAGTGCCGCTAAAGCTTTGCAACCCAAGGCTCCTGTGAGCATGAGTGCGGTGAATTCAATGTTGCCGATGCTGTCTGCGATGCTTCCTAGATTGAGCAGCAGGCCTAGATGAATGAAGAAAATGGGAATAAACAGGGCCCCGCCGACAAAGATCACTTGTTCTTTGACCTTCCCTTCTGGAAGAACGGAATTCACTGCTAAACCAGCTAGAAATGCCCCGACGATTTTTTCGACCCCTGCGAGCTCGGCTCCAAGGGAGGCCACAAATAAGGTGAGAAGTACTGCTAGAAAAACTCTGTTTTCATCGATGACATTGCGCATCCATAGATGCCGACCAATCATCCGAATTCCCCATACGACTATGAAAGCAAAGATGCCGATACTGATGAGTAGGCCGGTGAAACTGCTCGGTGTGAGATTTCCTTTGCCCAGTCCGATAGCAACGGCGAGCAACAGCAAAGCGGCAATATCAGTGAAAATTGTGCTTCCAACACTCACGATCACGGATTCATCACGCTGCGCTCCGTAACTACGCACGATTGGGTACCCCAGGGGAGTATGGGTAGCCATCAGGGCCCCTAGTAAAAGACTTGGGACTAAAGGAAAACCAAAGATGGTACCGATTCCGATTCCTGTGCTTACTCCCAGCACAAAAATTAAAGCCCCAAATGTGACAGAACGTCCCTTAACTCTGTTGAACTCTTCGAGATCTATTTCCAGACCTACTGTAAATAATAGATAAATGGCTCCAATATCAGAGAGCAGCGTGATTGTCTCTCCTTTGGCATCAATCCAGTGCAAGACATGGGGACCGACGAGCACACCTGCCGCCAGAAGTCCAACGAGATCAGGAAGCCTTAAACGTCTTGTTATTGGAGGGATCAAGACGCTGATCGCAACAAGCTGAGCAAATATGCCCAGAGGGTGATGCATGAGGTGGGATAGCGAAGCAGCCATCAATAAAGTCTTGAATTCAAAGGTTGTGGATTAGAGAGTGATCGCTTGATCACTGCGTAAGCCAGCTTGAACGCGCCAGAGATCTGAGTAGGCTCCATGTTTGTGCAGAAGTTGATCGTGGGTTCCTTGTTCAACGATGTGACCAGCTTCCATCACAATGATTTGGTCGGCATGTCGCACGGTGCTGAGTCGATGCGCAATGACAAGTGTGGTGCGATTGGCCGTAATGCGCATCAGTGAACGCTGAATCGCAGCTTCTGTTTCGTTGTCAACAGCAGCAGTGGCCTCGTCGAGGATGAGCACCGGGACATTTTTCAGAATGGCTCGAGCAAGCGCAATGCGTTGTCGTTGTCCGCCTGAAAGTCGTTGACCTCGTTCCCCAACCAGAGTGTTGAATCCTTGAGGAAGAGCTTGAATAAAACTTAAGGCTTCTGCTTGATCAGCTGCCCAAATGACCGAAGTTTGGGATGCGTTTGGACAGCCATAGGCGATATTTTCAGCCACGCTTCCATGGAATAGGTACACGTCTTGATTCACAACTGAGATGCAGCGACGAAGATCTTGTAGATGAAGAGACTCAATCGAGTGACCGTCAAGAATGATTGTTCCACTACTGATTGGGTACAACCTCAGTAGTAGTTTGACTAATGAACTTTTTCCTGAGCCTGTAGCACCAACAATTCCAACTGTTTGTCCAGCAGAAATACTCAGATTGAAGTTGTGGAGAAGTGGTTTGCGATCCTTATAAGCGAAGCAAACTTGTTTGTAGCAAATCTCTCCTTTGACTTTATTAGGGCTAAGACGGTCGCTACCACTAGCAATCTGAATTGGGGTGTCGATAAGGTCCAGCACTCGCTGGGTCGATGCCATAGACCGTTGATAATCATCTAATGTCCTCCCTAGAGTGGTTAGGGGCCAAAGCAGTCGTTGGGTAATGAAAACCAAAAAGCTGTAAGCTCCTATGGCGAGGACGCCTCTCCAAGCTTGCATTCCTCCGATCAGAAGAATTGACAGAAAAGCAAATAAAATTGCAAATCGAATGAGAGGAATGAAGGCAGCTGAGACACGAATTGCGTTCCGATTACATTGGCTATAAGCGTCGCTAGCAATGCGTAGTTGTTCTAATTCCAAAGCCTCAGTTGCAAAGCTTTTGATTGTGAGCATCCCCCCGAGGTTGTTGGAGAGTCGAGATGCGAGCTCTCCAGCACGTTGTCTTATATCGCGATATTTAGGAGCTAACCTTCTTTGAAAATTGAGTGATCCCAACAGGATGACTGGGATCGGTAGAAATGCGAATACTGCTACGGAAGGATCAATGACAATCATCGCTCCACCTACAAGCAGAACTGTGGTGATTAATTGAAGAATTTCGTTGGCACCACGCTCAAGAAATCGTTCAAGTTGATTGATGTCATCGCCCAGAATGGTCAGCAACCGTCCTGTGCTGTCGCGCTCAAAAAAATCCATCTCTAGTTTTTGGAGATGGTCATAGGCCTCTAGCCTGAGACAATGCTGGGTTGTTTGGGCCAAATTTCGCCACAGCACTCCGTAGAGATATTCAAAGAGCGATTCTGCTGTCCAGACCAAAAATGAAAGCACTGCTAGCAAGCCCAGTTGGTTGGGCACAGTTGTCGCACCAAATTTCACGAGCCAAGATGAATCCTGCTGGACAACAACATCAACTGCAAGACCAATCAGCAAAGGTGGCAGGAGATCAAAAATCTTATTGATGATTGAACAGCTGACTGCCATCCATACCCTTTTTTTATAAGGCTGGAGATGTCGTAGCAACCTTGAAAGTGCAGGCTTTAAGTCCCTAGTCGAAATCTGTTCCGACATTTCAAAAGACAAGGCCTTCTATTTAAGCGCTGTATTCCTCAAAAACGCTTGGATCTCTGAAACGGTATTAAATTGAATCAGAGATAAAGAAGTTGTGTGAACCCTTCAAGTGCATCGATTTTTTTATCGCTTCTTGTCTCGGAAGCG
>QCUL01000041.1 GCA_003210755.1 Synechococcus sp. AG-679-C18
GTCAAGTGTTATATTTTGCTTTTTAGATGTTTGTATTAGTTATAAGCCTAATCTATTTACTCTTCTAAAATTACCTGCCTAAATCCTTGATGCTCAATGATTCGAAGAGGAGTTTCAAATAAATCGCTAATACATTTGTCTTGAAGAAGTTGTTCTGGGGTCCCATCAGCATGGATTCGCCCTGTTTTAATGAATAGTACTCTCTCAATCTCTGGAATGATTGTTTCTATTTGATGAGTAACAAGCAGGAGTGTCGTGCCTTCTTGGCACAGTCTTCGCAGGGTTCTTAGAAGTTGATGAGATGCTTTCATATCTAGTGCACGACATGGCTCGTCCAGAACCAATACTTTTGGCTCATGCACCAGTGCCCTTGCAATCATTAGGCGTCTTCGCTGTCCATCGGACAGCTGTCCAAATCGATTATCGGCGATGCATTCAAGATCTAGTTTTTTCAGTAATGATTTCGTCTTGAAAATTTCGTTTTGGTTTGGTTTCTGGTCATGACCCAACCTCATTGCACCAAAAAAACTACTCAGAACTAACTCAGTTGCAGTAATTTTAGGTGAAAAGCGCATCTCTAATTCACTACTGACTACACCCATGTATTTTCTAAGGCGTACGAGATTTACTGTGCTACTTCCAAAAAGTTTAAGGTGTGAATTCTGCTTTACAACTGGATAAAGATTGCGATCTATAAGCTTTATCAGAGAGCTTTTCCCTGAGCCGTTTGGTCCTAATATTGCGGTTGATTCTCCGATCTTCAACCGTACGCACAGATTGTGGATTACTTGGTGACCTTCAATCCAAGTGTCTACTTGGCTGCAATCAAACCATACTTTATTGTCCATCGGTGCTTGTGTTTCGAACTGACAGAAGATTCACTTGTTTCATTTGATTTATTGCATCATATAGTAACATGTTGCTTTTTACAATTATTTCTAAGATTATAGCATTAAAGTTGTTCTCGGATATTTTTTCTTTTGTATTTGAATTTCCGATTTTCGTGGATCCTCTTAATGTTTTAAATGCTTTTGTTCCATCCACTTTGGTTTTCCCCTTTAAGATTTAATTTGTTAGTTCATTCCCGAGTGATGAAGCATTTTTCTAAATTATTGCTATTTGAGTCACTAGTCTTTTGGCATTGAAAGCACCGTTCCTTTTCATTGCTCCTTTCAGATAGCCTATGGTTTAAGCTTGACTTACTATGAACATGGCATTGCTACAATGAACTCTCTTGAGGATTTTGAGGCGCGTTTGGATGAAGACTTTGAGTTGTTGAAACAACTAAAGGCTGCTCCTGATGTTGATTCACTAATTAAGATCGCAGATCTTGCTGGTTTTAAAATAGATGCGTTACCGGGGAGTTCTCAATTCAATGAATTGCGGATGTTGCTATGGAAGTATCAGGAATCGAGTCTTGAAGGTGGAGACTAAAATAGTTTTCTGTGTTTAATGATCTTCGATCTTTTTGAGATAATCATTTCTCGACCCTTTAAATTTTTCTTCAGTCTGATCTGATTATCTCATTATTTATTTTTGCATCTAGATCTCTTATCGGTCAACTTCCATTGGCTATTTAAATTGAAATTAACTAGTCTTCTTCTTGTTTTGTTGGGTTTCGTTGGGATACTCCTAGTGGCTATGTCATTTCATCTGATTGATAGGATTCCAGATACACGTCCAATCCCTAAGTCAGGCAAAATAGACTATTAATATGATTTCAAGATTTACGCTAGATTCATCTAACTGTTTTTCAAGCATGGTCAGTGTGTAGACAGCTTTTATTGCTTAAGCATATGCTAGATGTAATTATTTGTTCTTAGTTTGGGCTTCTTCGAACTTTGGGCTACTAATTCTGGCTCTTTGTTCTTCCATCTTCTTTAGATATTACCATTTAGCACTACACTAGTAAACTAGTTTAGTACTAGCATCCCTTCATTGCTTATCCTTCTCGAATGATTTTGCCGGTGATTTTGTTACCTTCGGACCCACTCCTTGATGTAATATGATTTCTGAATTCTATGGCAAATTCTTCTATTGCTAAATTATTGTATGTAGGAGCTTTGCGATGTCCCCTGTCAGTCACTTTAAATAGTCTGCTACATTTCTTGATTGTGCTCATCAATGCCGCTTAAATGCTAAATGTTTGAGTAAAGCAATCGATTAATTAACAACTATTGCTTCATTCTATTTATTGTCTGAAATGAGGGCTGTGCTGTTTTTATATTTGACGCATGGGGGCATGGTGAAAAGCTTTGTTGTAGGATGTTGCGCATAATCTTATGTTTTCAGGTATAAAAACCCGTTGTTTTTACGGTTGTACCGTTTTCTAAATATTATTTAAGGTGTCAATCGGGCAAATTTGTATTTGCTGTTGGTTCTGTTTATAAGTAAAGTTATAGATTCTTCACTCGTTCCAGGAATTGTTTTTTGTTGCTACACGCCTTAGTTGGTAGCGTCATCTCTTTCTGTTGAGAGTATTTCAATGCCCCTTTTTGTCTGGATCTGCTTCTTTGCCGAAGTTTTATTTTTTCTTGCCGATGCGCACGGCTCTTGGATTCAGTGGGCAAGCCAATGCATGAAACGGAGTATGTAGCCCATCGTGGATTAGGCTTCCCATCGGATGAGCGTTGGCACTGTCTAGTTTCATTTGGGTGTGATATCCAATAATGTTCTAATCACTGAGGCCACCCTATGGCGATAGGCACATCAACTCATTTATGAGCCAAGAGTTTTTTAAGTGTAATTCCCACGTACATGCTTTTTATTAGTGTTTGATCATTCTATTCTCTCTTTGTTGGTATTATTTCCCTTTTTGATTTTTTTAATTGGTTAGCCCTGACTTTTAATTACTTGCACTTTTCATTGTTGTTTGTCTTCTCTAGACATTGCTATGTCTTCAGGGGCTGTTACTTCGTGTCCTTTTTCTCCATGAGTCGCTGAGTGATGTAATGTGAGTATTGTTATTATTAATTATCTATGCTCTTCCCGAAACCTATCTTTAAGCATTTTTTAGCTGGTTTTTTGGGTATTGTCTCCATGCTTAGCGTCTCCTCTTCTGCTGCTTATGCAGAGATTGGAATTGAGGTTAGTCTGAAAGAGCGTTATCTGTGGCTTAAGGACTCCGGTAAGGTCTTGAAGCGATATCAAATCGCAATCGGTGCGCCTGAGACTCCTACGCTCCCTGGTACTTACAGTATTCAAAAAAAAGTTAAAGATCCAAAGTACTACTCTAAATCGCATCATAAAATATTTCCTGCGGGACCCAATGATCCTGTGGGTGTTCGTTTTATGCCTTATTTTCAATCATCATCAGGTTCCAAAGTTTATGCAGTTCATGGCACTGCATGGCCCAGATGGGTGCATCTCCGATCTGCTGTCAGTTTGGGCTGTATCCGAATGCTGAACAGTGATGTCATTGAGGTTTTTAATCAAGTTGAAGTTGGTACGCCTGTCGTCATCCGTTAGCTCTTTTCATTCATTCCTGAACTAGCTCGCACTACACTGGAAAAATTTTCTGATGTCAACACCTATCTATTAATTGTAAGAACCCGCTTCTTCTCGCGTTTTATAGATTGCAATTTCCATCATCAATGTCATAATAATTAGATGCCTAGACTTCGTCCAGTTTCTCAGCGTCTTCCCGATATTCCCGGAGGTGATGGATGGCTATCCAATGAGCTTCAGCAACAGCTTGTTCATTTTCAGTCAGCTGGAAATTCTGCAGATGGTGAACTCGTTGCTTTGAGAACCTTTCAGTGGAAACCACCATATCCTCCAGTGCCTTTATCGCGGCGACGGATGCTCCGAAATCAAGCAATCGATACTTGGGACACCATGCGAGAGGCAGGATGGCAGAGATGTTATCCTCCGGTACGATAATAATTCAGATCTTCTAACATTTCAGCTTAAGTTTATTTTATTCTTCAAGAATTGATTTGTAGTTCCTATAATTTGTTTCATTTTTGTTTTTTCTAATCTTTGGTGTTAGGCACTTAGATTTTGCTTTCCTTTTGTGCGCATTGCTTCTTTTTGTTGATATTTCACTATGAAACGAATTAATGAGCTTCATTAATTATCAGTGCTTTGTTGCCTTGGATGCTTCATAACTAGTTTGTTGCTCGATATTTAGTTGAATGGCTCAGCGTTTCTCTATTGCAGGCCGTCGTAGCCCCTCAGCGATCCGAGGTTTCTACGATATGGCAATAGCTTCTGGCGTTTCAATCACTTTGTTCGGGATAGGTTTTACGGTTTTTTCCGCACTTGCCGACGCTTCTGCCAGTCCCTATGGTCATTGGCTTAGTGGTCAAGTGTACTTCTGATTTATATCCTTTTTCTCGGCTCTGGTTTTGATCTGGCTGTCGTTTTGTTTTTAGCTGAGTTTGGGAATCTCGATGGTTTTGATTTCTTAGTGGCTCCTGCTTTAAACAAGTTGCTTTATTATTTCAGTCGGCGACTGGCGTCTGAAATTACTTTTATTAGTTACTCCTATCTTTAACTTCTCTTGGATTGTGATATTAAGGCTTAACTATTTGGCTGTCAATTAAATGTATGAGCCGCTTTAGTGAAACTTGTAAGGCTTTGCCTAATGCATTGTGCGCAGTTCACGACCCTGCTCAACAATGATTATGAACTGATGAATAAAATTAGATTCATTTTGGCTAATTTGTTGTGGGATAATATTCATCGTATCATTTGCAGATTTCCAAAATGATTATTAATTCAAACTCGCAAATAAAGTAACCCGAGCATTATTGTGTGAACTGATTTAAAGTAAATTTAAATCCTTAATTCATAGGCATTATCGCAATTCTCAAAACAATATTGTTTCCCCCCTGTTATCACTGGTATTAGACCTGTGGCTATATGAAATCTAGTTTCCAGCTATGTAGAAATAATTTCTTGGCAATCTTCGCGTTCTGAGAATTAATGGGCTTTGGCTTGTTCCTGTAATTGATCAACGGTCCTTCTGTTCTTCCAATTCTGCTTCCCTAGCCCCAAGGACTAATGCAGCGAGGAATGGTGCGATGGCAAAAGCTGTGAGAATTTCCAACGTTTTGTTTATTTCTCTTGTCATTTTGTCAGTTATTTGTCCCGGTCGCGTCTTTGCGGCTACAAAATTTTGATGATGAGTATAAATACTTCGGCTGACTTTCTTTTCTTTTGGCCTTAGTTCGGTTCCAGTTCAAAGGCTGCACGCGTTAGGGCTTCTTTGCGGCTGCCTGATAATTCGTGAATCTTAAATTGTTCCAAGCGTAATCTGACTTTTCCATTTGCCCCTGCCACTAGCACTTGTCTGTTGTGATATTCAGCTTCTTCTACCATTCGCTCAATTGCAAGAGTGGCTGTGATCCCAAGATGTGGCACGTCAGTGACATCCAGCAGCAGAATCTTGTACTGTCTGATTTGAGTCATTCGCTCGCTAATTCCCTTTGCTGCTCCGAAGCTGAGTGGTCCTTTTAGGCGGAAGAGCATCAAAGCATCTCCACATCGATTTATAAGATTCAGTTCTTCTTCATCAAGTTGAGATTGGTCGGCTGAATTCATGCTCTCAAGTTGATGCGATGTTATCGATTCAATTGTGAGTAAATTTGCTACGAACATGCCTACTAGAACAGCGCCGATCAGGTCCCAGAAGACAGTCATGAGAAGTACTCCCCACATCACCAGTGCTGTCTTGAATGAGAGACGGTGAGCTCTTAGTAAGAATCCCCAATCGATAATGTCGAGTCCTACTTTAATCAATATTCCAGCAAGAAGTGCTTCTGGAATGCTTTCTGCAAGGGGACCAGCCCCCAGTAGCAATACCAGAAGAAAAACGGAATGAGCCATACCTGAGACTGGCGTTCTTCCTCCCGATTTGATATTAATTACTGTGCGCATTGTTGCTCCGGCTCCAGGTAGGCCGTTAAAAAGTCCAGCAACGCTGTTGGCAATACCTTGACCGATGAGCTCTCGGTTTGAGTGATGTCTGCTTTGACTAATATTGTCAGCAACAAGTGATGTGAGGAGTGAGTCAATTGCTCCTAAGACTGCCAATACGAGGCCTGCTCTCAATAAAACAGGCAAGTGATCCTTTAGATTCGGAAGTCTAAAGTTTAATCCTCCCTCAGGAATCCCACCGATTCTCGGAAGATTATCTTGGAACAAAAGTATCGATAAGGGTGTGATTATTAGTAATGCGATTAGAGGAGATGGAAGCCACGTGCTGATTTTTTTTGGTGTGGTGAACACAACGGCCAGCGTTAGCGCACTGATAACTAAAGCGGCTCCATTAGGTGTGAATTGACTGAAAACTGTTCCTAGGGAGCTGATGACTCCACCCCTGGTGTTAATTCCTAGTAATGGGCCTATTTGCAGACACAGAATAATTACGCCAATTCCTGACATGAACCCAGACACCACGGAGTATGGAACCAAAGTGATGTAGCGGCCAAGTCGAAGGACACCCATCAGTATTTGGATCAGTCCTCCGATCAAGACAGCGCCCATCACAAGTGGGAGCAGTTCATTGCTCCCAAGCTCGCGAGACACCCCAACGGCAGCAAGGGTGCCGATCACCCCAGCAACTGTGACGCTCATCGGTCCGGTTGGTCCTGAGACCTGTGCGGGAGTGCCGCCGAATAGGGCAGCAAGAAAACCAGTAATAATTGCGCCATAAAGCCCGTAGATGGCTCCGCCTGGCCCCAGTGCAGCGTTCCCGAAAGCAAGAGCTAGGGGCAATGCCACTACAGCCGCCGTTAACCCTCCCAGCAGGTCTCCTCTCCAATGTTTCCAGCTGAGGCCGTTGATGAACGCGAATTGTCGACGCGCCATGGGTTAAGGATTGCTAGGCATGGATGTCCATACCTCGAGTTGCTTCAGGGTTTGTACCCCTACACGTCGCTCGCCGTTTGGATGAATCCAAGTGGGATAGGCGTCGATTTCTGCTGTTTTGCAAGCTGCCGCTTGGATGGGTAGCTCCCTAGTTTTTGCACATTCGACATAAGGAAGTTTGCTTTTGGCGTCGCCGAACAATTTGGCTTGCGCATTGCAGGCTGGGCAACGCCAAGAGCCGTAGTACAACACTCCGCTTTTGTTGAGATGGTCTGCCAGTTCAGCCGGATTTGGTGCTGCGGGAGCCGGTAATGAAATCACTATCCCCGCGAGAGATGCCACTGCCGGGAATAGTTTTTTGAGATCAACCATCCACTCAATCTACGAAGAGTTTGTCGTTCGGGCATCCCGCCATTGCTTCGATCCGCATCCGCGGACGAAACTACACCCTGGAAATGTTCTGCATCCCAAAGGGTTGATAAGAGCCATGGCTGGCAGCGGCTACCGCGATTACTTCAAAGTGCTGGGGGTTGAACGCAGTGCAGACGCCGACGCGGTGAAGCGTGCTTTTCGCAAGCTTGCACGTAAATATCACCCCGATGTGAATCCTGATAATCAAGAAGCTGAAGCGCGCTTCAAGGAGGTGAGCGAAGCCTATGAGGTGCTTTCCGATCCTGAAAAGCGACGTCGCTACGAGCAATTTGGCCAGTACTGGAATCAAGCAGGCGTGCCTGGCGGTGGTTCAGGCCCAGCAGGAGTTGATGTTGACTTTGGCCGCTACGGCAATTTTGATGATTTCATCAACGATTTACTGGGTCGCTTCGGCGGCGGTGCGGGACCCGGAGGCTTTGCAGGGGGCGGGCCTGGCTTTGGAGGCGGATTCCCTGGTGGTGGCTTCCCTCGCGGGGGCGCTAGGTCAACACTCAACCTTGATGCTGAAGCCACCGTCAAGGTGGGGTTTTCAGAGGCTTTTCGTGGGGGTGAGCGAACTCTGTCTGTGAATGATGAGCGTGTTCAGGTTCGGATCCCTCCCGGAGTGAAAAGTGGATCGAAGCTTCGCCTCAAAGGCAAGGGAAACGCTCAACCAGGAACTGGTCGTCGTGGGGATCTTTATCTCATTATCGACGTTCAATCTCATCCGATTTGGCGATTGGAGGGTGATCAGTTGCGGGCTGATTTGCCTGTTGCGTTCGACGAACTCGCTTTAGGTGGAACGGTCAAGGTCATGACTCCTGATGGGGAGGCAGAGGTTTCGATCCCCTCGGGCACAGCTCCGGGTCGCAGTCTTCGTCTGAAGGGAAAAGGCTGGCCTGGGAAGTCAGGCCGCGGAGATCTATTGCTAACTCTTGATTTGCAGTGGCCCAAGCAGTGGTCGAAAGAACAGCGTCAGCTTCTTGAACAGCTGCAGAGCAGTCGAGACGATGATCTACGTCAGCAGTGGCTTAAGAACGCCAGCCTTTAGAGCGGGATTTACGATTTCACTCTCTGACATCTGACTTAATTGATGGAGATCACATATCGCCCCCGCCGTTTGCGTCGCTCTCCGGCGCTGAGGGAGATGGTGCGTGAAAACCAACTAAGCCCTGCTGATTTTATTTATCCACTGTTTGTGCACGAGGGAGCTGAAGTGGAGCCGATCGGGGCTATGCCAGGAGCAAATCGATGGAGTCTCGATCGTCTTAGTGCTGAGGTCCAGCGTGCTTGGGATCTTGGTATTCGCTGTGTAGTGCTGTTCCCCAAGGTGGCTGAGGGCTTGAAGAGTGAGGACGGTTCAGAGAGTTTCAATCCCAATGGCTTGATCCCTAGAGCGATTCGTCAAATCAAGAGGGATGTCAGTGAAATGGCGATCATGACGGATGTTGCACTCGATCCCTACTCATGTGATGGCCACGACGGCATTGTGAGTCCACAGGGAGTTGTGCTCAACGATGAAACCATCGATCAGCTTTGCAAGCAGGCTGTCATGCAAGCGGAGGCGGGGGCCGATCTGATAGGTCCCAGCGACATGATGGATGGCCGAGTCGGCGCCATTCGCGAAGCTCTTGATGACGCTGGTTTTGAGCACATCGGCATCATCAGCTACACCGCCAAGTATTCCTCTGCTTATTACGGTCCATTTCGGGAGGCGCTTGATTCGGCTCCTAGAGCAACCACTCAAAAGTTAATTCCTTTAAATAAGGACACTTATCAGATGGATCCCGCCAATGCACGCGAGGCCATCACAGAGGCCCAGCTTGATGAACAAGAGGGTGCCGACATCATGATGGTGAAGCCTGGTCTTGCCTATCTCGACATCATCTGCCGTTTACGGGAGGAGTCAAAACTTCCGATCGCCGCATATAACGTCAGCGGCGAATATTCAATGGTGAAGGCGGCTGCTCAATGTGGTTGGATCAACGAACGAGAAGTGGTCCTTGAGACCTTGCTCAGCTTTAAGCGGGCAGGTGCTGATTTAATCCTCACTTATCACGCTTGTGATGCTGCTGAATGGATTCGGAGCAGCTGATAGAAGGAGCATTCAATGGGCTGAATGGCATCAGGGTTGAACTCTGTTGCACTCCCAACCATTGATTGCTTAAGCGAGTATGAGTTGGCTCGTTGAATCGAACTCACAGAAGACGATCAACACACCAGAATGATCGTCTTCTTTCACACCATCTATGGCACCGGTACAGCGCCTTGGCCACGTCGCAATCCGTGTGCAGGACCTATCGCGTGCGATCGCTTTTTATTGTGATCTAGGCATGCGTTTGGTCTGGAAGGCCGATGACTGGTGTTATTTGGAGGCAGGAGATAGCCGAGATGGGTTAGCCCTGCTTGGACCTAATTACAAAGCTGCTGGTCCCCATTTCGCATTTCATTTTCGCGACCGTTCTGAAGTTGATGCTGTTCATGCCGGTCTGAAAGCATCTGGCGTCAGTGTTGGGGCTGTTCATGATCACAGAGATGGCACCGCCTCTTTTTACCTCCGTGATCCAGATGGCAACTGGCTCGAAATGCTTTACGAACCTCCCGGTGGAATCCCTTCCAACCAGTTGGAGGCATCGGCAGGACTCTTCTGATGACACTCGAACCAACCATGGCATCGAAGACAGCTTCTGTCTCGATCCTTGAAGAGACCCTTGAATTGTTGGAGTGGCCTCGTTTGTGCGAGCACTTTTCAACATTTGCTAGTACTTCACAGGGCATTCAGCACTGTCAGAAGGGTCTGCTCCCCAATGATCTTGAAACCACGCTGACTTATCAGGTCAGAAGCATGGAACTCGCCAGCCTGGATGGACTTCTTGAGGGTGGATTGAGCTTTCGGGGAGTCAATGATCTTGAGATCGTCTTGCTCCGCTGCGGCAAGGGAGGCACAGCTTCAGGCGAAGAGCTGTTGTCTGTAGCTGAGACTCTTGCGGCTGCCCGACGCCTTCGTCGTCAGATCGATGATTTGGAGTTGAGACCTGTATGCACTGCGTTGCTTGAGGATGTTGCGACGCTTCCGGAGCTAGAGCAGCGCCTGAAATTTGCTCTCGAAGAGGGTGGGCGTGTTGCGGACCGAGCTAGTTCATCACTGGAGGGTTTGCGTCGCCAATGGCAGGTCGCACGGCTGGAGAGGCGTGATCGACTGCAAGCTGTCTTACGGCGCTGGGCTTCTCAGTTGCAAGACACGGTCATTGCTGAACGCCAAGGTCGCCCCGTTTTGGCAGTAAAGGCTGGTGCCGCGTCCCAATGTCCAGGCATGGTTCACGACAGTTCTTCGTCTGGAAATACGGTATTTATTGAACCGAAGGTTGTGATCGGTCTAGGTAACCGTCTTGCTGCTTTAGATGGTCGCATCAGGGAAGAGGAGCGTCGGGTACTTGCTGAGCTCAGCGCTGCCGTTGCAGAGCAGAACAATGTGATTGCCAGCTTGATGGCAGTGTTATTGAAGCTAGATCTGGCATTAGCTCGAGGTCGCTATGGCCAGTGGCTTGGCGCTGTCCCGCCACGGCTTGAGTCACAGGCTGACGCCCCATTTCACATTTTGGAGCTTCGCCATCCATTGCTTGTATGGCAGCAGCGCAGGGAAGGGGGTGACGCTGTTGTGCCCGTGAGTGTTGAGGTGTCTGAGCATTTGCGTGTCGTAGCCATCACTGGACCCAATACCGGAGGCAAAACAGTGACGTTGAAGAGTATTGGCTTAGCTGCACTGATGGCCAGGGCTGGAATGTGGATTCCTTGCAGCGGTAGTCCCTCACTCCCCTGGTGTGCCCAGGTACTTGCCGACATCGGTGATGAGCAGTCCCTTCAACAGAGTTTGTCCACGTTCAGCGGTCATGTGAAAAGGATCGGAAACATTCTTGAATCGCTCGCTTCTGGACCGTCGCCGGCGCTCGTACTTCTCGATGAGGTAGGTGCTGGCACTGACCCGAGTGAGGGCACAGCCCTTGCAATAGCGCTTCTTCGTGATTTAGCTGATAGAGCACGCCTCACTATTGCAACAACACATTTTGGCGAGCTCAAGGCTCTGAAGTACAACGATTCACGCTTTGAAAATGCCTCAGTGGCTTTTGATAGCGACACACTTTCGCCTACGTATGAGCTTCTTTGGGGAATCCCAGGACGAAGCAATGCTTTGGCGATTGCCACCCGTCTTGGTTTTGATGCCGGAGTAATTGAACAAGCAAGGCAACTGCTCGACCCCAGTGGCGATGGAGATGTCAATGCTGTGATTCGCGGCTTGGAAGAGCAGCGGCAACGTCAACAGGCCGCTGCTGAAGATGCGGCTGCACTCTTGGCTCGCACTGAATTGCTTCATGAGGAGCTGCTGCAGCGCTGGGAACAGCAACGTAAAAACTCAGCTCAGCAGCAGGAGTTGGGTCGTCAGCGTTTGGAGAGTTCTATACGCGAGGGGCAAAAAGAGGTGCGGCATTTGATTCGCAGGTTGCGGGATCAGAAGGCGGATGGTGAAACTGCTCGTCGCGCAGGTCAGCGACTACGCAAGCTCGAATCCAGCCATCGTTCTGTTCCAGAGCGCCGCACTCATCCGGAATGGCGGCCTGCTGTCGGCGACCGCATTCGATTGCTTGCTCTCGATAAAGCGGCGGAAGTTCTCGAGATATCAGAAGATGGCCAACAATTGAGTGTGCGCTGTGGCGTGATGCGCAGCATGGTGGATCTTCAAACGGTGGAAAGTTTGGATGGTCGCAGAGCACCACCACCTCAGCAACCTGTGGTTCAAGTGAAAGCACGGCGTGGTGTAGGAGGCTCCCAGATGCGTACCGCTCGCAACACTTTGGATGTTCGTGGTCAGCGGGTGCATGAGGCTGAAGCCGCTGTTGAAGAACTCCTTCGAGGTGCTAACGGTCCTGTTTGGGTAATCCACGGAATTGGGACTGGGAGGTTGAAGCGAGGATTGCGCCAGTGGCTCGATTCGCTTGCTTATGTCGAACGCGTTACTGATGCTGATCAGGGTGATGGAGGCCCTGGGTGCAGCGTGGTTTGGGTGCGCTGATTCCAGGGCTCAGGTCAGAGGTGGAAGTTGAGGTTCGATGGTCTCGAGCGCCTGCTGAGGTTGTTGCAATGCAATGGCGTTTCCATCCGCGTCAAACAAGCGCCATCCTTCAGGATCAGCTTCTAGGTGAATGAGGCAACCTGTCGCGATTTCCATGTTTGGATCGGCTCTCACCTGTACCAGATGGTCTCCATCGAGCAAGCGACATGTAAGCAGTTGTTCATTGCCCAAGACTTCGCAGTGACTGACCTCAGCTTTCAAGTTTCTGTTGGTTGCTGGTGCCACACGCAATTGCTCTGGCCTGATCCCTCCATTGAGTTGTTGGCCTTCAAAAGTCGGCAGTACGGCTTTGAAAGGTCCTTCCACGTTCAAGCGCTTGTCGCCGAGCATCAACGTGCCTGAAGGACCAACCTGCACTGGGAGCACATTCATAGGTGGGCTGCCGATGAACTGGGCCACAAAAAGGTTGGAAGGCCAGCGATAAAGCTCCATCGGGGTGCCCAATTGCTGTAGGAATCCATTGTTGAGAACGGCGATGCGGTGGCCCATGGTCATGGCCTCTACTTGGTCATGGGTCACGTAAATGGTGGTGGTCCCGAGTTGTCGTTGGAGGTCGACGATCCTTGTTCGGGTGCTCCCGCGTAATTTTGCGTCGAGATTGCTCAGCGGTTCATCCATGAGGAAAACCTCAGGCTTGCGGGCCATGGCTCGACCCAGTGCCACCCTTTGTTTTTGTCCACCAGACAATTCTTTCGGTCGACGATCGAGAAGTTGATCTAATTCGAGAGATTGGGCTACGTCTAGTACACGCTTCTCGAGTTGTTGCTCTCGAGGCGAGTGGATCCTCAAAGCACCAGGAAGACGTCTTGTGTTGCGGTGTAGTTGGTCTTTTAGCTGTTGTAAAGCCGTGCGCCGTTGGCTTCTCCTGAGGCCAAAGGCCAAATTATCTCGAACACTCAAATGGGGATAGAGCGCATAACTTTGAAACACCATCGCCACATTGCGCTTGCCTGGTCTCAGGCCAGACACGGGTTGTTCGCCTACCAGAATCTCTCCAGAGCTAGGGGTTTCCAGTCCTGCCATCAGTCTCAAAAGGGTGCTTTTGCCGCAGCCGGAAGGACCTACGAGAACTAGAAATTCACCGTCAGCAATGCTGAGGGAGAGATCACTGATCACTTCAACAGGTTCGCCGCCCCCACGGGCCGGATAGTTCTTGTTGAGTGCTTCGAAGCGAACTCCGGCCAAGCTCATCTCTCCGTACTCTTCGATCCTAAGGTTGGGAATTGGCCCCAACTGAGGCTTGCTGTGCAGTTCATCGACCAGGCGCGCATTTCAGTGCGGGGTGGCCGTGGTGGAGACGGCATCGTGGCCTTTCGAAGAGAAAAATATGTCCCAGCGGGTGGGCCCTCTGGTGGTGATGGAGGTCAAGGCGCGGATGTGGTGTTGGAGGCAGATTCCAACCTTCAAACCCTTTTGGATTTCAAGTACAAAAGACTTTTTGCGGCGATCGATGGGCGACGCGGAGGACCCAATCGTTGCACTGGGGCGTCAGGTCCGCCGTTGGTGATCAAAGTTCCTTGTGGCACTGAAGTGCGTCATCTCACTACAGGCATGGTTTTCGGTGATCTCACCGCACCTGGTGAACGCCTCACCGTCGCATTTGGGGGGAGGGGAGGTTTGGGCAACGCCCATTACCTCAGCAATCGAAACCGTGCTCCAGAAAAATGTACGGAAGGCCGAGACGGTGAAGAGTGGCCGCTGCAGCTGGAGCTCAAGCTCCTAGCTGAGGTGGGGATCATTGGGCTTCCGAATGCAGGCAAAAGCACCCTGATCAGTGTCCTTTCTGCGGCTCGACCCAAAATTGCCGACTACCCATTCACAACACTGATACCGAACCTTGGTGTGGTCCGCCGCCCGACAGGAGATGGAACAGTGTTTGCTGATATTCCTGGTCTCATTGCAGGTGCTGCTCAAGGAGCTGGCTTAGGCCATGATTTCCTTCGGCATATTGAGCGCACTCGATTACTCATCCACCTTGTTGATGGCGGAGCCGAGGATCCGTTGTTGGATCTTCGCGTCGTTGAGAAAGAGCTGGAGGCCTATGGTCACGGGCTTGTTGAACGGCCCAGAATTCTTGTTATCAACAAGCGAGAGCTCATTCAGGAAGAGGACCTGGATGGAGTCGTATCAGCTCTTTTGAATGCAAGTGGAAGAAAGCCACTGTTGATTTCTGCGGCGATGAGCCGCGGTTTAGATCAAATGCTTGATCGAGTCTGGAGCGAGCTTGGCGTATAGAGAATAAGTATTAGTAGAATGGTTGATTGAATATAAGCATCGCTTTTTTGTAAAGACTTGCTTAATTTATGCTCGGCAAATAAGCGCATAGATAATCGATTTAATCGTCGTAGACCCGGCATTCTTCAGCATCCGGATTTGAGTCGCAATAAAGTTCAAGAGAGGTTGGATCATGCTTGTCCTGTGGGTGATGCTCCTTATATTCCTCGAGTGAGTGGAGTTCCTCTGTCAGGTGACGGACTTTGGCTTCGTTGCCTGAGGCACGAGCTGTTTCAATTTCGCTCTGGTCTTTCTTGATATGTTCGTCGATAGATTTCATGGAATCGATGGCTCTTGCAAGCCAGTAGCGACTGACTCACTTTACGGCTGTTCTCAGAAGTGGCAAAGATCCCTTGCAGATGATTCGGATTACATCACAACAAGAGTGGCAACGTCGAAAGTGCATTGTGAAAGAGTCAAAAACTATTGTTTTGCAGTGATCCGTTGATTAAAGCGTAGAGAGAAGAAACCAGAAGCAAGAATGAGAGGCCCATTACTGAGTGCGGCACTCTTCTCAATCATCGACTGAGAGGCCCAGAAAAGAGTCTTATGACTTGAGATATGTTGGAGTTTCCGTTAATGGAATCCGGTGATTTGCCGTGCTCTTTCAATCGCGAAGATCCTTTCGCTTAAGGAGCTAGTTCACTGAGCTCAAGCCAGCGTTCCTCGCTTGCATGAAGCGAGTCCAACAGCGAAGCAAGTTCCAGGCTCAAAGCACTGAGATTTCCCTTCCCCTCAGCAATGGTTTGTTCGAGTTCCTGCTTGCGCTCTTCGAGGGAGGGAAGAGTGCTGTCCAGGAGCTCCAGCTCCCTCGATTCTTTAAAGCTGCGTCGTCTCGGCTTGTCGTCTTGTCGCGAAGCGCGATTTGGAGATGTTTTTTCTAAACGTAGGTCTGTCTCTTGTCCTGCTTGAGCCTCGATCTTCTCTTTGTCCAGCGCACGACGGTGATCAAGAAATTCGCTGTAGTTCCCTTCAAAACGCTTTAAGCGTCCGTTCTCGAAACAAAAAAGACGATCGACAGTACGGTCCAGAAAATAGCGATCATGAGAGACCACCACGACGCAGCCCCGGAAGTCTTCAAGGAGGTCTTCGAGCACACTTAAGGTCTGCACATCCAAGTCGTTGGTTGGCTCGTCGAGAAGCAACACATTTGGGGCCTGAATCAACATGCGGCAAAGGGTTAATCGTCGGCGTTCTCCTCCAGAAAGTTTGCTGAGAGGGCTGTGTTGTTGAGCAGGAGGGAAGAGAAATCGTTCAAGAAGTTGTGAGGCACTGAGCTGTTCATGACCTAGGTCAATGGTTGATGCTGCTTCTTCAACAAACTCGATGACTTTGCGATCCAGTCCTTTCTTATCGCTCAGTACATCGGTGTGTTGATCGAGATATCCAAGGTGAACGGTCTCTCCGATTCGAAGAGATCCTGCAGTGGGCTTGCGCCTTCCTGCGATGAGGTCCAGGAGGGTTGATTTTCCGCTGCCGTTGGGGCCGATGATTCCTATTCGATCTTCTGGGCTGAAGCTGTAACTGAAGTCTGCGAGCAAAAATGGCCCTTCACTGTTTCCATCGGCTGCAACGGAGAGATGTTCCGCCTCGATCGCAACCTTCCCGATTCGACGACTCACATTGGCCATTTCCAGCTGGCCGCGGCTTTGCTTCGTTGGTGCTGCTTGCATCTCGTCGATACGTTGCAAACGCGCTTTTTGCTTCGTACTGCGAGCCTTAGGCCCCTGACGTAACCAAGCTAATTCGCGTCTGAGAACGCTTTTAAATTTGGCGGCAGCGGCGGCATCTGCAAGATTTTGTTCCGCCTTGCGCTGCAGATAAGCGCTGTAGTTGCCGTCAATACTCTGCGTTTCTCCCAGTTCGACTTCCACGATTCTGCGAGTCACGCGATCGAGCACATAGCGGTCGTGAGTGACCAGTACAACTGCTCCTGGATAGCGATCCAGCCAGCTTTGCAACCACTCCACCGCTGCGGCATCTAAGTGGTTGGTGGGCTCATCCAATAGCAATACATCTGGACATGCAACAAGCGCTGAAGCCAGCCCAACGCGTTTGCGATATCCGCCCGAAAGATCCTTCACGGGGCGGTGGAGGTCAGTGATACCAAGCCGTTGAAGCACTTCCTGGCACTGTTGTTCGAGGCTCCAGGCTTCAGCTTCGTCCATCCGTTGACTCAGTACCCCTAGTTCGGTCAGGAGTGCTGTGTCTTCAGGTTGATGTGCAACGGCCTCGCTGAGTTCGTTGAATCGGAGCAATAAGTCTCGTTTTTCTCCGCATCCCGCTAAGACCTGCTCCAGAACGGTGAGGCCAGGACTCACCGTGCTCTCTTGTCCAACGAGCTCCACCCGCAACCGCGCCGAGCATCGCCGCTCTCCACCACCTAGCGGCTCTACTCCTGCAAGGACCTTTAACAATGTTGATTTCCCGGACCCGTTGGGCCCAATCAGCCCTAAACGATCTCCCTCACGAATGTGCAGTGTCAGGTCGGCGAAAAGTGTACGGATGCCGAAGTCTTTTGAAGCTTCTACAAGACTGATCAGGCTCACGTGCTTGTTGCATTTCGGAGATCATTTAGATAAGCAAATACGCTTTTATCACCGACA
>QCUL01000042.1 GCA_003210755.1 Synechococcus sp. AG-679-C18
GGGCGATGGAAACTGTGCCTTAGAAACTGCTCAAAGCCAAAAAAAATAATACTAAATATCGCAATGGTTTCAAGGCAAGAGGAATAAGCTCTGGAAACTTTAAATACTCAACACAACAGAGATTGATTCACCCATCTCCAGAGAATAACGCAATCCTTCAACAAGAAGGATAAGATACCTTGGATTGCAAAGATAAAATCTATAAGTGTGGTCTACAAATCAAACAGAAGCATTCGTGAAGAGACGCAAAGTTAACATAAATCTTTAGTTTTAACAATGATGTAACAGCACCCTCTTGTCTCTCCATAATGGCGACGCAAGCAATAACGATCAAAAACTGTTGGGCAGATAACAGTCTTTTTAATCAACAGAAAAACAAATCGAAACATGCAATTTTCAACTCAGAATAACGAGGCAAAAAATTAGACCCTGTACTAAGATTAGTCAACGACAACCTTCAAAATATGATTGTCATCAAAAAAATGGATAAGCTCGAGGGAAATCAATAAATGGCTACATCAAGGCTGGGATGTTGACAAACGACACCTCAAAGCGACAATACTTGCACGCTACAGATCTGAAAGGTAGTGACTGGGAATTGACCGATCAGTGGTATTGGGAAGGATGAACAAAAAAACTCAAGTTCCTATGAATTCCATAGCAGTAGCATTGTTAGCAATCGCTGTGATTGTTCTGGCTGTCAAAGAGCCGCGTTGTAATTGTGAAAACAGTTCAGAAACAGTAGAAACACCAATACGACAACAATCCACAGCACCAAGTAGATCAAGAACACAAATCCAAAGAGAATTAGGAAAGTTTTAATCTTGCCTCAAAAATCTAGATTTGCAAGAACCTATGGGTGATAAAGATCATTTATAAAATAAACAATATTGAAAATTCAAAATCAACAATTGCTGTAATGCAACCAATTTGAAAATAATTTATTAAATTGACATTAAGAACATAGCCAAATCAATAGAAGAAGACAAGATTTGCTAACTTCATTTAAAACCAAATCCCTTAGCTGCAACTGCCTCAAATTCTATCCTCATTTGTTGAATTGCTTCACGAGCGAAGGTCTTTTCGTTCTCTTGAGAAGTAATGACGTGTTTTGTCAGTTCACGTAGCTGATTGATGTCTTGGCAGGCATCAATTTGCCTGAAAGCAGCCTCAAGATTAAACTTTTACTCGATTGAAAGATGATGATTTTTCATGTTTAAAAATGAATGTAACTTCACTGAAAAGAAGCTGAAGAGACGGAATGAAAATCATCCACAAACAGCGGAAATGCTAAAAAGTGCTTTTGGCATACTTGTTGGCATTGGATAAAGCTTCCCATCCTCAAGAGCTCTTGCACGCAAATACTTCTGGCTTGAAGTTGCACCCGCGGTTTCCATTTCTTTAAGAACAACGTGCCAGTTTCGAATTTGAGTTGACATTTCCGATTTCATAACTTGTTCTGAAATAATCGCTAAGAACATGATCCAATCGTGATGGTGAAAACCGTCCATTAACCGAACAAACGAAATTAGAAAGCTGTAGGTATAAACAACACCTGATCAAACCTGAAATCCGGTGATCAAAACCAAAATTTTGTAAATCGGTGAATAAGCTCATAAGGCCTCTGTACTTGAAAGATAGTGATAACGTTCAATTCACAACCCATATGATTGATAAGTACTAATAACATTTCCCTCGAAGAAGTGAAGACCAACTCAAAGCAGCCAAACAAAGAATGTGTCTGACGAACTTGAACCGGGATTCGCACGATCAGGACCTTCTCGGCTCATGAACGTACTGTTATTCCGAAAACGACAACAAGAGCAGATTCTGTTATTCGAAACCTTCAAAAAACCAGCCCTCGGTTCCAGCAGCAGCTGCTGCTGCTCAGAAGAGGATCAGAACATCTGAGTATCAATGGGCGATGGCAACAACTCATTAAATTCATAGTTGCAAAAAAAATTTACTCTAAAAGGGTAATGCAGGGGGTCGGTACTAAAATCAGAATCACGAAATCAACAAAATTACGGTTTTAGATGATGAAAATGCAATTGGTGATTGCGACTCTGCTGTTCATCGCAGCATTTGGCTTAGTTCTAGAAACTGGAGTAGAAAACAACTACACAATCCACTTCGGTACACGAAAACCACCTGTTGAGGCAGGATGCCATCAGATTGGGTTGAATAGCACCGATGAAGGTAAGGTTTTAAACGTCTATAAATGCCCCACATAGAAGTTACAACTATGAACAAAACCTATACTTTAAAATAAAGGTGAAATCATAGCAATCTTATACTAATACTTACAGCAAAATCAGCCAATAGAAGCCATTCAATACAGATTACAGCTATTCAAAAAAATAATGATTAAAATTACTCATAAACAAGACGATAAAAACTTAAGCCCCAATAATTCAAATCATTAAATATTGAATTACCACAAGACGTCGAAAAGATGATTTCTAATTATTTCGAACATAGTTGAAAATACTCAGAAGAGATTTTGTACTAGTTATGAGTCATCACAAGATAAAAGCAACACTGCATCAATATCAGATTTTGGATTGAGCTTCTGAACCATCCACAAAAGCATTGCTGAACATGCCTTGTCATCAGCTCCATAATCGTATTTCCAGTCTTTAACCACGCTGACCAGCTCCTGCTGAGCATTGGTGATGAAATCATCAGTCCATTCCTGCATATCGAACTCTCATGATTAATTACATATTAGTTAACTGGGTCTAGATGTGAAATAAAAGAACTAAACAAGTAATGGACATCACAATGGTTGCATGAGTGTCTCTCATAATAACAATGCTATAAGCGAAGAGTATCACTCTGGCATAGCAATGACGAAAAGCCTACGTACTAGACAGAAATTCAAGGTACTGAACGAATAATAAATCGCCAGCGTAATTCTACTGAGAATCAATCATTCGAAAAAATAAATCAACAATTGTCATTGTAGAAGCTGAATTCAACAAACACAGGCATTATACTCCCAGTTCAAAAACAATTGGCATCATATCAATAATATTTTCGAGGAGGTCTGATGCCACTGCTGATAAGAGTGCTTTATGCGCCAAGGGATTACGAAAAGGTACTCAACACCAGCTCTAATCATTCTGGAAGATGCGCATTACCTTTCCATGATAGTGAGCATGGCAGTAGTGAATACTCTTACATAGAAATATATGTGCTGCAATACATTACTTTAACCATAAAGTATATAAAGAGACGGCTGAAAGCACTCTTACCAAAAACTCATTAACGACTCAGGCATTAAATATCTAAAAGCAATCTTGTCAACTGCTCATCATTTGCTCAGAAAAATAAAGATTAAAAGGGTGATCATTGAAAAAGGAATCATCAGGAGAAAGCAATGAACCCACTAATCTTGTCACTAAGTATATTTGCAAGCTTATTCGCTCCAACATCTATACTTGCCCGAGAAACTGCAACTCTTTCATTTGGGGGTATCGTCGTTCCATCTAGAGGTGTGATTGCCTGCTTAAAGAAAGAACGAAAACCAATAGGAGCGAATAATTATCGTAAAAAGGATATCTCTCAATGTAAATCAAAAAATTCAAATTAACAAAATGCTGGTCAAATAGAGGCAGATCTAGTAAGTTCTTGAAGCCGAACCTCTGAAAGACACTCTCTCAGCTATCCGTAATCGAAGGGTATACCTTCAAACAATGCACAATAAAAAAATGACGTACAACTAAATAGAAGTTACATCATTTGAATTCAGAAATCTACTCCGAGGCCTTAGTAAACTTTCATAGAAATGACAATAGAAAAGCTCAGCACGGACACGAATCAATAACCGGTAAGAAACTTTTCTTAGAGCATATTACTCACTGAAGCCTACGATTTATAGGACGCATAAGAAGACAAAAAAAATTGAAAATTTCCTAATCATCTTTTTAACTATGAATCAAGGTTCTTCAGCGAGAATTAAACGTAGCGTGAGTTAGCCTTAAATCAATAACAAAGAAAAACAAAAGCATAAATCCTACTTAATACTAAATATGATTTCTCAGCTTGTAGAAAAGAGATTAATCACACTTTTACTCATCGATTAATAACCTAGTTTAGTAATCAACCAAGCAATAAGTTATGGCAAGATGCCACAGCATAAATTCAATCGCCAGGCCATAAGCGGTGATTTGTATAAAAAATGCTACAGACTATTCAGCTTGAAACCAATTTGTAGCACTACGAACATCTAAAAGGCCGACTTTATTGCTATAAGCAATCTGTAGTTCAGCTACATACAACGTTCACCTCACTCATGTGAGGCGCAGAATCGCCAGGCCACGGAACGGGGACCTGGATATCTGAGGAACCTCAAATGACTCTGACCTATCGCGGCAAACAGTACGTGCAACTTCAAGGTGCTGGCTTTGATGCATCTAAAAAAGCACTGCTGACATATCGAGGTGTGTCATATGCCAAGTGAGCTCAATAAATCACATAAACAGCCCCGTCTCTGGCGGGGTTTTTTTTACTGATATTCAGACGTGATGAAACCAACGGCTTCTGCAATTTTGCATGAGAGAAGAGATTCAAAGAAAATCTATTGCCAAGTATTAATTACTCCTAAAGTGGTTCATTACAGAGCTTCTCATTCATGTTGAAATTTTTTCCATCAACCCTGTTTTGCTGTAATTAATAAAGGATATAGGATAAAAAACCTGAAAGCAATGAGTATTAAGTATGAAAGTGATGATCAAATCTAACGATGATTTTTAATTCAATAGTACGAACAAGACATTTAAAACATTTAGAAATGAACAATTAGATTCTTTTTATTGTGAGACTTGTAAATCTCTTCATTGATATTTGAATGAAAGTTGAATCTGAAACGGTGACTTAGATCAGTCCATTGGTAAGGACGACGTCAGCCCCACCATTGCTCGCGCTTCTCATAATCGCATCAGTCACTCGCTGAGTCTCGATCGCCCAGCGGGGCCATTGGGGATCAATCGGGTCAATGCCGACAGCGATCCGAGAGAAACATTCAATCATCTCTGCCTCCTGAACGCAGCCCTTAACTACGAGGCGTTCACTTATGCGTCTATGCACTGTCTCGATTTCAATGAGAGACGATTCGGTCTCAATCTCGAACTCCGCCTCAGTGGGACTACCGATCACAAAGTCGGGAATCGTGATGCAACCCTGGTCTCCAACAATCTCGATCCACTGCCGAAGGGGATGGCAATACGAACACTGAAATCGAGCGAGCTTTGAACAGCCAGGCTTCTCAAACTCAAGCTCGCCGGTCGTATGGATTGGGACGCCTCCATACATATCATGGTGTCTAGCCCTGACCGCACACGGAACGTTCTGCATCAAGGTAAGAGCCATGCGGATGCTGTACCAACCCAGATCACCAACACAACCAAGGGGTTCAGTGTCGATCGAAGTCCTGATGTTCGAGCGGAGGTAAGGGGCATCAGCCTTGAAGGTAAAGGCCGAGTCCATAAAAGTAGGGCAAAACTTGAGATCCGCGATCCGCTTGCGAAGGAGTTCAAAGCGTCGGTGATGCATAAACATCACGCCGTCCATGAATTGGACGCCGGCATTGATACAGGCTTCAATCATCTCTTGTGCTGCGAAAGCATTAGGCGCAACTGGCTTTTCGCAAAGCACGTGCTTTCCCGCCCGAGCCGCCTCAATAACCACTTCGCTCCGACTTGCAGTCGGGAGTGGAACATAGACGGCATCAATCTCAGGATCAGCGATCATCACTTTGTAGCTTCCATAGGCACGGTCAAAGCCAGTGTCCTCAGCAAAAGCCAACGCGCGATCGAGACTCCGGCTCGCGATAGCAACGGGAGTCGCATGCCGGGAAAGGTGCATCGCCCTAACAACCTTTCGAGCGATCTTTGCAGTACCAATGACGCCCCAGCGACATGTCGTTTTCGTATTCATCATGAGTAGCGCCTCAGCATTTCAAAAGGGCAAACACATCAGAGCTGATTAAGCATTCATGTGAAGGAGATCCATTGGTTTAGCAGAGGCCGTAAAGCTTGAAATGAAAACATCCAAAATCGAATTGGGCTTACATAACACTGCACCATTGATCAACCAAGAAAACATTAAAACATGCACCACCATCAAAGTGTATTACGGCCCAAACGACTATTGTATGCAACAGTAAAGTGAACAACCGAGAGACTAAACTTAGCAGCGGACACCGAAACTTCCTAACCTTCGAACATTCACACACACAATTTCGGCAATTGGGAAGGATACATCGCAGTAACCACAACATGCATACATTTTGCATGTGTTTAAACTTTTTCTAAAACAAGCCTTCCATGATGACTGATGGTTTGAAAATAAAACTCCATAGGGTTAATTATGACACTATAAAGCAAGGATTACTTAGATTAAACTCGTTTGTCGGTTACTACAGAAAATGATCAAAATTGAACTACGCGCAGCCAAGATCCCAGGATTGGCAGGCATAATTGCTGATCATTATTGGCTTCTTATTCTTCGCAGTGTTGAGGAGAAACATGATCAGACTTGTGACCGCTGGGAAGTGTGGCAACATTCAAACCAGAATGATTCTTGCTGGGGACATCTTCATAAAAATCTTTTAACTCCCTTTCAGGGAGTTGGAAATGGGAGATCTCGTTTAATAAAACGATGGATGAATGACGAAGCATTATCAATCGCTAAGAGAATTGAAGCATCACCACGAACCTACCCATTCATTAAAAAATATAGATACTGGCCCGGCCCAAACAGCAACACCTATGCGCAATGGATCGTTTCCGACAAAATGAAGCTAAGCATTCGAGCAATTGGAAAAAACTTTTTAGTACCGCGATCCTCAAGATAACGATGCAATAAATCTAAAAAATTGACACCCATCAAAATGCTTATTAGCTAAAGTAATTTCAAGCACAAACAATAATCACTTAAAAGCTTCTCACATATGCTCAAGATAGAATTTCCGAGAGTTTTCAGAAATGCTGCAAAGACATGACAACAATAGATTGTTGACATTGGCGAAACAAATGAAGAGAAAAGAATGCTTCTATTAATCAACAAAACAAAAGCTATAACATGCTTTTAAAAAATTTAATGACCAGAACGAAGAAAGCTATAAGCAGTTATTTCTTACGAATGAAACTTGGAATATAGATACCATCTACTCTGTGACAGCGGCGAAAGATGGTGTATAAAAACCATTAAATAAAGACAGTAATTAGCAACAACCAACGTGGCGTTACGAACCGTAGGTCGAATCGTTTGAACCAGTTGGCTGCTCAACACCATTACTAAAAATTGCCATCGTGCCTCCTAGTGCTCCCAAGGCAACAACCAAAGCTAAAACCCACATTCCCATTGCTTAATGCCCAACATTGAACTATTAATCATAAAAGCATTTTCTAATTCTGGCTGTCGTCAATGTTGATTGCTCTGAACGGTAAAAGAATCCAGAGACAGTAGTGCACCTTTTCTAAACATTGTGATTTTCCAGTTTAAAATATTCGCTGAAATTTGAAATCGCTTATATGATTTATGACACATACAATCAACTATCAAATGTCCCATTTGAGTACCTTCCTGTATTGCACAAAACTCAAGGGCTTCTAAATCACCAATTTTTTCACCTTTTTGAATCTTGCTAAATTGAAGCAGGTAATCAAGTGCTGATTTTTTCATTGTGATGTGATATTGACTCAAAGATAAGCATAAGTCAATCAGAACGTAACCAACAGCGTCAGCGATGGCCAGTTGTCATACCGATATTGATTGGCATTATGACAATCAATATCAAAGCATTCGTTAATGACTCGAATGAGGAATGACCTCTCAGCACTTAGGAATGGAATCTGCAGTGGAAAAGGTCTTAAAAGGAGCATGAGAGCACTTGTACCGATTCTGATCGCATCAGGACTAACCGCAGCAGCAATCCCACTTCCTTTGGTTTCTAAACTGAACAGCGAAGAAGTTCCTTCCATCCAAATCCAACTAAAGGAAAGGGCTAACGGATCACTACAAGGGGTATTACTGCAAAAAGGACGGAACCTTGGCACCTTTCAAACAGGACAATCCAACAGATACGGCAATGTCTAGTGGTCCTTTCACGATCAACACGACAAAGAGGAAGGAATCTCCGTGCTTTTTAAGGACAAACAGCTTTGGAACCCATATGAACGAAAAGTCCGTCCTGCAGAAACCAACCGAGTGCTTTTCGTAGGGATGGCTTCGCATCTTAGGCATTGGGACGAACCCAAACAGAAAGATACCTTTAGAGGAAACAGAGACCTACTCAAAGCAGCAGCAGGCTTCTGGGCAATCTCTGACCAGTGCCTCGGCGGTCGGATGATGCGTGGGTAGGCCCATCATTATGAAATTCAATCACCCCTTCCAGATTTTAATTCCTGTCATACAGCAAACATTCAGCGACCAATCAATAACTACAGAGAATTGATAAAATACACATCACAAAAAAGGGATAAATCCAATATCACTCTTAAGCCATAACGCAAAATATCAACTTTCAGATCCAAATGAAAAACAACACCAAGGGTTGCGAAGTAGCTTATCACCCTTAATTGAATGAATAATTAAGCCGCAAAGCAATGTGGAATACAATAGCCAGCTAAGAAAGACTAAGCGAACAAGTTCAAAAGTAAAGGAAAATGAATATTTTTCTACAAAGTTAAATCCCTGAAGAAAACAAAGCAGCTAAAGCAACTAATCAATTAAGAAAAGAGGATGCCAGGAAGGAAAATCAAACATTTTTATGGAAAAGCGGCTAGAGAGTTAACTGATAGCATCTATTGGAAAACAACACCGTATTTCTATCTTGATGCTTAATCCCAATTGAAGCATCAAACTTTTTATACTTTACAAATCATACCAATTGATAGAATAAATTTTTCAGTGGTGCATCAGGAAAATGGAAAGACTCTATGGAAACGAGAAAAAAAAAGTTCTCTCCGTTTTCTGCGATACATTCGTGAAAGAAATTGATCAATTATTTCTTGAAAAATTTGAAGAGTTAGCAAATTTAAATATTGGGGAAGGTGAAATAACAAGAATTGTAGGACGACTCGTTAACGCAAAAGCCAACTTGATTGATGAAATCAGAGGTTAATTTCTTCGATGAGAAGTCAAGTTTAAAGTAACTTTGAGAATAGAAGAAAAGCAAGACGTGCTTGAAGGAAGGCCGCAGGGAAGAGAGTGTTGTCACTTTGGAGAATCACTAAGAAAGTAGAGAAACGTCAATGGATCGCATGCATTCGGTTGAAATCAAAGATATTTAAGCATGAAATAAACAACATCCTCTCACTTTCAACGACATAAGAATTAGTCTTTTGATCAATTCAAAACCAGTTAAACATGGGATCGAGGAGAATAAACCATCATCTTTTATAATCAAAACATACCTAAGAGTCCAATCAAGACAATTAAACTACGTCATCAAGTAAACAAAAAAGCTTCACAAGATCTAACATAAGCAATATTATCTACTATAAAAACATACAACAGTAAAAAAGTAGTGGGCAGAAATAAGACAAGAGAAGAGAATTATCAAAACTTTTAAGAAACGAAATTGTTCACAGAACGATATGTCTGATCAGAAAGCTTTTACGTAGTCTATAAATGTCTACGTTGAACAAGCACCATATTTATACATCATTATTAATTGACTCCTGTGGAATCAGCAACAACGGATTCAGGAGGAAAGCCACTGCAGCGACACCTGGCGCTGCCGCGGACCATCGAGTTCAACCAGCATCACTTCTTGATACTGTCCCAATTGCAAATGACCATTGCTTACATTCACGGTGACCTCATTGCCAAGCATCAGAGCCTGCAAATGAGCATGGGCATTGCGCGGCTCATCGTCTGGAATGCCAAGGCGTAGCTCTAGATCATCATGCTTCCAGTCTGAACCAGATGGTGCCTGCTGGCTCAACCAACGCTTCAGATCCATCAGCAGTCGTTCCTCCATTTCGTTAATAATCACGGCGGTTGTCGTGTGCTGGCCGGAAACGACAATGGAACCATCGCTTAGACCGTGGAACTGAACAAATCGTCGTAACTCTGCAGTGAGAGATAGGCATTGAAAGGAAGCCTCGGTACGGAGGCTCAAGAGCATTGATGTCATGGGGTCATGCTGGCTCAGATGACCAAAACCGGAAAGCAGCTGTTAAAAACATTGGCTCTCGGGTCAGAACTCAATAGTACAATTAAAATAATTAACCTAATCTCAGAGCACATATAAGTCAACCTAAGTTACTTTAAAGGATTTAAGCACTATATTGAGAGAATACAAACCACTGCTTAGCAATAGGCATGAAAAGCAGAATGAAATCGATGATTGCAAAGATTCGAGGAAATTAACTTTTAATACATATCCTGTTTAAGTCATTAATAACAGCAGGGAATAGGTAAAGCAATTACAATGAATGATAATTCTCTTTATTAATATAAGCCTTGAAGCAGATTCAAGAAATGCTGATCAATCTGTCAATTTAATGACTACAAGTCTTGAATTACGTTCAGAATTAAAAAGTGGATTCGACCTACCACTTTTGAATAAAAAAAGGCAGGCTTAAGAAATTGCTATTCGGCAAATACGATTGATCAAAGTGAGACAATAATGGGAATCAATATTGAGCATTTAAAAAAAGTTGATGCTAGCTCACACAATCAAATTAATCAGCTTCTAATCATTTTCTCAGACATTTCCAATACAAAGAGGCACTAAAGATGAAGAATAGGTGAAAGTCATTCTCTCAATTGATGACCTAAAATACAACCTCATCATCTCTCTATAAACAACTACACCAGATGCAATTCTGTTGTAATTTGCACACAAAAATTTTTACAAAAAAGTCGTAACACACAGACATCTCATTGCATACTTTAAAAAATTCCGCATTAAATTTATTTGACATTATGAGAGCCCATGATTGTGAAAGGCAAGCAGATGATTCAGCAAAGCTAAACCATGTTCGTCGGAGACTTGACAAATTTTAGGCGTGTAAAAGAAACGTCCAGTAACTTTTTGTACAATACCAATTGAGATTATGAAATCTGAAGATGCAAGCAACTTGAGGAAGACCTTGTTCAACCGCGAAAACTGGCTAACAATGTACCTACCGGGAGCAATCGCCATACTTGCTAATAACCTGATGGGTCTAGCTGCAGCTGCTATTGTTTTAGCTATATATACCTTTATAGTCAGCTATTTTTTTAAAGGGTCAAATAAATATGGTGTTATCATACTTGTTGTGCTGCTATTCGAACTTGCCCTCACTAGCTTTGCTCCAGAAAAGTGGCCGATGGAAACAATTTTTTTCTTCAAAAGGATTGTTAACAATATAATACCTTCAATAATACTTCTATGGTTCATGTTAGCCAACAAGCCATTTCCTCAAGTACTTACAGAAAAAATATATCCAGAATTAAAAGCTATGAGCTTTAGCCAAACAAAAGCCTACGTTAATATTTTTAAAAAGATATCCCTTTTCTGGATAGCAGGTTATTTACTAAAAATATGTATATTAATTAGTTTTTATCCACCAGATGAAAAGACAATTGTTATATTAGACACTATTTTTGGTATACCATTTTATGTTTGCTGGTCAATTTTCGGATTTCTATATGGAAACAGCCAGCTCAAAAAGCTCGAAAGCACTAGTTTAACTCAACAAAGCCAGTAAAACGAATGGAACCTTCAGGGACATTGCAAAAGTTAGTTGTTTTTACAAAAAAATGAAGCAATTAAAATCATACAAAGCAAAATTTAGAATCCATTTAATACAAAATAAGCTCCCTATAGATAAAGCTTTGATCACTATTCGGAATGGTTATTGGCAACATGCACCGATAAAATCACCAGTATCTCCCGTGATAGCTCGCGATTGAGAATCACGATTCTGTAACTCTTTATTTGTTACGCAAGGAAAGAGCTATTTCCCAGTTAAAACAATGTAGTTCCAACAATCAAGTTTTCAATCGTCTTAGCACAATAGCCTGCAGTTTGTGATCATCATCGTCCATAACATCTTTCGTTGATAAAATCCCGATGACTTTCCATTGCTTCAGCTTAAAAAAGTAATCTTGGCATCAAATATCGAAAGATCGCCATTCTCGAAAAACATTATCACTTTTAAGAATAACGATATACTCGAAAAAAGATTCTTGAAGATTAGAAAAATCAGCCAAACAAGCAGCAGAAGGTAGTAATAAACAGTAAGCGAGATGATCAAAAGATCAATAAAAGACATACGTTGAATAGTCAAGCTTGAAGAAACTAAATTGCAATAACCTATAATTGAACTTTATTTTCAGTTACAAATACGATAAAGAAATATTAGTTGATCGGAAGAAATACAAAGGTCCCAATCATATTTAAACAAGCAAATTTGGTTGAATGAGGGCACTATAGGATAAATACAAATCTGTTACTACCCATCGTACCTAAACATTAAGAGTAACTGCATTGAGTAACATCCAAGCTATTTCGCCTTATATTCTGCGGTTATTTTGATACTTTTTATTCTGCCGTTTAAGAATTTGTACCCTAGTAAATGATGCAGGCGCATGAAAAGCTATGAGTAGGGCCGAAAAATTAAGGCCGCATAGGTTTAAAATCGGTATCTTTCCAACCAGGTTTTGCATGTTCACAGCTGTTATTCCAGCCAATCCTGGGCTCAACTGATGGACAGATTTCTGAATGAGACACAGGGGAACTAACACCTAAACGCATCACCCCAGTTCGCATAGTTCCCCATGAAAATTTGTTAGGACATTTCCAACTGCTCTTACCAGCAATAAGCGGATCGTGTTTTCGATCAAATGACTTCTGCCCCCACCATTTGTAACCCCTAGATCCCCTCTCGCCCCACCATGCATAAACACAATCAACTTTTTGGCAAGTACCTCCGCCGATGAAGGCATAGCCCGTTGGACATTTGTTCCCGACAGACTCAGGTGTTCCCTTCTGCGTTGCTACGCAACCACGATAATCAACAGCTTTTAGGCAAAGTTCGTGGATCTCTGATGTCACATCACCTGCAGCAATGGCAGGCAGTGGAGCAAGGAATGCAACAGTAACGAGAAGCTCTACTTTGAACTGGTGCGTCATTGCTCTAGCGTCCAAGATCAGAGTCCAATTAAGGATAATCGCTACTGCAACCAAGAAAAAACTCGAGGAGGGGCGAAAAATTAATCAACGAAGCAAAATAAAAGATTTTTAAGACAATTAACGATAAAAATGATCACACACTCTATCTAAATCATTGACAAAACGTGAAAGCCATGATGAATCATCTCTCAATGATGATCAGATGGTCACTTATATCATTGCCTAAGTCCTCTTGGGCTTTTTCATGCTGGCTTAGACTTCCGTTTAAGACACTACGCACAGCGCTGGTGGCTTGTTCTCTACAAAAGGTGCTCAAGCATGATGAACCCCTACGTTCTGTATTTGTTCACCTTGCCAGTTGATGAGGATGAGAGCTGTCTTGTCGTAAAAAATTTCATCTTAACTCTTACAAAAGCACAACAAGCAACCATTGAATATGCGTCATTACGCACTGACGATGGCAAACTCACTCAACTTGCTCAAAAACTGAATGTTGATAATGCACCAACTTTGGTCGTTACACACGAAAGCCTTGCATGTGAACTGGATGAGGATGGTGATGAAGATTGTGATTACATAGAACAACCCGTTGAACGGTATATCGGAGCAAAAGAAATTGTTAGCCACCTTGAGGTCGCTATAGATAGCTACACATACGCAAATCCACCCGAATAATGAACAAAAGTATTAGCTATAAATGTAACTAAAAACGCTTTCCTGGGGCTATAAAATTTTATTCCTGCTAATTATTTACGACAAATTAATCGCTACAATTTATTGATCAATATTATTAAAAATTTTCGATGTTCTCAGCTTTACCACTAAAAGCATTCTAGTTTTCGAATATTTTTTTTCAATCCAACAATTTTTCAATAGCAACAAAAATCTTCTACGCATAATACTCAAAACCTCAGTAACTTCGAAAACATACTTCAATGAGTATGCCATGCATCCATAAGTTATAGGAAAATGGATAAAACAAACTTCTTAAAAATAAATTCCATCAATTAGTATTGCTAACCAGAGATTGACCATCTGAATATGACAATCAAGAATTACTTAAAAATCAAGAAGTACCAAACAGTGTCAATAATCCCTGAGTGGGAGACATCCCACCGGATGACGGAAAAGGCATTAGAGCCACTGGATTGCTGACTGTCATACGCTGTGATTGTGGAAGGAAAGCAGCCAGTGGGATTGCAAAAGAACAAATCTGGGTGGTTAGCACAGTTGATCTTCTGCGAAGGCAACGCAAGCAATACCAATGCGAAACACAACGCTCCAACTTTCAGATGCTGACAGCGTGATTACCAGCTGGGTTAATACCGATCAAGTCACGCACTTTCTCCGATCGTCGAATGGACTGTCGTTTGCCAGTTAGCTACGAAGGCAAACAAGGAGGAGAACCGCCCTTCCCGGTCGGCACCAGCAAGTATTAAGATTTGTATATGGCAACTTCGGTGGAACGGAGACGTCTAGTGGGAGGGGCTAGACGCCCTCCTTTTTTATGACCGCACTAAGAGATGAGTTTACGGAAATCACAACAGATTCCCGCACACAAAAGCGGATCGAAGCCACCCACTTTTAATATCAAAAGCTTTAAGACAACAAATTCTGATGGCTATTATGCTACAACGCATCAACCCCTGTTAGGAGCAAGGCAGTTACATACCACTCATTTGAATTGTTATTCATTATGAATACATAAAACAATAAGTGACATGGAAGCATTTAATTCACTTGCAATTTCCATCCGCTATGAACATCAACTATTTGAATAGTCATGCGTCGTGATCAATAGAATTTCTTTGCTGAGCAAAGGCCCTAAGATCTCTGTATCGATCGATCGATTAAAGCCGAACATGAGGAATCACTATTAACCAACCAATAGTTGAATAAACTAAATGCGCAGCTAAACTTTGCTAAAAATATCAAGCATTTGGAATACTTGAACTCCTTTAGCAGCCGTTCGCTTGCTTTATACCTATACGAAATATAACAAGTAATTTTGAAGAATAAATATCTCACTCTGCTGATTCGTTGAATCATCAACTCTTCAATAAGTGGTTAGCAATGTGCTTTCATTATCACTGGATCAGTCTATAAAGGATACATTGCTCTATAAGGCACAAATGTCCCCCAACCTGATCGGCTATGTGGCTGCAGCACTCACAACTTTAAGTTTCTTCCCGCAAGCAATCAAAACTCTACGCAGTAGAGACACAAGGGGTATTTCTCTTCGCATGTATTTATTATTTACCATTGGTGTAGCTCTATGGGCAATTTATGGTCTACAAGTTAATGATGGCCCTGTGTTCATTTGCAATATAATTACCTTAATTCCGGCATCAGTAGTGTTATTAATGAAAACGTCAAGCCTTATCAATACAAATACTTAGATCCCACGCGCTTAACTTAAGACAAAAAGAATAACCACAGGGTAAGCCAATACAACCTCACAGTCACTAGCCTATAGGAATGTAAATCAAATCTGTCCCAATCTTTTGAATTTCAATCTCTTCAAATGCAAACAACTCGCCAACAAACAACATGCCAATATTCGCATTCTTTACACACAGCTTGGTTGATAAATTAGGCTTTGCAGACGAATTACATCTCAATTTACATATACAACTTAACAAAGCAGGTCGCGAATGAAGTGCCACATTAAATCCATACAATCTCAGAGCTAAGCGTCATTTGATAAATAGATCATCATTGAAAATTAGTTATTAGGTATCTAGTGATTTAGTTAAAATTGATTCAGTAGCCAAATTGGCAGAATAAGATTGCTGCGACTATGCTGAATGAATGCAAGACTCAACAACAGCAAAAAGCCCAGCACTTGACGACAAGGGTATGCCTTGGGTGACTCCAGATGATTTATTGGCAGCAATCGAAAGTCACAATCCCAAATTATTGGTTACTTGGGTTGAGGGGCACATAGCAGCAGGCGGGGGCACGATGGGATTGGAAACAATTTTGATAGATCTAGTTATTCACCATCGACCTCCACACAAACTTCCAGCACTCATAATTGCAATCACAAACCACAACGGTGATACCCCTCGTGGTAGATGCATGGCTATGGTGATGGGAACAATGCTCGCTTGGTAACTACCAAACTCAAGATTGAGAAAGTAAAAAGTAGGTTGTTAAACATATATCAAGCAGACTTTTTAACCTATTACATTCATCTACTTCCTTGCATTCCTAATTGATTCAACCAGTCTGCCGTATAGATGTGAACTGATAAAAAGTAACGCGCTGTCATCAGTCGAAATCATCCGAATAGATTGTTGAATGAAAATTTTTCTTGTCAGTTTAAGGATTAGTTGAAGCATAATTGCTTAACTTCAGCCAAAATTTACCAGCCAATACTTGGCTGGGGTTCTACTTGCAATGTGAGAGAATTGGATAACCTTCCAAAGAAGTCTGAGTTTCCTGCAGTATTGATGATATTTTTTTGCGTTAACACAGTGAGGCCTGAATCATGATTGGTCTTTCGCTAATGCTTCAAGCAGAAACGTGATCAAAACAATCTTCATCTAGTTTCTAGACGATCGAAAAAGAATCCTTCCCTGATGAAAATCGAACAGCGCAAGCTATGCCAATGAGCGCTTTTATCATTGAATAACATCACAAACCGGATCGTGCCCTGGCTGCTCTTTTTGATCCAAGTGGGAGACTTAAAACTCAAAAGAACTGACAAATGTTTGCCACCACTAAC
>QCUL01000043.1 GCA_003210755.1 Synechococcus sp. AG-679-C18
TTACGAAACATTCAAGTTTCCTAAACTACCACTTCTTATGAAATTCTTCACTTGGCATCGCCTCATTCCACTTGACAAAGCAACGGAAACCTAATTTTTTTGTACTCATTGTCACTCCAAAATTAATTGCTTAGCCCATGGTTATCCACTCTGGGTCTGCTTCACTTCGAAACTCCTTCCCATAGGTTTCGAACCAAACGTTTGAACTGTTTAGTCTTCAGGAACGTCAAAGTGGGGACTCAACCATTGACCGAAAGCACGCGGAACTCATCGGGTTGAATCGCTGCAAGCAAATCAAAACCATCCAGTTCCCGATGCTTCCATGAAACGTCTCCTATCCAAAGGGGACCTCTGAACGATCTAACGGAGAGAAGGGGCGATGCGCCAACGACTGCAGAAATTGATCGCAGCCGCGGGAGTTTGCTCACGGCGGAACGCCGAAGTGCTTCTACGTGAAGGAAGGGTCACGGTGAATCAGCTCACGGTTGGAATCGGTGATCAAGCGGATCCCAGCATCGACCAAATCGATGTGGATGGCCGCCCACTATCTCAACCATCAAGCCCGAGAATGATTTTGCTCAATAAACCTCAGGGTGTCATTTGCAGCTGTAGTGACCCTCAGGGGCGAAAGACGGTGCTGGATCTGATTCCAAGACCAATGCGACGAGGGCTCCACCCCGTTGGTCGGCTGGATAGCGATAGTCGAGGTGCACTCCTTTTAACCAATCAAGGTGCCATTACCCTGCAGCTCACCCATCCCCGCTACGCCCATCAAAAGACTTACCAAGTTCAAGTCAAAGGAAGACCCACAGCAACGACTCTCAATCTTTGGAGAAACGGAGTGGACCTTGATGGCATTCCCACACAACCAACTGAGATAGTTCTGATAAAAGAGGAACGGTATCAATCCCTATTAAAAGTGATCCTCAGGGAAGGCCGTAATCGTCAAATCCGCAGAGTGGCGAATGTACTTGGCCACCCCGTACTGGATCTTCAACGAACAGCCATCTCTTCCATTGATCTTGGTTCTTTGCCAGAGGGACGCTGGCGCGAGTTGACGCGTTCAGAATGGAGTGCCATCCGTCTGGATTCAAACAAGTGCCACTCATAACGGCATCGGCGAGATGAAATTTTCCCTCCCTTGGCGACGTGTCAAATCCAAGACACTCGCTCCGAATCCTGATGAGTGCCATGAGAACTCTCTAAACGAGGCAGGCGAACTACTTCGAAAACACAGGGAGCAACGTGGACTGAGCATGCGAGAGCTTTCCACTGAGGTGAGAATCACCACTCCTGTTCTGGAAGCTCTTGAACGCGGCTGGCAAGACCGCCTTCCTGAGCCTGCGTATTTAGTGACGATGCTGCAGCGTCTGGAAACTTATTTCGAGCTTCCAATCGACAGCCTTACTTCGGCCCTACCCAATCGACAAAATTCAAACCGTTTGGCATCCCAAGGTCGGAGCACGCGTTTCACGCTTGGAAGTATCGACATCTTCACTACGTGGCAAGGAAGCGTGGTGTATGGGGCTGTCATGGTCGGCTCGATTTTTGCCCTGAACCAACAGCAACGACATCTGACAGAGCAAAGTGCCTTTTCCCCGGGTCCTATCTCTGTAAGCACTCCCCTGGAATCGGATCAGATTTTGCAAGGATTACGCCCACTGGATGATGTCATGACAAGCAGTCCAGAGCAGCTCGCACCTCCCTTCGATCGACAAAAAAAACCAGGCGTTCTCAAGATCAACATCAAAAAACCGAGGCAGATCAGCCTGAGTAGCGAAGGGGGAGACCGAACTGACCTTCAGGGGGCAAAGGGAACGATGATTTTGCAACTGCTGCCTCCCATCGATCTCACCATTGCCCCTCCGCCAAGTAAGGACGATTCTGTGAGCTGGAACGGACAACCCGTGCCTCCAAAAACCAATCAACCTGGCTCATATCACCTATCCCAAACAGCAGCCCTCTCCCCATAACCTTTGAGGGCTCCGCGCAACCGATCATCAAAAGCTGTGATCCGCCAGCACCAGTTACCACCAACAGTTCCTGGCGTATTAAATCGAGCCTGGTCATCGAGATGCAGCAAATCCTGCAATGGCGACACCACCAGTGCAGCGGAAGTCGCCATCCCGAGCTCCAACAGCTGCCACCCAGGGGCTTCAACCTGACATCCCAAAGTCTCACCGACCTGATGCCTGGATGATTCACTAAGTCGCTGCCACCAACCGATGGTTGTGGGATTGTCATGGGTTCCGGTGTAAACCACCCAATGACTCCCTTTGATGTTGTTAGGCACGTAAGGATTGGCGGGATTGCCATCAAAGGCAAACTGAAGCACCTTCATGCCTGGTAAGCGAAAACGATCACGCAACCGTTCCACATCGGGCGTAATCACACCAAGATCTTCTGCAACGATCGGTAGGTGTCCTCCAGCATCTCGACGCAACAGGCACAACAACTCATGTCCTGGTGATCGCTGCCAAACGCCATTTTGTGCTGTGTCCTCATCACCAGGAACAGCCCAGTAGCCAGCAAGAGCACGAAAATGATCTAATCGCAATCGATCGGCAAGCTTCCACTGACGCTTCAAACGATTACGCCACCATCGAAAGCCCGTACGCCTGTGTCGAGCCCAGCTGTAGACAGGCGTCCCCCAGAGCTGGCCTGTCTCTGAAAAATAGTCAGGTGGCACTCCGCTCTGAAGCCGCAAGCGACCATCTCCCGCGATTGAAAATAAAGATCGATTGCTCCAAACATCCGCACTATCTCGAGCAACATAAAACGGTAAATCGCCAAGAATTTCGATGCTTAATTCCCGAGCCTGAGCTCTCAATCGTTGCCACTGTCTATCAAGATGCCACTGAAGGAGCTCCTGCTCCAGCAGAGCTTCTTGATGCTGAAGCCTCCACTGAGCTAGTGCAACAGGTTGCTGCACAGCAAGAGAATGCGGCCAAGACCACCAAGGCAAACCATCATGTTGGTCACGGAGCACGATGAAATTCACGTGGTCCGCCAGCCAATGCATTTGATCAAGCTTCCAACGTTCAAATTGCTCTTTACTTTTTGAAGGTTGCTGAAGCCAACGGGCTGCGAGCAAGCGCGCTAGCGCCTTGACTCTCAAATCCGCTAACGGGAAGTCAACAGCTGGCGTATTTTGTGCTTTTTGATCAGCACCAGGAAGCGTCGCAAGATCACCGTCCTTCAAAAATTTTTCTTCTTCCAAATCCGCCGCATCAAGCAGCCATGGATTCAAAGCAAAACTCGAAGGAGAGCTATAAGGCGATCCTGTTCCGTCCGGTGGCGCAAGAGGCAAAATCTGCCAAACCATTACGCCATTGCTTGCGAGCACCTCTAGCCATTTTCGGGCGGGCTGACCGAAACTTCCGCAAACGGGTGAGTCTGGTAAAGCCGTGGGGTGAAGAAGAACACCAACCCTTCGATCCCCCCCAGTCCTTGAGCGATTAACCATCGACGCAAATCATTCTTGCTGGCAGACGGTCGACGGGTAAGGAGGTGGTCGACCTTTCTGATCTTACGAAGCGTCTGTAGAGCGATCGGAACTAATTCTTCAAGCCCATTGCTACAACTATGTTCTGCTGCAAGGAATGATTTGTGAATGGAAGATTCACGGCTTAGCGTTCCTTGAGATCAATCTTTTAAAGACGTGCTCTCTCCTCTTTCACCTCGCCATGATTTTCGAGAGCGCTCCCCAGATCAAGTAAGGGTGGCCGTCTTCGGAGCAACTGGATACATCGGAAGATTCGTCGTCAAAGAGCTCGTAAAACGTGGATATCAAGTGATGGCATTCGCTCGCGAATCAAGCGGAATCGGAGGCCGCCAGAGTCAGGCGGAAGTCGTGAAGGATTTTCCTGGAGCGGAGGTGAAATTTGGTGATGTCACCAACCCAAGTTCACTGGCAACGCATGCCTTCAAAGAGCCCACCGATGTGGTGATTTCTTGCCTTGCATCGAGAACTGGTGGCAAGAAGGATTCATGGGCCATTGATTATGCAGCCAACTTAAATACTTATCAAGAAGGTCGTAAAGCTGGAGTGGCACATTACGTGATGCTTTCAGCAATCTGCGTACAAAAACCAACCCTAGAGTTTCAAAAGGCAAAGCTTGCATTCGAAACGGTGCTTCAGCGCGATAAGGAAATTACACATTCAATTGTTCGTCCAACAGCCTTTTTCAAAAGCCTTGCCGGTCAATTTGAAAGCTGTCGAAAAGGTGCACCATATATAATGTTCGGCAATGGAGAGCTGACAAGTTGCAAGCCAATAAGTGAAAAAGATCTCGCATGTTTCTTAGTGGATTGCATATATCAAACTGACAAAAAAAACCAAGTTTTGCCAATCGGTGGACCTGGTCCAGCTCTCAGCGCACGTGTGCAGGGGGAAATGCTTTTTAAAACACTTGGCCGTACACAAAGAATGCTCTCATTTCCATTAGCGGTTATGAATGCCCCGGCTGCGCTTCTTGAAAAGCTCTCAATATTAATTCCAGCAGTTGAAGATACAGCTGAATTTGCACGCATAGGTTGCTATTATGCCAGTGAATCAATGCTGGTTTGGAATGAAAAGCGGAACTGCTACGACCCTGAAATGACGCCCTCTTTCGGGAATGACACGCTCGAACAATTTTTTGAACGAATTCTCAAAGAAGGGATGGCTGGTCAAGAATTAGGAGATGCTGCTATTTTTTAAATGGAAAAGTAAAGTAATCATGCAATTTGCTCATTCAAAGCATCAGAATTAAAACAAAAATTAGCCTCATATGTTAACTCTTTACTGATCTAAAGAACCCAAAGATGGCAATGATCTTTTTACAGATAGAAGCTTTCTATATTCCCCCCTTTAGTACCCATGGAGCTGATCCAAAAAACAAACAAAAATGATTCAGCTCAAATTGCCATCCACCCCAGGGGCTCTGTATTTCCAATTCAGCAAGATTAAGTAAGACTGTCCAATCAATCATCTGAATACGACGCATGGGGGATCCAGCGCAGAGTGAGGGCTCAGAACAAAAGCAAATCATGGGTTGGCTGGGAGACCATCCCAAAAGGAGTCTTTTGCGTATCGGTGCTGCTTTGCTAGGCATTGCGGTGGCAGGATCTGCGCTGGCAGTGATCTGGCCCAAACCAGACCCTGTTGGAGCAGAAGTGCCGTCTGCCAAAAATCCATCAAGCCTTGCTCCGCTCCCAGATGCTCAGGTGATGGTGTTGGTTGTCGGCCTGGATGCGGACAGTCTCAATGCATCTCTCAATCAAGCGGCCCCGCTGGGAGCTGCCAACGCCGACTCCTTGATGCTCGTGGACGTCAACTCGAAACAGCCCATTCAAATTTTGCAGTTGCCGACAGAACTGGCGGTTCACCTACCAGGGGTCGACACAATGCAACCTTTGGCAAAGGCCTGGCAACTCGGAGGAGTAGCACTGACCTCAGATGTCGTTGGAGAGCTGATCGGACTCCCTCAGGACAAGCCAGATCGGTATTTCATTGTTTCCAGGGATGGCTTCCGCAAACTCGTGGAGGGGCTTGGAGATATCGAAGTCACCCTTAACCAAAACTACAAATACGAGGACAAATCCCAGAGCTACAGCGTGAACCTTCAAGCCGGATTACAAACACTCAATGGTTCTCAGGCAGAACAGCTCGCACGGCACAGACCCAATGCCAATCACAACAGACAAAGAAGAGCGAGACAGCGCTTGCTGCTCGAAGGCATTCATCAGCAACTGGGTGAAATCAACGCAGTCACGGCTATACCTCAGCTGCTGAATGTGCTCTCCAACGAGGTCACAACAGACCTGAGCACCTCAGAAATGCTGAGCCTGTTGTCGGCGGCCATAAGTGAACCCTCTCCACCAGTCATTTCTGAACTCCCGCTTGCGCCTCGCGCAGGCCAACAAATGCTGCGCGAACTAAAAACTGATCTCAGCTTGCCGATCTGGCCACCTCAAAGTTGATCGCAGGATCGATGTGTTGCCAACACTGCCGAACTGATTGGATCAGCTCATCGGTTTCTGCCCCACCATGATCTGACAAATCCAAGAGACCACACCAGGGCAGGCCATCCAATCTGCGGGCACCTCTATCCCACTCCCCCCCAAGTTGAGCCAATCCAATTAAACGTATGCCGAAGGCATGACAGAGGGCTACTGAAGCCGGCGCCATTCCGGGAATTAAACCAGCCGAATTGGGTTGAGCGAGCAGCAGAACTGGGCAACGCCAAGCGGCAAGAGCCTCGAGCCAACTGCCCGAGGAACCTTGAGCCATGGCTGCATCACCGCAAAGCCTTAACAGTGTTGGGCGAGAACTCAACGACCTATTAGAGACCAGTGTCTGCAGACAACTGTGAGGTTCAGATCCACATGCCACTGGTATCAAATCAGCCGACAAGCCCATGGCTAGCTGTTGGGCGCACGTTCGCATGGAGAGCTCTGGAAGGGGACCAACCCCTACGAGAGCCAAAGTGAATTCCAGCATGTGGAAATTTTAGGAAGATCGAATCCTCATTGGTTATGGAAATAGGGGCGATGCAGCACTACGATCAGGACATCGCTGTTCTCAGACGCGGGCATCGTGACAAGTTTTCTCACAGCTGCCCGAGCCGAGCAAGAAAAGTTGCAGCACGACACCAGGCGTCTACGCCTGTTTAGTGGCACCTCTAACCCTGCGTTAGCTCGAGAGATCGCCGCTTATCTTGGCGTCCCTGATGGACCGAAAGTCTGCAAACGTTTTGCAGACGGTGAGCTTTACGTACAAATTCAGGAATCGATCCGCGGTTGCGATGTCTTTTTAATTCAACCAACCTGTGCTCCTGTCAATGACAATTTGATGGAACTGATGATCATGGTTGATGCTTGCAGAAGAGCGTCTGCAAGACAAATCACTGCAGTGGTTCCTTATTACGGCTATGCAAGAGCCGACAGAAAAACGGCGGGTCGGGAATCGATTGCTGCCAAACTCACCGCCAATTTGCTTGTCAAATCAGGTATCGACCGCTTGCTGGCGATGGATTTACATTCATCTCAGACCCAGGGCTATTTCGACATCCCCTGTGATCACATCTACGGCTCGCCAGTACTCGTGGATTATCTTTCAGCTCAAGACCTGGGGGACATTGTTGTGGTTTCTCCTGACGTGGGAGGAGTGGCTAGAGCAAGGGCCTTTGCGAAACAAATGAACGGCGCTCCTCTGGCAATTATCGACAAGCGGCGCACTAGTCACAATATGGCTGAAAGTCTCACTGTGATTGGTGACGTAAGCAGGCGCACTGCCATTCTGATCGATGACATGATTGATACCGGGGGAACGATCTGTTCTGGCGCTAAATTACTCAGAGAACAAGGCGCAAATCGAGTAATTGCTTGTGCCACTCATCCGGTATTTTCTCCGCCTGCCATCGAACGATTATCAGCGGAGGGACTGTTTGAGCAGGTGGTGGTTACAAACAGTATTCCTATTGAACCAAATCGCACATTCCGTCAGCTACATGTCTTATCGGTCGCCAACATGCTTGGCGAGGCCATCTGGCGAATCCATGAGGAAAGTTCAGTCAGCTCGATGTTCCGCTGATTCCATCACAGTAAGTTTTGAGGTATTTCGACATCCTCTCTGGTCAATAATACTACCTCTAATTGTGTTGATCTTCCCTCCAGCTATGTATGGCGAAGATAAGAATAAGCTGGATATCAATCAAAACAATGTCGCCACAACTGCAAAAAATTTATTAAGCAAAAGTCGTTTACCTTCTGTTCAAAGAAAACAGGTGCTTGGAGTTTGGCTGACGAATAGTCCCAGCCCTTTGTATTACGACAAACAGAAACTCAAGACAGCAGTTGATGAGCTTGAAAAAGCTGGATTCTCAGTTTTGTATCCAAATGTTTGGAGCCGTGGAACGACTTTTCACACCAGTCAAATCGCACCGCTTGAGCCAGCCCTGAAAACAGCTGGTGTTGATCTCGATCCAATTTGTTCATTAAGCAAAGAAGCACACCAGCGCGGGATGAAAGTAGTTCCCTGGTTTGAGTACGGATTGATGGAGCCCGCCGACGCCGCAGTGGTGGAAGAGCATCCTGAATGGGTGCTGTCTCGAGCCAACGGTGACTCGGTGATGAAGATGCATGGCAAGGAGATGGTCTGGCTGAATCCAGCGCACCCTCAAGTGCGCGAGCGATTCATTGGTCTAGTGGTGGAAGTGATGAAACGGTGTCGGATGGATGGCCTTCAACTCGATGACCATTTCGCATGGCCTGTGGAGTTGGGCTATGACCCCTACACCACAGCTCTTTACACCGCTGAATTTGGCATCACTCCTCCCCGTGACCACACCAATCGCTATTGGATGGCCTGGCGGCGACGCAAACTCACGGGCCTTCTTCGTCAACTTCGCATCCGCCTTGAGAAAGAGGCATTACCAGTACGGATCAGCTTGTCTCCAGGCCCATTTCGGTTTGCTTATAACCACTGGCTCCAAGATTGGGAGCTTTGGGCTATCGGAGAGCTAATCGATGATCTGGTCGTTCAAAACTATGCCTATTCACTGCGTGGATACGCAAAAGATTTAAACCAACCTGCTCTACGAAAAGCACGAGAATGGGGAATGCCAGTTCAAATTGGAGTGCTAGCCGGCTTTGGAAAACGAACAACATCAATGGATGTATTGAAGGAAAAGGTACGGCTAGCTAATGACCGCGGCTATGGGGTTATTTACTTTTATTGGGAAGGACTCTGGGGTAAACATTCTGGATCAGAGGGCTCTCAATTCAGAAAAGATAGTTTCATGAAGATGGGATCTGAAGAATAACTACTGTCTTTATTGGTAGCTCACATTAAATATTTTTATCACCTACTCTTCTTGATTAAGGTTTTAATTATTCGGTCAACTAATCATCCCAACATCATCTCTACAACCTCTCGAGTATTAGACGAAAGAGTCGCTGCTGAAAGGTGCTCCAATGCAGATTTCACGAGAGCCTGCCTCTTAGTGCTGTAGGTCCCCCAACGGCTAAATACCTTTGCCAGTCGCGAAGCCGTTATCGCATTGCGCTGATCCACCCCAATAATTTGTTCAGCCATAAAGCGATAACCACTGCCATCTGCAGCATGAAAGACCAAAAGGTTCGCAGCAAATCCACCCAGAACAGCACGAACCGCGTTGGGCGCCATTGGATCAAACAATGGGTGATCCAACAGAGACGCGACGCGCTGCAGACCATCAGCACGAGGGGTTGACGCCTCCAAAGCAAACCAACTGTCAAAAATCACAGGCTTTTCCTGCCAACGATCATGAAATTGACTCAAGGCTTCATCTCTTTCTGGGCAATCCAAGGGCTGAAGTGCCCGCAGAGCAGCACGGGCCAACGTCATCGACGGACCAGAGACAGCAGCCAACGCTGAAGCACGGACTCCTGAGTCGCCCGCTGCAGCAAGCCAGGTCCAGATCAAACCGGTCAGTTGTCTCTGGCCCTGGCCCTCCGGCCAGGCCAAATCCAAATCAGCGGCCACAGTGTTCAATCGCTCTAAAAGCAGTGGAGCCAAACAGCGGCCAAACCGTTCACGCAGCTCACAGGCTGCGATATAAAGAGCCGGAGGATCCGCTTCGTCTTGGAGTGCCTCCAACTCAGATCCTCCGGGGAATGCCAACAAGGTGGCCAAAACAGCAGGGTCTTGTTCTCCAGATGGAGCCAACAGCACACTTAAAGCCTCGAGCATCTGACGCTCCAAATCCTCATCACACCTTCCTGACGCCCGAGACAGCAGCAAACGTCTCCAAAGTTGCTGACCGGCATCCCAGCGAGCGAAGGGATCATTGTCTGCTGCTAGGAGAATGAAAAGCTCTTCAGATTTTTGACCTGCCTCCCAGTGGACTGGAGCGGAAAACTTGCGAAACAGAGAGAGCACCGGGGGGTGCTCAAAACGGGGGAGATCGCTGATTTCAATTATTTGTTGCTCTTGATCTAAAACGAGGAGCTGTTCATCTCCAGCGTCTCCATTCGCTGTCACGATGGACCAGAGCAAGGGAATCACAACCGGCTGCTTCTTGGGCTGTCCAGGTGTCGGCGGCGTGGTCTGACGAAAGGTCAAACGAAGGAGCCCTTGTGTTGCATCCCAATCACGTTCAACGGTCACCGTGGGGGTACCAGCTTGGACGTACCACAATTTGAATTGATCTAAATCAAAACCAAGGAGCTCGCCATTCGTGCAAGCACCTTCAGCAATTGCCGAAACAAAATCATCAGTCGTGGCGGCTTCGCCATCATGTCTTTTGAAATAAAGCGCCATTCCACGCATAAATCTTTCTTTGCCCAGAAGAGTTCTGAGCATGCGTATGAGCTCAGCACCTTTCTCATAAATAGTGGTTGTATAAAAATTATCAATTGCTTGATAAGCGTCTGGCTTCACCGGATGAGCTGTTGGTCCTGCATCTTCTCGAAATTGAGTATTTCTAAGCATGGCTGCATCCTCGATCCGTTTCAGCGCTTCAGAATGAAGATCTGCAGTAAAACATTGATCCCTAAAAACGGTGAGACCTTCCTTCAAGGACAGCTGAAACCAATCACGGCATGTGATTCGATTACCTGACCAATTGTGGAAATACTCATGAGCAACAACACTTTCAATACGCTCCAGTTCTGCATCTGATGCAGTTTCTGCATCCGCGAGAACTAGCTTGGAATTAAAAATATTTAGGCTTTTATTCTCCATCGCGCCCATGTTGAAGTGTCGGACAGCAACGGTATTGAATTCTTCGAGGTCGTACTCCAAGCCATAAACCTGCTCATCCCATGCCATCGAACGCTTCAATGACTCCATGGCATGAGCCGTAAAGGGCTCATCACCAGGCTCGACATGAAGTCGAAGACTTACGTTGCGTCCTGAGCGAGTCACAAAATGATCGCGAACCTCCTGGAGATCACCAGCTACGAGGGCGAACAGATACGAGGGTTTAAGTGAAGGGTCATCCCATATCACTTCATGACGTTTGGGATCCCCTTGAATCGATCCTGCACTCAATGCATTGCCATTGGAGAGAAGAATCGGATAGAGATTTCGATCGGCCTCAATCCGCACCCTGAAACGACTCAGCACATCAGGGCGATCCGGATGATACGTAATACGCCTGAATCCCTCAGCTTCGCACTGGGTCGTCAACATACCCCCGCTTGCATAGAGACCTTCAAGTGAGGTGTTGGCCTGTGGGTGAATGTTGCAAACGGTTGTCAGTTGGAAGGGGTTATGCGGTGGTCGAGGAATGACCAGCCTTTCAGAGTTGATGTTGTACTGCTCTGGCCCCAAAGCCTCGCCATTGATCGCAATCGATTGCAAGTCGAGGTCTACTCCCTGCAATTCAAGAGCCTGCTCCTCGGATCCCAAAAATGGGATGAATTCCATACTGCAGGTGACAGTGACAGCACTTGATCCGATCACCACATCCAAATCCACGGAAGGGACTCGACACGGAAAAGGTTTGTAATCCTTCAACCGAATCGTTGGAGCAATATGAGAGGCGGAGGCCATGCGCAACAGTGTCTGCGTCGATTTTGGCGGGAAGACACGACCTTTGGAGAGAAATCAAGCCAGAACAAGATTTCTCTCATCTCATACCCTTTGATTAATTCATCAATTTGCGGCTTTCTGTTTCTTGAGAGCCTCTTCCACTTTGGATTTCACATCCGCAGGAACCATGTCTGGGCAAAACTGAAGAGCACCAGTGATGATTTGAAATTCGGCACCCGCGAAAAGTTGCTCATTGGTCAGCTTTTTATTACCAGTGGAAGCCACTAATCCTCCATGCCGACCGTTAAGCAGCTGGACGTAGGTTGCAGCTGCGATTCCAACAGCTTTGGGAAATTCAACCTTCGCCGCTCGAGCGTTGCACACGTAGGACGAACCCATACCGCGATACAAAAATATGTCGTCATTACTGGCTGGTGCCGAGGGGGCCTTGCCTGACGACTGAGCCATTGCAACAGAACCTGAAAAAAGCAGGGGAAGGAGAAGCAATGGTGCCGACAGTGCAGAACGGAGTCGGTTAATGGGAGGCAAGGGATCAAACCGGAATACGCAGCTATGGTGACGCATGAATGCCGGTTAGGGCTAGTGGAGAGATGTCTAAATTTGACTAACCAGTCAAAAATAGATTTGCATCATGCCTGAATTGGAGCAGAAGCATCCTCCATTCGTGTTTCATGGTGATGCTCAACGATCTCCAGTACATCGTTTTGCCAGCTGTAGATGGCTCGAGAACGATACCGATCCTCATCAATTAATCGGGTGTACTCCTGGACATCCCAGTCGCTGTAATGGGATTCAAAAACCATTTCATGTTCATCAATCTGACGTATCCGTGTGCGGTGTGGGGTTGGTTCGAGATAGGCACGATTACGTTGAAGTTGGTGACCAAGCAATGTGGCCTCCATGACACCAGCCCGTTCGTAGTTTGGTTTTCGATCAAAAAAGTCGGTATCACGTTCCGGCCACCAACTGAAGCGGTAGCGAGGCTCACCAAGCTGAAACTCTGAGAAGATCTCTACCCGGATCATCATGTCCAGAAAAAAAACTTCCTCATTGTTGAAAACATATTGACGCCTCGATCTCCAGAGCCCAAGGTTACGAGCAAACCACCTGCGCAGATTGCTGTCTAGATGCACCCTCTCTGAGACTGGAGGATCTCCGTTGGGCGGCTTTAAGCCTCGTTGTTCAAGCGGCAGAAGGGGCATGCCGTGACCTAAGTAACAACAGAGTGTTCTCCTTCTTCTTAGCGGATCTGCGCGTCACGGCAAAAACCCATAAGGTAAGCCTCAACATTGCGAAGCTCCATCGGTGGATGGGATTGATCGCAATCCGCGTCAAAAACTGAGTTTGCTACTCGTTGCCAGTCGCCAACATCTGTCCAGCCGCGACATTCGCGAGTTGGTTGAATTCCTGCACAACGAAGACTGTGGGTTCGAAGTCAGCCTTCAGATCTCTGATCCAACACAACAACCTGAGTTGCTGGAATTGCACCGACTTGTGATCACCCCTTCTTTGGTAAAGCTGCAACCGCAGCCGAAACAGGTGTTTGCAGGCAGCAGCATCTTTCAGCAACTTCGTGGCTGGTTACCTCGCTGGCAGCAAGACGAGGTCGTTAGTGGGCTTGGCTTAAGCCTCAAGCCCACAGAACTCGATGGCAGCCGAACGCAAAGGGAGCTCCAACTCGAGGATCAGTTACTTGTGCTTCGTCAGGAAAATGAAACCCTGATTGATCGCCTGCAGGCCCAAGAGCGCCTGTTGCGCATGGTGGCTCACGAACTCCGCACTCCACTTACGGCAGCCACTCTGGCCGTTCAAAGCCAGCAACTAGGCCAGATCAATATTCATCGGTTTCGGGATGTTCTGAAGAGACGCCTCGAAGAAATCGCACTTTTATCTAAAGATCTACTGGAGGTGGGAAGCACGCGCTGGGAAGCATTATTTAATCCTCAGCGCCTTGATTTAGCCACCGTTGCAGCTGAGGCGATTCTGGAACTTGAGAAGCTATGGCTAGGCAGGGATGTGGCCATTCACACCGATATCCCAGCCGATCTTCCCAAGGTATTCGCTGATCAGCGCAGGATGCGTCAAGTACTCCTCAACTTGCTTGAAAACGCCCTCAAGTACACACCAAACGGCGGGTTGATCTCTCTGACCATGCTTCATCGAACTAGTCAGTGGGTACAGGTGAGCATCAGCGACAGCGGTCCTGGAATTCCAGAAGAAGAGCAGCAACGTATCTTTCTTGACAGGGTCAGACTCCCTCAAACATCGTCTGGAGCTTCAGGGTTTGGGGTTGGGTTATCCGTTTGCAGGCGCATTGTTGAAGTCCATGGCGGCAGGATCTGGGTGGTCTCTGAACCAGGCAAAGGGGCCTGCTTCGCTTTCAATGTGCCCGTCTGGCAGGGGCAGGAACAGGAGAAAGAAACGTTATCTTGACGGAGGGTCAGGCTGACCCCTAACTTCGTTTAGTGATCAAGATTACAGAGCAAGATCACGTCCTTGGCCCCATCGTCTAGAGGCCTAGGACACCTCCCTTTCACGGAGGCGACAGGGGTTCGAATCCCCTTGGGGCTACTGAAGAACTAGATGAGACTTCATCTGGTTCATTTAAAAAACTCTCCTTTGGGGAGTTTTTTTTTATGAACCACCTTCGACCCTCTTGATGAAGGTTTAGTCGTGACGTCGCATCATTTTTCATCTGGTGTGAAGGATTTTCGAAAAGTCATTACATAGCCACTCATTAATCAAAGAGATTGGCCGTTCCAATAGGGACGTGAAGGATGAGTTCATCAACGATGGAGAAACAACCAGGGCGAAATTCAATGAGTTCCAGCTGAGCCCGATCCAAAAACCCAAGTTCCTGCAATCGCTAACTGCCCAACTGCTTGATTTGAAGGCTCTGTCCCAGGCAATCCACCAGCTGACGAGCTGAGATTCGGAAAAAACTTGGACAGAGTTCGTTGTGATCGGTAGGAACCATCCAGAACATCTGGAATTTCAATGGGTGCTTTGCTGAGGAGCAATGAAGTATTCAGCGTAAAGAATCTAGACGGTGTAATTGATAATCACGGCATCGCCGCATTATTTGACACTAAAAGAACTTTTTTCCGAAAAGCACAACAGTTAACCCCATTCGAGAAATCCAATTGATTT
>QCUL01000044.1 GCA_003210755.1 Synechococcus sp. AG-679-C18
CAAGACTTGAAAATCGTAGTCAAATACTTTATCAATAAATAAAGACAATCCTTCCAATAACAAGCTTATTTAATCAAAAATCGTCGAATTAAATTTAATTTTTTTAGCCATAGCTCAACGCGATTTCCATAAGTGTGCCGCCCAATCCAATCCCTATAGAAAGGCATGCAATCCAAACATAGACAGGTGGTACGTCTCCAGATTGCATAAAGCTGAATTGCTCGAAGGTGATCATGAATCAAGGCAAATGCCAGCAACAAAGCCAACATTAGTTCGTCTAATTCTCTAGTGAAAAAAGAGGAATGAATAAGAAGCATTCCTCTCAATCACCAGATTGCTAGGGGTCAAACCCCTGACCCCCTAACAATCAAAATTATCTGGCATCGTCCTGAAGCACTGTGTTACTGATGAGTGATGATCGGGTTCACAAAGTTGCATCACTATGTTTTCCTCAATGATATCTACCGGGTTGGGTTTGATGGCTGACGCAGTCCGGTCAAGAGCTCTTTGCAAGAAAAGCTGCAGGTGTGAATGACTGGTGTGGATCTCGTCATCAGTTTGATGCAAAAAAGTATTGCTGTTTATCATCTAAGCCATGTTTTGAAAGGGCTTGGTTCCATGATGATGTTTGTATTTGGCTAGCGCAGGTCTACGAGTCAGGTATTTCTTCCTGTTGCAATGTCTAGATGAACCTTTTTTGAAAGCATCTGTTAGAGCGCATCTGAGGACTGCTTATTTCTCCATCAATAGAGGGAGCATTATTCATCCTAAGGTCAATTCTTACTTTGACTTTCGCTTGGCGTTGTGAGTGACAGGTGGGTTAGACACTTTTGACCTGCCCCAGCTTTCTTGATAGCCCCAATGGTTCCTTCCCGGCTGTTTAAAGAGAGGAATACCAAAAGTATGGACCTGAGGCTGATCCACTGATTTTGTAATCCCACCTAACTCCGATAAGCAGGAGAAGAACAAGCAAAGCACTTTCTAAGCCCTCGCTATAAAGCGAAAGGAACGAACGAGACAAAGTGCGACAATCGCTACAAAGAAAAGTCATCACGATTCTGGTCTCTTTCTGACTTGACTTAAAACCACGCCTAGCACGTTGACGAAGGTGGCCTTATCGAGAACAAGGTTTGAGCCGATGCCCCATTTTGTATTAATGAATACCCACAATAAAGCAGAGCATTAGATAAAATTTATAAAACTAAATGATTATCAATGACGACTACATCAAGGCAGCACCGGGCAATACGGCGAAGTGGTGTCAATGACTACAAAGGATTTTACGCTCCTGTCCCTCCTGAACCACCTCAGCGCAAAATAGCGAATGATTTAGTTGTTGCCTATGAGGCGACAGAAAGGCTAGCCGAAAATCTTAACGAGCTTTTGAAAGATAGTGATTTTACCTCTCATAGACTATGGCGCGAAGGTATAACTTCTAACAGTGAAATCTTGTCTACGCTGATAGAAACTATTAACAATATTGGCTTAGAGGTAGAAAGGCAAGAGCTTGAACGAGAGTATCCTGACTATTTCACAAAGTAAGGCTTATATCATGCATCGGCTTCATCTGCCATTGTATCGATTTCAATTTCTGTTGCGCCGAAAGAAGTGTCTCTATCTATAGGTTTACGGTAAAGAGAATAGTTTTCATTGTATTTTTAGTTCATCACGTTTTCAATCTTCAGTTAGTCTTAATCTATCTGATTATTGATACCAGCTGTCTGATTGCCGAATTATATTATTGAAGATGTCTAGGGCAGAAGCCCTTGGCCGCTTATTCATGCAAGTGAGGCAGATATTGCGGAAATTTCTTTCCGGTGTACAAGAGCCAGATGTTCTTGATTGGTAAGGTTGTTATTTCATCAACTCACAGTAAGGAATTCAGTCGGTAGTAAGAGTTTTGAATTCAATTTTGTCAATTTCACTTAAAGCACTCTTTATGGGATCCAATATCTGAGGCTAGGGAAGCTTTCCTCGCTCTATAAAAATCCAGTCCAAAAATCTCGCCAGTTAGGGGGGCGTAAAAACGGGTCGGTAAAGTGTTTCCTAGTTCCCTTTATCAGGTCTTTACAGCCTGTCGTATGGAATTCCAAGCGACTAACAGGCATTTGGAGGCCTCCCTAAACCTATTGGTATGACTGGGAATATTCCACAGCTTCGTATCGGCAACGGCTATGACATTCATCGTTTGGTACCAGGTCGGTCATTGATCCTTGGAGGACAAACGCTGGAGCATCCGTCAGGGCTAGGGCTCGATGGTCACAGCGATGCAGACGTTTTGGTGCACGCAATTATGGATGCCTTGCTGGGTGCGCTTTCTCTTGGAGATATTGGCAAGTATTTTCCTCCAACCGATCCGCAGTGGAAAGGAGCCGACAGCATGCTTCTTCTGGAGCAGGTTGTTGCATTGGTGAAGGGGCGCGGATGGGGTGTGGTGAATGTGGATGCGGTCTTGGTCGCTGAACGTCCAAAGCTGAAACCCCATATTGAGGCGATGCGATCGGCGATTGCCTTGAGGATTGGCGTTGCCCCAGATCAGGTTGGAGTGAAAGCCACCACGAATGAACAACTTGGACCCGAAGGACGTGAAGAAGGCATTTCTTGTCAGGCCGTTGCACTACTGCATGCGCTTTAATGCAACTCCTTCACGCTCTGCTGATTAAGCTCTCCGCAATTGCGCTCGTTGTTTTGGTGCTGGTGGGTCAATCCGCGGATGTACGTTTCGCGGCTTTCGCCGATCCGAATGGTGAATATGACGTTGCCGTGATTGAGCACCTGCGTGTTTCAGTACCTGCGCATGGGCGGGAGGCATGGATGGAGGCCGAGCGAGGAAGTTGGGAGCCCTGGTTGGCACAACAGAACGGATTCCTTGGTCGTGATCTTCTTTGGGATCCTGAAACCGAAGAGGGCACCCTGTTGATTCGATGGTCCAGTCGTGAAAATTGGAAAGCGATCCCCAGTGAGGAGGTTGAACAGGTTCAGATCCGATTTGAACAGATCGCCCGTGAGGCGATGTCCGTTCCTCAGCACAGGGATAATCCTTTTCCCCTGGTGTTTGAGGGAGAGTTGCTACCGCCATGAGGAGTGATGACGTTCGTCTCGACTGGCAACGAAGCGATCGTCTCGGTATCAGCGAAGCGATCTGGGGTCAGCACAAAACAGTGGATCAGATTGTGGCCATTCTTGAGGCCTTTGCGGAGAGGGCACAACCGGCGCTTGTGACGCGTGTTGATGAAGCTAAAGCTGTCGCGGTTGTCAGTCGATGCAGCAAAGAGCAGGTGCAGTTCGACGCTCGCGCCAACTGTTTGTTGTCAGGTGATCCCCCGCCGTTGCGCTCGGCACTGGGCAAGGTCACCGTTCTAAGCGGTGGTACCAGTGATCTACCTGTAGCTGCTGAAGCTCAACTGGCCTTGCAATGGCATGGAATTGATGCAGAGCTGCTTTTGGATGTTGGAGTTGCCGGTTTGCATCGGCTGTTGGATCAACTCCCGAAGCTGAAGCAGTCCACTGTTCTCATTGCCTGCGCTGGGATGGAAGGTGCCCTGCCAACGGTTCTCGCTGGCCTTTTGCCTCAGCCAGTGATTGGCGTGCCGGTGTCAGTCGGCTATGGCGTAAGTGCTGGTGGCCGAGCTGCTCTCGATGGGATGCTTGCCAGCTGCGCGCCAGGACTTGCGGTCGTCAATATTGACAATGGCTACGGAGCAGCGATGGTTGCTGTGCGGATCCTGCACTCACGCGTTTGATTCACGCCGCTTGCTCGCTGTCATCAGCTTGGGATTGTGCTTGATCAATCGATTGATTTCCCAAGCGCGAAAGCTCGCGGCTGTGCTGGTCACACTCCACGTTGCGCAGATGACAGACCAACTTCAGTAAGTCACCTTGATCAAGTTCACCGTTGCTCTGCCACCGCATCGCTCTTGGATCAAGTCGCTGTGCGGTGGAAGCCAAAAGAGGAGATGAATGTTCTCAAACCAATTTATTGACAAGAAATCCTGACCGCTCCCAAGATCGTGATGGTTTGGCGGAAGATTTTCTTAAATCGGATCAAAGATGCTGGAGGTTCGGATAGGCCATCACCAGTTCATCTGCGCTGAGAACGTCGCCGGTGCCATCAGGTTGCCAGATGACTTCAAGGGCCATCAGATCACTGGAAGATGTAGATCCAAGAATGCGCAACGTTTCTCGCAGGGCTTCACCACTATCGGCCTTTTTGAGCTTCACGGTTTGGCGGCTAGCCACCAACACAGTCACCACAATGAATTCGTTGGTGGCATCGGCTTCGCCACTGCTGCTTGTTTCGGCCGAAACACCACTGCGCACCCCACCAACGTTGGTGGTGATCTCAGCTCGCAACTTGCTGCGCTCGGTCATCGAGAGGCGATTAAATGTTGATTCCGATGTGTTGAAAGGGACGCTTCCTGATTCCACGTTGGCGTATACCCACAGTTCGGGTTGACGCAGGAGGGCGAGGGTTGTCTCTTGTAAAACCCTCTGAAGACCAGATGATGAACTTGTGTCAGCTGATGCGGCGAGCTGACGAAGATCTGTCTGGAGTGATTTCGCGCTCGCTAAAAGTCCAATTTGCAATTGGAGTAACGACACAGGGCCCGTTGATAGTTCCCTTGGGGTTCGATATCCCCCTCCAATAGCGGGTGAACCACCACCCGAACCACCTCTGACCGAGTTCACGATCACACCGACGATGGCGGCGAGGATCAAGAAGCCAAACAGTCCGCCACCACCGAATCCAAAGATTGGAATGATGAATGGAAATCCCATCCCTCCTCCGAAGCCTCGGTTGTAACCACCTCCCCCGTAACTGCGGCTATAACCTCCCCCCCTGGGCATAGACGGAGCGCGAAAGCTGCCACCGCCGATGCGTCCGCCGCGCGCGGCTTCGCTGGGTTGAGGACTGATGACCAGAAGGCCAATGACGACCACTGGTACCAGCAATCTCGTGAGCCAACGCTTGATTTGACCAATCTGGGGGCGGAGTTTGGAGGAGGCCAAGACGGCAAATAACACTGTGATAACTCTAGGAACCGCCGCCCACGATGGTGACAACCTCGAGGTTGTCACCATCGTGAACCTGCTGGGATTCCCAGCGTTCTGGAGTGAGGATCAACCCGTTGTATTCGACCACCACCAGACGAGGGTGGTGGCCAAGCTGCTGGATGACCAGATCGAGGGTTGTTGCTGAGGGATCAAGGCTGCGCAGTTCGCCGTTCACCGTGAGTTGCATAGAACAGAAGCAATGGCTTTTAAGACAGGGCTTGGAGCAGGGTCCGGCTCGCTCCTTCCGGATCATCGGACCCCATGATCGCGCTCACCACGGCGATGCGCTTTGCACCGGCGTCACACACTGCGGTGACCGTGCCCTCATCGATTCCGCCGATCGCAAACCAGGGAACGGCCGCATGCCGACTGGCTTCGTTGACCCACGTCAGCCCTTCTGGCAAGCGTTCGGGTTTGGTTTTTGTTGCAAAAACTGGTCCTACCCCCAGATAGTCAGCTCCTTCCTGTTGTGCCACGAGCAGTTGATCAACCGTGTGGGTGCTGCGCCCTAGTAATCGCTCATGCCCGATCAGACGTCTCGCCTCGGTGGTGGGTAAATCCTCCTGCCCAAGGTGCACGCCATCGGCATCAACCAGCAGGGCAAGGTCGATGCGGTCATTGATGATCAAAAGTGCCTCGAAGCGACGGCAGAGTTTCTTTAAGGCCTTCGCTTCTAGAAAACGTCGTTGATCGCTGCCCTGTTTGCGGCGATATTGAACCAGGGTCACGCCGGCGATCAGAGCGGCTTCGACCCCTTGCATCAACCGCTCAAGATCGTTGTCTCGATCAGGATCCGTAATGAGGCAAAGTTTGGCGTTCTTAAGACTCTGATGTCTGTGATGACGAACGCAAGCATCGAGGATGCGCACCTCAAGGTCGTAGAGCCTGTAACGAATTTCAGCTGCAGCATGTGCCAGAGCTTGATCACGATTGCGCCCAAACTCCTCCAACACGCGCAGAGCTTCCTGCGCGCGGCTGGCATTGGCTTTGATGATCGCTGGGGCGGAGGAACGATTTGCTTGCGCGGGGTGGCTTAAGCCTGCAGCGGTGTCGGTAGCGGCGGAACGGGCCCGACGGTAGTCATCGTCATGCAATTGCCCCAGCCGTTGACGCCAGTCTTTGAGCTGAACGACGAAATCATCTCGATCCAGACCAAATCGGCACCAGTCTTCGATGACACGCAAACCTTCCCGCGCTCGATCAAGGTTGGCGTCGAGCAGCCTCGCTACGGAGAGGTTTGAGTCTGGTTCGACAGCTATCGGTTCCATGGCAGTCTGTGAAGGTTCGTATGCTCCCCGGACGTCATGGACAACAGCGGATCCGAGAGCACCATGCACGTGCTTGTTTGGGGAATCATTCTCCTAGGCGGTGTCGGTGTGTTCATCGTTTGGGGATTGGCTAATGCTTACCCGGCTGGGGCTTGAAGCTTCTGGCGTGCTTGAGAGGCATCCTTTCCAATTTGCGCACTGAGTTCGTCGAGGCCTGAAAAGCGTTGTTGACCTCGCAAACGTTCCACGGGTTCCACCACAAGCTCTTGGCCTACGAGCTCCATCTGCCGATCAAGAAGATGCACCTCAACGGCAGAGGGAGACATCGGGTCCACGGTGGGCTGGGGCCCAAGATTCATTACGGCTGGTAGAGCCTCGCCATGTCTCTCTGTCCAGGCTCGGGCTGCATAGACACCAAGACCAGGTAGGAATTTGCGTCCATCCACTTGAAGATTGGCGGTGGGCCAGCCCAAGTCCCTACCTAATCCTCGGCCGCGGACCACCCGCCCTCGGAAGCGGTAAGGGCGACCAAGAAGGTCACTCGCTGCTTGCAAATCGCCATTCGCTAGGGCCTCGCGAATACGGCTGCTGCTCATCCGTCCTCCAGCATCCTCCAAAATCGGCAACACTGAAACCTGCACTCCAGCGGCCTCAGCTAGCTCGCGGAGGGTATTGGTGTCACCTTCTCGGCCCCGTCCAAATCGGAAGTTAGCCCCCACCGCAATTTGGCGTGCCTTTAAGCAACCAAGGAGCACCTGCTCGATGAAGTCAGTAGCGCTGAGCTGTGCCAATTGGCGGTCAAAGGGCACCAATACCAGTTGACGGATGCCAAGGGGTTCCAGCAATTCAAGCTTCTCCTCTGGAAGATCGAGGCGCAGCCTTGGTTCACCATGAAGGACTTCACGCGGGTGCGGCCAGAAGCTCACCACGGTGGGAATCGCATTGAGGTGATCAGTTGTCGTAACAGACTGAATTACCCGCCGGTGGCCCGCGTGAAGGCCATCGAAGCTGCCCAGCGCCACGGTTGTGGGAGTGCTGGCCTGCTGTGGTGAGCAGAGAGGAATCAACGGTGCCGTGCACGGATCTGTGGTTAATGGCAAGTTTGAACGACAGACCTCCTTCACCGCATGGCCGATCGGCTCGACCTCCAACTCCTGGCTCTTGGCCTGCGCCGTTCAGCATGGATCCGCTTTTGGACACAAACCGGCCTGGGGATTGTGATCTTGGGGGTGTTGATGTTCAACAACATTGGCGGGAGTTTGACCCGAAATTCCGATCGCGCCTTGGGATTAGGTCCCGGTTTGTCGCTCACCACGCTGTCGTTTTTTGTGCTGTTATTCAGCCTTTGGCAAGCCTGGTTGGTCGTTCGGCTGGGGCGGGCTTTGGATAGCGGTGTTCGGCCCAGCCGAGGAGAGGCCAGTCGCACGATCAAGCGCAGTTTGTTTGCTGATTTGTTGGGGCTTGTCTTTGCTGCTGTTGGGTATCAATCTCTTGCTGGTGCTTTGTTTGTTCAGGCTTCTCAGCAGACACCAGGTATTGCGATTGGTGCAAGAGGAGCGGGCGAAAACATGGCAATCACCTCTCTAGAGATGCTCTCAGTGTTGAGCAATACGCAGGTGTTATTTGCCCATGTCATTGGGTTGATCTTTTCTCTTTGGATGCTGCAGCGGATCTATCGCACCAGCTAAGTGAAAGACTCTTCCAGCTCAAATCTCTCCTAAAGACTGGTCCGCAACTTGGGCAAGGAAGCGAGTCCTCCACGCCAGAACAGCTCAGGCTGAATCGGCGTCAGTGAGGGTGCATTGGCCTTGATTTGGGCCACGTCGGTCGGCCAGTCGCGGGGGCCATCACCGCCTGACTCGAGATCATCAACGGCTTCGCCCGCTAACCAGTAATAGTTGCGGCCGTGGGGGTCCACCCGAGGGCTGAACTGCTCGTTGTAGCGACGGATTGAGAGACGAGTCCAACGCAAATCCCCCATGGCCTCCGGCATACAAGGCGGCACATTGAGGTTGAGCAACAAGTTCTCAGGCCATCGATCGGCAAGAGCTGCTTCTGCAACCTGAATGGCCAGTCCTGCGGCGGCTTGGAAGTCTCTCCACTGGAAACAAGCGCTGCTTACAGCCATTGCCGGCAAGCCCTCAAGCGTTCCTTCCATGGCCGCTGCCACCGTTCCAGAACAAAACACATCCGTTCCGAGGTTGGGTCCATGGTTGATCCCTGAGAGCACGAGATCTGGCTTCTCAGTGAGCAGTTCAAACAGGGCCAATTTCATGCAGTCTGCGGGAGTGCCGCTGCAGGCCCAGGCTTTGATTCCAGGCTCAAACAGCTCATCAGCGCGTTCGGCACGAATGGGGGTTTGAAGAGTGAGTCCGTGGCCAGTGGCAGAGCGCTCCTGGTCGGGACAGACCACAGTGACCTGATGACCAGCTGCGACAGCTGCTGCGGCCAGGGTGCGGATGCCGTCGGCGAATACACCGTCGTCGTTGCTGATCAGAATCCGCAAGGGAATCATCCGAAGATTGTTATGCGTTGGGTGGAACCTAGTCGTGATGGCTCCCTACAGTCATTGTCGCGATACCAATGCCTTGAGCGCCACGATCTCCCTGCAGCAGCTCACTGATCAGCTGGACGCCTTAGAGGCTGAGGCGGCGGTTGAGATTTTGGCGGCAACCAATTCCGAGGCTCTCGAGCAACTCAGGGTTGGACTGCTGGGTAAAAAAGGACGATTGTCCGCCGTTTTGGGCGCGATGGGCAAGCTGCCAGGAGATGAACGTCCGCTGGTAGGCCAACGCGCCAACGTGCTGAAGACCCAAGTGCAGCAGCTGCTTTCTGAGCGTCTCGAAGCGGTCAACAGTGCTGCTATGGAGGAACGGATTGCCTCTGAAACGTTAGATGTGACGGCGCCGCCGATCGGTGTGTCCATGGGACACCGTCACCCATTGATCACCACTACAGAGGAGATCGTCGATCTGTTTTGTGGACTCGGCTATCACGTGGAAGAGGGCCCCGAAGTGGAGACAGATCACCACAACTTCACGGCTCTGAATATTCCGCCAGAGCATCCCGCTCGAGATATGCAGGACACGTTCTATCTCAAGGACAATTTGTTGTTGCGAACCCACACCTCTCCAGTACAGATTCGCCACCTTGAAAGCAACCCGCCACCGGTCAGGATCGTGGCGCCTGGTCGGGTTTACCGACGGGATGCGGTGGATGCGACCCATTCCCCAGTGTTTCACCAGGTAGAGGTCCTGGCGATTGATGAAGGATTGGATTTCAGCCACTTGCGAGGCACTGTGATGGCATTTCTCAAAGCCTTTTTTGGCGATTTGCCCGTGCGCTTTCGCGCCAGCTACTTTCCATTCACGGAACCGTCAGCTGAGGTGGATGTTCAATGGCGGGGTCGCTGGCTTGAAGTGATGGGCTGCGGAATGGTGGATCCGGCTGTGCTTGAAGGCTTAGGACTCGATCCCGAACGCTGGAGCGGTTTTGCTGCAGGTCTTGGAGTGGAGCGCTTTTGCATGGTGCGTCATGGCATTGACGACATCCGCCGTCTTTACACCAGTGATTTGCGCTTCCTTGAGCAGTTTTGATCCTGATCGGCCTGTTTTGAGTTGAAAAGGCTGCCAAGCCTTGCGATTTCGGTGAAACTTTGGATGAATGTCAGGGTCTACGCCGATGTCTGTTCTTTCGGTGTTCGACGGTTCGTCTCGAGCCCTGGAGATCGTTGGAATCGTCTCGCGTCATGAGTGGTCGTTCCTCTCTCAGCTCCTCAATCGTGGCGACACATCCGAGACGCGATTGCCTTTGCCCTCGGTTCTTTGCAACATCCTGACGGAGTTGGGTCCGGTCTACGTCAAGCTCGGCCAGCTGTTGAGTACACGCCCCGATTTGTTGGGAGAGGATTACATCGAGGCCTTGAGTCAATTGCAGTCGGATGTTCCGGCTGTTCCATGGGAGCAATTGCGACCGCAACTGGAGCAAGAGCTTGGTTGCGGAGTTGAGGAGGCATTTTCGACGTTTATCGACCAGCCGATTGCGGCTGGAAGTGTGGGGCAGGTTTACAAGGCGATCTTGCCGGACATCGGCCCTGTGGCGGTGAAGGTGTTGCGTCCAGGGATCGCTGCGCAGGTTGAAGAGGATGGACGCTTGCTGCGCAAAATCGCTTATCTCGCTTCAGCAACGTCTCTCGGCAGCCTTTACGACTTTGTTGGTCTTGCTGATCAGGTGCTGGAGGCTTTGGTGCGCGAGCTTGATTTCAGAATTGAGGCCTCCAATACCCTGCGCCTGCAGCGCTGTTTGGATGCATCCAGCTTTGTTCCTGAAGGACAGATCCGTCTGCCGCATGTGGTGCAGCAGTTGTCCAGCCGAACTGTGTTGGTGCTCGAGTGGATCGAGGGGGCCCCCATCCTGAGTGCTGAGGCAAAAAAGGCCCTGGAGGAGGGGCCTGGTTTTGAGGCAACAACGACAGCGCTCTTAGGGGCTTTTGTGGAGCAATATTTTGTGGAGGGGTTTTTTCATGCTGATCCTCACCCTGGCAATCTGAAAGTGCTGGCAGATGGCAAGGTGATTTTGCTGGATGCAGGGATGGTGGGTCTGTTTGATCCGCGCACGCGCAGTAACTTGCTTGATCTTGTTCTGGCGCTCATCAACCAGGACGGTTCGCGTGCCACGGATGTGTTGGAGCAGATTGCCCCTCCCGTGAGGGGTGTGAAAGTTGATCGCCAGCAATTACAGCGACAGCTCGATCAGCTGATTGCAAAGAGTTTTTCAAAGCCGTTAGAGGAATTGAATTTCGCGCTGTTCCTCGCTGCTTTGTTGCAGCTGGCGAATCGTTCAGGATTAAGGGTGCCGGGGACCTTGGGATTGTTCGTGAAGTCGGTCACCAATTTGGAGGGGGTGGGTAACTCTTTAAATCCGGCCTTCAGCTTCACCGGTGAGATGCAGCCCTTGGTGGCTCAGTTACTAGCTCGTGCCGTAATGCTTCCTCAGGAGCGGCTCATGCAGTTTGGCCTTGACCTACGCAATCTCACGATCGATTCACCGCGTCAGCTGAGTCAAGTGTTACGGCGTTTTAGCAGTGACGAACTGGTGTTTGCGATTCAGCTTGAGGGGCTCGATGCTGTGCGTTCCAGTTTGGAGCAGTTGTCGCAACGAGTGTCTCTGGCGATTCTCGTGGCCTCTCTTTTACTTAGTGCCACAGTGATGGCGACCTTGGCTCAGCAACCTCTTTTAAGGGATGTCAGTGAGGGTTTGTTTGTTGGGGCTACTTTGTTTGGTCTGTGGTTGATTGTGTCGTTGTTGCGCTCTAGTCGTCGCTGAATTAGCTCAAAGTAAGCGGATTAATAACTTAATTGAACAGGGCTTGTTGAGCACTTTTCCCCTTTTATTGTTTTGACACTTGTTATATCTATTATTAGCGAAGCCAGGGTAGTTTTAATCCGAAGAGATCGAGTTGATCCATCACTATTTTGTTAATAGTGCGACCGACAACAACTTGTGGTTCGTCAGCGCGAATGGGGATAACGGGATGTTGTTGGCACCCTGAATGGACAGTTCCTTCGATGATCTCGCGCCTGAGTAGTGAATTCCCAGCCTCTAAGCCGCACACATAGGCTCTTTCCTGGCACAGCCCCTTTGCCCCGTATTCCTTATCGCCCATGCGTACCCAGTCACCAGCGCAGACGATCGAGCTCACCGAGGTTTCCAGGGGTGGCCGTTGAAGGAAGCTTCCTGGGGAAAACAGTGACACAGAGTTCGGATAGCGTCGAACCTCGTAATCAACTACCGATACGGCCTTGAATCTTTGATCAGCGATGGGCAGTAACTCGTTTGTCAGTAAATCGATGATGTCTTGATCGTTCATCAGTGCAATGGTGGAGGCGTTGTAGAAGTCGCTTGCAACAACTGAGCCCTGCGGATCATGGCCACCCCAAAGGTCTTGCTCTGCACTGTTTTGCAGTTGATCGAGCATGAAAAAAGTTCCTCCTGCTCCCCGTAAGGCCTCAAAACGAGAGAACACATTGGCTGGGTAGGGAATGGGTACATAGCGATCGAGCCACAAACGTATTGAGACAACATCGATGGTGCCGAGGGATCCAGCCGCAACGAGTTCTGGTGCTGCTTCTCGGCATTCAGGAGATTGAGACATCAGCGATTGGATGCCTTTGGCACCCACGGCTAGAACGACAGCATCGATGTCCTGAATCACATCGGGTTTTCCCGTTGAAAGGGTCTTGATTCCAACGCTGCTGATCTGTTTGGTTCCAGAGGCAAAGGCCAATGTTGTTGCCAGGGTTCCTCCCATCACGCGAAGATCATGGTTAGCGATTAAGCGTTTGCTGAGAGGTTCAAAAATATGTTTTGCAATGCTTTTTGAATTGATCCAGCGAACATCAAACGAATCTTGATGGGCAAGTGCGTAGTAATACAGCAGCTCCATTGTGACGGCTGCTGATAATTCTTCTGGTGGCTTGAAAAGGCCAACGAGTAAAGTCGGACGTAGGAAATCGTCAATTAATCTCTTGCTAATTCCCAGCTTGACAAATAAGTCTTGAGCGCTGAGTTTATCGTATTCAATGAAAACTTTTTCATTTCGATTAAGGTCTAAAATTGTATAAAGCAATCCTGCAATGCTCAACCGGTCCTGAAGAGGAAGTCGTTTAAAGTTTGTAAACGTGGCAGCTATTTGCCCGAGCGGGCTTGGCCAAGCTGCTTCTTTCCCAAACACCGGGGCTGTTGCTTCTAGCCCATCGGGAGACCAAAACGCACTGGTGGTGAAGTCGGTAAAAATTGTGCCGAGTTTCAGCTCTTCTGTTAGGGCGTTGATATTGGGATAATCCTTCCAAAACCCCCTAGTGCCGGCCTCAAACGGTTTACCGCTTTTGGTGATGATTGGCGTGCTGCCCGTTGGATCATTGATCGCGTCGATCAAAGTTACGCGTACTCCTGCTTCGCAGAGAGATTTGGCCGCGCCCCAACCAGCCCAGCCAGCTCCGATGACGGCCACATGGGACGGGGTGTCGCTTGGCATCGCTCGAGCTCGCCGCAAGGTGTTGTTTGAACGCTACGCAGGGCTGGTGTTGGGGTGGATGGAGTTAGATCAAAAAAAACAAATAGCTGCTGCTGAGAGATGATTTCTCTCATAAAATGTGTTGGTTCTTTCGAAACTCGATCGGTGCCCAGGGTCGGACTGATCGTGAATGACGGAAAGTCACTCGCCGTTGAGACCGCTCAGACCATTCAGGAGCGCCTTGAAGTTGCCGGTCACGACGTGATTCGCGCCAGTAGCTCGGGCGGAATGGTTGGTTTTGCCAACCCGGATCAGCATCTGCGCATGCTTGGTTACAACGCCTGTGTCCCGGAGGGATTCGATCCCTCGATGGTTCTGGCGATCGTTCTAGGAGGCGATGGCACGGTGCTGTCAGCGGCACGCCAAACAGCGCCGATTGGTGTGCCGATTTTGACAATCAACACCGGGCATCTCGGCTTTCTCGCCGAGGCTTATCTCAGTGACCTTGACAGGGCCCTCGAGCAGATCCTGACCGAGCGATGGACGATTGAGGAGCGAGCCAACATGGTCGTGAGTGTGATGCGTGGCGAGCAACGGCGATGGGAAGCCCTGTCTCTTAACGAGATGGCTCTCCATCGAGAGCCACTTACCAGCATGTGTCACTTTGAAATTGCGATTGGCCGGCATGCTCCTGTTGATATATCCGCTGATGGGGTGATTTTGTCGACGCCTACTGGCTCAACCGCTTATGCCCTCAGTGCTGGCGGTCCAGTGATCACACCCGATTGTCCGGTGTTGCAGCTAACTCCGATCGCGGCTCACTCCTTGGCTTCTCGTGCGCTTGTGTTCAGTGATCAAGAGCCTGTGACGGTGTTTCCTGCCACCCCTGAACGCCTGATGATGGTGGTGGATGGAAGTGCGGGGTGTTATGTCTGGCCCGAGGATCGGGTCTTGATTCGGCGCAGTGACCATCCCGTTCGCTTTGTCCGCCTTGCCGATCATGAGTTTTTCCAGGTCTTGCGCAACAAGCTGGGTTGGGGCTTGCCCCATGTTGCGAAGCCGGATCGTCAATGAGCGAGAAGCCTTCATCAATGTGGAGGAGATTGATAGCCGTTATCCGCCCCAAAAGATTGAGGAGGGTGCTGACACTCGCCTGAT
>QCUL01000045.1 GCA_003210755.1 Synechococcus sp. AG-679-C18
AGGTGCCAAAAGGCCCAAGGCTGCTGGGGCCACCAGCAGTTGATGGAATAGTTTCACGAAGTCCTCACACGAAAAGACGCAAAATGCGTCGCTCAAAATTTAATACCTTGCTGTCGCTATTGCCACCAAAAAAAAGACAGATTAAGCAGATGAACAGCACATACGTGTCTGTCATTTGTCACATAATTATGTTGCTAATGACACGAATATAGTGCTCTCATGCTTCGCTCAGTCAAGTCTCATCGCTCTTTGTTTACCACTTTCTTATTGAATCCGCTGGTTTTTGCCTGATCGAAGACTTTGTGAGGTGAAGCAGTGTTGCTGTCTCAACACATCAACAAAGACCTTGTCGTGGCAGTGGATTGCAAGGGATTGGGAGGGTGGTTTTAGACCATGAAGTTTTCAACAAGCAAACGCTATTGAGAATCGATTGCAGAAGGGATCCAACATCTGTATATTGATATCAATTCTCATTAGCGATTAATCCTCTCCGTGAGCTTCCGCTTTTTACCTGACGACCCTACGTCGTCCATCCAAATTCCAACGGGGCAAACCGTTCTCGTTGATACGCATGGGCGTAGTGAATGCATGAAACTGAATGTTCTTGAAGGGATTGCCAGGGTTTATTGCCCTTGTGAAGAAACAGAAGGCATGACTCTTGCCTTTTTGCAAACTGGCGATCAACTCAGAACTGATTGCCTTTGTAGTGATGGGATTTGCGTTGAGGCCATGACCCCGCTGAGGATTGAGACCAAATCATTGGAGCCATCTCCTAATGGTTATGACTCGGTCAATGAATGGACATTGCAACTTCTTCGGATTCGTCACTTAGGTCAAGCTGAGCAGCGACTTCATGCATTGCTGAGCCTTCTCGTTAATCGCCTTGGTAAACGCTATGGAGAATGGTGTAATTTGCCTTTTCGTCTTACTCATGACCGGATTGGTGAACTGATTGGTTCTACGAGAGTGACGTCAACACGTTTGATTTCCAAGCTTCGTAACGGAGATCTCTTAATTACAAGTTCAGGAGAAGCGTCAATGAAGCTTTCTCCAAGATTAATTGAGACAAGCCCATTAGGTTTTTAGGTGAATGTATGAATCGACTCACCAGTGACTGCTTAGTTCTTGCATTGAGCAAGGAAATTGAGCATTTATCCAGTTATCAAAATAGAGCAATCGAAAGAATTGTTAAATCTATCAGTCCTACTCTTCGTGTAAGACTGACAGATGATTTACAGCGTGTTCACAACAGATTGATGGAAATACATCAATCTGTTAGCTTTTTAAATATTAGACGCTTATCGATTGGTTCTCGCTTGCTTTATGAGCAAAGCAAAAGAGCAACAGTTAAATCAACTTCGTTGCGTTTGACCTGCTCTTAATTCATTATCGATAACAAGAAGTGCTGAAGGATCTGAGTTTGCGAATTTAACGCGACCATAAATATAAGCAAATTGATCTTCTGATTTGATTTGAGATTCAATCAAAGGGTCTAAGAAAACAGTTGTTCTTGAATCACTGTTGCGTTCCGCTAACGCATAAATGCTTTGAATGGATGATGTAGTATCAGTTTCCATTTGAAAAGCTGTTTGTATCAAAGAAGTTAAGTTATTCCAAGACTGTTTAGGAGCATCTAAAGCTTTTAAATCGTTAATTTGACTTCGTGCGATTAAATATTGTGTGAAGTGAACAGCATGATTTTGTTCGCTTTTCGCTTCAGCATCAAAGAATTGGTAAAAACCAGCCAGTTCACGTTCTGCGGACCAAATAGACATCGCCAGATAGGTGATTGAGGCATGCCTTTCGATGGTGATGTGATCCTGAATAGCGCCAAGAAGATCGGGGCTCATCGACTCAGCGAGCACTCGACCATTTGGGCCCTCAGCTAGATCAGCTGAAATCCCAGCTGAAAAGTCTGGCGTCATCATTTCTTACGCTTTGATGCATCATAAGACACATCCTATTGTTGCTCCTTTCCCGCAGGACGTCAAGTCCCCCCTTTGCGACTGCCCGTTTTTGACCGTGTATAGTGAAAATAAGTCTCAAGACGTAGCAGATGACAAGTCTTCAGAGTGCAAAAGAGGGGCTTGGGATTGATAAAACGGTCAAACGTCTCTCAGTCAAAGTCCTTTTCGCAAAGAAAAAAGGTTGTAAAAAATCTAAATGCTCTAAGTGGAAAGGTGGACATTGCCGCTGCGGACGAGGTTAAATCTTGGATTTAAACGATGTTGATCTATTGTTGCGAACTTATCATCAATAAGTTGAATTTCTTTTGAAATATTATTTTTACCAATAATTAATTTTCCCAGTTATTGAGTATAATTAGTGCAAATAAAAACATTACACTTTTGACGATATAATGATTGCTGGATAAAAATATATTAATGTTTTGGTTGATTTTCAGCTACCGATGCTCTTCCTTGTGGACGGTAGGGGCCTGTGTTCCTGTAGGTACGATCGATTGAGAGTGTTTCTTGTTCGTTGATGTTCAACTGGCCTTTTGAGTTCGTGATTTGCTTCTGTTCGGGTTGAATTGATCTTTTCATTGATGCTTTTGATTGGTTCATGCTTTGTTCAGCCAGTAGAGCATTAATCAAGCCCGGTTCTTGCCTTTTTGTTTGGATCAATAGGATCAAATTATGATTCATAACATCATTTCAATTGTATATCTATAAGTTATTCTTTTTGCTGGAGTTGTAATTTTTCTAGATTTTGCCTTTGTTCCTTGAGAGGCTTGACTCAACTTGTGTCCTGATGATGTTCTGATCATCGCTATTTCTGAATGGTGGTTATCAATCAACTCATTGATTCTTCGTGTTAATAATTGGTCAACGTATCAAGATTTTCAGATTGAAATTTTCTTATTGACTGTCTGTGTCCTCTTCCTTTTCAATCGCCCCATTGATGGAGCAAAAAGTTGGTGACAACTTAGCTTTGGTTCAGACCATCTGAAGTGTCAACCCATAGGATTACTTCTATTCCTTTGATCATTAATGGTGTCTGGATCAAATGGTTCCCCTAGGGATCTGAAGGCTGGTGGCAGTCTTTGTGGTCGAGTTCGTGTTCCAGGCGATAAATCAATTTCTCATAGAGCACTGTTGTTTGGTGCTATCGCTGAGGGTACGACTACGATCGATGGATTGCTTCCTGCAGAAGATCCAATCAGCACTGCAGCATGTTTACGTTTGATGGGCACATCTATCTCGCCCATCAAGTCTGATCAGATTGTGACGGTAGAAGGTGTTGGTCTGGATGGGTTGAGGGAGCCTGCCGGCATTCTTGATTGCGGTAACTCTGGAACCACGATGAGGCTGATGCTTGGTCTTCTGGCTGGGCGTGTGGGACGTCATTTTGTTTTAAGTGGGGATGCTTCATTACAAAAGCGACCCATGAATAGGGTTGGACATCCTTTGTCCTTGTTAGGTGCAGATGTGCGTGGTCGCGACCATGGCAATCTCGCTCCGCTTGCAGTTCAGGGCCAAAAACTTAGGGGCGCCGTTGTGGGTACACCTGTTGCTAGCGCTCAGGTGAAATCCGCCATCTTGTTGGCTGCTCTTACTGCTGATGGTCCAACTAGCGTGATTGAACCCGCCCGCTCCCGTGATCACAGCGAGCGGATGCTCAAGGCGTTTGGTGCAGACCTCGAAGTTGGTGGCGAAATGGGTCGTCACATTATGGTTCGTCCCGGCGCTTCTTTAACCGGCCAGCATGTGATTGTTCCTGGAGATATCAGTTCGGCCGCCTTTTGGCTCGTGGCAGGGGCCCTCGTTCCAGGGTCCAAGATTACGGTGGAAAATGTGGGTTTGAATCCCACTCGAACAGGTGTTCTCGAGGTACTGGAGCAGATGGGTGCTTCGATTGAAGTGCTCAATCGAAGAGATGTTGCTGGCGAACCAGTTGGTGATTTGCGGGTCAGCCATGGACCACTGAGACCTTTTGATTTTGGAGAGGAGCTCATGCCGCGCTTGGTCGATGAAGTTCCAATCCTGAGTGTGGCTGCTTGCTTTTGTGATGGGGAAAGTCGAATTCGTGGTGCTGCAGAATTGCGTGTGAAGGAAACGGATCGCCTTGCCGTGATGGCGCGTCAGCTCAAACTGATGGGCGCTGACATCGATGAACACTCTGACGGTTTAACCATCCGAGGCGGTCAATCGCTTAGAGGCACGGAATTAGATAGTGAAACTGATCATCGAGTAGCGATGAGCCTTGCCATTGCTGGCTTGATGGCCGAGGGTGATTCCAGAATTACTCGAAGTGAAGCTGCAGCAGTGAGTTATCCAACGTTCTGGGACGATCTTGACAGACTTCGCTGCTGATCAAGGAGTGCTGAGTGCGCGCATCACAAGCGATGGCAGCTTCAGCTTATTCAGCTGTGATTTTCAAGAAGGATTCCATAGCTCCGCTGGCGCCCTTGAAGAAGCAAACAGCAAGTTTGTTGCGCCTGCTCAATTGGATCGTTTTACAAAAAACAAGCATCTACGCGTTCTTGATGTTTGCTTTGGCTTGGGATACAACACCGCCGCACTAGCGATGGCTCTTCCTTTAAACGATGGTCCGTCGCTTGAATGCTGGGCGTTAGAACTCGATGATCGGCCTCTCAAGCTGGCGCTAGCTGACTCAGGTTTTAAGTCGCTTTGGCCTGAGCATGTATTGGCTGCTCTGATAGCCATTTCATCTGCAGGACATTGGCAGGATTCGCTTCTTCGTCATAGCTTTCAGATGCTCTGGGGCGACGCAAGGAAACAGCTCCATGCATTGCCTTTTGAACTTACGTTTGATCTGATTTTGTTGGATGCATTCTCTCCCGGTAAATGTCCTCAGCTCTGGAGCGAACAATTTCTACATCACTTGGCTGATCGTTTGCATCCAGGGGGTCGGCTACTGACTTATTGCCGAGCGGCATCAATTCGAAATAGTTTTCTTCATGCAGGACTTGAGTTGCGATCACTTCTACCGAAGCCAGGACAAGGGTCGGATTGGAGTTCTGGAACCATGGCTTGTCGTAGGGATCAAAACGAGGCTTTGCCTGAGATTGCACCCGGCTGGTCTGCTTTGAGCACGATGGAACAAGAGCATTTGGAGACACAAGCTGGTGTGCCTTATCGAGATCCGTCAGGCACAGATGATTCAGCTTTGATCTTGAGACGACGCCAACAAGAGCAGGTCTTATCGAATCGGCCAAGCACCAGTGCTTGGCAGCGAAAGTGGATGCACTTGAACAACTATTAATAGCTTTGATGTGTGAATCTTAAGTTCGATTATTTAATTTCAGTAAATTTTAAGGTGTTGTCAGAAACTTGGCTCTTTCTAATGATTGAATTGATAAACTTAACAAGTGGAAATTGATCGCATTGTTTATCGCCAATTAATGCTTGAATCTGCGATGCCTGAAAGTGGTGGAATAATATTGAACCTTTCTCGGAGTGTGCTTAATGGGATCGACGCAATTTCTAGATGATTGATGATACTGAAGTCTTGATTGCATTTTGATCCACGGTCATATGCATCTGCGAGCATTTCTGGGGCGCCTTTTAATGTCATCACCCCCCGTTTTCCATCAAGACCATCAAAGGGATCTCCATCAGCTCCGTAGGGTTCATATTGAGAGCTATGTCCAGGTTTAAACACACCAGCTTCGTGGATTAAAAAATTAGTCATTGAGGCCATCCAATTGGCATCTGAATCATTCATGCCTAACTTGAAAGCACCTAAGCAAATTTCGCCAATCCCTGTTGGCTCATAACCAGTCAATACATGATTCATATCGTGGCAGACATAATAACCTGGATTAATAGATGTTCTGGATGGTAAATGCATTCCATTGCGTTTGTAGAATTGAAAAAACTCATTGCCGAGAGACTTGTCTTCCATTGAGGCAAGTGAATCAATCACTTGAAAAAATGATTCATCGTAACTTTTATGGCTTTCGTGATTGAAACTATCTTGTCCATAATGCTCCTGAAGTGATAAAAAGTATTTTTGATATCTTCTTATGAAATCCGTAGTGATCTCAAGCGCAGACTTGTCAATCATATCTCTACTAATAAGTAATACATCACCTCCAATACAAAGTGTTTTAGCAGCTTTGTCTATTTTGTTGTTTTGTAGCGAGGATTTTGGATGTCTACATAGTTCCAGCATTATCGCAAGTTGAATATATTTTCTGCGTATTCCAGTGTCAATTACATTCCTTGCAAATTCATCTTGGTTTATCGATTCCAGCTCACTATATTCACTTAATGGTAGTTTAAGGATGCTTAGTGATATGGCTTGAAGGACTCTATTTTGTTCTTCAGTGCCTTTGTCTCCGCAATCAATTAAATCTTTTAATCCAGAGGTGATTGCAGATGCTTTTGCGGTGATGAGCATTTGCAGTTCAAGGATGATACCGAAGTATAATACTTGATAGTTTATTTTTGAGTGATCTATCTGGTAATCTGTTTTTATAGTATGGCATGCACCCTTTTGATGAAAAATTTAGAAGGCACTATTTAATTGAGATATTCTTGAAATAATGGAGAGAATAACCGCTATCAGAAAAACTTGAATATAGCCTAAGTATTTTTTCTAATGTGTTAGATATTGGTTAGATTGGCCATCCAATTGATTAATCATATCAGACTTGGAATTTTACAAATAACTCTCTGTATGAGTAAATGGTTATCTTAATCCTATCACTTAAATCGAACAACGATAATATTGTTTTGACGAGATATTGTAAAGTCTGGTCTATTGATTAAATACTTATCTGAGTTGATCTGAGATTTTGATCCATCCAATTCAGATTCTGATACTCGATTGAGGACTAGCCCATATTGCCTGAATTGACGAATTCCTCTGGCGTGCCCCCTAACTCGATCGATAATATCTGACATATAAGGATAGACTTTGAACGTATTTTTTGCTATTGGTGAGTCTGGTGATTGTCCAATTATTGTTATTCCACGATTTTTTTCTTTAGATGTTGATTCATCTCTAAGTATTTCATTAGCAATTGTTTGTCTGTAATAATCATTGAGCTTGCTCTGTGACCTAAAAGCACTGCCATAGGCAAATGAACAGCTGATCAGACCCCAGATAATTGCTGCTAAAATTCCTATATAGATCCTACGTGTCCATATTTGTAGTGGTCGATATCTCCATTGATTCTCAAGAACAGACCATGTTAGAGGAGCAAGAGATACGAGAAATGCCCCAACCCCAATGTAAGTGCGCGCAGGAAATCCTTTATAGCTAAGGGTAAGCATTAAGCCTTGAGATAAAGCAAGAACGGATATAAATAAGATTACTTTGGCAAGACTTATCCAGACGCTGAAACTACTTGAAATCAAAATAATTGAGATAATTATATAAATTACTAAAACTAGACCTAAAGCTGATTCAAAGCTATTTCTGAGTAATGTGTCACAAAAATTGTTAATATTATAAAGAATCGTTAATGGCAGTTTACTTAGTTTGGCCGTTTCTTGAATATATCTTGAATATTCTGTAAATCTGAAAAAGGGTGAAAATATAAATTTATAGACTGCCAGCGATGCTATCTGTATTGAAATAGAATTAGTAAGAATAGTTTTTGTTGAACCAAAAAAATTAGTTTGTATTGATACTGAATCGGTCTTTTGGTGCAATGAATAGATTGCTATCATGCAAATTGGAACCCAAAATGCATTGTTAGCAGGCTGATAGATTAATAATGAAATTGAAACTAAACTTCCAGATATTATGAAATGATATCGCTGTTTTGCACTAATGCAAAGCCAAGCTGCTGCTATGCATATAGCAACGGAGAGTACCATCAGTGGTGAATCAAATCCAAATGATAGATTCTCTAGAAAATATGGTTGACCGAATAATAAAATGCTAAGTACTCCGATCCAAATGAAAGATTTTTGATTAAAGAGTAAATAAGCAAATAAACCTCCAAGAATTATTATTGGGATGCAAATAATAGCCCCTAGTGGATGATCAAAGACTGCTCGATTGCTCCCTAAATGTGCTAAGCGATAGAGCAAATTTGCTACAATCCTTCCGTCAGTATCCCATCGAAGAGTACCTCCACTGGCTCGATCGATATCATCTAAATACAGCCGTACGTTCAGAATGAAGGGGATCATGAACAGAACAACCAGACTTACACTAAGCCATATCCCCCACAATTCGTTTTTCCCTTGAATCGTCAAGCTCTTGAGCTTTTTGGCTATTTCAGCCATGGGCTTTATTTAGGGATTCATAAGGAAGTTTATCTTACTATTCTCTTCATCACAGGGTTTCAAATCGTGCATAGATATTTAATTACTGATTGAGCTCACGGTGATCCTAGTTAAAATATCATTATTAAATGAAAATCTTATTCTTTACTTGAAACGTATAACGACAACACTATTTTGTTGAGAAATCGAAAAATCTGGTCTGTCAATTATATTTGCGTCTGTATCTAATTGAACTCCATAACTCTTCAAATCTGATTCTTTGACTTGATTAAGTCTTAGTCCGTATTGCCTGAATCGACGAATTCCATTTGAATGACCAGCAACTCGATCGATCATGTCTGACATAAATGGATAGACCTTAAATGTATTCTTTGCGATTGGTGAATCTGGTGAATAGCCAATGATTGACATTCCTATGAATTTTTTTTCTAGTAACGATTCACTCTGAAGTACTTCATTGGCAATTGTTTGTCTGTAGTAATGATTAAGAGTATCTTGTGATCTGAAAACACTGCCATAGGCGTAAGAGCAGCTGATTAGTCCCCAGACGATCGCTGCCAAAATTCCAATATAAAATCTCCGTGTCCATTTTTTTATAGCAGGGTTTTTCCATTGACCTTCAAGCACTGACCATGTCATTGGGGCTAAAGATACAAGGAATACTCCTACTCCTATGTATGTTCGAGCTTCAAAACCTCTATATCCCAGCGTCAGCATCAAACCCTGGGATAATGCAAGAACGGCTACAAATAAAATTATTTTTATAATACCCAACCAAAAATTGCAATCACTTGATATCAAGATGATTGAGACTACTATATAAATGACTATCGAAAGACCCAGTGCTGATTCAAATCCATTCCGTAAAAGGGTATCGCAAAAATCGTTTATATTATTAAAAAAAGCAAGTGGCAATTCACTTGGCTTTGGTAAACTTTGAACATTACTTGCATAGTCAGTCAATTTAAAAAATGGTGAAAGTGCAAATTTATAAATCAGTAATGCAATCGTCTGGACCAGTATAGAATTTATTATAAATCGTTTGGGTTCATATGATATGTGATTTTTATTTGATCTAGTATCTGTTTTTGTTCGCCATGAATAGATTCCTAGGAGACATATCGGAATCCAGAAAGCATTGTTGGCTGGTTGATAAATTAGTAGCGATATTGATATCAGACTACCTGCCGCTATAAATAAATATTGTTGTTTAGCACTGACGCAAAGCCAGGCTGCAGCAATACACATAACAGTAGAGATTACCATCAATGGTGAATCAAACCCATAGGAGAGATTTTCAAGAAAGTATGGTTGACCAAATAACAGTATGCTTAGTATTCCTATCCAAACCAGCGACTTCCTTTGAAAGAGTAAAGTTGCAAATAAACCTCCCAAAAGTATTAGTGGAATACAGACGATGGCCCCAAGTGGATGGTCAAAAACCGCTCGAGCACTTCCCAAATGTGCAATACGATAGAGCCAATTTGCGATGATTCTTCCATCGGCATCCCAATTTAGTGAGCCTCCACTTGCTCTATCGATGTCGTCTGCATAGAGCCTTACGTTTAGAATGATTGGTAGTATTAATAGACCAACAGCGCCTACACTCAACCAAATCTCCCACAATCTGTCTTTTCTTTGAACCACTAAGCTCTTAATCTGATCTTTGATCTCAGTCATGCGATTTTTTACGCGTTGATGCGAGGTTTTATCATACACTTCATCTGATCAAATCAATTATAGTCTGCGATTATATTGTTATTATTTACATCGCTTCGGCATTGATTTCAAGTGAAGTTACTATTTGTTTTTCTTTACTTTTAAAATTTTCGATTATTTTGTTTATTCTCATTTACTTTTTTGATTTCTAGGTGTTTTATTTAAAACGTACAACAATAATTTCCTTCTGTCGTGTTATTGCATAATCGGGTCTATCTATAAATTGCTTGCTTGAATTGATCTGCAGATTTGTATTTTTAAGGTCGGATTCCGGAGCATGCTTAAGTTCAAGGCCATATTGTCTGAAGAGACGAACTCCACTCGCGGCACCATCTACTCGATCTATTATCTTTGACATAAATGGATATGTTTTAAATGTATTTTTTGCAATTGGTGAATCCGGTGACTTTCCAATAATTACCATTTTATTTATTTTTCCTTGCAATACTGAGTTGTCTCTGAGTATATTATTGGTAATTGTTTGTCGATAGTAATTGTTAAGTTCTGTTTGTGCTCTATATGCACTCCCATAGGCAAAAGAACAGTTTATTAGACCCCAGACAATCGCAGACACAATGATTTGATAAATTCGCCGTATCCATCTCTTGATAAACGGACTTTTCCATCTCACTTCAAATGTTGACCATGCTATTGGCGCTATTGATACTAAAAATGCTCCTACTCCTATATATGTTCGTACAGGTAAACCTTGATAGTCAAGAATAAGCATTAATCCTTGAGATAATGCAAGAATGCTTAGAAGCATTATGAATTTTATGCAACCTCTCCAAATTGCATATCTACTCGTGATCAGAATGATTGAGATTAATATATAAAATGCTAAAAATCTTCCTAGGTTCGAGTCAAATCCATTCCTTAGGAGTGTATCGCAAAATTCATTTATATTTCGGATTACTGTGGATGGCAAGTTTTTTGTATCTAATGTACTCAAAACACTCTTCGAGTATTCATTCAGCTTGAAAAATGGGGTTAATATAATCTTGTAGATTGCAAAAGAGGATGCTTGTATTAATCCACAGCGGAATAGCAATTTCCTTGTTGAAAATACTAAAGGATTATTGTTGTCATCAGTTTTTATTGTTTGCCCCCAACTGTTGATTGCTAATACACAAACTGGAATCCAAAATGCATTGTTCGCTGGTTGATAAATTAATAATGCTATTGTGACTAGTCCTCCTGATACTGCTTGTAAATATGGTTTTTCCCCGCTGACGCAAATCCATGCTGCTGCTATGCAGATCGATGTTGATAGCACCATTAATGGTGAATCAAATGAAAATGACAGGTTTTCTAGAAAATATGGTTGCCCAAATAATAGAATGCTTAATATACCTATCCATATGAGTGACTTTCTCTGAAATAAAAGGTATGCGAATATTCCACCTAAGAGCATGATTGGTATGCAGACTATGGCTCCAAGTGGATGATCAAAAACTGCTCGAGTGCTCCCTAAATGTGCAATTCTGTAGAGTAAATATCCTATAATCCTTCCGTCAGTATCCCATTGCAAGGTGCCCCCATGGGCACGATTGAAATCATCTTTATACAGACTTACGTTTAATATAATGGGTAAGGTGAAAATGGTGACGCAGCTTATGGCAAATAAGATTTCCCACAATTTCTCTTTTCTTTGATTTGTTAAGCGCTCAAGCTGATCTTGCATTTCAGCCATTGTTCAGTGAACCTTTTTTATTTTACTCTTCATTCGCCCTAGCTTGTTTTCTGTTGCCTCACTGATCGCTATAATTTTAATCTTTGTGTTTAAAAGGGTCCAGTCTTTCGTGATTTTATATTGATTTTTAGCTTTTCATTTTTCAGTCTTCGCACAGTACGACACTAGATTGTTCTGGTAAATAATGCTTGGCTCTTGCTGTTGCACTCTTGTTATTTGTTGAGTCTTGTTTTGTGACTACATGAAAAGGTCTCGATGTTGCCAGCGATTCTTTCAATGCACTTTTGTTGTTTTTTAACGCATTTGTTATAGGTTTTATATTTTTTATTTGTGTTTTCTATGGCACTGTTTTAATTCATAGCGTTGATAGGAGTTCCCAGAACGAGCATCCAACGTTAGATTCCTTCGGTCTTGCACACTTCGCATGCTTGCTGTTGCCGTTCTGGCTGCTGGGAAAGGCACCCGCATGAAAAGTGCTCTTCCTAAAGTTCTGCAGCCATTAGCTGGTGCCACTCTTGTCGAGCGTGTGCTCTCCAGCGCCGCCAATCTTGTTCCAGATCGTCGTTTGTTGATCGTTGGTCACCAAGCTGAACGTGTTGAGCATCAGCTGAGCTCCATTGGAGGACTTGAGTTTGTTTTGCAAGACCCTCAGAACGGAACTGGGCACGCAGTTCAACAATTGTTGGCTCCGCTTCATGGATTTCAAGGAGAGCTATTGGTTCTCAATGGGGATGTTCCTTTGTTACGGGCACAGACCATCGATGCCCTTGTCAGCAACCATCGGGCTAGCAAGGCTGATGTGACTTTGCTGACTGCTCGTCTCAAAGATCCGACTGGCTATGGACGTGTTTTTGCTGATTCCAACAATCGTGTGAGTGGAATCGTTGAACATCGTGACTGCAACGAAGATCAACTCTCTAATAACCTTACGAATGCTGGTATTTATTGCTTTAATTGGGAAAAGTTGGCTTTGATTTTACCGAATTTGAGTGCCGATAATGATCAAGGTGAGCTTTATTTAACAGACACTGTTCATTTACTTGATGTCGCCATGCAGCTGGAGGTCAACGATCCTGATGAGGTTAATGGAATTAATAATCGTAGGCAACTTGCTCAATGCGAGGGTGTACTTCAACAGCGGTTGCGGGAGCACTGGATGGATGAGGGTGTGACTTTTGTCGAT
>QCUL01000046.1 GCA_003210755.1 Synechococcus sp. AG-679-C18
GCGTTCCAATGACTTCATCCCGCACCCTCTTCTGGCATCGACGCGATCTGCGCTTGGCTGACAACCTCGGCCTTCAGGGGGCTCTGTCACTTGGCCCAGCGGTGACGGGGGTTTACGTGCTTGACCCAGCGCTCATCCAGCCCCCTGAGTCGTTGCCGCCTATGGCGCCGGCTCGGTTGTGGTTTTTGCTGGAAAGTTTGATCGAGCTTCAGGATCGCTGGCGTCACGCAGGAAGCAGGTTGCTCGTGTTGTCAGGTGACCCAGTTGTTTTAATTCCGCAGTTGGCGTCGCAGTTGGCGTCGTCGTCGGTGGTGTGGAGTCGGGATGTGGAGCCCTATTCGCGAGAGCGCGACCGTCAGGTGGCTAAGGCGCTACAGGCAGATGGGCGAAAGGTTTTGGTGGATTGGGATCAACTGTTGTTAGCACCTGAGAGGGTCAAAACTGGTGGCGGTGATCCTTATCGGGTGTATGGACCTTTCCTACGCAATTGGCGTGGACAGGTGGAGCGCATTAGCCCGCGAATTGTGGGGGATCCCAAGGGCTTTTTGGATCTGCCAGAAGACAAAAAGTGTGAGTTGGATTCAGCAGAGGGGGAGTTGGGCAGGCTTTGCGCTCAGGGGCAACAGCAGTTAGAAAAATTGCGCGCTAGCCATGGTTTCGTAGGGCAAGAGATTTGTCCGTGCAGGCCTGGTGAAGCCGCGGGTAAGGAGCAATTGTCTGTGTTTTCTGATGGCCCGCTTCTTTCCTACGAGCCCGATCGCAACTTCCCAGGCGTGGTGGGCACGTCATATCTCAGCGCTGCACTTAGCGTGGGAACGGTGAGTCCCCGTCAGGCTTGGTGTGCAGCCCAGGACGCCAAGGAGATCGCTCGCAGCGATGAGCAAAGACAGGCGATTTCAGTGTGGGAGCAGGAGCTGGGTTGGCGCGAGTTCTACCAGCAGGCCCTGTTTCATTTCCCCGAACTCGCAGATGGGCCTTACCGCGAGCAGTGGAGGCGTTTCCCTTGGGAGAACAATCAGGACTGGTTTGACTGTTGGAAAAATGGACAAACAGGGATGCCGATCATCGATGCGGCGATGCGTCAGCTCAACGAGAGTGGCTGGATGCACAACCGTTGCCGCATGATTGTGGCTTCATTTCTTGTGAAGGATTTGATCTGTGATTGGCGCTGGGGCGAGCGTGCCTTTATGGAACTTGAGGTGGATGGAGACCTCGCGGCGAACAATGGCGGCTGGCAGTGGAGTGCTAGTAGCGGGATGGATCCAAAGCCTTTGCGTATCTTCAATCCAGCAACCCAAGCCTCAAAATTTGATGCCGAAGGCGAATATATTCGCCACTGGGTGCCCGAACTGCGGCACTTGAACACCAAGGATTTATTAAGTGGTGAGATAGCTACTCTTGAGAGAAGGGGGTATCCGGAGCCGTTGATCAGCCACAAGATTCAGCAGGCCAAATTTAAGGCCCTCTACGCCACCATTCGTTCCTGAGGTTGAACCACAAATTGTTCACGTAACACTCTGATGACGCGTTCTTGCTGTTCCAAAGACAATTCAGGAAAGATGGGCAGGCTGAGAACTTCGCTACAAAGCTGATCGGTGATTGGAAGGCTGCCTTTAGAAAGCTCTAGGTGGTCGTAAGCGGGCTGACGATGGATCGGGATTGGGTAGTAGATGATCGTGTTAACCCCTTGCTCTTGGAGGCTTTGCTTGAGCCAGTCACGGCAACGGCTATTCGGTAGGCCAAAAGTGGTGACTGACTCGGAGCAGGTTTCGCTGCAGGATGGTTGGCTCTCGGGGCAGAGGCGGACTCGGACGACAAACTGATTCCACCCATGCCCTACATCTGAATCAACTGCAGGATCTGGTAACTGAACGCCAGGGAGGTCTGTAAGAGCTTCCAAATAGCGCTGGGCTATCGCAGCCCGTTTTTCGACCCAGTCGTTCAGGTAGGGAAGCTTCACGTTAAGAACAGATGCCTGAATGGCATCGAGGCGGCTGTTGTATCCCAATTCAGTGTGGAGATATCGGCGGGGCATGCCATGCACAGCGAGTTCACGCATGCGCTGCGCTAACTCATCGTCGTGGCATGTGATGGCACCACCATCGCCAGCAGCTCCAAGATTTTTGGTGGGAAAAAAACTAAAGCAACCCACATCTCCCCAGCTGCCTACTGGTTTGGAATTCCAGCTAGCACCTGTGGCTTGGGCGCAGTCCTCCACCACCTTGAGTCCATAACGGTGAGCAATGTCCATCACTCGGGCCATATCCACTGGGCGGCCGAAAAGGTGAACCGGAAGAAGTGCCTTGGTCGCGGATGTGATCGCTGTTTCGATCAGATTCAGGTCAATGAGATAGGTGACGGGATCCACATCCACAAAGACGGGTGTTGCCCCAACGGCGCTGATCGCTTCAGCTGTTGCGAAGAAGCTGAAGGATGCAGTGATCACTTCATCACCTGCACCAATGCCTAGGCCGCGGAGAGCGAGGATTAAGGCATCAGTGCCGCTATTACATCCCACGGCGTGGCATGTTTTTACGCTTTTTGCAAAAGCATCCTCAAAGTTTTTTATTTCTGCACCACCGATGTATTGCCCACTGCGTAAAACCCGCAACACGGCATCATCGAGCTCTTGACCCAAGCCAGCGAGCTGATCTGTGAGGCTGAAGGGAGGCACCTGCATGGCAGGCACCTTAAGTCGACTGACCAAACCATGGGGGCTCATGGTTTGGGTTCCATTTGATATTGCAGCCCACCGATGGCACCTGAATCGTGTCAACAGGGGTGCCAGCTAAGACATGATTCAAGGCAGCCCTTAGGTCTGCTCCGTCGAGAGGGAGGTCATTTCCTGGGCGACTCGCATCTAATTGCCCTCTGTAGCGAAGGGTTTGTAATCCATCATTCTCAGGCGCGAAGGCATAGAACTCTGGGGTGCAGGCCCCACGCAAATCTTTAGCTAGGGCCTGCTTTTCATCCAGCAAATAGGGGAAATGCCATCCCTGTTGCTCGGCCTGCTTGCGAAGCCCATCAGGTCCGTCTTGTGGATGGGTGGTGAGGCTATTGCTGGAGATGGCTAGCAAGGTGACGCGATCTTTGAAATCAGCCTCTAGTCGGGTTAGCTCAGGCTCTACATGCTTTACGAATGGACAGTGTGCACAAATCAGCATCACCAGCACAGGACGGTTTGGCAAAGCCCCGCTGCTGATTAGGTCATTCCTGGAAGACCAGGTTGCAGTCCCAGAGACCAAGGGAAGTGAAAATTGGGGCAGAGGGTGCTTCAGCGGAAGCATTGTTGATGGGGTCAGGACCATGGCGTGTTGCGATGGTGAATGTTGCCATCCTGGTCTTGTTCAGAATTAAGTGTCAAAGGAAGGTATGGGTTTGATGTCGAGGGTGCTGAGGGGGTTGTTTGTGGCAGGTCTTCTAAGCGGCTGCACTCAAGACAAAACAACAACTTGGAAAACTTACCCGCTGAAGCGGAACTCTCCCCACGACGGTCTTGCTGTTGTCAGTCAACCCGATGGCTATGGAGTGCACTTTTACCTGGAAACCGATACCAGTGATCCAGACGTTTGCTCTCCTCGTTGGCTCCCCGACCCTGCGCGATTATTCAATGGCAATGGCACTGCTCCCTTTAGTGCTGGGTTGGCACCCCGCTCGGAGTTCTTTTCGGCGGTGAAAAGGCGAGAGGTTCGTGATGCCTTGCGTCAAGAACTTGAAGCTCTGTGCAGGCTCAGAGCCCCACAAGCTCGCTGGCAATGGATCGCCCCACCTTTGAACGCGTCGGAATTGACACCGGTAAGCCTTCCCGCCTTGGAGTACGAAGACCTTCTTACGGATCCAGCTGAGGAAAGACAGAGAGAAGAAGAACTCTTGAAAGATCATTAGAAGTCTTCCCAGACCACTGCCTCAGCATCACGCCAGTAGCGACTGAAACGTCCAAGCCTTGGCGGCTTCAGTAATTTCACGAATGGATCTGGATCGATCATCCATACAGGAAGCTCCCGATCGATGGCGGCGGAGACCCGTTGTAAGCGTGGATCCACCGCTTTAGTCGTGATGACTGCATCGGCTCCATGACGTTGGCCGAAACGCAACACTTCGCCCACTACATTTCCGCGTCTGAGGCTGACTGGAAGGCTTAACGCGGATTCGTACAAAAATCCGATGCGTTTGCGGCTGATGTCTTCGTGTTGAATCCAGTCTTCATCGAATACAAACAGGCCTGGGGCGTCGGGATATTCATGAAAGGCAGGATTGGAAGGTCCAAGGGCTTCTTCATGGACCCAGATAATTGGCTTGCGAGGGTCCATCACAACCGTTGGATTCCTTGATGTGGGCCTTTGCGTTTGCTGGGCTTTGAAGACCGGTGAGGTCTTGCTCCCTCTCGAATAGGTTGCTGAACCTTGAAAAGCTGCTTCTCAAGCTGTTCGTAACTTTTGTCGAAGGGGCAGCTCTGGTTGCTTTGGCACTCTTGGCAAAAGCTTCCGTCGCTGTAGCGATCAAGGTTTTGACGATTAAAAAAATAAGGCTTATGGCTGAAACAGCTGGCTACCCACTGCCAACTGAGATGGTTGCTAGCGGGATCGCCATCTAGCAAGTGCTCTAGAAACCATTTTGCTCCAACGCTCCAGTGCACTCTTCGCCAGTGCACCAGATAGGAAGCCATCCACATTCGCGCATGGTTGTGGAGCCATCCATGGCTCACTAGCTCGTTCCTGAAACCGTCCATACAGGCCAGGCCTGTCCTGCCCTCGCGAATGTCGTCAGGAAGGTTTTGCTGATAATCGGAGGGGTTGAGGCCAGTTTTGTGGTCTTCTTGATCGTCATGGATACGGTCACCGAGATCGTTCCACATGCGCTGCCAGAAATCACGCCAGCCCAGCTCATTGATGAGTTTCCCTCCTTCATCACGTTGTTGTTTGTTCGCCTTTAGTTGGGCGAAGACGGCATCACGAACTTCAGAAAGGGTGAGAACTCCGTGGCGGATGTAGGGAGATAAGCGTGTGACGGAGCCATTGAGATGGTTACGACTGCGTCCATAACGCTTGGCATTGATCTGACTGAGTTGCCGTTCGGCGGCGTCTCTTCCTCCTTGGATAGGACTCAGTTCTCCAGATGCGTCTGGGAACTGTTGTTTCAGCAGCGAATTGAGTGCCCCTCGATCAGAAAAATCGCGGGGAAGATCGGCGGATTCGCTTTGCCAACTGAGCGGCGCAGCGTGCGGAAGCCTGGACACCGTTTCAAGTTGAAAAAATGGAACACCATGCTGACGTTGTGTCGTTGTGAGCGCGAGAGACCCGGCATGGGAGAGAATCCCTCGAATAACCATTACGGGGTGCGGCCTGATGCTTCTCGATCTCACTGGTAAGAAGATCCTTGTTACTGGCATCGCTAACAACCGCTCCATTGCCTGGGGCATCGCTCAACAGCTCAACGCCGCTGGGGCTGAGCTTGGGATCACGTACTTGCCAGACGAGAAGGGCCGGTTCGAATCAAAGGTTCGTGAACTCACGGCTCCCTTAGAGCCATCGCTGTTTTTGCCCCTCAACGTCCAAGATGCCGCTCAAATGGAAACGGTGTTTTCCGAAATCAAGGCCAAATGGGGACAGCTGGATGGCCTCGTGCATTGCTTGGCTTTCGCGGGGAAGGAAGAACTAGTGGGGGACTTCAGCGCCACCACCGCTGAGGGTTTTGCGCGTGCTCTGGAGATCAGCGCCTATTCCCTTGCGCCTCTTTGCCGTCATGCAAAGCCATTGTTTAGCGAGAAAGCGGGTGTCGTGACCTTGACCTATCTCGGCGCTGAGCGAGCAATCCCTAATTACAACGTGATGGGTGTGGCCAAAGCTGCGTTGGAAGCTTCTGTGCGTTATCTCTCAGCTGAGCTAGGGCCAGACAAGCAAGTGCGTGTCAACGCAATTAGTGCAGGGCCGATCCGCACATTGGCCAGCTCGGCCATTGGAGGAATCCTCGACATGATTCACAACGTTGAGGAAAAGGCTCCACTCCGCCGCACTGTTACTCAAAATGAGGTCGGAAACACTGCCGCGTTCTTGCTGAGTGATTTGTCCAGTGGCATTTCTGGTCAAACCATTTATGTAGACGCCGGTTACTGCATCAATGGCATGTGATTCAGCCGCGTGGATGTCTTGATTACTTTCAGCTCACCTGGTGGTTGATCTATCGCCAGGGAAAAAGTCTTGTGTTAGCAACGCTTCTGTGTCTTGCAAGTCTTCCTTTAAACGAAAGGATCACCTCCGCTCTACTCCCCGAGACTTTGGTGCAGGTGCTTGGTCTGCTGCTGAGTCTTTTTCTTGGCTTCCGTTACAGCCAGGCGTACAACCGCTGGTGGGAAGCGCGTGTTTTTTGGGGAGATTTGGTTAATCAGAGTCGCAACTGGCGTGATCTTTTAATCAGCGTCTTGCCCCGCCAGCTTCAGATCTCGGTGAAGCGCCGTCTCCTCCATCAAGTGGTTTTGTTGGTTTGGTGTCTTAATTGCCAGTTGCGCAGCACCGATGGCAAACCGGATCTGCTCCCTTCAAAAGTGGGTGAGCTTGCTCTCAGCCTTGGGATTCCCAATCCTTGCGTGCAAGCGTTGCTCCAGCAGCTTGCCCTGGAGCAACGCAAGCTTTGCCAGGGGAATTGGGTTGACAGCATCGAACGCCGCGAGCTTGGTCGTGTGCAGCAGGCCCTCACCAATGCCATTGGTGGCCTTGAACGCATCCGTCATCAGCCCCTTCCTGCTTCTTCGACATTTTTCATTCGCGTGTTGGCCTGGGTCTACGGCTATCTGGTTTTTCTCAAGTTGGATGCACTTGGGCCGATCAGCGCGTCACTTGCTGGCTGGCTGGTGTTTCTGATTTTTCTGATGGCAGAGCGGATTGGCACCTACCTTGATCAGCCTTTTGTTGACGCACGGTTTGCTTTGCCCATGGACAAGCTTTGTGCCTTGATCAGCAGTGATCTTCTTGGCTCATCCCATCCACTAGCCAAAGTCTCCCCAACGAAAGGTCCCTGGCTGCGTTGAACGTCATTCGCGATGATCTGATCAGTCACGGGGCGTCGAGCGGCGCCAGAACGAATGCGCATAGGGGAGATCCACCGCGTCACCGGTGAGACCGATGTAAAAGTGCTGGTTGGGCTCGATGGGAGCGGCCGCTGCAAGGCCAGTACAGGTGTACCCTTTCTCGATCATATGCTCCACCAGATCAGCAGCCACGGTTTGATCGATTTGGAGATCACGGCAAGCGGTGATACGCACATCGACGACCATCACACCAATGAGGATGTAGGGATTGCCATCGGTCAGGCGATCTCTAAGGCGCTTGGAGATCGTGGCGGCATTTATCGCTTTGGTCATTTCGCCGCTCCATTAGATGAAGCTTTGGTGCAGGTGGTGCTTGATTGCTCTGGACGCCCCCACCTCAGCTTTGGGCTCACCATCCCAACTCAGAAAATCGGGACCTACGACACCGAATTGGTTAAAGAGTTTTTTGCGGCTGTTGTCAATAACTCTGGACTGACCTTGCACATCCGCCAATTGGATGGGGTGAACTCTCACCACATCGTTGAGGCCTGTTTTAAAGCTTTTGCAAGAGCTCTTCGGATGGCCACTGAAATCGATCCGCGCCGCGCAGGAGCCGTGCCCAGTAGTAAAGGTGTCTTGGAGCAAGCTGGAGGCTGATGGCAGATCTGAGTGCCGGTCCACGCTTCATGATCCGTTACGAGAAGATGGTGGAAAGTAACCGGTAGCTCAGTGACCGTCGCGCCCGCTTCTTCTCGTTTCAACCGATCGGAATGGTCTAGCGCCTTTCGCAACGTGGAAGAAGAACTCACTGATGTGGCGTTGAATCCAGCTCGCGGAGCCGTACCAGAGGAGTTGAGGGGCACTCTCTATCGCAATGGCCCTGGTCGTTTAGAACGCGACGGGCTGAGGGTTCATCACCCATTTGATGGCGATGGGATGATCACAGCTCTTCATTTCGATGCTGAGGGTGTTCGCTGCAGCAATCGATTCGTTCGCACCAGCGGGTGGCAGGCAGAAGAGAAAGCAGGGAAGGTGTTATTTCGTGGCGTTTTTGGAAGCCAAAAACCAGGAGGACCGCTTGCTAACGCTTTCGATCTTCGTCTGAAAAATATTGCTAACACTGCGGTGATCCGCTTGGGAGATGACCTTCTGGCCCTTTGGGAAGCGGCTGAGCCTCATGCTCTAGACCCGCAGACGCTTGAAACCAAAGGCTTGTCGCTCTTAGGCGGTGTATTGAAGAAAGGCGAGGCCTTTAGCGCTCACCCTCGTTTCGACCCTGGTCATCATGGTGAGCCGCGAATGGTGACCTTCGGGGTTAAGACCGGGCCACGTAGCACTGTTCGTTTGATGGAATTTGCTACTGCTGATAATCCTCATTCGGGAATTCGAGCCGGTGATTTGCTCAGTGACCGTCGGGACACATTTGCCGGATTTGCCTTTCTCCACGACTTCGCGATTACTCCGAATTGGGCAGTGTTTTTGCAGAACGCGATCAACTTCAACCCCCTTCCGTTTGTGCTTGGCCAAAAAGGAGCGGCGCAATGCCTCACTTCAAATCCCAATGGAAGGGCCAAGTTTTGGTTAATACCTAGAGACAGCGGTGCTTTTGCTGGCCAGGAACCGCGGATTATCGATGCCCCGGATGGTTTCGTGTTTCATCACCTCAATGCTTGGGAAGAAGGGGGAGATGTTGTGGTGGAAAGTATCTATTACAGCGATTTTCCTGCGATCGGGCCTGATCAAGATTTTGCTGATGTGAATTTCGATTTGATCCCTGAAGGGCTGCTCGAGCAGTGCCGTATCAATCTGGATTCTGGAGATGTTGAGACCACGCGCTTGAGTGAGCGGTGTTGTGAGTTCGCCATGGTGAATCCCAATCAGGAAGGCTTGCCTTGCCGCTTTGCCTGGATGGCAGCCGCAGCTCGTGAACAAGGGAATGATCCGTTGCAAGTAGTGAAAAAGCTGGATCTCCAAACCGGCGAAAGGAGCATTTGGAGCGCGGCTCCCAGCGGATTCGTAAGCGAACCATTGATGGTTCCCAGACCGGGTGCCGTTGCTGAAGATGATGGCTGGGTGTTGGACTTAGTTTGGAATGGAGCGAGAGATGCCTCCGATCTCGTCATTCTCAACGCGAAAGACCTAAGCGAGGTTGCGTTGTTGGAACTGCCCTTAGCGATCCCCCACGGCTTACATGGAAGTTGGGTGAATGATTGAGTTTGGGATTGACTGGTGTTAACTAATCCTGAAGGGCCCCTTAAAGCAACTAAGCAATCATGGTCACCAGCTTACTACTGTTTTAATTGAGAGATACAAGCTTGACAGTCAGCCTTACGTGCAGCACATTTAAATTAGTTAAGTTGTGTTTTGTGTCTAGGCCTTTTGAAATTTTCGGATTGTTGATGCCTGCCTGAACTGGAAGATAGTGGCATGAGCAAATTACTTAATTTTAATAGTATTTTTGATATTGGTTCGCGTCGGTATCGAAGATACCGACGCGAACCAATATCATGCCTTTCGTCTGATTCCAGTGATACATCCTCTGAGGAAAATGCTTTAGATTTAAATTCTTACGCCGACGTAGAGAGTATTAATGACTCCACTCGTAGGCTAGGCACACAAAAATCAAATTTTACTGATTCTAAAATTAAGTTTTTAAGCAGCTGGGTTGATAGCCAGAAATTTAGAAGCTTGGTGCCGTTGTTTCAGTCATTCAATCGTTCGGTTTATAAAAATAATTCTTTTGTGCAAAGGAATTATTTTTATAAACAGGCCAAGCGAAACAGTCTTCTTAAGGATGCTCTTGCTTCTTGGGGCGAGTCTGATCAGGTTATTGCTTGGAATCAATTATCACTTGAAACAGCGGCTGCGTCAGTGGTAGGGCCAACTGTCTGTGCGCGGCTTTTTTCATATCTAAATACAGCTACGTATGATAGCTGGGCTTTTTTTGATCAAAAAGCAATTGGATCGATTTATAATGCTGGTAAGGAAGACAATCTTTTCAAACTTCTAAAGAGCGCTGGCGTTTCATCCTTTAATGTAATCAAACTTGAGAAAATATTTAAGTTCTCCTCTGGCCTTGAGAAAAAGGTAATTGAGGCTGGATTGCGTAAAGCTGTTATTGATGTGTCGAGTTCTCAGGTTTTATCAGAAATTTCAACGTCGTTTTTTCAAGATGAACCGTTTCCACAAGATCTGGCGGTCAAGACGAATAATCTACTCAAAGAGAGTCTGGAAGATCTACTTGTTTTAGGAAAACAAACTGCCAAGTTGATTCGTGATATTGCATTTGAAGTTGGTGGGAAAATTTCATCGAGTATCAATACTTATGCGTTAGATGATAGATCAAATCAAACGAATTTTTATGCCGACACTACTGATTATCAGGTCTCTACCAGTGTCTTTGACTCCAATCAGCCAAATCCCACGTTGGATAAGTTTTGGCAGCCTCTTGAAAACCAGAAATTCGTGACTCCTCAATGGGGTAACGTTAAGACCTTCGCCATCAATCCATCTGAGTTAAGTCCTGAAAGTGTTATAGGCCCATATTTAGATTCTGGTGATTTAAATCAAACCTTTATTGCTGAATTGAATAAGATTGTAAATGTTTCTTTTGATCTCACAGCAGAGCAGCGCTTAACTGCTGAGTTTTGGGAGGGAGGCGCCGGTACGTTTACGCCCCCTGGTATCTGGATAGATCAAACTAATGATTTAATTGAAGTTCGTAATCTTAATCTTGTTAAAGCGATCAACGTTCAGTTTAGAGTCTCTCAAGCTTTGAATGATGCTGGAGTCGTTGCTTGGAAAGTTAAAAGGAAATTTAATTCAGTTCGGCCAAGTACCTCTATCAATCAATACTATTTCGATGAAGAGTTGCCTGACGGTTCCTTGGGGCAAGATTTTGTATCATACCTTCCAATCCCGGCATTCGCTGAATTCGTATCAGGCCACTCTACCTTTAGTGCTGCTGCTTTTGGTGTTCTTACGAATTATTTTAGTAGCAACATCTTTGATTTTCAGCAAACATTTAAAGATAGTGACTCCTTGTATTCGCCTGATGGTTTTGATGGGCTTGCAGGAGAAGCTGAAGATATCACTCTTAGACTTAAATATTTAAGTGAAGGTTCAGAATCGGCCGGCGTATCAAGAATATACGGGGGTATTCATCCCCCTGATGGAGATTTAAAAGGGCAAATACTTGGTGCTAAGGTTTCTGCAAAGGTGAGTGCAAAAGTAGATCGTCTTATGAATGGAGAAGATTTGGAGGCGCCTTACCTTTTACCGTTACAAATGTTTGGAACGATGGATGATGATATTGATTTGATAACGGGACTTTCTGAATTAGAGGAAGATCAGATTCAGGAGGTTTATGGATATGGAGGTATGGATACCCTTAGCGCAAAAGGGGATTCAATTGTGCACCTTTATGGTGGCAGTGATTCTGATACGTTTAAAGTGTTTGATCCTGGAATAACTCTTATTCGAGATTATGCCTCTGGTGAAGAGATATATCTTAGTGAGGACCTTTTTGAAGTTGGAGAAACGCTTTCTCAGCTTGAATTTGTATCTGACGCCTCTGTTCCATTCACAAATGTTTTCATCGGAGACACTAAGCTTTTTTCTCTAGATGGGAATTTGCGTAGTGATGAGGTGATTATATCGATGTTTACCTAGCTTTACTTTCTTCAATTTCCTTATGCCGTTATCATAATTCTTTTTGAATAGAATGTTTGGCTGGTGAGCTAGTCATTGTATTCGGTTGTGCTTTTCTCAGATCAGGGCTAAAAAGACAGTAACGAAATAATCTTTATGACTAAACGAGCGCTTTCAATCCGTAAACGCCTTGGTTTCTCGTTGGTTGGGCTTTTTACGATCAGTTTTGGCGTTCTCTTGGTTGCCACAGATCAAGTAATTAAACGTGACCGTTTACAGCGCCATGAACGATTGGTGATGGCGACGGCTATGTCAGTAGAGAATCAAATTGAACAAGTTAGAGAACAAGACGGATCTCAAATGCAGGGTCTTGACGACAAGTCATATCGCACGATCCTGAATGATTTTTCCGCTACACGAGTCCTTATTTGGCTGAGTCGTCCAGAGAAGCCACCTCTCTTTCCTGATACATCCCCAGTTCAACAATTCTTTGGTGATTCAAAACTTTTACAAGCTGCTGGTTTAAATGCCACAGGAATGCAAAAGCCTAGGAGTTTTAATTTTGAAGGTCAAACTTATTTTACTTGTTCTTTGCCATTGCCTGGAGATCAAGGTGTATTGAGGTTTCTTGAAGACGTGGGTGTTAGTCCCGCAGGGCGAAAAGAAAATTTAATTGCTTTGTTTGTTATTTGGATCGCATCTGTTGCTGTTGCCACGATTATCATTCGTCAAATTATGACAAGGTCTTTAAATCCATTGGTAAAATTAGAAAATATTATGGATGATATTAGTCTTCGTCCTTCTGGTCTGGTGTCAGAGGGACAGATTACCTCCGCAACTCAACCGACTGAATTGCAAGGAATTGTGACCGCTTATAACAGGCTTGCTGAACGGTTACAAGAATCCTGGACACAACAATTGCTTTTTATGAGATCTATCAGCCATGAACTGATTACTCCGC
>QCUL01000047.1 GCA_003210755.1 Synechococcus sp. AG-679-C18
CCAAAAACGAGGCATCAATACCAATATCACTCAAGAAACCAAAATCATGCTTTGAATCGAAGCCTAAGGCAAATAGATGTGAATCTGCGTAAGTACCCCCTGGCTTAATTCCACCTAAAACATTAACCGCAGGATTACTTAGATAAGTATAAGCAGTATACGGAAAATACTTTTGAGAATTCTCTGAAAATATTGCATCACGAGAATGATCAAATAAAAGATTATAACTATTTAAACTATATGGGGAGGGTAACCATACATTCTTCAAAGAATTTAAGTCATCTACAAACCTTACAAAGGGATAGTGGAGGAGTAAAGGCTTGTTGTATTGAAAAGGGTATATTGGATAAAGATCATTTGGATAACAAGACTTCCGATAATACTGACCTTCGTGGGAAGAATCGTCAATAACATATGGGTCACAAGAATCATTTAGCTCTTGTGAATGGACATTGGCGGAGAGAATGAGTAGAAACGGAAAAACAAAAATGGGAACACATCCAAGGATGATAGTTCTAAGAATAAAGTTCATACCCTTTACCCTAATGATAAATCCTGAATAATTTGAATTGATTCGCTTTCAAACTAAGGCTAAAAGGAACACTTGAAAGAACATTCTTACACGGTATATTGCCATTCAAGGCATCGCAGATAGATAGGTGCAATCCGAGTTGAGACGGAAGATTAAGTTTAAAAAGGCCATCCGCAGGTGAAAACGCATATAAGAAAGACGAGTCGGCGGCTGGTTGAGAATGATTTAAAAGTTGACCTTTATTAGATGTTCTGAGCATAAAAATACTATTTGTTGATAAATTCCAGCCAATAGGACTCAAAAAAGTGGTATTACCAAATCGAAATAATGGATTGTCTCTACGGAGTTTAATCATTTTCTCCGTAAGTTCAGCTAATTTATAATTATAGATTTTATCTTCTGGAAAAATCATCATTTGACGATTAAACGGATCACCACCAATTCCAGAAAGGCCATTATTTTGAACATACGGTGGAACGGATAGGCCAATCTCACCACCCCAAGTTATCATTGGGACCCCTCTTGCTGCCATCAAAAAGGCAATCATGGAGCCATACTGTGCATCATTCATCGTCGGCCGTTCTGTTCTAAGTCGAGGAACATCATGTTCAGCTAAATACACAATCCATGACTTCATTGTTGCGAAGTTAGGAGGTGCGACATCACTCAAAATACCAGTTGGATTTGCAAACCCATGAAGCCCCATTAATCCTGACTGATGATAAGTGACACCATTAGATGCAACCTCAAGAGAAGACTTTTGCCCAAGCCAATCACGCTCTCCTGAGAAAAACTTACGAATACTTTCTGAAAAATCAAAATCAATTATACTTACATCTCCGATTTGATTAAGAAGATTCGTACTTTCGGCACCCATCGATCCATAACCAAATGCTTCCGCAAAGACTTGAGCATCTGGTCTAACTGAATAAATATGAGAAACAATATCAGTTAAGTATTGGGTCTCTAGATTTTTAGCAGCGTCTATTCTAAAACCTGCAATTGGATAGGATTCCTCGTTGAATTTCAACCAAAAGGAAAGATTATCAAATACATACTTTCGTACGTCCTTGTTGACTGGATTTAATGTAGGCAATCCTGCAGCCAAATAGCAGAGCGAAACCATTTTCGAATTAGGACGTTGCCAATCAATTGAACAAGGTTTAGTGTAGAAATCAGCTGTTTTAGGTGGTAATAGCTGAGCAACTAACTTACCTGATCGACGAACTTGAGAGCCCGTAACAAAGTTATTAGAAACTATCGAGTCAGAAGAGTTTTTAAGAAAATAAGGTGAGGCCTGATGATAGCTAATATCTAGCATTACCTTCATCTTAAGTTCCCCCGCAGCGTCCAAAAGCTCTTTAAAGATAGATAAATCATCAGGATTATGATTAATAGGCCTAAAATGTGGATCTATTCTGAACCAATCCCTAGCCCAATAACCGTGATAACCACTAATAGTTTTTGATTTAGCATCTTTTGGGTCAATAGTACTCTCACCTGTAAATAGAAAAGTATTTACCTTGTCAGAATCTATGACAACAAAACCTGGGGCAGCCTCTTGAATTGGTGAAAGTACTAGATGTGTAACTCCCAATTTGTGTAAATACTCTAATTTATCAATTACCCCCTGCAAATCTCCACCAAAATACATACCATAATATTTTTTTGTTGGATCATATGTAAAATCACTTAGAGTCTGCTCCAGTTCTATGGATTCATGAGATTGCGGAGGTTCCTGAGTATTAATCTTAGGCTTGTTATTCTTAGAGTCCCCATCAAAGAAGCGATCAACCATTACATAATAAAGGATGTCATTCCCAAGATTTCCATCGTAATCCTTTATTTTAGATAAGATCGAGACATCCGATTTAGAAGCAATTTCAGCTTGTGACCAAGGCTCTGATAAATCATCATCTTTAATTGGAGGTTCAAATATATTATGCGAAGCCGAAATAGTATCAAAATGCATACTCTGCCAACGAGACAATACAAAAACGATGGGAATTATTAAAACAATACTAGTTAACACCAGTAATTTAATGTTTACGATTTGAGACGGTTTGAAATTCATTGGCTTTGATAGAAATCAGAAATACGATTTTCAATACATTTGAGATTACATTTGTCCTGATAAGCTGAAGGATCAATGCCATTAGCATTGTTGTTAGCTTTAAAACCTTGACTTAAGTTTGTATTCCTTCTCCAGGCATCAACAGATAACGCCTGAAGCTGAGGGAATTCGCCAACAGAGAACCAAAAATTCAACGTCATTCCAAGAAGTACAGGAAAAATAATGACAAGCGATAATGATGCTAATAATTTCCTCAAGATAATTGAATTTAAAGTCCCTGATATTCGGTCCATTGAAGGCTGCATTTGATTGTACATATAGCGAAGCAAAATATCGAAAAACGTTAGGCCAAATGCATAGCCTAAATATGCAGAGAAGTAAAAAGACGCGTAAGATATATGTGGGAATTCAAGAAAAGGTGATAAATCAAAATGGTTATGGGTAAACAGAAAGAAAGCTATAGTGTAAGCTGACCAAGAAAACACAATTGATACGTAATCAATTATTATTTTTGTCAATATAATTATTGGTGTTGCTTGATTAGTATTATTGCCTAACTCCTCGTAAAACAATCTAGAAATAAACCTTTCTCTCCTGCCAATCTTAAGAGATGCTGGTCCTTTAACTAGTTTTGACTTTCCGACCCATAGTCGACGTAATATAAGATACTGACCGATATAAAAGTAGAGAAATATTTGAACTACCGTATATACGATTAGGCTTGGAATATTAAGTGCTCTGAGAGGAGAGCCGTACTGCGTAACTATTAAGAAGAATCCAAAGTCACACGCAAATTTCCACAAAAAGAATCCCTGCAACTTCAACAGTGAGTTGATTATATTTTTAGATTTACTCTTGCTTATTGATTTAGCACCAACGATAGATATCAAGCGATTAGCAACGTGGATCAAAGATTGACGCGAAATCAAGAAAATTGTCAGTAGATAAATTATTTGCGGTAAAAAAACTTGAAATAACTTCGATACTGTTATTGCCCAAGTAGAAGTTGAATATGCGATAAAGTCTGATGATTGGACACTAAGAGCCTGCTGAAAGATTTCATTATTCATTAAGTAGACCTCTCAGTTGCTGCGAAAATTGAAACATCATATGAGTGATTCCAAACTTCAAACTTGAACGTATTCCATATTAGACTTCTTTCAAGCTTGCAAGCTTGGGTCACATCATGAATCGATGATGTTGAAAAAATGCACTTGTATCGGCTTTTATCTCCATAGAGAAACTTTGAATCAATTAATCTTTTTTTGGGTTTATTTGAAAACAATGTCAAAATAATGTATATTGGATAATTACTCTTTGAGCCCCAACGCTCAATAATCAACAAACCAGATTCATCTTCAGCCCAACATACTCTCAGTGGAGGCCCTGGAGGATTAGGAAGTATTGGGCCAATATATTTAAAACATTCACGCACCTGAATAAACATATATTTTAAACTTGCTAAGCGCTTATCCTTAAAGTTTGACCAAACAAATTTCCACTCGTTAGGTTGATCAATTGCTGACAAAGATAAGGATGTTACAGCGGCAGTCTCCATCCAGCGGCTAGAAGTCATAGCTAATCCAAGAACTGTTAAAAGTAACGAAAGTTTTGAAGCATATAGTTGCAAATCGGATTCCAGATCATGCTCCATAGGCCTACTCATACAAAACTGTTTGGTAAGCCCTGCAGTGAATTTTCCATAAGCCCATGGAGTTGAAGGTCTGCCTGAATTGATAAATTCGTCCTCCCAACTTTCATCATGCATTTGAATATAATTACATTCATTCATGTCTTGATTACAAGAATTATTCAATATCTCGATAACTGAATTCATAGCTTGTTTCCTTTTATAAACCGTATCTATACTTGGGTTCAGAATAGTCTCAATCAAATCGAATGACCTCGGACAATACTTTGCATCTATAAAATCTCGAACCGATTGCATCGACAAAGATTGAAAGGCTTCCCCTATTATTCGAATATCCTTACATTGTGTATCAAGTGTTTCTTTTAGCTCATCGAGAAACACAAGTCCCCAGTTATCCCTCCTCTGAGAGTATTGCAATGCTAAACCATCTAAATAATCAAACCGTAGCACTCTTAAATCTAATTGTTTAATGAAAAAAACTATCTTTTCAATATATAACTTTCTAACATATTCATCTTCCCAGTTTGGCATCCACGTTTTGTAGTCTCTGAAAAGATAGGGGGACTTATCACAGTGATGATAAGTTTTTGAGTTGCAGTATTCTGCTTTATCAATTGAGCCATCAAATGGCTCTGTGACAAAGTGAGCAATCACCATGTCAGGAATTATTTCAATTCCTTTGCTACGAAAATATTGCACAAGAGCTCTAACTTCACGATACGAACCTATTTGCCAGTCTAATGATAGATTGTAAACAAGATAATTATATTTCGGATCTAAATCCACTCGATTCGCAACTGATGCTAAAATGGGCACCATTATCTCGTTGTATCCTAATTGTTTTATACGTTCAGGAATCCGAGTTGAAAGTATTCGAGCAGCGATACTAGAGTCTAAAAGCTGCTCTTGTGAACTTGGGAAATGGCCTCCAGACTCATAATCTGCAAGTAAGCCTTCAAGTGTTGTTTCCAGCAAAATTTTATAGTTATGATTGTCGTTAGCTTGGTTATCAGTTGATTCTGGGTTTGCCAAAGAAGGAATTCTTATTCGCCCATTTACAATATCTATCTCTTCTACTGGTACAATAACTAGCTGCGTCTTATCATATTTGTGAATCTCATATTTAATTTCTGTACCCTCTCTTATTGACTTTATCACCCCTTCATATCCAGACTTTTCTTCGTTCCAATTTAGACTAATTTTTCGAGGTATAAACTCTCTTGTCTTTACATATACATCTTTAATATTTGGATCTTTGCATATTCGAAAAGATATTGGGTGATTAACTTTATTCATTGTCTTTTGGTAAACAGAAATCATCCGCTCCTTGTTGCACTGGACAGAGTCCCATGAGAAATTCAGCCAATCTTCACCATTCTCTCACCCAATGCTCCCCGGTTGTTTTCAGAGGTAGTAATAATTAATACATTTGGTGTTTTCTTTTGCTCTAGCTGAGATTCGACTTGATTTTTACCACCTTCTTTGCGAAGGAATGCACAAACGCGCGCTTCAAAAACATCAAAACGGCCTTTCGGGAACCAAAGCTCTATATTCATACTTTTGTTCAGAACTTATTTCTGCTTTTTGTGTCTCAATACCATTCATTTACCCTGAGCAAAACTCAACTCTTATTTGCTCTTGCTGATGCAGAAGCATGATGCACTGCATTAATCGCTGAGAGCTTAGTGAGAGCCTCACATTGACTTACTGCTGATGTTGTCGTGAGCGGCAGTGGGCAGTTTCAGCTTTGCTGCTATTGAGCAAGCAATAAAAAACCCCGCTCGTGGCGCGCTGCAATGTCAGCTAAGGACATTGCAGTCCATAAATACATCGTTTCTTATTGCCTACCGATTTACTGAAAGTGCAAATGAACTAGGCACCACGGCAACAGTTGGTTTCCTACTGGAGGGTTAAGTTCTGTATTCTCGCCCTGTGCAACAGGGCATGAGGAGCAATAACTGGAGTCATGGCTGCAGCAGATCAGACAGCCACGGTTCCTGAATTGACCTCGCTAAGGCTGCCGGTGCGTTCTGGTCGCTGTCAAGTTTGGGCTGGTCAGCACCTGCCGGTCACCCATTCGGATGCACTGCCTCTTCTAGTGTGTCATGGAGGACCCGGAGTCCCCAGTGACTATTTGTTTCCTCTGGGCGAGCAACTGCTGCGAACGGTGATTTTTTTCGACCAATTGGGTTGTGGGCGCAGTGAGCGGCCCAGCCCCGATGTCGAGGAGTACTCAATCGCGGCTTCCGTTCAGGACCTTGTGGAGGTCATCGAAGCCTTGGTCGCCAACGCGCTGATACCGCTGCAGCAGAACCGCCCTGCTTATCACCTCTATGGCCAGTCGTTCGGCGGAATCCTGGCATTTGAAGCCCTCACCTCAAGCATTGGCTTGCCCAATCCCCGCTCACTCTCCCTCTCCAATGTGCCGAGCTCGGTGCCCTTGCTGCTTGAGGAGGTGGAGGGCTTAATGCACATTCTTGATGGAGACGCTGCCCGCTTTGAGGCGACGCATATCTGCAGAGCCACTCCTCGACCACCGGAGTTGCTCGCTGCCTATGCAGAAGGTCATCCCGGCAGCCATTGGCGCGGCGTCGACGTCATTGCTGACTGGTCTGCGACGGAGCAAAGCATGAGGTCTCTCACCCTCCCGGTGTTACTGCTCGCTGGGGAACACGACTTCGTCACGCCCCGCTCGATGGAGTCATGGCAACAACTGACCAACCAGCGTTTGATCGTCATTCCCGGAGCAGCACACCACGCTCTGCTGGAGGCACCTGAAGTTTATGGAGCTTCCCTTGAGCGATTCCTGCGCGAGCATGACGATTCGAGGCACGCACCGCGTTGAGCCAGCAGGTGATCTATCAATCGAAGCAATGCATCCCGAACGAGCTCGTCGTCTGGAAACGATGGTGGGTGCTGCCTTGTTTTATCTCCCAATCTGAAGCCCTTTGCACTGGATTCATATCAGTGGAAGCTGTTAAGGCCATGGTGACTAGTCAGAAGCCCAAAGCCGACAAACCCACCAGGGGATACAACTACCCACGCAAAATGGCAGCGGCTGATTGATTGCTCCGAATTGAAGCCGTAAAAGCACTCCCGTGGAATCTGGTCTGGAAAGTTCCTGAAACCGAACCTCTGAGTGCGGCTGTTTCGGCTCCCTGTCTTTTTGAAGTTTCCGTAAAACTATTGCAAGGTCTGAGGAAACCCCATGACAGCACTCGAGCGTTACTGGAGAGAAGCCACAACTGCACAAAGCAGACAGCTGCTCGAGGATCTGCAAAAACTTGCAGGGCAAAGAACTTGAAGGTGTTCACAACAGAAACGCCAGAAGGGTGTCATTGCTAATCAGATGGGCGACTAACTCAGATCGAACCGGGTGGGTTTATCGAGAAACCACTCGTTTCGCTTGTTCGGTTCCTTGGCGGATTTCACCGTCACGACCAATTCACTTAGCTGGCGATAGTTTCTTCATCTTTGAATCAGCCTTAAATGTCTACTGAAGTTCGCAACTGGGACGTCGTCGCCAAAGCAATGGAAGCTGCTGGTGCCACATCAAGCGAGATGTACATTCGCGCCAAAGCGTTGGCATTAGGCAAGCTCGACCCAATGCCCACAAGTTCACCTGAAGCTCCGTACAGCATTTCAGCTGTAGCTGACTAATCACTTAAAAAATGAAATCAAAAGCCTCACGACAGTGGGGCTCTCTAATTGACCTGAACATGGAAAATCATCATCTTTCAATGGAGCAAAAGTTCAATCTTGAAGCTGCATTTCGCCAAATCGATGCCTGCAAAGACATCAATCAGCTCCGTGAATTGACAAAGCACGTCATAACATCCCAGGAGAATGAAAAGGCTTTTGCTCGCATAGCAATTCAACAGATGAGAAAGGAAATTGAATCATCGCTGGCAGATGGTTTTGGCTTCAAATAGAATGGCTAATAAATTTAAAAAATACGTTTAGACAAGAAAAACGTTCGCTTTAGAGGTTCAAGGCTCTGTCTTTTTTAAAGCTTGATTTAAGCTAAGCCTAGCTACCTTTGCGAAAGCCTGACGATGGTCCAGTATATCGGCGGTGAATTAATTCTATTCTCATTCTATACCTAATAATTAATTAGCTTCATTTTAACGAGTAGAAACTGTTGTTTAGCATGCAATAGGTGAACTGAAATCTGTTGCAGTAATAATTTATGCGAAAGTTGGCAATGCTGGCTAAAAAGAAGAAAAAGTCGATAACCGTGACAATCTCTTTTCGTTCGATTACCGTCGTTGGTCTCGGACTTTGTACCGCCTGCAGTCAAGCCATGAGCAGTGATCCAAGGATGTTCATTTGCGATTCCTGGGAAGAAGGGCAAAAAGATAGGGTCACGTTAATACCTGAGTCACAACAAGTTGATGTAAGGGGCACCTTATACAACAACGATACGGGAGCCTATCGACCCAATGAAGAGAACGATAGGGGAGTCTATCGATACAATGAAGAGCTCTTATCCCAAGAGAAACGTCAACAAGGTTGGAGACGGTGGATTACCAACGAATCCGCTCTCGGCCTACCAAACAGCTGGAGTGAACTCAACATCAAAACAGGAGAGTACAGATACATCGGAATCAATGGTCAGGTTGAGTCCCGAGGACAATGCTCACAGGAGAAGTGATTAGCAATCAAGAAGATCAGGCTGGCCTGTATTGACATCCCTGAATCGCTAAACCGCACCTCCTTGTTCGGTTTGAAGTAGTGACTTGTCTGCTCGGCAGATCTAGATCAATGGGATCTCAGAAATTCATGCCATGGCTTCCCGTACGGAATTAAAAGAGGACGCTCTCAAGCTGGCTGTGAGCATTCTTCAGTCGGCTAAGGACCCAGAGCATATTTTTAAACACAGCAAATACTTTGGAACTACTTTTAAATGGGCTTTGAATAAGAAATCCCTCGAGAAGTTTTTAGTTCATCCTCGTTTTCAGCCTCTTGTTGAGGAGAGGTATGAAATGCCATGGCCCTCGTTTGATGAAATGAGTGAAATGCCGATAGGAAGCCTTGGATTCTGCTTTCAGAAGCGGATGCACCATCTCGGTGTTGATATACTCCCAAAAGTGAATAAGAATATGGAAAAGATGGTGAAAACTAGTGATAAAGAGGAGTACATGCTTCGCAGAATCAGAGGTACGCATGACATTCATCATTTAGTTCTTGGTGTTGACACTTCGGTAGCTGGAGAAGCCGCAGCAAGTGCTTATTACGCTGTTTCACAACAGATGCCTGGCGTAATTGCGCCATTGGCCACTTACATGACGCATAGTTTTATCAAGCCTGATGAACATTCTCAGATCTGGGCTGGCATGAGCTTTGGCACTCAAGTTGGTTTGGCGGGAGTTTTCTTGGAAGGTTGCCGCTGGGAAGAAGGCTGGGAACGCCCCTTGCAAGACTGGCGAGCTGAATTAGGTCTTCTTCCTCTACTGGAACAGTCTCCTTTTCAGGATGAAGTTCATCGCTGGGAGGCGCTTCCCTCTTAAGAACTCAATCTCAACGCCTTAGCTATTAGACACCTATCTCCAGTGGTCGCAGAAGGAGTTGATTCGCTATTACCTCTCATTGGCACCAATCCAGATTACATAACCCTATCTGGTGAATATTGGTTGAAAGGATTAGAGCTATCGAGGGAAGGAAGGAGAAGATAAGGTCAATAACATTTTGAGCACTTAATCAGTGACGCCGCCACCGAAATCCACAACTACGCCCGACAGAAGAGCATTTGCCGAGAGGAAGACTGATGTTTCTTGCTGCCCTTGCCTCTGTCTTTATCGCCTCTTGCTACGACGGCGACACATGCCGAACGAGCACAGGAGAAAAGATCAGGCTGGCTTGTATCGACACTCCCGAATTGCGAGGCAAGCGTGCTGATCCAATCCCAGCCAAAGCAGCCTGTGATCACTTCCGATCACTGGTGGTGGGTCGTCGTGTTGGGCTGCGTTGGATCACCAAAGACAGATATGGGGGAATGTTTGCAGAGCTTTTTGTGAATGGCTCCAACGTTCAGCAGCGAATGGTGGCCTCCAGCCATGCTCAGATCTATTGGCGATACGCCAGCCAATGTCCTTGGACCCGTTGAATTACCCGCTAACAACAATGATCGGCTGATGCCCATGCTGTGAGCAATCGTTTGAGTAATTGCGCGCTAGGAGCAATGAAGCCTCTGTTGCCTAACCATTATCGGTCCTGTTCGTCTGACTTCAGAGTGTCCTGAACATCCCTAGGTGTGGGGATAGTAAGTAGTCAAACCACCCGAATTCGGTTAGTTGCACAAGACTGGATATGGTGACTGATTACATCCTAAAAGATCAGATACTTACCTAGGTACTGGCTTATTAAGAACATAGAACTCACGATTTAAATGCATCAAACCACCACTTTTATTAGTGCATGTAAGCCCGATCTTTTCGGAGAGGCAGGTAATAGTTCCGTCTTCGGGACGATGACTAAAGGTAACCTTCTGTCCATATTGCAAAACAGGAGCTGCACTACCAACCATTGTATCTGAACTCCCTATTGCTTCTGCAGGGCCAGTGCCTGGGATCATAAATCTATTCCCATGATAACCATTCAGGTCATCATCTTGAATCCAATTTTTCCAATCATGATTGTCAACATCGCATTCGACAGCTAGGGGAATACTGGTATCAAAATCAACCCTTTTAGCACACCAAATATTTTTAGACGGTGTAGTGAACCAACCATAATTATCATCTGCAAAAGCGGGCATAGCAGAAATAAAAATTGAACCTGTAGCAAGTGCTATGAACAGTTTCATTGGAAAGGTCACGACTTGGCTTTAGCTTGGCATTGGCGGTTGACGGGTGAAAGCATTGCCCGCCTAAGTGGTGATGGTTCAGCGGGAAGGGTCAAGCCATTCCGCAAATGGTGAATCCCCACCGTGCGTTAACTGCTTGCCGCTCCAAACACCCATCTGCATGTAAAACCTTGTCGCGTTGCCGTGATTCAAAAAGCGAACAGGAATTTTCTTTGGCTTGCATCTGTGTTGGCGAAAACCGCGAAGTCATATCGCTGTTTCAAATCGCTTGATTTGTTCTGTCCCTAATACCAACCGCGCACACCATCAGCGGCAACAGTCGTTCCACAGAAGTCACCATCAGGGAAGCCCAGAACAATCCTGCAATCCTTGCCAGCACTCAAGGCAGCAAAGGATGGAAACGCAGGCGCATTCATCGCTTTTGTTGACTGAGCCTCCACCGCGAAGAACGCTGACGAACCCAGAAGACCGCTAGCAATAGAACCGACAACAACACGACCAAGACCTTTCATTAACTGGTTTCAACTGCAGTCACTGTCACCGACGCACCAGTGCCGGCACATCCCCCAAACGGGTAGTCAATTAGGCGTCGTGCATCGCTGCCAACCGATCTTCTGCAGGTTGATCCACATCTCGATGCCTAGATGCCTGAGCATTCGCTGTTGCCTAACGGGTTGCCCAAGCCGTGCTGACAAGCGGTAGTAGCTCACCAGAACGAACTGAGCGTGTTGCGTTGCTGCTGCACGCTGCAGTAGGCAGCTTCAGTTTGTACGTTTTCAGTAGTCTGGTACGTATTCATACGTCCAGACCGCTCAATTTTTAATCACTAACTTTCATTTCCCAACCTGATAGAGCACTTGGTTTATCGCCAGGAACATTGGACATGACGTATGACCACTTACTTCCATCAGGACTGATGTAAGCAGTAAATGATTTTCCATCTGAATAAACAGCCTTTTTAACACAATCAGCACTTACTTCATAAGTAGCTATCAATCTTCCTGATTTACCATCTGATCCTTGAAAGTCAGTTACTACTCTTCCTATCCCGTCATACACTTCTCGGCCTACTTGAGCATATGGAACTCCATTTTTGACTCCGGTTTCTCGGTAAATATAGGTCCCCTTTAAGGTTGAATTGGTGCATTTAACACTTGTTGAATTGGGTTCACTTGAAATCAACAATGGTGATGCAGATGCAGATGCAGATATTGTTGAGATGAGCAGAGTGAATAATGTCAAACTTTGAATCGCTATTTTTCTTTTCATGTTGAGAAAGCGCAATTACTAAACCATAACAAGCCTCGGACTTCTTGCCTGTATTTTTTCCGTTAGAGCGTAGTATTGGTAGTGTGAGGTAAGACGTTCACCTTGCAGCAGTAGCGAAAAACTCCTGCAGTGAA
>QCUL01000048.1 GCA_003210755.1 Synechococcus sp. AG-679-C18
CTTGCTTTGTGGGTTGCGTTATGTATTGCAGAAGTGAAAGAGCCTGTTTTGTGCGAACGGTCGCCGCGGAGCATCATTTGTTACAAATGCTTTTGCTCATGGAAAGGATTTAGATGCATATTGGTAGTGCTTTTATGTTTTCCTGTGAGCAGTAACCATTCCGCAGGTCACAGCAATGCTTTTCGTTGGACTGTATTGCTTAACGCCGGACTAAGTGGACTCCAAATCGCTATCGGGATCTCGTTTGGCTCAATTGCACTCATTGGTGATGCCGTTCACAACATCGGGGATGTTGTGGGACTTTTATTGGGATGGGGAGCAGAAACCCTTAGCCATCGTGCCCCAACCAGTCGGTTTAGCTACGGGTTTGGCCGCTCTACCCAAATGGCTGCAGTTGCGAATGCTGTCTTGATTTTGATGGCTTCTGCAGTGGTGTGCGTTGAGGCCTTTCAAAGATTTGGCAATCCAGTACCTTTTGTTACAGGACCAATCGCTTGGGCTGCAGTTGCTGGTCTTGTTGTGAATCTTTGTTCAGCAAAGCTCTTCGGTGATCATGATCATGATCTCAATCGACGGGGGGCAGTGATGCATTTGCTTAGTGATGCAGCCGTTTCTGCTGCCGTGCTTTTGAGCACGCTCTTAGTGGGTGCTACTGGTTGGGTTTGGTTGGATCCATTCACCGGACTACTTGTAGGTTGCAGTGTCGGATGGATGGGTATTGACCTGCTAAGAAAAGCTTTGGCAGAAACATTGGACGCAATTCCTGAATATATTGATTCAGATAAAGTGGAGGCTTGTTTGCTAAATCTTCCAGAAATTGAATCAGTACACCACTTACATATTTGGCCATTGAGCACATCGAGAGTTGCGTTGACGGCTCATCTTGTGCGTTCTGATTTTATCAACAAGGAGGATCATGAGTTGATTCTTGATGCGCGGAATAATATGAATGAACTAGGCATACATCACTGCACATTTCAGCTAGAAAAGACGAGCGCTTACTGCGACAATTAGCTCTGTTCATTGTCTGTCTTCTGATTTAAATAATATCTATGATAACTGTGATTGCTTTGCAGGATTTCATTTGATAACTAGTGAAATTCCAATCTTTGCTCCGATTTGTTTTTCCAGTCTAGTGATAATCTCCTCAATGATTTTCGAACATTTTCATTCTTTAAAATCTGAAGGAATTTTCAACTACTTATTCTTAATACGAGCCCACAGAATTTCTCCTGTCGGCTATTTCTATCTGAGGCCCAGAAAAGCAGGTTACAATATTCTCTGAATCGCAATATCTACGATATTATGCTTGCCTGAGTAATCCTCATAAAAAATATGCTTTAGAGACTCTTTCTGAATAGGTTCAAGCATTTTAATTAGAATGGTCAGGAGCTTTACCAGTTGTCTTATCATTAGATTGTTTCCTCTTTTGCTGTAGCTTACTGGCTCGTTGTTGAATCTCGTAGTTAGAGTTTCGAGTGAATGAATAAAACAAGACAACAACCATGGCTGCAAGACCTAAAGCAAGAAAAACGATGTAGTAACTAGGTATTATCTCTAACATTGCAACGAAATTTTTTTCAATCTAGCATAAATCACGATCAAACATATTGGTCTTCATCGGAATGCTTCTTTGGTTGTATGATGATTGAATAGCTCGTATGTCGGTCCATTGGGAGATTAGTTTCTCCTATGATTTTATTTTAGGTGTTGTGCGCATTTAGAATCATGTTTGTAAGTACTCAGCTCATCGTTCATTTGGTCGCGCTCCTTGCCGGATGTATTTATTTTGAGTGACTACGAAAACATAAAATTTCGTCAGGTTTGCCAGTTTGATGACAAGCAGCTTGCAATCTTGATTCGCGCAGCACTTGTTGAATTCGGGGCAGACCGTCCTGGTTTTGCTTGGCAAGATCCAGAGCTCGATTTTATGAGCCAGGCATTCGATGTCTTTGGACGCATTTATTATGTTGCTGCTGAGGATGAAAAAGTACTTGGTGGTGGAGGAATCGCACCTCTCATAGGAGTTGATGGCACTTGTGAACTGCAGAAGATGTACTTCCATCCGTCAGCGAGACGCCAAGGATTGGGGATGCAGCTCATGTTGAAACTCTTTGAATATTGCCTGAGCATGGGATATAAGCGGATCTATTTAGAAACGTTTACGGAAATGGTCGATGCTCAAAAGTTATATCGGGGGTTGGGTTTCTTCGAGATTGATGCGCCCCTCGGATGCACAGGACATGGCGGCTGTGATCTATGGTTTCTTAAAGAACTAGACATTCTCCAGTCTGATCAACCATTTGATAGGGAGTTTAAGGCCTTGTCCTAAGAGTTTTATCGCGTAATCAAACTGCCGAGTTGACCATTCCTTTAAGATGAACGAGTTTTGTAGATCATTTTAAGAGTGTTGTGTGGGCGAATTGATAAAGATATTGCAATAGTTCCTGCTTGGACGATTAGTTATCTATTTGTTCCTTTTGATCGTCTTTCAGATTGACTCCAAGATCCTTCATTGATGAAACAGTATCATTTACCTCCGGTACATAAGCTATACGTCTTCTAATTTTGTCTAGTAGCTCAATAAATTTTTGAGAAATCAATTTACTTGCTTGCATGGTTGTATCAGAACAATTAGGTGGGATCTTGTATTGATGTAAGGTCGAATGGATCTTAAGCGTATTCGCCTGAGAGAGTTCGTCAAGTATTAATTTAGCTGTTAAAGGCAATTCTTGGTATTATTTGAAACCTCTAGTGAAGTTGACTTGCCTGCATCCCTAATGATATTGCCTTGTAGAGGATAGCTTCAACCTAAGTTGTTGATACGAAGGTGAAACAAAGCAAGAGCTTGAAACAATTATATTGTTACTTTTTCATTGATTTGCGCTCTAATATAAATTGAAAGCTTGGGAATTACTTATTGATTGGTTTAGGCTTGTCAATAACAGTTGTTGGCACCCCATACTGGCCTGCATAAAACACAACAAGATCTACATCTTCTTCTCCCAATGCCTTGCCTGAATGAATTGTATTTACAACTTCAATAAGTGCTTCTCCTTTTTTGTAGATTTTTTTATTGCCATGAACTGTTTCCAGTTCTAATGCCCCTTGCAGTACTACTGCCGCATTAATAACAGGATGATAATGCCAAGGTAATCTGACTCCTTTTGGGATTTTAATTCTCAGTATCGTGATTTCTGGCTGACCATCTGGATAGTTCGGTAGTGGACTTCCATTCCACATTGCATATGATTTCTTTAATTCTGTGACATTGACTCCAAGGCTTTCAGCACTATGACCATCATGGCTTTGTGCAGATTGAATCCATAGAGGTGAGCTGCTAATTAGTAGGGGCAGTGCCATAAGTAAGTGCTTCATTGATTAACCCCAATCATGATTTTCAATTTGAACTTATTGCTTGAAAAAAAAGAAATGTAATCTCACTGATGAATTCCTCCATGAATTAAGTTTTATAGCCTTGAGCCTTTGCATGTGTTCATTCTAATTATAAGCGAACTATCTCTATCATAGCCAAATTTCTAACCTGACCTGACTCATTCTGTGTATATTTTTACTGATTTTCTGGTGGCTTAGTATGAATTGGTGAAGCTTTACCATGATTTTGCAAATGAGGTCATCACAAAATTAGTAGTTACTGTCAGAAAGTGCTTTAGTGGCTTTGCTTAATTGCTACGGGATTTCAAACGTAGAAGTTTCAGTATCTTCATCACTGATGCCAACTTGGATGCTGAGTCAGAATCTCCGTCAATAAATCAGCGTTTAGTAACAATATGCCTAATTAGCGCCTGGAATGATCACCTGTCGAGCTCGCTTAAACCAGAAACTGTGTCATATGATTCGAAGTTGTGTTCACCGCGAACCTTATTGACTGAAACTGGCCCAACGAGCTTTTCCTGCGATGACGAATTGTTTGTTTATAGCTAGAAAACCAGTGAGTCCTTCAAACCCAATGAAAACCGCACTTGCCGCCATCATTGTTGCATTAGCAACACCACTTGCTGTTTCTGCCGGAAGCGTTCCAGACTCAGTGATGGGTCAAATTACAGAGCAGTGCAACGAAGCTGTTGCTGACAACAGTCAAGCTACACAATCTGACGAAAATTGTATTGCAGAGAAAGTTGCAGCTTGGAAGAAAGCCAATAACATGTGATTCAAGTTTCTCTGATGATAGATAATTTAGCAATGAAACAACGTTCTAAATCATCTTAATTACATTTTTGTTTTTAGTGATCTCAAATGTGTTTAACATTTGCCTCCCCAAGCTGACGACTTTAAAATTTAACATAAACCTTGTCGCTTACAAGGTTTTTTTATTGCCTGCCGGCCGAAAGCATTTGTTCCTCTAGGCCTAATATTTGTCTCTTGTGTTTACTGTTTACTTAAACAGCTGTATGAAAATGGATCCTTAATCAGGTCTTGCTTTAGCTGGTTACATGTGTTTTAGGTTTTGATGTCGCAATCTCCCGAAAATGAATCTCGATTGTGCGGGATTTCAAGTACCAAGGTTGTCTTTTGCTTTTTTCTCGTTGTTTATGTTGCAGGGAGTCGCTGATTCCTTTGCTCTACGTAAAGTAGATCAACCAATGTGTTCATTGGTTTGCGATAGCATGAATCTGGCACCTTTTGTTTTGTCTTTCGTATCTATATTTCTTGTTCGATATTATCATCCAAGCGTTCATTGCTGATCATTTGAGGCGGTCAAATTGCCAATCCACTTGTGAGTTGGTGAATGGTTGTACTTTGTCTGTTGACCTGAAAGTTAGCGTCTTCATTGCTAGCACATCATTACGTGCGTCATGGTTGAGATGTGAAAGAAAAGAATTAATCGCTTGTTTTCAATGCGGGGCGAGCTTCATGTGCGTACATTCAGCGCGTAGATGAGTTTGTCTTGTATCAGTACTGCTCGTGTCACCTTTAGTTGGAAACAGCCGCTCAGCATCTAGATCTTTTAATCGTTGTGAACTTGCATCATTGCTGATAGATCTTGCCAATATAAGTCTGTTGATTGTCGCCTGCAAAATGCTGACGTGCTTCTGATCCTTCCCGCCATTTGTATGGTGCTCGGCGGTCTGCTTGGCAGCCGATTCCGTCCAGGCAAGCGTCTTCGTGGTGCTGTGGCGCATTTAGTTGGCGGCTTGGTGCTCGGTATCGCGGCAGCTGATTTAATGCCTGCTGCAAGCAGAAATGGGCATCCTTTTGCCCTGGTCATCGGCTTCTGTTTTGGCTTCTCCTTGCTTTTGGTGATTAACGCTGTTCTCCAGGACCCGCACGACGGTTCTGAAGGCGATCGACCGCGACCAATGTTGCTGCTGATGTTGCCATTTTTGGTGGACAGCCTTATCGATGGTCTTGTAGTTGGAATCAGTAACGAGGCAGCGCAACAGGGGTGGGTCATCCCGTTGGCGGTTGGTTTGGAAATGGGTCTGGCCGCCCTGGGGCTAGGAACTTTGTTGGGACGTGGTTCTGGACGTTGGCGCAGCAGTTTGGCTGGTGGCTTGATGGCGCTCAACTATTTGATCGGCCTCACCATCAGCGTGGTTTTGACGGATGGTCTTCAAGGTCCAGCTCTGACAGCAATGCTGGCTTTCGGAACTGCCGCACTCATCTATTTGGTTGTGGAGGAAGTGATGAAGGAGGCTCATTCCCGCGGAGAGGATGATTCTGGTGTTGTGAATGTGGCCTTCTTTATCGGTTTGCTCCTTATCTGGCTCCTAGACACTTTGTCGGCCTGATCTGAAGTATATCTTTTTCTGTGATGATTATCGATAGTGACGTTATAAACTGTGCTTTGGACCCAATGCCAGCTGATTTCTATTCGCCACTTATAGTTAAGACCCTACTTAGATAATTATTTTGTAAATCAATGTAGCTAGGGAATTGAATCAGTACTGAGATATTTTTTCGAATCGACTAGATGTACAACTCAATTATGCTTGAGATCTGATATCATTTATCAAACTTATTTGGATTTCTTTCTAGATTTAAGGCTCTTATTCTATGATAAGCCAGTAACGGTCTTCCCTCACTAGCACGAAACTGCAACGTGCGACTAAGGTTCATTGGAGCGATGAAAATCTTGTTCTTACCAGGATAAAACAATGTAATCTTTATCTCAAATAGAGTAATTGGTCTAGACTTTTAGGAGGAAATTATTAGAAGCATACGCCTAAAGCTGATTCAAAACCTCTTTCTATAAATTGTTAGAGGATCTAAGGCTAGATGGATTTCCCATTTATCCACATTATTTTTGAATTATCGAGAGACTCTGGAATAAATATTTCCATGGAATTGCATGATGAGGAAGGATTCAGGCGGTTCCTATAAATGATAAATACACAACAAAAAATCACCTAACCAGGAACGAAATTATTGTGAGTCTTTGCCGTAGAGGTGACTACTGTCGCAGAGCATGCATTGACAAGGAGCGAGAAAAGAAAATTTTGATCAACTAGCTCATGGAAATAATTGAATTAGCGCACTATGGGCTCGTAAAGATGATTTCCATTGCAATAGCTTACTGATTGAGCCTTTGCGATTAGCTTTGCATTTTGAGATGAATCTGCCCTGCTGGCAAGTTGCTTGTACACAGAAACACATTCGTTAAAGGCATTTGCCTGGTTCCAGAACGGCGTTATGAGGATAATAAATGTAAAAAGACCAATGCAATAAAGAATAAGATTGAGAGTATCTCGTTTCATTGGTTCAATTCCATTTTTTTTTAAGAATTTTAGACTTTTAATAATTTAAAAATATAACCAGCAACTGTTACTTTATAATGTTACCAGTGATCTCGTCCATTGTCAAAGGGTGGTGAATGTGGATTGTGCTGAATTAAAATGACTCTCTAGAGAGGGTCATGTTTATAAAAAATCAATCCCTGAGACCTTTTGCAGGTTGCTCATGACTGCTTTACAATGAAATCTAGCCATATGTATTGATGATGGCTTGGGTTTGATTCTGATATCTCTCGAAGTAAGCCGAATCAGATTTGCTGCACGTGATTTCGGTTGATTTGAAGAAGCGTTTCTTTTTGCTTGTCGATTGATTGCAGCTGAGTCAGACAGGAATCAGTTCAGAGATCCATAAAAATGTCTTTTGCGCGCAACCGTTCACAGTCGAATGACAGTCCCCAGGTCAGTTCCCGCACACTTCAGCAGGATCTGCAGGGGTCTCATGAAGCCCTAATCGCATTTGATGGGTACGAATCCGCCGGTCCAGTTCTGCAGGCCAGTGTGCTGCAGCGACCAACTGTTCATCAGCATCCTAATTTCCTTCAACGTTTGGTGGGGCGGGGTCGTCGCCTGTTTGCAGCTTTACGATTCACTAGATGATGGCGAATCCGCAATTTGAGTGATATTTGTGGGTGGACTAATGCGGTCCCTTGATTGGCTGGGATTAACTTGAAATGATCTTTGGTCGTTCCTGGCGACGTAAATCAGTAAAAAAAACTAATAGTTATAGATAAGCTCCTATTTACATGCCTTGTGCTGAGCCATTTGTGAGTGCCGTGGTTGAATATCTCATTGTATTTTTTACCAGACCCAGTAGTTTAATTTCTCTCCTTTCAAGTTGATCTGGCGCTTTCCTCTTTAAATTGGATTAGAAAGACGAACTATACTTACTCGATGAAGTCTGACGTTATTTTTTGTTGGGATAATAATTCTAAATCTCAGCATTACTTTAATCCTGGAATAGATCTGACGGAAAAAATGTCTTTTCAAGAGTCGTTTCACTCCTTGATGGGAGTAACCCTGTTTGCGGAGACTTCTGCAGCTTGACCGGCGCGTGTGATCTTTCAGCCGGACGGTTAGCCCTAATGAAAGATTTCACATAAGTATTTTTTGATCTTGGAGACGTAAATGCCTAGAGCTTTTTATATCACTTGTGAACTCTATCCGCGGCTATCGTCAATGCCTGGAAACTTAACCAGGACCTTGGCTACTCTTGTTGCACTCAGTAGAACTTAGTTAGAGATGCACGATGCCAAGCTGCTTGACGCTTAACAATGCGCCTAGTATTGAAAACTGCGGAGATTCATTTGAGTCGATCACTTCCAAGTTGGTGGTAGTTAAAATATCTAAAGTTTCAACACCTAAATCAATATTAATATACGAAACTTGGTGGAAACTTGTTTATGAAAAAAGCATGAGAACTGAATGAAAAGAGGCTTAGCTTGCTGAATATAAGATGAAAAGTCTTTGATTAATGGATAGCCTGCAGAAGCCTATTTCGATTCACTTCTGCTCCTAAGAGATAACTATGAAACTTCTGATCTCTGGATTCACGCTGGCATCAGCACTTCTGACGGCAAGCGTCGCCCGTAGTCATTGTCAATTGCCATGTGGTATCTACGACGACAATGCACGCGTCCAATCGATGCTGGAAGACGCGGAGACAATACAGAAAACAGTCATTCTTATTAATGAGAATTCAGGAAAGAGTGATGCTCAGTCTAGTAATCAACTGGCACGATCAATTGCCAATAAGGAATCTCATGCGCAATCAATTATAGATACAATCAGCGACTATTTTTTGACTCAACGAGTTAAGGCTAGCCAGGATGACTACACAGAGAGGCTTAAAAAGCATCATGCTGTGATCACTGCGTCCATGAAGGCAAAACAGAACTCTGACCCTCAGCATGTTACAGAGCTGAAGGAAAATATAATTGAACTTGTTGAATATTATCCTGAGCATAAGCATTAGATATTTTTATAGCGGGTGCTCGTTTGAAGCGAGCTCCCTTGCCGCGATTTTAAACAACTAGTAGAGCAATAAATCTCTGATCACTTGATATTAAATTTGGTCTCAGGTCTCGTTTGTCTTTTCAGCTTTATAGCGTTGGGTTGTTAGGAGTTGAATGTTTGGCCAACTTGAGAAAATGTTCCTAATCGCTCATAAGCACTAGTAAACTCCGGTAAAGGAAGGGCTGATCAAAAAATTCAGCAATCCGGAATGTGTTTTGTTTACGGATTTCTCCTAGTAACCGCTAAATCGTAGAGCAAGTTCCAATGCTCCATAGCCAAAAAGGAAAGTGCTTCCAAGCAAGGCCAACTCTCTTTTAGTACTTGCCATAGAAAGGAGGGATGAGCCCGCGAGCAACGACCTGAACAATCTAAAGGAAATCTGTAGTCTTGATATTTCGAAACCTATCAATCGAACCGGCGTGAGCTCTTCGTTTACTCAGCTTCATTAAAAAGTCGTAGCAAAGCGTGGTCCGACCCTTCTACGCAATGGGTTTATGCATATTTCTTGAGATAAAAAACTACCTGCTCTCGTCCACACCCATAAGTCCAACGGTGAGAAGTGCTTTGCTCTATGTGCTCAAGGCTTCACCAAGATTTGCAATATTGGGGCTGCCAGCCGACTAATGGCTACTGGCTAGACGCATCAGGCAGGGGCAAATGCCATATCCTTGTTAGCCAAAAGGTTTGTTTAGAACCCAGAGAACAACAGCAAATATCGAGGCAGTTGTTGCTGAGTTGCGATTCACACAAGCAATTTTCCCTGTGAGTGCAGCGCCATAAGCAGCTCCGTATGCGAAGCAAAAGATCACTGTGTAAAGCAGGAGAAGCCAGGGGTTCACTTACAGCAGATTCAATTGATCCCACCTATAGCAATGATGCTCTCCAATGCCTTGGATGCTCTTTATTCTCATCAGCGTCGCAAACCATCTCAGGCTGAGCTTAAGAGATGCAGAAATTAGGCAGTCATATTCAGCTGCATGAAGAAAGGATTGAGTTACCTGTTACTTCCTAAAAGTCGGCACTCTCATGGCGTACAGGCGAAGGAGCCATGACCAAAAGAATTTTCGCGATGGTATTACTGATGGTCTCATCGGTGACTCCTGCAATTGCTCACCCTCGCCATCACAGAGGTGGAGATATCCACGATCGCGGTGAGATTTATCGCTACAGCCACCGCCTTCCTGTTGAAAGTAGAGTTGTCAGGCGTCGAAGGCGACCTTTTCGAAGGGATGTAATCACGAGCTACCGACGTCCTGTTGAAAGAAGAGTTGTCAGAAGTCGAAGGCGTCCTTTTGAAAGGGATGTGATCACGAGCTACAGAAGACCCGTTCAGAGTCGCTATCGACCCGAGCCAAGAGGGACTCAAGTCAGCAGAGCAGATACCAACAGCTGTGTTGAGGGAAGTGTTATCGGTGGACTTTTAGGTGCTGGTATCGGTGCAGTTTTGTCCAAAGGTGAGGGCCGTTGGATTGGAGTACCTCTTGGTGGTGCAGCAGGTGCACTAGTGGGCTGCCAAGTCGATGGGGGCTAAATCGATCTTGATTGTCTTGGTTCCTGAAAGTCGCCAAGGCGGATTAGTTCATCTTGATTGAATTCCCCAAAAATGATGTCTTAGTAGGAATCAGCAACGAGATTCTCATGCTCCTACTCAAGATCTCCTAGCGATGGCAATCAGTTTTGAATGGGGCGTTTCTTACTCACCCTTAACAAGATTGACTGCCATAAACAGTATTAACTTCTCAATTTGATGAAGCTAATAGGTGCTTGCATTGGATTGAGGTATGGCATCAAAAAGAAGGTTAGAAAACCTTGTACCTGAGCAGTGGAGAGTTAATCTGTTATGAGGAGTTGACCGGGGAATTCAACGCATTACTTGTGTGACAGTCATCTAAGTATTGGTCAACCTTTGCATCGTGCCTGTCAGGAAGCAGGGAGTTTGGTGTGGAAAATTTCTTCACGGATTGCGAACTAGGCAACACCCAGAGAGAAGCTGAGAAACCCTGCCTTTGGTGGGGTTTCTTTTGATTAAGCACACGTATGGATCCAACTGCTTCTGAGAAGGGTCTCAGCATCTGAAGTCACCATCGCTGAAATGCCCTCAAGTACTTCAGCAGCCGTATCAGATGACGAGTCTTTTTACTTGTGAACCTCTTCAATGATCCCTTGAGTCATTGCTAATCGGGCTGATTGCATAATCAAGATGGTTGAATGAAGCAAATTTAGCAATAATTCAGAAAACACATTGATGTTCGTGACGCGCAGACACCCCAAAGCAATTCGATCATTGCCCGTTAGGGCATCAGAGCTTCCACTCATATTGCTCGCTTTGTTGCCGATGGCAGTGTTGCTACTTGGTCACCTTCTGTTTGACATCATGGGTGTCTCTTTTGCAAATTACTTTTTGGAAATACTTGCGAGTAGTAGGGATACAATCACTCTTGGTACTGCTATTCCTCCTGGTCAGGTTTGGGCTACGACCGCTCTGATCTTTTTAGTAGTGCAGTCTGCATCGATTATTTATTTATTTCACTTCCTGAGATTGAATGTTAGGGGGCGTGCTCTTTACCCCTTTCTAGGCTTGGCAATTCTTCTGATTGTCCCTGGTATTGCTCATCTTCGATGGATAGATGCGGCTAGAGCCCCATTCAGTCTTATTTTTTACCTTACCTTTGATAGTTTAGGGAGCAGTACTTTGATGCGGTCTTCACAGTTAAACACTATTCATGCCTTATTGAATACTATAAATCTGATAAGCGTGGTTGTTCCTTCACTGTTTTGTGCATTCATGCCGTCAGTGCTGATTACTCCTAATGAGGGATGGACGTCAGACTTGTTGAAAAGAAGAGTTGATTATGGTCGGCAATTTTGCGTAATTGCATCTGTTTTTCTTGTGGTAGGCGTAATCCATATGTTTGCCTGGATGAAATGGTCTTCCGTTCTGCTTTCTCGACCAGAATTGGCTCGTCTTACCTTTAGCGTTGTGTTCTATTGGAGCGTTGTATGGAGCGCTATGATTGCTATAATTCATTTTTGCATTACGATAAATTTAACCGAGAGAGGTGAATCATTGGTCGATTCGAGCGAGAATTCAGCATTCTCTAGGAAACAACTTCTTGGTAATTTGGGTCTTACTTTTGAGGGGATAAATCGGTTCCAGGAGGCAGTAGTTATTCTGGGTCCAGTTATCTCTGCGGTCACTATTTCTGACACTTCTCCTCTGTTTGATTAAACTAGTCTATTAGCTTCATTGCTTTTCTCTCTTCTAAAATGTATTAATTGCTGCTTGCTTCTTATACTATCGAGGCCAGGCTTCACCTTTAGCAGATCTTCAATCACCTTTATTTCATGTTCTGTCGCAATGTATAATCTCTTATCTAATTAGCTTTATCTTTTGAGGTGATGTATTTTCTTTGAGATTTAGCAATGCCTCTCTAGGAACAATCTGTGTGTCTTAGAACGGAGGGAATGAATTTTCAAGGATTAAAGTGTTGTCAGATTTAATTTTGTGTTTCTCAAGTGACTTGTAATCATTCTGAGCCCAGGCCATCATCTGGATGGGATTCAGGAAATAGCAATTTTGCTTATAGCTTTATA
>QCUL01000049.1 GCA_003210755.1 Synechococcus sp. AG-679-C18
TGTCTCCGAGAGGGACCTAAACGGTCTATTGCTGCTTTGGTGAACTCGGAAGAGGGGCCAGCCGTATCTGGAAGTTCGGTTTAAGGACCTTTGCTGCCGGTTTCTACGGGAGCAAATTGACGGGTTGATTCACTTCTGACTGCCAGTTCTGTTGATCAGCGGCACCAAGCTGCAGCAGCTGATGTTGCCTTCAGGCAAACAATGGTTATCACTAGCTAGCCGTCTTATGGCTGGGAGGTTGGTGGTGGCAAGCACTCATGAGTTCGCTTGCCAGATGGATCAACATCTTCCGAGGTTGTAACGCGTCCCCCAATCGGGCCAAAGTCACTTCTGCCTGTACAGCTCGACCGAATCGACAGCACCCAGCTCATCTTCAATAAATGTTTGCAGCTTCTTTGTGCAGAATTTATTGAATCAATTAAATTGTTTATAGAATTTGCTTAATACCTTGCCTTATGCCAATACGATGAAGAACTCGTGCATTCTATTTCTTCTTTTGATTGGAGTTGATGTAGCGGGGATTACTCTCGCCAATGCGGAAGGACTAAACTTAACACATTTTTCTATGCCATTTATTGCGCGTACTGGGTATGGAAAAGGGGGGGGGATATTGCGTGCAATTATTTCAACAAAAGGTTGTTTTGCGATGTTCATGAACATGCTTGGAAGAATTGGGGCATAGGTCAGAAGGACGGTTGGATTGGGACTCGATTTGTTCTTCCAGAGCAAGGGCTTGCGGAAGCGATCAGAAGTTCTGACGACATTGCCGGAGATAATGTTCTGAATTATGGAGACAGCATCAAGATTGGTTCTATTGTCTGCAAGTCAGAGAAAATCGGACTTACTTGTACTAATAAATCTGGCGGAATGATGCATTTAAATCGTGATTTCTACATTCTAAACAAGCCAATGAGTTCGATACCTAAATAAGTACTTACTTTTGTGAGGATGTTCATCGATCTGATTGATGGTGGCGCAGGATAGGTGAGATTTCGAAAAGCGAATGGCATCTATGATGACGACAGACAGCGAAGTTGTTGGTAAATGCTATGAAGGAATAAGGTTAGGAGACAACTGCTTAAAGCATTCCCCCTTCAGAAAATACCAAACATATTGAGCTGCAATGTCCCTATCTAAAGTTGCAGGCTTACATGGCATTCCTTTTCCCTCTGGTTTTGTGAATCCCCGCACTTGATTTACCGTGAATTCTCTTGAATGCCATGGGAGGAAACATCCTGAATGCCGCCATGCTGGATGAATGTGCATCATTCCCTCGAATGGGAGGCGTTCACGGATGGACAATCTCATTAGACCTCACAGATATGGCAGTAGAAGCCCAATTAAACTCAATTAAATAGAAGCTCAAGTGTGAGGATTGACTGCTGATTCGCGCTAGAGCCTGCCCATTCAGATCAAGCTCGATTTACAAACACGATGTGCGAGGTAGTCTATTGAGTGAACAGATGTCAAAAGGTAGAAATTCTCTACTATATGGCAAAGTGGAAATAATGATATTAGTTAAATGATAATCTATGAAAGATACTAGCTTTATAAAAGGCTATTCAAAGTATAAAAATAAGACTCTTTGATCTAATTCATCTTGATGGAAAAACCATCAATTTGGCATTCAGAAGTTATTGTTGTAGTTTCTCCTGCTGGAATTAGGGCCAGGCCGCCAGTCTTTCCATAACCCGATTTTTTGTACTGCTGATTTGATAAAAATCCTGCTTTGCGGATATCGCAATTCACAGCAACGACCGCAGTTTTTTCGCTCTTAACTTCGAATGGTGTTGCTAAGTCATAAGCAAGATCAGTGGAGGTTGAGTCGACTGAAGCGAGTGTGGTTAGAATATTTGCAGGGCTACAGATGCTCATGGCGAGAGTGGGAGTACTGTAGTTTGATGCATAATCAAATGGTAATTCAGGTGGGAATACTGCTACTGATACTTGTAATGGGTGATCTTTCCCTTTCAGCTTTTTATAATTTGTAGAGAATTCATTGCTCACCTCTTCATAGACACGCATCTGTAGCAATGTTGGGCTGCACCAGGTCACCACGGTTTGCAATTTGCTTCTATCAATAAGGACACTTCCTTGTTGATAGGGACCATTCTTTAGGAATAATGTTTCATCAAAGCTTGACTCGCTTGTAAAGCCCATAAGCAATGGGCCTAAAAGTACAGTAAGTAATATCATTTTTACCATTGGTGCGTAAATTGTTGATTTGTGCGAGTTTAACCAATCTGATCTCTATAAAGGGTATTTAATAACACCTCAGTGAAGATATTTTTCTTGCCTGTTCACCGACCAACTAAGCCATTCATTAGGGAATAGGTCACAATCGATGACCAAGAAATTCTTGTATTTGTTGGTGTAACAGTTCAGCCAGGCGGAGTATTCCGTTCACGCTTAGACGGCATCAGTACAGCTATTACGCGCCTAAACAGATGGACGATTAGCAGGGAACAAGGGGCCGCTATGCCGAAGCCCCTACGTTTGAAAAGCGTGACGCATCGGAGCATTAACAGAAGATCATGAGCAACAGTTCCGAGATGGCTTAAGACACGCTGACATCGGCATAGGAGCCTTGGGACTACTGCAATGACTAGGTGCGCTGAATCTCAGAAGTAGCGGTGTGATGATCTAACCACGATGAGAGCAGACATCAGCGGAGTCTTTATCAATCCATCTCTGTTAGGACTTCAGTATAAAGGCAGCTTTTGAAGTGAAAAGATAGACGTCCGCTAACGACCACTGCTTAACCATCCTTCCGCATTGATGATGGTTTTATTTCTCGGTATGAGAGCGATGACAACGGTTGATCCGCAGCAGCCGGTTGTGATCCTTGGAGGATTTCTGATTACAGCAGAGGCTTATGCACCGATGGCTATGTGGCTGAAGCTTCATGGAGTTCGCGATGTTCTGGTGGTTCCCATGACGCGACTGGATTGGCTTTTGACCATCTGGGGATTTGGATGGCGTCGAGTACTCGACCGTGTCGATGACATGGTGAAACAGCTACAAAACAAATCACATAATGGAAAAGTCACCTTGATTGGTCATAGTTCCGGTGGAGTGATGTTGCGTCTTTATCTCAGCGACGAACCATTTCAGGGACGTGTCTATGCCGGCTCCACACGATGTGATCGCTTGATCACACTCGGAAGTCCACATCAGGCAGTGCGTGCAACACCTCTGAGGGCGATGGTGGACAGTCGCCTACCAGGATGTCATGAACCAGCTGTTGATTACGTCGCTATCGCGGGAATGCTGGATTTGTTGAGTGATCATGCCTCAGCATTCAGCCGCCGCAGCGCACAATCCAGTTACCAAAGAGCCTCTGACTCCAAGTGTTGCACAGGTGATGGGCTGGTTCCAGTTGAATCAGCTTTGCTTAAGGGTGCGCGTTTTCTGATTCAAGACAACACCGCTCATGGTGGTTTCTTCGGAGACATCTGGTACGCATCGACACCACGACTTGAAGCATGGTGGAACTTTGTAGTGAATGGCGATCCTTCACATGATTAAGGCTATTTCTTAAACCGGTTTTTTATAAATACTTTGATTCCATACAAATTGACAGTAACAGCATTTTATCCAGCAGCAAAATTCAGACTGATAATTGACTGAATTGTTGTTCAAATTCTCAAAGGACATTGTGTTCTGCAAAAAGGCACATGATGGACAATTAGATCAAAGGCAAATGCTTGTTGATCCATGCATGCCAATAGAGAAAGACTTCCAAAAGAAGCTCATATGATGAGATGCTCTAATGCTCACCGTGTGCTGCGAGTATTAGACAACTGGCATTTATAGTGTCAAGTAGGGGGCGTAGTTGTGCTTTGCCAAGGTATACGGTTATTGCATCTTAATTGAAATTCTACTTTTTGTATTAATCGCTTCTTCTATAGGAAGTTAAAAATGTCTGAGTTGTTGTAAATGGCTTTTTGATAATAAATCTATCAGCTAAGATTGTTATCTCAGTTAGTAGTTCTAGTGAAACCTTTTCTGATTGTGCTTACATTGCTTACTGTCGCTAGATGCGATGAAAAAGCTCCACAATTACCTAATTAAAAATTATCTTTATGGTAGAAGGTTGAGCCCGAGCTTTACGTAAGATCGACAAGGATAATGGGAAAACTGACAGAAAGACGACGAGACTAAGAATTTAGAAGCGAAGCGCGAGAATAAAGGAATCAGAGATGCAAGGAATCGAGTGCCGACGGTAGTTCAAAAGGTATTCATCAGAAGTGAGATTTATGACAACTTCGTGAGAGCTAGGATTGATGCTGACTGCACGAAAATAGTGCTCATATGTGCAATAATTAATAGTGATTCAGATTAAGTTTTGATTTGCTTCCCTGCTAAAAAATATTTGAGTAATGAATAGAGAGGTTTACCTCCTAAGTAGTCGCGATGATCATGCCCCATCTTATTTACTTCAATACGCCATAATAAACTCAATAGCTGAAGCGACTAGTGGCAAGAGTGAAGCAATTTCAGGGAACAAGGTTGAAAGCCATTTTCTCCGTGATTTGAGTGCTCCGATTAACTAACCATCATGGTAAGTTCGGTTCATAATTAGACTCAGCTTAAGTAAATAATTAATGGCTGAATGATTAATACAATACCTTTAGAGAATTTTTTAAGTACTTTCTAAGTCTCTGCTGAGTCCTCATTGTTCATAAAACGGCTTATATAATCAATCCCCCAGTTGTATGTGTATGATGGAAGCTGATTACATTCTTTGATAAGCAAATCGCGTGCTTTCTTCAGGCGTTCTATTCCGCAGGCATTAAGGCAAGCGAGTGAAGCCTCGTAAAACTTGTCTTGTGAGTTTTTATCGCTATTTTTGAAGCCATCTATATATAGTGTTCTGACTTCAGCCATTATGGCTTTTGTATCGGCATCAAAATCAATTGTTTGATTACTGAGCTCAATCTTCATTCTTTTGATGCTTGACATGGAAAATGCCATGGCTATTCGCGTGTCTTCAATTGATAAAGCTTCTGGATGATTCTCTCTGAATCGATGTTGACAAACACCATTGGTGCATTCCAGTACCCTCAGAACAGCAAGCTTTTCTAATTCAACTGGCGATAGCGCGGTGAAAACTCCATCCCATTCACTCATTTATCATTTCAATAGTACTTAATACTCTAGCGACTCCTCTTATACTCTGCAGTTCTTGTAGTTATGTTGAAATTATAAGAAAAAGAGATGACACAACTATTGATGATGTAAATGAATATAGAGCTTTCTTTACGTGTGGAATAAAAAAATTAAACAAGGAAGCTTTGTGCAACTTTGATGCTTTCTTTTTTGCGTTAATGCTCTTGAAGGCAACACTATTTTTGAGCATTAGGTAGATGGTGGGTTTACTTGCCTATGATTAATTTCATGACGGAATAGAGAGGTGGCAAGATTTTTTGAATAAATAAAAGTTGGATGAAACGATATCCTTAAAATGAGGCAGTTTATATAGGTCCCCAAATCATTTGAGATATTACTGATAGTAGTGAATCCTTTAAGCAAGTGCTTCTTGCTAATGATCCTCGACACTCCGATAATTCTGACTTACTCTAAGAATCTGATTATGGCACTGATAGCTCAAGAGCTCGACGGCTATAAGATTTGGCTTGCAATTCGCATCAGACAATTTGGAAGAAAAGTATTTGTAAAGGTTGATTCAACGTTGATGACGCCCCAGTTGTTTCAAAAGGAAAAAGAAAGACTTTTGGCTTCCCACTTGTGGCTGAGTCAACAATCACTTCAATGGTTGTAGCTGGTCAGGCCAAATATCAGAGGAATTCAGACGTAGTTGTTTCATTTATCTAACAACTCGACTGGACGACGGGCTAGGAGATTAACTCAATCAAAGGGAAACGAGTGTACGGTCACGATTGAACAACGCTATCAAGCTGGGCTGATGAAATGTATCTTGCTACTTCTTTCGATGATGGGAACATCAGTACTGGCTCAAGGTTTTCAGACGATTGATCACGTCGATGGTTGGTTGATTGAGCGCAAGCTGGATAGCGAACAAAATCACGTTTGCCGTGCATCTGTTCCTGGTGGTGGATCCTGGTTTTCTGCGCGGGTTCGCCTCGATTCCAATAACGCAATAGTGATACCAAAAGGTTTGACCGCACCAAGCAAAGCATCGGCGGATTCGGCACGTGAGGCGCTGCGTTTGTGCAGATCAAGCCTTCTCTATTTTTAAGAAAATATGAGCTAAATCAAATCAGAAATCAGCTATTTCTTATTGAAGATGGTAGTTGCTTTCAGGATATTTCTATGGTCTTTTTCCAAAGCATGACGTTCGTTTTGAGTGAATTGGCTCGAATTAGCTTAGAAGCGCCTTTCCTTTCGGATGTCGTGGACGATTCAAAAAGATTTTCTTAAGCCACCAAACCTGAAGACCCAAGAAAAGGATCGCCAGCAGCGTTAACTCAAGCGCTCCCTGTATCAGTAGTGCTTTCCCCTGTTGTCAATGGCGTCTCTTTTAAAGCATTCCAACTCTTCAGGCGTATGGAGCGTGGGCTTTTGCGTTTTGCCCGTCAGTCGCTGAAGGATCCGTAAGAGACGTTTCATATCGTCAGAGTGGCTAGGTCTTTCTCGATTGGGTTTGTACTGATCAAACGTTGCACTGTTGTGCGCACATCATGCCGAAAGTGCTTGCTTGAACCGTATAGGGTTGAACATTGCCAGTTGTTGAGATCGTATTTATTCACCTGCATCGATTCTTGACGACCCACCTGAAAGGTCGGACGTCCTTCTACGTATGGTCTGCCAGCAAAGCTGCAACTGCTCATTGCAGCTGGTCTTGTGTTTTCCAGTGAATCCAACCCGTCAAAGTGCTCCCGTGGAATCTGGTCTGGAACGGTCCTGAAACCGAACCTCTAAGGGCGGCTGTCTCAGCTCCCTGCTCTCGTGAAATGACCGTAGACCTAGTGCAAGGTCAGAGGAAACCCCATGACAGCAATTGAGTGCTACTGGAAAGGGGTCACAAGCGCTCAGAGCAGAAAACTGCTCCGGGACCTTCAAAAACTTTCAGGGCAATGATCTTGAAGGTCGGCCTGAAGACTCATCTCGCTACTGCAACCGACTGATCCATCAGGATTAAACAGGGGTGCAATCACTTGACAGCAACTCTGTTGCTTAGCCCAACGAGCTGATCAAGATTGACTGATTTCAAAATGGCTCTCTCAGCTTTTGGACTCAGAGCTGCATGCACTGACTCCCCTGATGGCTTCTCATAACGGAACACGTCAAAGCTTGAGGGATCTGATGCGATGGTCACTCGTGAGCCATCACGAAGAAGATATTGAGCCAAAGGTCTAAGAAATCAAGGCCAGTTATCTCCTTCTGGACAGCCAAAAACAAGAGATGTCAGCGAATCGATGTCTCATTCCCGCCATGAGGATGAGTTTTCATTTCAGCCGTGAGTAATCTTGCAATTCTTTTTGGAAATAGAGTTGTCGATTATTGGTTTCAACGGTTAATGCGAAGGTAAAGCGGCTACCTGAATAGTGATGAGGTCTAAGAAATCTTCATTCACATGGTTATAGCCTTGGTTTCTCCATTAAATTCCGAATTAAAGTAGTCAAGAATGAAATGCGTTGCCAAACTGCGGCATATTGGAGAATTCACTCATGAACCAACTACCGCAATTCTTTGATTGGCGTGGTGAGCTTGGACGTCTCGCTTACCTCAGGAAAGTTATACAGAGGATTCTGATTTTAATTGTTGTGACGGGATTTAATTTAGGGCTTAGTGCTCTAATGGGAATAGAAATTGATAGTACTTCCTATATTGCTGAGCAAAGTAGTTTGATAAGCGTTGCAGCACTTATTCTTTTTGTTCCGATTGACATAAGAAGGTTAAATGATTTAGGCGTAAATTTATGGTGGATTTTTGTAATCGAAATCTTAACGTTGCTTCCACAACCTATTCAAGGTTCGCCTCAATTCCCATTTTATGTATTGATTGTGATTGTGCCCAATTTATTTTGGGCAGTTTTTATGTTGTTTAAGCCTGGCAAAGAATACAGGGAATTCCTTCGTCAAAAAGAGTGATTCAAGTGGGACTATCGGTCTTTGATCTAAATAGTTGTCAACATGTTTCTCGCTGTTTTATTGTATCTAATGTAGGATGACAAAGCTAATATCTACCACCCCAGTTTGTATCATCGCTAGGGGCAAGTCAACGTGAGACTCTCAACAAGATCTTAGCGAGATTGCACAAACCAGAGCTAGCAAGCAATACTTTAAATTGTCAAAGTAGATTTTGAATAAAGACCTAAGGCCTCTAGGCAATCGCTAGTTAACATGTAAAGGAGAATAGGATGATCGATGTGGAATCTTTTTTCATCTTCTGCTATTTCGTTATTGGTACTGGATCAGACGCCAATAATTAAAGCAAGTAGATCGGAAGATCTAGAATTTATTCATTTCAATGAACTGAAGGTGTCTTTTTTTAACATTAATGGAATAAAGGTTGGGGTGCAACGCATCATGTTATTCTGACCATTGGAGGGAAAGGGGGCTAAGCAATGATACGGGACATATCCAAAACTTCTTGTCGCGAACAATGCAGAGCTTTGCACGAAGAAGATTAAATATTATTGAATTTCCTAATTTAAATTTCTCAGAAATTGCTACATATTCTGCAAGAGCAGGTTATGAGCGAGCAAATCGAATTAATCGTCTTGTTGGAAGAATTAAGGAGTTCAATGGATTACCAGTTGTTCTAGCTGGGTTCAGGTGTGGAATGGTTGATGCAGTCAATACCGTCACTCGATTTCGAGGGAGTGTTGATGGAGTTATCTTGTTTTCTGGTATCAATACAAATACGTGTAGGGAAGCTAACAACTTTCAATGGCAGATCTTACAGTTATAAAGATAAATACAAAGGTATTGCCTTTTAATCATTAAGAAGGCGATTGCACTGTCTCTAATCCAACAAAAACTATGGAGTTTTTTGATAAACCTAAGGCTCTGTTAAATCTTTTTTTAGTAAGAGGGATTGGCAAAGGTATATAGCTGTAGCCCATTGAATTGTTATGCCTTTTGCGGAATAGAAGGTGAAGTTGTAAGTGATGTTTCTGATTGGATTCATAAGCTCGTTGGTAATTAATTTTCCAACCATTAATTGCCAAGTATTGATGCATAAGTCTGTTCGCAATTACAAGCTTGTAGAGAATAAGAATGGAATCGAAGGCGTAATGCTGATGAAGGCTGATCAAAGAACAAGAGAATTATCTTAAAATGTCTTGTGAATTTGTTAGAGATCACAAATCTAACTTGATTTATTTTAGTTTAAAGCAAAGATTTTAGTTTAATTACTATTCCAAAGGCTGCAGAACTTAGCAAGACAATAATAAGAGCTTTGTCCCGGTTAGTAGCGAAGAAATTCAACCCAAAATTAAGGTTGAGAGTTCTTCTGTAGGGCTGATCATTCGTACTGAACCGACAATTTCAAGTGCTGTCTTCTTTTTGTCATTACAGGAGATAGCAATGCTTTTTGCTGCCCTCACTTCAGTCTTGTTCGTATCCCACTTTTGCTGCAATATTTCAGCACCAAGACAAGTCAGAAAATCAAGCAATTATGTATAGATACCAAGTACTTCGGAGTAGACGAGCCACTCTTCGTCTGGTTCCTGCTGTTTAGAACCACCTTCGCGGACAAGTGTGAACCCGTGCTTTTCGCTTGTGATGAATCACAATTAATAGTTTTAGCTCCACCGTTGGTGAGTCACACTTGAACGGCATCAGTGTGCAGAAGCCGAGGGTAGTCAGTGGTCAATCTGTGATCTATTGGCGTTATGCCACCCAGTGATTCCGGACTTGTTAATCAATTGAATGAATGGTGTTCTTGTAGGGACGTTCTGACTGAACAACCGAAGAAATATGCTCTCTTGAAGAACTCTCAAGGAAAGTCCTGAAACCGAACCATCGAGGACGGCT
>QCUL01000050.1 GCA_003210755.1 Synechococcus sp. AG-679-C18
AGTTGAAAGGATTAGAGCTATCGAGGAAAGGAAGGAGAAGATGGGGTTAATGACATTTTGGGCGCTCAATCTGAATTCGATATTAAATTTTGGCAATTCATTCGTGATCTAAAGAATGTCTATCGCCTCGCCAATTTGGGGCTCGATCATAAACTAAACCATGCACTAATCTCGGACCACGAATCCTCAAGGAGTTTGATCACTAGATGAAGGGCTTCATCAAAGATGGCTTGTTACGTTGTTGGCTCTAGTGCTGATAGCAATAGGCTTATGCCTTGATTCATGAGGATATTGATCAATGCAATGTTGAAAAGACTGACTTAGTTGCTCAGGTTATTCATTTATTGATGGAGAGTGCGCGAATGGGTTTGGCGCAAAACAATCCCGGTGTAGTTGTTGGGGCTGTCTCGCTGCTGGACAAGCTTTGTGGGTTGTCGCCTCCAGATGGGTCTAGTTCTCAATCTGAGGTCTGATTGGGATTGAGTTCGGTTGTTTCGACAACCCTGCTTCGGTTCCTACTCTCTGCAATCCAAGAACTTCCCTTAGTTTTGGAAAACGTTGGTCCTCCAAAAGGGGACGCAGTTCGATCTCAAACAAGCAACGGGGTTTGAGGCGCTGTAGGTCATTTCCCATGAATACCCTCCTCCTGATCAAAGAAAAAGAGCTGAAGTCACAACGCCTTCATGATGCTCAGCATAGTTTTGTTGCCCATTCAGAGGGCATCGATTACACCTCTGCGCATCAATCACCAGCCAAGCTTGCTTCACGTGCAAGCTGATCATTCGCTGGATTAGTTGTAAACCTTACCCTGCCGATCGCGGGGTTTTTTAATGGAGCGGGGAATGCTTTAAGCAGTTACCTCAGATCAATGACACTCGATACGCATATGACGCTGGCTCTACTTCAAGAGCTGCTGATGGCACTCGGCATTGAACAGGTTGGAAGGGATGTAGCTGCAGAGGTTGAATCTGACTGGATGGTGCCCCTGTTAGTTGAAGAGGAGAGGGACAGGCTGATTGGTTGGCAGCTGGGAGTGAGCATTTAACCCGTTTGGGGATAGATCAGCGGAGAAGATCGCTCGAATGGGGGTTCCTTCATAGATTTCTCATCAGATTCTATTTTAATTTGCCATCTCAATACGAATCAGAACGATAATGATGGAGATGTCCAAGAGAGACGACCTCAAAACCTTTGACTCCTAATGGATAAAGATCATGACATCCATCCAGTACTGATAATTTCCTGCTTTTTAATTTTCGGAATTACTGTTGGTACTGCGGCGGCAATGGGAAAGTTGCCATTCTCTCTAAACTTAGATACTACAAAACTCGAAGCGGAAGATCTACTGCCCGGTCGTTCAGATTTACTACAACCTCGAATTGAAGCCAAATAGGTGGCTGCAATTGTCGCTATCGATCTCTCGACTGAATATTCACTAGCCCCGCCACAAGCGGGGGTTTTTATCACTTGCTGACAATCAGCAAAGCTGAAACTGCCCACTGCCGCTCACATCACCGTTAGGAGTTAGTCAACGTAAGGCTCTCACCAAGCTCTCAGTCATGCAGCGCCAGTTCACTGCAGGGCTTCTCGGGGCTGCTGCATTCCTTGCACCACTGTCTGCCAGTGCTCAAGAAAACAGCAGCGCAGAAGACCTTGGTGTGATGAGCATCAGCCTTAAAGATGTGGTCAAGCCAACTCTTGGTTTTCAAGGCGCATTGCAAGGAGCTGGAACACCAAACCAAGCAGGTGTTGGTGGGTTCCTGCCTCTCTCTGTAGGCGACAACAGCGTGTGGTTCGTTGATGCCCTGGTCAACGCCAACTTCGCTGACCGTGAGGGTGATAGCAGCATCATCAATACTGATGTAGCTGGCGGAGCTGTCAGCACTTCAACGCGTGTTGGTTACCGCTGGCTGAATGGCGACCGCTCCTGGATGTTCGGACTGAATGCTGGTTATGACAGCCGCCCCATTACTTCAGGTGATGCTGATACAGGAGTGAACGTCAGCAATAAAAGAACTGCTTTCTTCCAGCAGCTTGCCTTCAATGCAGAAGCACTCTCAAACAGCTGGACATTCAACGGCTATGGACTGATCCCTGTCGGTGATGTCGAGCAGAAGCTCAACAGCGTCTATCAAGGCGGGGCGTTGAACACCTATGGATTTGATGCTGGTTATTTCATCACTCCAGTCTTGAAAGCATCAGCTGGTTATTACTACCAACACCGCGATCAAGAAGGAGTTGATGGTTCCGGCGTACTCGGACGTTTGGCCTATGAAATGACCAGTGGAGTCACAGCAGGGGTAAACATCTCCTACGACGAAGCATTTGACACTCGCGTGTCTGCAGACATAAAGGTTCGTTTTGGTGGTGCAAGTACAACAGCGAAACGCAAAGCGATTCAACAACTACCTGTAATCAATGCCTTAACATCAACACCAAGCAATAGGGATGTGAGAGTGCACGACGATTTTACATCTAGTGGGACAAAAGTAGGATGGAAGTATGCAGGCTATATTAATTAAATTTTAAATATTTAGACCTTGAGAATACCCTTAAAGGACACTAACCTCCAAAGCCCTTGCAATAGCACGGACTTTTTATTTCTTTAATCACTGCCTAATCACGCCTAAATGCCATCCAATACCTGGCACGATTGAGCAGAAAATAGATAAAATGAGATCGCTGAATAAGGGTGTCAACTAGGGACATTAAAGTGCGTAATTATGACTTCAAAAGCAATTCAAATTCTGTCCAAGCAACATTATGATGACTGTTGCTACTAATACGCAGACCTTATATGTGCTAAAACAACTTTAGTTGTATTTTTAGGCATGAGTGGATGGACTAATCGGCTTACGGTTCCAGTTGACCGTGCCACGTCGTTTGCCGAACTAACTGCTAGTTACCAAGAGGCTCTGAAGGATCGTGGCGCTCTGGATTCCACATACAAGCTGTGGTCTGAAATGACTGCTGCTGAGCGAACTAAGGCCAAAGCAAAGATGCCAAAATTGCCAGCCAATAACTGGTATGTAAATTGATAAATGATCATATTTAGCAGTCAATAATTGGCAATCTATTTTGTTTCCCATTGTGAATCTGGATTTGTCTCATCAGTAATAACCATAAATAAATTGAGGGCAGCATCAAATAGAAGGCTGTACTTAGAGGTAGGGGTCGAGAGGGCACGATGGTGCTGATACGTTGAAACCATGGTGCGTTGGCTAATGATGTTGGGGCCTTGGACGCTCTTGCTTGGTGTTGCCTTGGTCCAGCCAGGCTTGAGTCAGGTCAAGGGGCCTGCTCTAGAGCATGTCTCCCCTTCAAAAACGCGATCCGAACGCAACTGGAACGCCTTCTGGAGGCATCACTTGGGAGAATGGCAAGGAAGCTGGACGCGCTACACCCCCTCCGGGGAGGTCATAGAGACCTTCGCCAGCTCGCGCCGGTTCACAGCAGATTCAGCCCAAACGAAGGTTGTTCAGCGGAACATTTACGACTATGCCGACGGTCGTTCCATTCGAAGAGAATGGAACTTCAACAGCGTTGACCACAGCCTGGCGAGTGGTTTTGCGCATCCTGTCAGCGACACCATGCGTGGTTTAGCGCTCGACAATGGAGCTGCGGCCTGGATGATCCCCCATCTCGAACGCAACCAAATCGCACCTTTTGAGCTGTTTCTCGTGGATGGCGACATCCGACACAGCGTTGGAGTGCTGTACGGCACCGATGGACATCTGGTTCGAACAACAAGCATCCGTGAGGAGCGTGGTGACCGCTCAAGCAAAAGCTGGACAAACTTCATTGATCAAGAAGAACCCTGGAACCCCAATGGCCGCTGGCAAGGCAAGGAAAGTCAAATTCGCGCTGATCTCTCTCGTATGCCAACGAAGCAGTCCAGTTGGCAATGGAAGGAAACGGAACAGACCAACCACTTCTTTCCCGATGGCATCATTTTGCGTTGCCCTGATCAGATAGTTGCAGGCCAACCTTTCTCCGTTCGTGTGGTCTGGCTGGTGAACAACGATGCACTCCAGACGCTCATTGTTGACTACGACAGCGAAGCGCAATTGGTCGCGGTGACGCATCAATCGCTCACACCAGACCTTTGATCCCATAGAGAAAGTTGGTTCCTTGAAGCTTGTTCGATGCAGAGAAGCGTCCCAAACCAAATGAAGCGGCAATCTGACCCTGGGGGTTAGGGCAAGATCTTCCAGTTGGAATCCATTGGCCTTCCCTAGACCGTTGCGCCGTCCAGCTGTGCATTCGCGATCATTGGCACCGTGAGAATCGACATCGTCAGGAGGGTGATTGATGCAGGCATCGCCAGCTTGGTTCAGTCGGCTTTCGTTAGTGGTTAGAGGAGTTGACTTCTAGGATTCTGATGTTGGACTCTTCGCCGCTAGATCAACCTGCACTCGATCAGCCACTACAGCAGCAGGTCTGATGACTATTTATTCGCTTAGTGGCATCTTCAAGTTCCGCGGAGCAGTGGGCTAGCGCAGTCCTCTCATGATGCAGAGCTTTGTCTGGTTGCGCCCTCAACCCGGTCTGGTTTTGCAAGTGCTTGTAGAAGCCGCACACCTTGAGCGGGTATCGCTTTCTTTCAAAAGAGCAAAGCTGTCGAATTTGACACATTGCAATAGAACAGTTGATGCCAGCACGATCTAAACCATAGCTAAACCGCAATTAGGCAAACTTCAAATCAATGTTCCATTTAGCGGCGGCTACATTCTTGATAGCGGCAGGAGTCGGAGGACTGACAGCGCTGCCAGTATCTGCGCGCATAAAAACAATCTCACAGTGCGCCGCCGAATTGACAGAGAGGGGGTTCACTGTCAATGATCAAGACGTTACGAAAGATAAGCTTTTTGAAGAAGTGTATGGATTTTCAGCAGCTAAAAATAATGAAAAGTGGGAATTCAAAATGGACGAAAAATGCAAAATTTTGTATGAGCATAGAAACGAATGAATAATAAGATACAGGTTATGCTAATTATGTTGATTTGTTGGAAGTTTATCGATAGATGAGACCACAGTTTCGGAAAGAATCGCGTTCAGCAGCCTAACTTCTGCATCGCTTCTAGAGATTCGATGGAGTTATACCTGAGCATCCCGCCAACCGTGGGCTGACCTATGAATGCGTCTTGGCCGGATTAGTGCACAGGCATCTCCATAACGACAACAGGAAGTGCCAAAACATAATTTCTTTGGACTCTTTAATCATCTCAATCTCTATTATTGCCTCGCCTCACAAAATAATTTGCCTGGCTTTTTACATTCAACGCCTTCCATGTGTATCAATCTATCACTATCACGGCTGCCGGTGATCATCATTTAGCTAGCTGGTTGATCAAGCTGCGGGCTAGCAATTTCGGTGCCGAGAGCATGACGCTATGGTCTGCATTCAAGATTGTTGTCGCTCCTCCAAGCCTTTCGGCATAGAGCAAACTATTCTCTAGCCCGATGCATTGATCCCTATTGCAGGCCAGATAATTCTTCGGACATGGAAGTTGAGAGAGATCAAACACGTTCTCTTCGAGATAAACGGATAGTGGCTGCGGAGTGAGTTGGGCATGAAATCCTTGTGCTTACGCATCATTTAGGTCGTTGAAAAAGACTCTCTTAATGACCTCCGGACTCAGCGTGAAACTGCCATCGGTTGAGGCATCAGCGAGTTCGAAATAGCTCGAACGACGATTCTCTGGAATCCTGTCGATACCACGCTCCCCGGGTTTCAGAACCAACGCAGCCACCAGAATCGAGTGTTGAATGAATGTCGGTTCGCTGCGCAGGGCCTTAGCGATGCCAACTCCTGCGAGGGAGTGGCCAACTAGCACCGGACGTTCAGATTTAACTTGTTTCAGTTGGTCGCGAATCGAGCACGCATAGCTCTCAAGCGTGATCTCCTCTCTTGGAGTTGGGTCGTTGCCATGCCTTGGAAGGTCAAAGTAAACAGAACGATGACCATGCCGGTTTAGCTCTTCGGTGCAGGAATTTCAGCACCGGGCTTCATGGGATCCACCATGAATCAGTATGAAAATGGCAAATACCAAAAAGCTGTTCCTTGAAGTCTGATTCGATCGGAGGCTGAATGGAACGAATTTTTCGTCAGCTATTTGAGAAGGAATAGTTCCACTTAGCTGAGGAGCACACATCAGTGTTCAAGGGGTGGCGGCAACGTTTCGAATCCGGTGCTGAAGTCGTTGTGGATGCGCTGGGGTTGCACGAGCAGATCTGGTGCTGCGGTTTGGCCTTTTTCAGATGCTTGATGAACTCATCACATCCGCCAAAGGAGAGAGGCCCCGAAACCGAACCTTTGATGACGGTTGTCCCCCTTCCAAGCGGCAAGTAGTGCGCGTAGACCGAAAAGGTCCCACTTGGTGACACTCATGACATCAGCAACCTTTCATTCCGATCTAACGGCTGAGCAAATTCGCCGTGAGCGGCTCGCAAAAATCGATTTGGATGAAGCCATCTATGAAGCTGCTGAGCAGCATCCTGATATTTGGCCTTATGGACTGATCACCAAGATTGCAACGGACCTTGGACTAAGTCCTGCACAAGTTCGCCGTGAGCGCACCATCCTGTTACCAGGAGTGAAGAGCGCCCGAGATCTCGGCTGGTAAGCGACCATGCTCAAATCGGTCTGTAGTGGATATAGAGCTCGAGCCTTCGCGGTGGCGACAGCTTGTCTTACTGCTTCATTCGTTCCAGATGCAGAGGCAGTGCCCACCAGATGAAGCCCGCTTTTTTGTCCATGGTTGCTTCGCGATAGCAACTTGAGGCCACCGTTTGTTGGCTGTCCTCACTGAAGCTTCCTCTCTTCTCCAGTCCGATGTATTTGCAGTAGCAGTGAGCAGTTGAGAGCTCCATCATTAGTTCCGCAACGTCTCCCCACATCGTCATCTCCCTCGCCATGCATCCAGCGTGAAATGAGGGATAGTCCGGCTGGATTTGTACGGCTTGGACGTCCGCGCTGCTTTCCCCCTCGAGACTGCTGCTCGATGCTTTGGAGGCAATTCCTGATAGGAGCACAAGGATCAGGACAAGTGATTTCACTACTTCTTGACTAGAGGTGGCTCCTATAAATAATGACGGGCGGGGTATGAGTCTTTCAGGAGTGGCAATGGCTATCTCGAAGTACTGCTTTTAAGGGATTGTCATGCGGGAGTTACTGCAGTCATCAGATTCATTCGCACAATTCATTCACTCGGGGAATTCGATGCTCCTCTCCAGGCAGACACTGAAAATCTTCCCTAGAAATTGTGATGGTGTTGTTGGTCTTTCATCTTTGGAACCAAGCGTGGGAATCGATCTCAACCTGATGGATCCAGGCCAAGCGGGTAGGACGGTTGCCAGATCTCATGCGAAAGCAGGACTATTGATTCTTGTGGGAATGAATCATCCTTTTCACTTGAGGGCCTCTTAATAATTTCGCTGACATAGATAGGAGAAATAGATTGTGAATTTCATGCTCTTCCATCTCTCTTCATCTGCCAAGGGAGGCAATGGTCTCACGGTCTAGGCAAGATGATTCGCTTTAAGGCATTTAAAAATTTAGGAAGAGTATTCATCGGCTTTATCGTGATCAATTAAGTGATCATACAGATATTTGTACCAGTCTCCATACAGAAGACGAGATTCAGCCATGAGCATTGGGTCTTTTTCAACTGCTGCTAGTAATCGAATCGCAGCAGCTCTTTGTTGGGCGTCCATTGAGTTTTCAAGGAAAGGGATTGGTTAATGGCTTCATCTGCTGTTGAAGTCTGAGAGTATAGATTTACAACGAGGGTTATACCTTTCGCTTGAGTGATTTGTAGCTGTTTTCTCTTGGTGGATGCAGGAAACTACTTCTTGGCTAGGTATTACAACAGCTCCAAATGAGAGTGTGGCCTTATCTCTAGCAAGAGTAGGTAATGCAATCAATAGACTTGCAAGTAAGCCTGCGGATAAAAATGAAGATTTCATTTGACTTGTCTTTCATTGAATGGGGAGAATGGCTTCTCCGATGTATTGACTATCGTTGAGTGAGGCATTAATCACATCCCTCAATGGGGTAGTGATTTTTTATATTGATCCCCCAAATGGGGGGCGGCGAGTGCCCATATTCAATTTGCTAGGTAACAAAACTATCTCTTTCAGATTTAATCAACAGTGGTACCATCCACTCCTGCTTAACTTCTACAGTCACTGACTTTCTCAGCTGTTAAGGCACAAGTTGAGTCAAGCCAGTTTTCATCAGTAGGATAAACTTCTTTATGTTTTTAGTGATATTTGTTTTGGAAGCGTTCCATTTAAATATGAAATTCATAACATATTTGGCATTGCTATCCGTTGAGTGAATGTCAGCGGATATTTTTAGAGTTGGCTTGGCAAGAAATAATATTTTGATTGCTGAGGTTCTCAAGTTTGAGAATTCGATCCACACCCTGAAGGCGATTCAGCACGGTCCAACGTCCTCCCAGTGCATCTTCATAGTTCTGACCATTTATTGGTGGAATTGGTTCGTAAGACATTTTCGGCCCATCGGACCACTGGATCTTGATCTGATTGCCTACGCGAATCGTGGCCTGCTTGGGTGTTTCGTTGTTGAAGCTACAGAGCATGACTGTTGCTTTGCGAATCCATTTGCCAACTCGATTCTGATTGGATTGTAGCGTAATTTCTTCTTTCTCAATATCAAGTTTTCCAATGATCTTTTGTTAGTTTCTGGATTGATATGAGAACATTGTGTCGTTCTTCCACATCGCAGTTTGGTTGCTGCATCCAGTCAATCTCGTTGAGTTATCGCATTCCTGGATGTTAAATGTATTGTTATTATCTCCAGTATACGAAATCGTAATCCAGGGTCTGGATGCATCATTGCTTCTCCAAGATCCCACGATTTGATCATCGCGATTGATTGGAGTGCATTCAATCGTTTGCAGCTCAGGATTTTTGTTGCGGTATTGAGAGGATTGATCGCCAATTAGATCACTCCATCCTTCACTGCCTTTGTAGTCCAGATAGAGCCAGGCTTTGTTCTGGTAAAAGCTCATCCACGGGCTTTTTGTAGTGCGTTGGTTAGGGGTGAAGAAACGCATACTCCCCCCATCTTCTGTCCCGCTCCACGTTTTGGATCCGATGGTGATTGAATGCTTGTTGACATTCACTGCTCCCGAGGTGCTGTATTGCACCTTCCCAATCTCTCCGCATTGCAGGGTGGCCACATATTTCTGGGGTTTGGAAACCAGTGGCAATTGGCTGCATGCGGCAAGGAGTAACCCTGCTGAGATCAGGCTCAGGTGTCGCATCGCTGCTTACTGTTTTAGAGCTCCTAGCTTGAAATAAAAAGACTCTGTAGGCATGAATGACTGTTTTGTTGGAATCTGGCGTTAGGCATGTTGTTTCTTTCAGCTCTTACAGCCA
>QCUL01000051.1 GCA_003210755.1 Synechococcus sp. AG-679-C18
AGTGGTGAACATCGAATCAGCAACTTCTTGCTTTGGCAACTTGCTTATGCCGAAATCCATGTCACAGATGTCCTTTGGCCGGATTTTGATCGTGAAGCGTTGATTGGCGCGTTTCAGGATTATCAAAGTCGAACCCGTCGCTTTGGTGGTTTGGTGGTCTAATTGCCAATGCTCTGGGATCCTGAAGGCTTGAGGTTCACTCTCAGGGTTGATGAAGGAAGCGGTTCAAGTGCGCCATGACTGGTCGCGAAGCGAGATCGAAGGGCTTCTCAATTTTCCCTTGATGGATTTGCTTTGGCGTGCCCAAGGAGTTCATCGTGCGTTTAATCCTGGCTATCACGTTCAGTTGGCATCTCTGCTGAGTGTCAAAACCGGTGGTTGCGAGGAAGACTGTGCCTACTGCCCGCAGTCGATGCATCACAGCAGTGATGTCACTGGTCAGCCCGAGTTGCAGGTTGCTCCTGTTTTAGAGCGAGCCAAAGCTGCCAAACAGGCTGGTGCTGACCGTTTTTGTATGGGTTGGGCTTGGCGTGAAATTCGCGAGGGCGCCCCATTTGACGCCATGTTGGAGATGGTCAGTGGAGTGCGTGCCCTTGGAATGGAAGCCTGCGTTACCGCAGGGATGCTCACAGATCATCAGGCTCAACGTCTCGCTGAAGCAGGTCTTACGGCTTACAACCACAACCTCGACACGAGTCCAGAGCATTACGACAAAATCATCACAACCCGGACTTTTCAAGAGCGCTTGGAGACCCTTGAAAGGGTGCGCCATGCGGGAGTCACCCTTTGCTGCGGTGGCATCATTGGCATGGGAGAAACAGTTGGTGACCGGGCTTCAATGCTTCAGGTGCTTGCCTCAATGAACCCACATCCAGAGAGCATTCCGATTAACGCTTTGGTTGCAGTTGAGGGCACACCGTTGGAGGAACTGCCTCCTATCGATCCCATTGATTTGGTGCGCATGATCGCTGCGACGAGGATTTTGATGCCTGGCAGTCGTGTTCGTTTGAGTGCAGGTCGAGAGCAGCTCAGCCAGGAGGCTCAAATCCTGTGTTTGCAGGCTGGTGCAGATTCGATTTTTTACGGTGAGACGCTTCTCACTACAGGAAATCCTGCTGTGGAAGCTGATCGCGAGCTTCTTCGCGTTGCTGGTGTACATGCCAATTGGCAGACTAGCGCAGAAAAGCTTGCGGTGTAGATAGACTTCAGCAATGCTGTTCAGCAGGACGTTCTCAGCTCTTGCCAAGGGTCTTCTCTTACCTGCGAGTCAGCAGCGTTAATCAAGCTCACAAGGGCCGTGGGCTTGAAGGTCAATCCACTGATGCCGATGCCTGGTGTAAAGAGCACGGGTTGCAGCTCGACACCAGCCTTGACCTAACTGATCCCGGTCTCTCTGCTCGTTATGGCGAACACGTCTCCAATGGCTGCCTAGGTCGCTTCCTGTTGCTCGCACAAGCCGGGGAGCTAGGGCAGAAGCCAATCCTGCTCGTGGAATCAATCGATCGTCTCAGCCGCCAGGAGCTGATCGATGCAGTGCAAGACGTGATCTTTGGATTGCTTCGTTCTGGGATGGTCATCCATACGATGGAAGACGCGCAGATTTATACCTACGAATCGGTTAATTCAGATATTGGAAAGGCCATTCAATTGATCGCCAAAATTCATGCAGCTGCTGAATACAGCAAGAAACTCAGCAGGCGCATCCAACGGTCATGGGATCAGTCGATATCAGAACTTGAAGCAGGTCGGTTGCCACGCGCAAACGTCTTCTGTCCTCAATGGGCGCAGTTAAAAGACGGTCAGGTTGAACTAATCCCTGAAAAGGTCGCGATCGTTAAACGTGTCTTTGAGATGGCGATGATCGACGGTGATCAGGTCGTTGCCGCACGTCTCAACGAAGAACGGATTCCTACCTTGTCCGGTAAGCCTGAATGGACTCGATTCCAGGTGAAAAACCTTCTGATCGATCCGAAGGTATGGGGTGCGGTCGTGATGAACCGGCAGCACAACCTGTCGAAGAAAAGAAGAGAACGTCGTGGTGATCGCGCTGCCAATGAACGGGCGTTTCCTGATCTGCTGCCATTAGCTCTCACGAAGCAAGAAGTAGACCAGACGCTCGCCGCAAGATCTGCACGCACCCATCCAGGCACTGGACGCGGGAAGCGTGGCACTACATGGAGCATCGCTTCAGGATTAACCCGCTGCAGTTGTGGCGGTGGCGCATCCCTGAAAGCTTGCAAGTCAGGTTCAAAGCGAAATCAGAACGGTGACTTGATCACTCTTCGCTATGTCAAGTGCCGCGAAGCGTGCGGATCGAAGGGCTACAGGCTCGAAGCATTAAACGCTCATCTATTGACCAGATTGAAGATGGGGCAACTTCAGCAGCTATTTGCCGCAAATACGGGTAAAAATGTCCAAATAAAGGCAGAACAGGCAGCAATTAGTCGTTTACAAGGTCAATTAGCGCAATCTGAACAAGCAGAAGCCAATGCTTCAAAGCTGTTCAAAGAAGCCTTAAAGACTGGTCAGATTGACCCGTTATTCAAAGAAGCAGTGGATGAAGCTAGGTCTGATGCGGAAGCCGCCCGTAAGGCTTTGAACGATGCACAGCAGCGTCTTGCAGGCTTACGGCATGAGATCAATTCAGTCGAATTTGATAAGGCTCTAAAGGTGTTATTTGATGCCTTCGCTAATGGAGAAGATACCCCAGAGCAACGCCGTGGAATCAATTCATTGCTTCGACGTTCTGGCTTGAAGGTGACTCTTGATAACAAAGGTCAACGGGTTGGAATGTCAATCGGAGATGGTGAAATCGATTGGCAGCCTCTTGAGGCAATGTCGGTGCAGATGGCACTAACGGGTTATTCGCCAGGCATTCGATTCATGGCGCACACAATTACGGATGAGCTGATTCAGCAAGCCATTGAGGCAGGCGAAGATCCTGAAGTTATCGGATACATGCAGCAGCAAAAAGGAATCAGGATGGTTGGTATTACGAACAAGCCCAAGCCCTGAGCGAAGCCCAAAAAGCGGAGCGTGGGGCGATCCCATCGAGATCCGGTCTCGATGGAAGGGGAGCCGTGGAGCTCAGGTGAGCTCAGGCAGATTTCGCTGTGAGCCGCTCACGATCCAAACACCGCACTGTTCAGAAGCCAAAGTCGCGCAGATCACAGCTTCCTGGGCGAGTGTTGCCGCGATTGGCTCAAGGTCTTGGGCGAAGGCCTTGGGCGAAGGCAGATGCAAAGGGCATGAAGGAAGAAGTTCAGTTAGGGGCTGCGATTTGAAAAGATAAAGATATTATCTTTCCTGCAATCGTTAGGCGCTGGAGATTAGCGACTTAATCATATTATCAATAGAAAAGGTTATTACCTTGCTGATGACTAATGGTGTTCAGGGACACTCAGTGACTGCGCTCTGACGCTTCCCAGAGATACTTAATCATATTATGATTACGACAAGGGTTATTGCCTTGCTGATGGCTAATGGTGTTCAGGGACGCTTGATATATGGCTTGCGGTTGTTATGTTTACGAAGTCCTATCTGATGCTTCCCCCCCCAGTGAGTACCAAGACCAAACCGTTCACATTTGATCAGGTTCGGGCTTGCAGATTGAATGTTGACGTTGACCGTGAACTGATGTCACTTGTCAAGAAACGCAACTCAAACGTCAATCGTGAACTGCAGGCAGCGATTAAAACACATCTCGATTTAAACGCCTGATTTCCCTTTAGGTGCAATGCAGATCCTTAGGTAGCTCGACCTTTCCAACCGAGCACCAATCCTTAAACCCTGCACTTCCCCACTTCTTCCAAAAACGGAAATAACCCCCATGACCATTGAAAAGTTATGTATGCCGCCCAAGAGGCTTGCCTAAAAATAGGCAAAAAAAAGAGATCGCTTCCAACGATCCCCCCACATGAACCCATTACATCCACTTTAAAGCAGCATTGCTCCGGTGGCGCTTCCTCTCGGGAGGTGGCGTTGTGAGCCTTTCTTCGCAACATCTGCAGCAGGTTGACCAGCTTCCTGAAGATTGGGAACTGATTCCTTTGTCTGATGACAAAGCACCTATGAAAGTCAGCGGTACTGAAATGCGTATCGCATGGAAGGAGCGTTCATGGAGCAAGGAGGATTTTCCTTCCATGAATGGCGACACTCACGCTGTTGGCGTCAAATGCGGTGTCGCCTCCGGCGGGCTGCTGGTCATGGATTTCGACGCATCACAAGACGATCCAGGGTCAGCAAAACGTTGCTTTAAATCCGCCACTGGATTCGAAGTGTCTGACCTACCAATCACGGTGAGCTGGACTAGCGGCAAGCCCGGTCGTGCGGCGCTCGCTTTCACCGTCCCTATGGATTATTGGGAGGAGATGCCCAATCGCAAGACTTGGGGTGAGAACGGAATCGACCTGCTTGAAGCGCGATTCAGTGATCATTACTGCGCCGTCATTGGCGCTCATCCTGAAACTCCTGGATACAAATTCCTGAAAGGTCGCAGTCCTGATCTCCTGCAAGTTGCAGAAGCACCCGAATGGTTGCTTGAGGTCATCACCAGGAAAACAGAATCGAAGCCTGTTAAACCCTCCAGTGATGATGCAGCTCGTGCAGTGGAGATGCTGAAGTGCATCGATCCTGCTGAGAATCAGAACTACCGCTGTTGGTTGCGGGTTGGGATTGCTCTGCATCACACCGATGAAGGATTGCTTGATGCCTGGACTGAATGGTCCAAGCAAATGGACAACTTCAAATCTGATGATGAGTGCCTAAAGAAATGGCTCAGCTTTAAACCCAAAGAAGGCGGGCTAAGCATTGGCTCCCTTCATAAATGGGCAAAGCCTGGTGGATATAAAGAGCCCGTAACGGAGCCCAATGGCGGAGTGAAGGGCGGTTCTCCCATTGATGAATGGGATGAAGTGTTGAAAGGTCTTGTTGATCCTGAGCACCCTTGCTTCGAGAAAAACAGCATCCGCCGCCAGATCCGTGCCGCAACCTCTGCCCGTGAGCTTGGTGTTTCAGCCAGCCCAAATCATGTCAGGGCAACTTTGCTCCAACATCAACGGAACCTGATCACAGGCACTGCTGAGAAGGGCACTAAAGGTGGTGAAAAAGCCAAGTTCAAGCAAAAGGAATATCTGATCAACAACCTCATTGCTATGCGTTGCCTTACCGGTATCGCTGCTTTCAACAAGGTTGGAAAGACCAAGGTTGCAACCGATTTGGTGGCATCTCTCATCTATCAGATCCCCTTCTTAGGCAACCCTGAATGGACCCCTGCACCACCCCCGCCAGAGGGTCACAAATTCATCCTTTGGTGGGTTGATCAGCCTGGTGCTGATTCTTCCAACTACCTAAAAGCCAGAGGTTTGATGGATGCCGATGGCACCCTTCACCCTCAAATCGTTTCTCTCTACACAGAGGAAGATGACCTGGCTTGGGATGACCAAGGCATGGATCGATTGATTCAGGACACCGCCAACAACCCCGGCGCAATCCTCATCACCGATTCATTCTTCGCCTGCATCCAACGGGTCCATGGCAATGACCAAGAACCTGAAGCAGGTGGCGCTTTGATCGATGTTCAGACGCTCCTGAGCCAGACGGAAACCACTCACGTCTGTTTGTTCCATTCACCAAAAGAAACCGGTCCTGTGGGCATTAACGCCATCCGTGGGCATGGCTCTGCCGGTGGTGCTGTCTCCGGTTGCATCTCGATGCACTTTTTGGAGAAGAAAGATCCACAAACTGGAAAGTGGGTAGCCGATAAGGAGAACCCTCATCGGCGGATGGTCTACGAGGGTCGCGGTCCATATATCGACCTTCTGATTCGTGGTGATTGGGAAAACGGCACCTTCAACGTGCTCGGCAACTTCCAACAGAAGCTTGGTGAATTAACTGCAGATGATCGCAAGGCTTCAACCATTGATGAACTCACTCCAGGGCAACGCGAAACGTTGGAGTTCTTGGCTGGTGCTTGTGGCATCTGGAAAGACCCAAATGGAGCAACTGCGCAGCAAGTTGCGGCGTGCAGAGTTCAGCATCTAAACCGCGAACCAACTCCCTCAGAAGTCGAATCCACACGACGCCAGCTCAACGCTTTGGTGAAAGAACAGCTCGCTTCGCAGACCAAAAAAGGGCAGACCTTTAAGTACACGATAAGGAGTTGATTGCGTTGGAAGCCAGTCACTGTCTGCAATTTGACCGTTGGAGCCCCATTACTGGAAATCCAGTTTTAGCCCCCTATATGGAGGTTGGTGGCTCAAAACAGTTGAAGCCGTTGGAATCCTGTCTCTCACTGGTTTCTTGCCGTTGGCTCCAACGGTTGACAACCGTTGACAACGGTTGGGACCAACGCCCAAACCCTCCTCCACCACTACCTTCCAACGCAATCAACTGTTTCTAGGGGTCTCTCCCATATAGGGAAACATCCCTGCTCCAATCCCAAAACAACTCTTTTTCTGATTCATGGACAACTTCGATCGCACCGTTCTCGACTTCATTCAGGCTCTAGACACCTGCTTCACCGATGACGAAGGCTTCATCGAAACATGCAATTTCACTGCAATTCGAGAGGCATTACTAGGTATCGATCCAACTGACAACGAACACCATCACAACCTCGATGTTCTGGCGACTAGCTCCGAGCAACTGAGATGGGCAATCGTCTATCGGTTCAATGATCAAATTCGTCACGGCAACAAATCAATTTCAGTGGATCACAAAACCACTCCTTGCTCATCTTCTATCTCGCTCAGCTTCTGATCCCCATGACCAGCTCCATCAAGCCCATCCAAACCAGATACGCAGGGCATCATTTCCGCTCACGTCTTGAAGCTCGTTGGGCAGTTGCTTTTGACTCTTTAGAGCAAAGATGGGATTACGAACCGCAAGGCTTTGATCTTGGAAAAGCAGGTTTTTATCTCCCTGATTTCTGGCTGCCCGACGTTCAAATGTGGGCTGAGGTCAAACCTGATGCACCATCCTTTGACGAAATAAATAAAGCCGTTGAGCTTGCTAACGCCAGCGGAAAGCGTGTGTTGTTTCTGATTGGAACGCCAGCACCAGCGGCTTATTGGTATGTCGAACCGTGGGGGTTAGAACGCAGCCAGCAATGGAAAAAAGACAATCCAGGGCAAGATCCAACCTTTCTGCGGCTCGTTGCACACGACAGCTCAACCTTGGATGTTGTATTTGCCAAGGTCGAAGACTTCAGCCCCTTTGATCCGCAGAAACAACAGCACTTCCATCAGTTCGAAATGTATAGCTGCCAGTCACACCCTTTCCCTTATCCAGTTGAAGTCACAGGGCAAGACATGACAGCAATAAATGCAGCCCGTTCTGCACGCTTTGAGCACGGGCAATCAGGAGCTACTTGATCCCATGTCCTTAAATCCGCCTGTCAGAATGAATCAACTTCCGCAACAAGATTTCGGGACGAATTGAATGGGTCGTAAAGCAACTAAAGCTGAACAAGAGCTACGCATTAGCCAGCTTTTAAAGATGATCGCTAACGGTGTTCAGCGTCCGGAGATTCTCGAATACGGTCGAACCGAGTGGGGGCTGACTCGTGGTGCTGTAGATAATTTGATTCGTAAAGCCAAAGACGCCATCAAGCAAGCTGTTGATGAAGACCGTCAAGATTTTGTTGCCAAAAAGCTTTATCAGCTCGAAGATATTTTGCTGAAAGCATCAAAGCGTGAAAATCATTCGGCAATGATCGGTGCAATTAAGACTCAAATCGATCTAGCGCAGGTAATTAAATGAGCATTGAAGAGACTGATCAAATTGCATTATTAAATGATCTGCTCTCACAGTCCGATGAATCATTAGCAGCAATCGCGGCTGATGTTGATCTATCGATGCCACCACAAGATCACCCGCTATGGGCTTCAAGGACACGATCTAAGTCACGGGCTAAAGAATCCCCAGCGGACAGCATCTTGAATTGCCCTGAGGGCTAATAGCAGCAGGAGATGTGCTGTCGTTTACCTGATGATTTACCGACGCTTGAAATGCAGCCGCGTCTTGTTTTAGTAGGGCAACGTGTCATCTGCCAGCGATGCGATCGCAGCATTCCAAAAAGCACCCGCAAGAAACGAGTGAAATGGTTGCGGGGCTTACTTGCTACATATCAACAAAACCCGCTGAATGTTGATGAGGCTGAACTACGCAGGCTTGGTGTCCTTTACAACGCCTGACCCGCTGGCTGGTTGGCAGCTGTGACCAGATTCACTCAGATGGGGGATGCGCCTTCACTTCGATCCGGGTGAAGCTGAAAAAAGAGGAACGTTTCTATGAATTGGAGACCGTTTGTAATTGGCGATGAATATGAAGCTGCTTTAGATGCAGCTGGTTTCTGATTACGCATCATCTATTCACGCCTGAGAGATCAGGCACAACTTCTCAAAACCAATGAAGCCCATCTTTAAAAACCTTGCAATTCTCGCCGGTGGTCTTTTTGGCCCCGCGATCATTTTTGGCTCTATTTATGCCTTGACTGGCGATCTTGATTGCGCTTCTTGCCGTAATTGGAGTTCAGGCAATGGAGAGTACGTACAGGAACCCCCTTTCTGATCACAGGGCTTTGGCCCTATCTATTCACGCCTGAGAGATCAGGCACCATCCCTCAAAACAATGAAAAAACGTTTCATCGCCGCCATCACTGTTGCCGTTGCAATTCCAGCTCTTGCCGGTCTTGCTCACTTAGGCAACGAAGGCAACAAGCAATATTTGGCTGATTGCAACGCAGGCAACACTGAAACCTGCTCCAAGGTTTTTGATGGCACAAGCGTCAACAGAAGCATGATCACTAACAAAGATCACTTAGCCAAAGTCGCTGCTGAGAAGCAGGCTGCTGCTACTGCTGAAGCCAACAAACCCGTAAGCCTTGTCACTTTGATTTCACGCGACAACAACCGCACTCTTTCCGGTTGCCGTGTTGCGATCAAGTCAGCTCTTAAAGATCCCAGCAGCTACCGCGAAGTCGATCACGATTACGTCAAAGTTTCCAACACTCAGCTTGCGGTTCGTGTGACTTACTCAGCAACAAACAGCTATGGCGGTCGCATTCAGCAGCAGCAAGCTTGCGGAGTTTGATTGGCTTACATTTTCCCGCTAAAAAGCATCTCCTCGTAAACCTTCAGCTACTGCTGGCTGGCTGCTGTGAACAGATTCACTCGTTTGGGGGATGCGCCTTCACCACTCTTTCAGCGACGCTGACTGCAATCAAAACAAATCAATGAAAGGTCTTGGTCGTGTTGTTGTCGGTTCTATTGCTGGCGGTCTTCTGGGTGCGGCGGCGTTCTTCGCAGTCGACGGGGTGATTCCATCAACTGCTGAAGCAAACCCATATGGACCTGGTTACCACCAAAACGACA
>QCUL01000052.1 GCA_003210755.1 Synechococcus sp. AG-679-C18
AAATCAGCCAGTGTTGTTTTGGCAGCACAGCTACCCACTTGGCAAGAACTTGTTGGTCTATTGGCATTCACAATTGGCGCCAGCCTTTTGTTGCTAACACCCTTGATCGCGGTAGTGGTAGGCCGGGAAAAAGTTTTACCATTTTTGGAAAAAGGCAAACAAGTACTTTTTGCACGAGGCGAGCTCGTCTTAGCAGCCCTCAGCATTGGAATCGGTGGCTACCTCGGCTGGCAGGGAATTAGCGGTCTCACCCTGATCTGAACACCTCCAATTCAAGCAAGGTGCAGGTCCATATATTCTAGGAAAACTCAAAACCGATAATAAATAAGGACAATGAATGTATTGAAAGACCCAAACAAGAAACATCGAGTTATTAAAATTAGGTTGACATTAGAAAGAAATCAAATCTATATTTCCAATGAAAATCAAATCAACACCAAACCGGAAGAGCTTACCAAAGCTATTTACATAACAAATAAAATGGATAGCCGGTACAGTTCAATAGTTACCTGTCGCAGCCATTGATTGACTTGCAAGAATTGAATTTCAGAAATTTCGAGAGCGAAGCCTCTCGCCTTTTTAATTATGACAGCTGAATCAGATTGATCTTAAAAGGAGCAAAGGGAATAAACAAAATAAATAATCATCAATAGACGAAGAGCAATAAATTTAAAATTTTCACTGTATTAAATCGAGAAAAATAGCTCGCAATAGGATTCTCTAGGCAAGCATGAATAAGGCACATAGGCAAAGAGTTCAATCAGCAAAAAAGCACTGCCACTCCTGAAAATTACTGACTCAATGCGATTCATTCGAGATAGTTCTGATCGGAAATGAACAACAACCTAGGAGCAAAATAACAGGTAGATCTTCAAGCAAAAATAAACGAGATTCTCAAGTGATGGCGAGTAAGTTCATATAGCCTCAATACAGTCAAACTCAATGAGAAAAATTAAATCAATGGTAGTTGAAAGCAATAACAAACTGAATAAAATTAGCCTTAGACAACAAAAATTAAATGAGCTAATGAGCCGTAAAAGTGTTCTCACTGATGCCAACATGCTTACCAATACAAATCTCAGTATCTAATATTTAACATTATTTAAAATGCTAACTCTTCTCTCAAGGTGAGCGATTACCCGAAAGAAGCTTTTACAAATAACTGAGCTAGAGCTCAATTCAGACAGTGGACAATGCGCATTCGAAACCATAAAATACCTGAAATACAGAATAACAATTCATCGCTTGTTCATTCAAAACAGTTGATGCCGACATATCCGCCCAAAAGGGACTCTAAGAACCAATGACAACTTTAGAATAGACTTAAAAATTATCCTTATTTTCAGCCAATATCAATGATTGTGGCATTAACCGCAAAGAAGAAAAACCAAGCCATGATACTTTAAGTATGAATAAATAATACTAAATGGCACCATTTATACCAAAATTTTTGCAACGATTTCTTCATGAAACCAGAGTCATCTCAGCTCCGATTTAGCCTGTAAGCATTATTACTCTTTCGAGTAAAAATGTAGCAGCTCATGCAATAGAGGCAAATAGCACTTTTTAAACTAAAAGAGCAAGAAACAAAGGTCATGAACTTTACAGTGCCAGCAATCTCAATCGGTATCGTCACATACATGTTATTCCATATATGCTTTTCATCTATGACGTGAAGCAGCAAGATCACAAGCAGAAAAATGGCTTGGTTTATAGCTATTTATAACAGCTACTTTCTCCCATAAGAAGAGTTTTTCGCTGTCCACAGCCTGAAAACATTAAGCAATCCTTAATTTTTTAATGAGTTTCAAAACCTGAAATCTTTACCCAATGAATAAGCATATAAACTCAGAACTTCTTGAATCGCAATAATTTACTTGCCAAAAAAGAAAAACTGTCGTAATCAGATCTCAACCGAGAGAATGAGATGAGAGCATTCAAAAATGAACACGAATGTGAGTCAATCACAGAACGATGGGAAGCAGTTGATGCTTACCTTGAGTGCGTCACTAGTTGTGGGCTCTATGATGGTGTTTGCGTCACAAGCTGCATCACAAAACATCTCGAACCTGGAATTCCAATAGCGTATAAAGAATCCCATAAACACAATGATTAATACTAATCATCAATTTACTATTAACCTTCGGATAAGATCTATATCAAGTGATACAACTTAAACTTCAGTTATAGCCAACCTCTATAAACAGATCTAACCTGAAATATAATATTTGAGTTGAAAATAATTCACATCTGGATTGAACCCTTTTCGAATAACAATTGCATTCAACTGGCAGCTTGGTCATCTAAGATAAAAACGAAACTTCCAATTCCACCATTATCCACGCTCTGTATCAGCAAAACAATAAGCAGTTATAATTCACAGCTTTTATTCGGAACGTAAAACAAGACTCATTTCCTATAAAAGAGGCCTTACAAAACATAAACGGTATAAAGACTATATTAGGTATAAACAGCCAATAGAAACTTGGAAATTATCAACCAACAGGGAAGCAATAGATCTCAACCGTATTAAAATACTAATAGGATAGTTTATTTCATTCTGGGAGCGATGAATCGCTATTGTAATCCTCCAGCAACATGCTGATTCCATTGAAATAAGAACAAAGTTCTCCACGCAGCTGTGCGTAGTAGACCATTAAGTCAGAGTCTTCAGTATCACATACCATTTCACCAAGGCTATCAGTCAACCGATCAAGTGCTGCATAAGCAATCTGTAGGTCTTGCTGAATGAGTTCTGACTTATCAATTGAATGAGAGTTGTCAGTAGATGCTAATAGCTGCTTGCGGAACTCCTCAATATCATTCATCGACTTACAAATTTAAGTTCTCTTATAATAGCAATCTGATGGGGGAATCCACGTAGCCTTTAATACAGTGCAATTTCTTTCTTATTGCAAGAGGTTGTTTAGAGAGATCTCAAAACATTAGCTCAGTAAATGCTATCTTTTCCTTCTGTGAAGCATGTGCATCTTAAAAAAAAGATTAAGATTACTTGCTACTTCCTCACTGGTCCACTCAAGACTTTAGAAGAGGTCTCTGGTTGCAATAAACTCACAGAAAAAGCATTCCTAAATACTACGATCAACCAATAGGCAAGAAGCAATACGAATAATTGCGTTCATTTAAGAAACAACGAAAGGCATGCATCGGTACATTAATTCAACTCCAAATATCATTGCAAAATACAAACAATAAAGACTAGCCAGAGCTATTGAGCTAAAAAAATGGGGGGTATTTCCAACTCCCCCCACCGAGTCTTGCTTTCGCTTCAATATTTTGCCTCACAAAAAGGGAGAAAAGATGACAGCAACGAAAGCAATCCCTACAAAATATTTCTCAAGCCAAAAGTAGATATTGGCCACAACAACCAAGAGAAATGAATTCGATCTGCACAGCCTTTAATGTTTGCTTTGATACATCTGACTTGTTTTCTGATTAAAAAATTGAATTTTTATAAAGAGCTCAGGCATAATGTCAAGTATTAGCTTCACAAGCATACATGCTTTGCTATTTATACATTATCAACTGCACACCATTATTGTGTGTTCAAGCCTAAAAAGCAATGACTTCGATTCCCGACAATGTTGATCCTAAGAAACTTGCTGAGCTCCTCTCTAAAGCAAGAAAAAATGACCGTGTCCTGACTCCTTATGAGTTAACTGGCTTTGCTAATACACTCATCTCTCAAACTAACGACATGATTTTGGCAATGTCCAAAACTCAGTTCGCCGTTGCTGACCCGAAGCGATCCGCTTATTTCAACAGTGCAAGGCGTTCATTAATAGCGGCTGTTCGCAACTTAAACTCATTTGCTAGGGCATAAAAAGTATTTTCATACCAACTAAGAAGTTCATAATGGCAAACCAATTAAAAACAAGCAGACATATTTCCGAGTTACTATTTGGTATATCAAAAAGAAGGGCAATTATCGCCTAAAAATGCATCAAATCCACTACAGATGAGAATCAGCCTTGAGGAATTAATTCATACATCAACGTAATGGCTTCGGCAATGAACATGTTAAGCGTGTTTGTATTATAATAATTTCAGCGTCTTTTGATTTCCCAAGATACCTCCATGATTTCAATTACCTGACAAACTAGCGTCAGTATGTCTAGCAAAAACAAAAGATAATATGAGCAAAATCACTACGTTGAATGAATATCAAGCGGTATCATCAAATGGTTATGTATTTGCCTTTGGCTGTTCCCAATGCCAGACGACTAATTCACTCAATCTAATCTTCTTCAATTTATACATATTAATTGGTAAACTTTTGTCTCTGTACAGTCATTGACTAGTTGATCAAAGACTGATCCGAATTATTCATAAGTCAGCAAATAGCTCAATCCTTCAAAGTTTTGTCATTCGATCCTAATACCCCCTGAATACAGGTGGCATCAACTTTTGAGTGTACTGATATCATCATAGCCAGAAATCAAGACAAGATTCACGTCAAACCGGACAACTAATATAGAATTTACTTCATCTACAATTTATCATTTATATCAGATAAATGACCACAATAGCTGCACATGATTTAACAATAATGGCACAAATCTTGCCATACTTGGCTAATACTTTAATGGTATTAAAAGCAAATCGTAATAGTGGTTCAAGCTTTGGACATTACACACCTCTAAGCACGCGCGTCCAACGCTCAATCGCGCGTGCAGATGATGAGCTCCCAGTCATCCAGACCGCCTCTTGAGCTCTACTTACAGCCACGTAGGCCAGCTGTCTCCGCAGAACAAGGTCCTGCGGCCAGAACACGTCATCGGCCACATATACCTCCCCGAAACTACTGCCTTGACTGCGATGAACTGTCAGCACAGCGGCAGGACCAAGAGAAGCAAATGCATCACGAATCAAAAAATAACGGCGCCAGAGAGGACGCCCACCACGCTTACCTGCATCCCTGGCTTGAATGCGTAAACCCTGAAGCACACCATCAAGACGCTGACGTGCAGCACTCCCTGAAGGAGGCTGAAGACGCAAACTGAGTTCGAGTTCTCCACTCCGGACCCTGGCCGTCACCGTCTCAATAACAGTCTCGAAACCAGCGATAGCCATCTGCGCCTCCCCTGTGAACCCGAATTCAGCGAGATCACACCGTTCGGGTATGACATCTTCAACCACTACTTCTCGGTTGGAACCGAGAACTAAATCTGGTTCTTCCCCCGTCTCGCCACCATCTCGAGATGCAGGCGCCATCACTGCCGTTCGACTGATCAACACTTCACCTGGCAAAACGGCCATCTGATCTGCCATATCACCATGAATTGCTCGCCGAGCATGCGGCACCAACGCATCTAGTTTGCGATTGGTGTAGCAAAGGATGCGAGCCGCATCCGGATTGTCACAGGCAGCAGCTCGGCGTAAACCATCTTGAGCCTTGATTAGCCAGGAAGAGCGATTCAACACACCCACCTGACCCAGTTCGGTTCGAACTGTTGGCATTAATGGAGGAAGTTCACAGGGCAATCGTCCTTCACGCAGACAGCTCGCAAGCTGAAGCACGGGACCTTGATGACGAACCACCTGCTTCAAGGAAGCTGTTATCGCGCGCTTCATGGAAAACACAGGACTATCAGCTTCTCCCACTGGGGGGAGTTGAGCTGGATCACCTACAAAAACAAGCCGTGTTTTGAAAGGATGTGCGCACTGAAGTGCAATCGCAAGAAGAGAACTATCCACCATTGAAGACTCATCGACCAAGACAAGGCCGAGATGTTCAAGGGCAGCAGAGGTTTGCTCTGTGGATTCACATAATTCCCTATCCCCTTGTCGGCGCAATTTGAGCCGCAATAGTCGGTGAATAGTGGAGGGATACCAAGTGGGATGCAGCCCCTCTAGATCAAGGGAATGGCGCAACACACCAACAGCCTTATGGGTGGGTGCCACGACTGTCCAACACAATCCCGTGGCCTCCACTTGGCGCAAAAGACGCATGGAAAGAAAAGTCTTACCACTCCCGGCATAACCGCTCAGGACAAAAGGAACACCAGCGTTTTCCTCCGTTAACCAAAGCTCAAACCGCTCTGCGGCCGTCTGCTGATCGTCAGTGAGTATTGCCTCTGATGGCTTGAGCCTTCTCACCCGGTGAACAAACCAAAAGTCTGGGCCAAATGCAATGGTGAACCCACAAAGGAAAGACCGAGTAGCGCAATGACCGGTCCAAAGAAACTTCCCACCAACACCTCTAGTCGGGAATGACCAAGTCGCTCTTTGAGAGGCTTGTCAGGTGAAGAGTCCCAAAGCGAATCGGGTAATTGATTGACTCGGGCTGCAGTGAAACCAGCCGCGCGACGCACTCCGCTGGCGTCGTACATCACAACAAAGGCCATTGTGGCAGCGAGTGCAAAAGCAGGCTGATCAAAACCCATTTGCCATCCCACACCAGCGGCTGTGCCTGTGACTAACGCCGAATGGCTCGACGGCATTCCACCGGTTTCGAACAACACCGCTGGCCTCCAGCGCCGGTTTAATAGCAATTCAAGAAACAATTTGGAGAGCTGTGCCAAGCCACAGGCCGCCAATCCCCAGGCGAGAACTGCATTGTCAAGAATCTGAGCGATCATAGGCAACGTCGAAAACTCCGCTTAAACACCATGGTTAACAGTCGCGACTCGCCACATAATCAGCGAGAGCGAGCAGAGGTGCCGCCTTGTCACTCCAGGGGTCGAGTGCAGATTTTGAGTTTTTGACTAATTGCAGAGCCTTCGCTCGTGAAGCCTCTAGACCCAACAGCTTGGGGTAGGTGGTTTTATCAGCGAGAAGATCCTTACCTGCTGTCTTACCCAACACTTCACTGCTAGCAGTGACATCGAGAATGTCATCAATAATTTGAAAGGCCAAACCAATCCCGTTCGCATAGGTACGCATCGCCTGAAGTTGGTTGTCGTTCGCTCCGCCGATCAGGGCTCCTGTCACAACACAAGCGCGCAGCAAAGCTGCTGTTTTGTGGAGGTGGATGTACTCAAGTGTGTCGAGATCAACCTCATGGCCCTCAGATTCAAGGTCAACCACCTGACCACCCACCAAACCTGGTGCACCTGATACCAAAGCCAACTCACCAACAACCTTCAACAATCTCTCCGCAGGAACGCTTGAACTTCGAACCGCAACCATTTCAAAAGCGCGACTCAGCATGGCATCACCAGCAAGAATTGCCATGGCATCTCCATAGACCTTGTGATTGGTAGGACGTCCCCGCCGGAGGTCGTCGTTGTCCATGGCGGGTAAGTCGTCGTGAATTAACGACATGGTGTGGATCATTTCCAATGCCACGGCCGTTGGCATCGCCAGTTCGGACGATCCACCAACCAATTCACAAGCGGCCAAACACAAAATGGGACGCAACCGCTTTCCCCCCGCCAGCAGGGAATAGCGCATGGCATCTCGCAAAGATTCAGGACGCTCAGGACCCATCGATGCATCCAGGGCGATCTCCACACGATCGCGAGCAATTTTTAGATACGCAGCAAAGTCAAACGTTGATTGGGGCTCACCGAAGGGCGGCACGCTTTCCGGGCTAGTGGCCGCAGCGGACATGGTGAGCGCAATGCTTGAAGAATTCTCTCAGGCCGAGGGTTTCAAACCACCAAATCAGTCAATTCAAGAACAACTTGATGGCGGCGACACCAGGCCATAACAGTGTTAACCAACAGCATTGTCACCGTCATTGGACCGACTCCTCCAGGGACGGGAGAGAGAGCAGCTGCAATGGATTCAAGCTCTGCTGCACGAACATCACCGCAAAGCCCGCCCTCAGGGCGACGATGAATTCCAACATCAATGACTACGCAACCGGGCGTGACATGTTCCTCACCGATCATTTCGGGGCGACCTGCCGCAACCACCAAGATCTCAGCCTGACGAGTGATCGATTCCAGATTTTGCGAGCGGGAATGGGCCACCGTGACTGTGGCGTTTGCAGCCTGAAGCATGAGCGCCATGGGCTGTCCCACCAAAATGCTGCGCCCCACAACTACTGCACGCTTGCCTGCAGGATCGATGTTTTGATCGCGAAGCATCACCATCACTCCAGCCGGCGTGCAACTTCGTGGCCCCTGTTCGCCCTTCAACAGACGCCCGAGATTCAAAGTATGAAGACCATCTGCATCCTTGTTTGGATCAATTTCTGCCAACAATGGAGTTTCATCCAACCCCTCGGGCAGAGGCAGTTGGAGAAGGATTCCATCAACGCGCTCATCAGCATTGAGCTGACGAATGGCCGTCAACACCTCTTGCTCTGATGCATTGGCAGGGAGATGAGATCCAAAGCTCTCTACCCCAATGCGTGCACAGGCTTTCTCCTTGTTGCGAACGTAGACCGCGCTTGCTGGATCATCTCCAATGCGCAATACCGCAAGTCCTGGTGGGCGCCCTGCTACCTCAATGCCATGTTGAATTTGTTGATGCAAACGGGCTTCAAGCTGCGAGGCGAGCTTTTTGCCATCCAGCCTGAGGGACATCAAAGTCTTTGATTCTTCTCCCAGCATGCTTCCTCGGCGGGGCTAGCGTTTGTATCTGGTCATCAGCAACTGTGTTCCGTTCTCATCCTCTGGCACAGCTTTGGAGAAGCTGGCATCGGAGTGAGTCACCGCGACGCCCAGTGCTGCGTTGGAACCGACTTCAAAAGCTTGGTTTATTGCTGGTCTGCATCGCAGTGGCTTTGGTTTCCAGCTGGCCTTGGCTGGTAGAGCCCGACTTACGACCAGGGATCCCGGCACCATTTGACTCGATTGCACCCAAGGCAGCGAGGGTTGTGGATAGCGAAGCACTCGAGCAAAGACGATCCAGCTTGATGCCGAACACGTTTGTGCAAGTGGTGGACGCTCAGCAATCAAGACTCCTCAAACTGAGGCTCGAACGTCATCTCGCAGAGTTGGAGCGAGTGGCCAGAAGCCAAAACATCGACCGAATAGGGCCAGTTAATTTGACAACAGACGAGCAATTTTGGCTGGAACAACGATCACAGAACGTCAGAAAAAGCTGGGATATGGCAATCCGAAGAGCTGCGGATCGCATGCTCAGCCAAGGAATCGTGAACACTCTCGCAATTGAACAGCTAAGAAACGCATCATCACTTCAACTCGAATCACTTGGGACCGTGATGTCCCCAGCTCGAACACTTGGCAGCAAAATCCTTACGACAACACTGCAGGGCGCAAGCAATCTGCAAACCGATCCACTTCGCAGTAAGCGTCTCATTGAGGAACTGATCACCAAGCAGGGTATTCCCACCATTGAGGTCAGCCGCGGCGATTTGATCACACGCAAAGGTGAACCA
>QCUL01000053.1 GCA_003210755.1 Synechococcus sp. AG-679-C18
TGGTGCCGGAGCCCTCGATCGTGTTCTTGACTTGATGCAAGTGCCTCTCGCGCCTGATCTGCTGCTAGTCCAAGCCATGGCAATCATGCTCGTTGTGGTGCAGCAGCTGATCTACGTGCTGGCCCTCCACGCTCTGGCTTACTGGATCTTTCCCCGTCTTCAGGCTCCGATTCCTGAACCTCCTCCATTGCTCCATGGCCTGGTCGCCCTCGACCCTCTTTGAGGTCCCAACTGGATGCATGAGTCTCTCGGGCCCATCATCCGGCCTCTGGACTGGTTCAATTCATCGCTTTTGGTCGGACGCTGAACCTGCTCCCAATCTTTTGTTACTCCTCTCTTCCACTCTGACTGCAGAAGTGGAAGGCATCTCAGCTGCAGGGGCTACAGCTGTTTCGCGCCGATACACCGCGATCGCCGACGCCGAATTGCTTCTCTGCGGGCCCTCACATAGGCCACGCTGGCCATTGCCTCCTCTCCCAGCAGGGGTCACTCCAGCTCTGATCAGTTGGGTTGCAGCCAAGGCCATCAACATTCGGCCATGGGTGGGAGCCATTGGACTGACCAAGATGCCTCCGTTCGCTCATCTGCGCTTCGAAGATCCGCAGCTCGGCCCAGCCTCTTGCATCAGCACAGGGAAATCGATGACTCGGGAACGCGTCCAACAACTCCTTAATAAGGGCAAACGTTTCGGTGAAAGGTTGCAGCACCCCCTTGTTCTTGCTGAATGCGTTCCCGGTGGCACAACGACAGCTTTAGCCATTCTTCGCGGTCTCGGACTTCCAGCGGATGAGCTGATCAGCGGCAGTGCGATGAATCCACCAATGGCCTTAAAACGAGAGCTTGTTCGTCAGGGGCTGGAAACAGCCGCACTATCCACGACACCTTCCGCCCAGGATCTTTTAGCCGCTGTGGGAGATCCCTTTCAGGCCTTTGCAACCGGACTATTGATCGGCTCATTATCAAGCGCTCAGCCACTGCTGTTGGCCGGCGGCAGTCAGATGGCAGCAGTGCTGGCATTGGCCCTCACGATGATTTCAACAAACGAAAAACGTTTGCTCTGTAATCAACTGCTTATTGGAACAACGGCCTGGTTGGGCGGAGAGGTCTTGATCGAACACGGGAGGCGCTCAGCACTTGTTGAGCTGCTGTCGTTAATAGAAGATCATTTCAATGTTTCTGTCTCTGCACTGGCGAGTGGTCTTCGATTTCGCAACAGTCGACATCCCTCTCTGCATGACTATGAGGTGGGTCATGTGAAAGAAGGGGTCGGTGCCGGAGGTCTCGCTTTGCTGGCGCAGCTGCGAGGGGTGTCGTTGGATCGCATCAACCTGGCGTGCGACAACGCCATGGATCAATTGATCAAATCCCAGATCAACTCAAAGGGGTTGCCCAGGGATCCGGCCCCGTAAGGTCAGATGATGAACGGCTCCTCTGCAAAGCGTTTAACGATGCGCAGGCGACAGCTGCTTCAGACCGGCTTCATTGCTGGACTCTCGTGGCTCGCAGGCTGTGCAAGAAGGGATGATTCGCCCATTTTGCGAGCCCCCGAGAAGAGCCTCCCTGCCCTTTGGCAACAAAAACTTTCTACGCCCTGGCGATTCGCAGAGCTTGCCGAGATCAATCCGTCTGAGACTTCATGGCTTAACTCAACCGATCTGCTCGCAATTGGTGATGGTTGGTTATCCAACCTCAACCCCTCATCATTTCAAGCCATTGATGCCGAACCTCTTCAAAACCGACTTGGCTCCGAGGCGTTGAGGTTCCTATCTGAATTTCCTAATGCCTGGAAAGACAAAATCCTCCCGGTGGGCGTGAGCCCGTGGGTGATGCTGTTTCGGGGTAAGCCATCCCTGGAGACCCAAGAGATGAACAGCTGGGATGTCTTGCTCAGTCCAGCACTCAAGGGCAAGGTTCTTTTGCCTGCGAGTCCGCGACTGGTGATGTCGTTGACCGCAAAAATGCAAGCCCCAGATGCGCTGCGCCTTTTAAAGCAGGCTGCAATGAGTTTTGATGATCGACACGCGCTCAACTGGTTGCTGCAAGGCGATGCACAAGTGGCGGTTCTTCCTCTGGAGAGGTGCATGGGCGCCTTGCTTCGAGACCCAAGACTGACAGCAGTGCTCCCTGCGCAAGGGGCACCTCTGCACTGGACTGTCTTGCTCCGTCCCAGTTCAACAAAAGAGCCTTTGCCTCAAAACTGGGTAACGCAAGCATGGGAACAACCACTTCTCAGTCGATTGCTTTCTGCAGGATGGGTTCCTCCGCTGGGAATAGAAATATTGAGTGCCGCAATGTCGAGGGTGCCGATCCCCCTCCGATCCCTAGTGCTCCCCCCAGAAAAAATCTGGCAACGATGCTGGAATCTTGCGCCTCTGGATCCGGCTGAGGCTGAGACACTGAAAAGAAGCTGGAACACCTCAACCCCATAGGCGTCGTCGAGGAGCCGCGGCCAACAGTTGATGGGTCTCCGCTAACAGTTCAGGGATCGCTAATTGATGTGGGCAGCGCGGAAGGCAATCACCACATTGCTCGCATCCTTCCGCATTGACCTCTTCCCACCAATGGCCGGCGCGTCCGATTAAGTTGTAGCGCTCTTCTGTGAACTCCTTCAGATCATGGCCGAGTCGCAAGTTGCGAAGTCGCAACAACTCAGGGATGGGGACCTCCATCGGACACGGGAGACAGGCACTGCATTGATTGCAAAGGGTTTCACTTAGCCGTTGTTGTTTCAACTGTTCAAGACGGTTTAATGCGGCCTGCTCTGCATGAGTGAGCTGCCCATCACTCATGGCCATGGCCGCAGCAAGGTTGAGATCGGAAGGATTGCTGGCCCCAACCGTCAGGGTGCTAATTCCCGCCGCCAACAGATAGCGGTAAGCAAGAGCTAAGGGCTCCCAAGGCTGGCAATCAGCTTTCAGCAATTGGCTTGGTGCTTGCAAGCGGCCCCCTTTATCCGCTGGTGAGATCGCCATCACTCCCATTCCGTTACGAAGAGCCTCTTGAGCTAACGGGAGCCGTCCTGGATCCAGCAGATGGAGATGCAGACTGCAAAAACGAAAGTTACCGCTTGAAATGGCACGAGCGATCAGTGAATTGGAACCATGGCTGCTGAATCCAACCTGACCGACAAGACCTCGACTTAGCGCCCAGTCCAAGAGCCTGGCCCCATCGCCGTCGAGGGCCCAATGCAGGTGTTCCTCTCGATTAAGTCCATGAACCGCCAATCCATGCAAGAAGGGACGTCCAATCCTTTCAAGGCACGCTGATAAGGCGCGTTGCCCCTGTTCAAATGACAACCCTGGAAGAAGTTTGCTTGTGATCAACCAACCACCCGCAGGGGCAATCCCTTCATGAGCCAGCTGATCCAAGGCTTGGCCCAGAAAGGTTTCAGCAGGTCCATAGGCGGGTGCGGTCTCCAGGTGATTGATCCCTGCTGCGTAGGCGGCTCGCAGAATTGAGAGCATTTGCTCTTTGTCTCTGAGAGCCCGCATGGTCCCAAGCGTGAACAAGCTCACCGAAGGACCATGGCCAAAGGCACGGCGAACTCCAGCACCAGCCAAAGGATCTGTTGTCATCCCGAAAGATTGTCGTCGACAGTTTCCTCATCCTCAGGCTGTCTTGACTGAAGGTGCCGAATCATGGCGGCAGGACTGACCTCATCTAAAAAACGCCGAAACTCATTTCGATCTTCCGCATCAGCTTCGGCGTCAACGGCGATCGATGCTTCAGCGACAACTTCCTCCAACATCCAAATGCTGCTGCCAGTTCTGATCTCAAGTGCAATCGCGTCACTGGGCCTGGCATCAATGTCCATGAGATCGTTTATCGACTCCTCAAGTTCAATCGGCTCACTCTCTGCGACGCCTTCTGACCGGTCGGATTCACCTTCATTGCTGAGTTTCAACACAGCGCGAAAGGTGCTGTCTTCAATGGCATGAATGATCACCCGTTCAAGACGGAGTTCGCCTGCAGCCAGCAAACACACCATCAAGTCATGGCTCAAGGGTCGAGGAGACGGCTCTCCATTCAGTCCCGCCATGATGTTATGCGCTTGAGCCTGGTCAATCCAGATAGGGACTTGACGTCGCCGAGATGGATCTCGCAGCAGAACAATCGGACTCCGGCTGGCCGCATCCAGAGCAATACCCACCACGCTCATTTCAACCATCGACAGCTCTCTCCCCCTTTCTCGATTATGACCAGTGAACACACGCTGGATTCTCGGAATGTTCACGGGTCTGGTGCAAGCCGTTGGTCGGATCGAGCGCCGAGGTGCTGGCTTAGTGGTTAGTGGATGCTCCACTTTCGCTCCTCTTCATCTTGGAGACAGCGTTGCCGTTGATGGCGTCTGTCTGACGGTGGCTGCACTGGTCGGTGATGGATTTCTTGCCAATGTGAGCGAGGAAACTTTGAACCGCAGCACGCTCGGGCGCAAAGCTGTCACTGGAGGTTCCGTTAATTTGGAACCAGCACTGCGTTTGTCCGATCGCCTTGGTGGACATCTTGTAAGCGGTCATGTCGACAGCATCGGTCAGGTGATGGCCATTGAGTCCCTAAGCCAGTCTTGGCATCTTGAAGTGCGTTGGCGGGATGCCGCTTATGGCCGTTATATCTGCGAGAAGGCGAGCGTTGCTATCAATGGCATCAGCCTGACAGTGGCCGGATGTGCTGATGCTGGGGTCCGATTTTGGATCGCCGTCATTCCCCACACTTGGACGGCAACGGCCTTGCGTGATCTCGTTACGGGCGATGAGGTGAATCTAGAGATCGATCTTCTCGCTCGTTACACAGAACGCTTGCTTGGTCAAACAATGGAAGGAGCTCCAGCACCCATGGAAAGCCCAAGACCGATGAGTGCTGAATGGCTCGCCTCACAAGGCTGGAGCTGAGGGAACATCACAAAAACGGGTTAAAGCCTTCGGAACTCAATACCTTTCAAAGGTTGTGACTTTCAAGAGTTTCATGTCCACTGATGATCGTCCGAGTTCAGCAGAAACGTTTAAGGCCTTTGCTATTGCTGAAGGCATTCTTCTCATCATTCTTGGGCTCCTCGCCCTTATTTTTCCCGTCCTTGCATCCGTATGGGTCACTGGAGTGATCGCCGTTGTCTTTCTCGTGGGAGGAGTGGTCGGCTGGATCAGTAATCTCGCCCGATCCCGACAAATGGGTCGCTGGATATGTTTTTGGCGTTTGGTCGTATCAACACTTTTCATCGTTGCGGGTGCCTCGATGATCAGCAATTTCCGAAGTCCTGCAGATGCAGCCGAACAAGTCGCAGCCCTTTCGCTAGCCATCGGAATCGTGTTTCTTGTTGAGGGTGTTGTGGCCTTTTTTAATGGGTTATCTCACAGCAACCGAGCAGGTGCAGGCTGGGCCATCGCCAATGGTGTCATCACCTTCATTCTTGGGCTCCTGATCGTCACTCTTAAGTTCTGGGGACTGCTTTGGGTCTTAGGCATGCTTGTGGGTATCAGCTTTCTATTCAGCGGAATTGATCTGATCGCGCTGAGTTCGACCATTCACAAGGACCAGGATCCACCAGCTGCTGCGTGATCACGCGGTAGCCAAATTCTAAAAACAATGAGAGTGCCAGAGTCCAGGCTGATGCCCAGGTTCTGGCTTTTGTCTAGTCGTTCTCGGTGGAAGGTTGAGAACCCTTCAGCTCCTTGTTATCCATTGGCAGAAGCCAAATGGAGCGTGAATCTTGACGCAGTTCAATTCGAAACTCTTGGCCAGGTTCAAGGCCAAGTCGGCGCGTGTAGGCATGACCGATCAGCAGATTCCCATTCCCATGAACCCGGGTTTTGAATTCTGCCTGTCGACCTCTAGTTCCTCCCCCTCCACTAGAGCTGGCAGAAGGAAGTTTGTATCCCTTCGCTTCCACGAGAGCCTTGTAAAAGCTCTTGCGGAGAACACGTCCACTGGGACCGACATAACCGCATCCCCTTGCAATTTCGTCTTCAGAGCGATTGCTGAGTGACCGGGCCCTATTCAGCAATTCCTGGCCAATGAGCATCTAACTCGGGGAAATATGTTTTGATTCTGGCCATAAGTCTCAGCAGAGGCAAGAAAAGTTTCGAAATTACACTGGAATTGATTAGAGACCAAGTGGATTCAGATGAGGTAGAGAATCACAAATAGGACGACCCAGATGCCGTCAACAAAGTGCCAATACAGCTCTGCTGCCTCGAGAGGGAAGTGATTTTCTGCAGTGACACGTCCTTCCGGTGTCCGGCATTGCCACCAAACGATCAAAATCATCAAGGCACCAAGGGTCACGTGTAGGCCGTGGAAACCTGTTAGGGCATAAAAAGTGCTGGCATAGAGGTTGTCGGTCAATCCGAAAGGCAAGGTGAAGTACTCCACCATCTGACTCACCAAAAAGGCCAAACCGAGAACTGCTGTGAAGAGCAACCACCGCCTACACCGTTGCGAATCATTCCTGCGCAAATTCACGCCGGCACGATGGAAGGTCAAACTACTGACGAGAAGAAGGATGGTGTTGAGCGTTGGTAGCGGAAGCTCAAGCTCATACACAGCACCAGGAAGCAGGGGATTAACAGCTTTGAACGTGAGATAAGCAGCGAAAAAGCCTGCAAAAGTCATGGCATCAGCCACCAAGAAAGTTGCCAGGCCAAACATGCGATGGTCTGGGTGACTTTCCTCAGCGTGCACGGAAATGTCTAAGGCTTCCTCTTGGGGGGATAGGGAAGTCATCGGCCATTGCTCCAAAGGTCAGTACCGCTTACATCCCTCAGATCGATCTGATCCGCAGGAATTCCATACCCATAGGGATGAGTTACTAACGGAGGCTCCCCTTTCCAGTTCTCTACAGGTGGTGGAGACGTTGTTAACCATTCAGAAGTTAGGGCTCTCCAAGGATTGTCTCCAGCGATCCGCCCTGAGCGTGCACTCGCGATCACATTCCACAGGAAAGGAAGTGTACTGAGCGCCATAAGCAAGGCTCCAACACTGCTGATTTGATTCACCAAAGCAAATTGCGGGTCATATTCAGCTACACGCCTAGGCATTCCGTTGAGACCAAGCCAATGCTGAGGAGCAAAGCAGAGATTGAAGCCGATGAACGTCAGCAAAAAATGAAATCGACCTAAATTCTCATCGAGCATCCTCCCGGTTACTTTGGGAAACCAGTGATAAACAGAAGCAAATATCACAAAAACTGAACCTCCGTAAACGATGTAATGGAAGTGAGCAACCACGAAATAAGTGTCATGAACATGCACATCAAATGGCACTTGAGCAAGAGCTACACCAGTAATCCCACCCAAAACAAAATTAATAATAAAGCCGCAAGAGAAAAGAACAGCGCTATTGAGGCTAATTTTTCCTCCCCACAATGTAGCCAACCAATTAAAGAATTTGATCCCGGTAGGTACAGCGATAAAGGCAGTTGCGATCGTAAAAAACAAACGCATCCATGGAGGAGTACCGCTGGTAAACATGTGATGAGCCCAAACGACAAGCCCAAGCACAACGATTGCCATGATCGAGTAAACCATCGTGGTGTAACCGAAGAGAGGTTTCCGACAATGAATCGGAAGTATTTCACTCACCAAACCAAAAGCTGGCAACACCATGATGTAAACGGCTGGATGGGAGTAAAACCAAAACAGATGTTGATAAACAACTACATTTCCACCCAGGCCTGGATTAAAAAAGCCGGTATGAGCAACAATGTCGAAACTGAGGAGAATTAAAGTTCCTGCGAGAACTGGAGTAGAAAGAACAACAAGAATACTTGTTCCGAGCATTGCCCAGCAATACATCGGTAATTGCATCAATTTCAGACCAGGCCGACGTAATTTCAAGATAGTGGCAATAAAATTAATTCCACCAAAAATTGAACTACCTCCAAGTAAAAGCACGCTCAATATCCATATAATCTGACCGCTTGCAGGAGTTGTAAGGCTTAGGGGTGGATAAGCTGTCCATCCTGATTGAGCAGCACCGGTAATAAAGTAGCTGGTGATTAAAAGCAAACCAGCGGGAGGAATCAACCAAAACGCAACGGCATTTAGCCTAGGGAAGGCCATATCCCTGGCACCTACGTAAAATGGAATTAAGTAGTTTCCAAATGCTCCATTCACAACCGGAACGATCCAGAGAAAGATCATCACAGTGCCATGCAAAGTGAGTACCTGGTTATAAACATCCCTGGGCATAAAATCAGCAACCGGACTGGTCAACTCCGTTCGGATTGCACCAGCGAGAGCACCGCCAATAAAGTAGAAAGCGAAGCCACAAAAAAGGTATTGCAGCCCTATTACTTTATGATCAACACTAAAGCTGAGATAGCGTAGCCAACCCGTGGGCTGCAGTGAAGGTGGTTTGCTGCTTTGCTGTGGAAGAGTAAGTGTCATGCCTCAGATACAGGGAGCTTGCGGTTGGCTTGAAACCAGGCGTCGTAATCGTCTGCTGACTCAACCACCACTGTGGAACGCATACCACCGTGGTATGGGCCGCAAAGTTCTGCGCAAACTACTGGATATCGACCAGGTCGCGTTGGAGTGAAATTAAGCAAAGTTGGTTGGCCTGGAATGATGTCCTGTTTAAGTCGAAATTCTGGGACCCAGAATGCATGGATAACATCTTTAGCCTCCATGCGTAATGAAATAGGTCGTCCTGAAGGAACATGTAATTCTCCAGAAATAATGTCCCCCTCTGGATAGTGAAAAAGGAAGGCAAATTGCATCGCTGTAACCTCCACAGGTAGAGGGGATACCCCCATCTCCGAACTTGCTTGCATGGCACCTGCGGTGCCAATTCCTCCCCAAACCCTCTCATCATTGACTTCAGAGCTTTCGTGTCCTCCATGAGAGAGAGGAACCATTCCCCCCATTCGTTCATATATGTCGTAGCTAAATAAGCCAACGAACAAGACAACAATCGCTGGGACGGCTGTCCAAAAAATCTCAAGGGGAAGATTACCTTCAAGGGCAATTCCGTCCCCGATTTGACCTGTTTTTCGCCGGAAACGAACCAGGCTGAAAACCACAAGCCCGACTATTCCTATAAAAAGA
>QCUL01000054.1 GCA_003210755.1 Synechococcus sp. AG-679-C18
GTTCACTGCAGGACTTTTAGCTACTGCTGCATTCCTTGCTCCACTGCCTGCCAGTACTCAAGAGAACGGCAGCGCCGATGACCTTGGTGTGATGAGCATCAGCCTGAAAGATGTGGTCAAGCCAACTCTTGGTTTCCAAGGCGCATTGCAAGGAGCAGGAACACCAAACCAAGCAGGCATTGGCGGGTTCTTGCCGCTCTCGGTTGCTGACAACAGCGTCTGGTTTCTTGATGCACTCGCCAATGTCAACTTCGCTGATCGAGCTGGCGAGAGCAGCATTATCAACACCGATGTGGCTGGAGCCACAATCAGTACTTCAACGCGTGTTGGTTATCGCTGGCTGAATGGAGACCGCTCTTGGATGTATGGGCTGAATGCTGGTTATGACAGCAGACCAATGAATACGGGTGGGGACGACGTAGGAGTTTTCATTGGACCTGGAACTGGATATTCACCGTTTTGGCAGCAGGTTGCAGTCAATGCGGAAGCTGTTTCAAATGATTGGAACTTCAATGCCTATGCCTTAATCCCCGTTGGTGACACTGAGCAAAAGCTCAACTGGTTTTTTAACGGTGGTGCGCTTGATACCTACGGGCTCGATGTTGGTTATTTCATCACTCCAGTTGTGAATGCTTCCGTTGGTTACTACTACCAAAGCGGTGATCTTGGATCTGCTGATGGGTCTGGTGTGCTCGGACGAGTTGCCTACGAAATCAGCAATGGGTTAACAGCAGGAGTGAACCTCTCCTACGACGAAGCATTCGAGACAAGAGTTTCAGCTGATCTAAAAGTTCGTTTTGGTGGTGCCAGTACAAGAGCACAGCGCAAAGAAGTTCAACAACTGCCTGTGATCAAAGCATTAACATCGACATCAAGAAATAGGGAAGTAAGAGTGCATGATGCAATTTTTAGAACACCTGATTCGGATTTAACCATTAATGAGATCAGCATGAGAGAACTCTATAGCCGAAGGGAAAAGTCTGAGGCAGAGTTTCAATTGCAGGTGTGCTATAAAAATGCGATGAACTTGTTCAATGTTGACCAAAACACTGCTGTCAAAGAATGTTTAAAAGTCTATGGAACGGATGTCAATTCATAAGCCCAAGATCGCTAAAATAAGGGTGTCAGCTAGGGACATTGTAGAAGATAATTGCATCATTATTTATTGCTTTCCTATCAGCTCATTTCAGCTAATCGGCTCACCAGCGACTAACTGCCGACCGCGAGCGTACATTGCTTGCAGGTCTGTTTCGCTGTATTTAGACCACCAATCAGGCATCCTGCAGCGTTGAGCTTCTTGGTGCTCTCGTTGGGATCGATAAACCAGGCGATGCCCTTTGGCGTCAAGGCTTGATTGAACGGGTTTTGAATGATCCAGACAGTCCACGCAAGGTCAGGGAAGCAGCGGTTTTGATTCGTAGCGCCGATGCAGTCGAGTTGCATTGCCGCCGAGCCAAAGGCAAAGCCGCAACCAATCGCGCAAGTCTAGAAATCCTTCGCGAAGTTCAAATCGTTCTGTCGTGGGCAGCAGAGCAAGGCTGGACAGAAGCAGCTCAATCGGAGTTGCAGAAGAAGTCCTTCACGAAGTTTTGAAGGCTTTCGCCATCGTGGCTACATGCCCAATAAGGACCGCCCATTTGTTGATCGCTATGCCCTGAAGAGAAAGAGATCTTGGTTCTCTTCATTGAATGAATCGATACATTTAACCCAACTTGCATTGTTGATGCTTTCAATAAGCGATAGAGCAGTATAAATAAATTACAGACGCTAGCCCAACTAGCAAGATGCCGATTGCTTGTTTTATTTTCAGCCATTTTTTGTCCCACTTATAAGGGGCCATCAGCAAAAAAGAAATCAACGTTAGCCAGGAATACAAAACCAATGAATGATCAGCATGCTCTTTTTCGATAAGCATCAAAATGGCATGCCATAGAAATGTTGCCATTGATGCATAAGAAAAAATCGCCCCAAGGTTGTATAGCAGTGCTTTTTTCTTTTGTACTTGGAGGCTAATTCTAAGTTTGTAATTCACCAAGGTACGGCAATTGGAGTAATGGTTTTAAGAGTGTTCAATTCTTCACCTTCAGGACAGTAATCGCATTTCGCACACAGTATCTAAAATGGCGTTGGCTGGTTCATGAGCTACCAGGGAGGCAAGGTCTGCAGCTATGGAATTAAAAAATCAATCCAATCCTTCCTTACCCGCTCAATGGAGAGATTGAATCAACCAAGATCAATAACTACACCAATCCACCGGTTCCAGATCCATCGATGCCTGGTGCTAGCGAATACATCATGCCGGTGGTGGCTGCAGAATCAGGTGTCACCACCTATGAACCCATGCTTGAAATACTGGCTGGCTATGGCTCGACAGTGACGATGGCAGGAGAACCTATGGATGACAGCCATCCTGGAATCGACGACCTAGTGAACGACGCCTATTTTCCTCGCTACGGCGCTGCTGTTTGTTATTCCGCTTCCAGCACCAGGCGGTCGACGAGGTAACACCAGTTCATTGATGAGTTACAGCGAACCCGCTCGATTAAGCGATCAGGGTTATAGACATCAGGTCGAGATCACCCCGCCACAAGCGGGGTTTTTTAGTGCCTTATGAACCACCAGCAAAGCTGAAACTGCCTACTACCGCTCACATCTACGTGAGGAGTAAGCCAACGTGAGGCTCTCACCAAGCTCTCAGTCATGCTGCGCCAGCTCACTGCAGGGCTTCTAGCGACTGCTGCATTCATTGCACCATTGCCTGCCATTGCTCAAGAAAACGGCAGTGCTGATGACCTTGGTGTGATGAGCATCAGCCTTAAAGATGTCGTCAAGCCAACCGTTGGTTTTCAAGGTGCGTTGCAAGGAGCAGGAACCCCAAACCAAGCAGGTATCGGTGGATTCTTGCCCCTCTCTGTTGGCGACAACAGCGTCTGGTTTCTTGATGTCCTGGCTAACGCCAACTTTGCTGATTACGAAAACAACAGCAGCATCATCAATACCGATGTTGCTGGCACCACTATCAGCACCTCATCAAGGCTTGGTTACCGCTGGCTGAATGGTGACCGCTCTTGGATGTATGGGCTGAATGCTGGTTATGACAGCCGCCCAATGAATACAGGAGGAACCGATACAGGCATCAATGTCAGCGGCACAGAGAAGAGTGCTTTCTTCCAGCAGGTGGCAGTCAATGCGGAAGCAGTTTCCAATGACTGGAACTTCAATGCCTATGCCTTAATTCCTATAGGTGATACAGAGCAAGATCTCAATTTCTTTTACCAAGGCGGAGCACTCAACACCTACGGGCTGGATGTTGGTTATTTCATCACTCCTGAGCTGAATGCTTCCGTTGGTTTCTACTACCAAAATGGTGATCTTGGAACAGCTGATGGGTCTGGTGTGCTCGGACGAGTTGCATACGACATCAGCAGTGGCTTAACAGCAGGAGTGAACGTCTCCTACGACGCGGCATTCGACACCAGAATTTCAGCTGATATTAAAGTTCGCTTTGGTGGTCCGAGTACAACAGCAGCGACGAAGAAAAAGCGGGAGAATCCAACAATCAATGCCTTAACATCAACACCAAGCAACAGGGATGTGAGGGTGCACGATGGTTGGGATTTTTTCGTAAATCCCTGCAGATATTTGTGGTGTGGTAGTCCCTTGGAGGAAGGATCACCAGGGATCTGAATTCCTGCGATGCAGGATGCCGAAGGTAAAATGAAAGAGAGGCTAACTCCCAAAGCTCTTGCAATTGCAGGGGCTTTTTATTTCTTCAGTCATAACCAATAAGCCAACAAATCAGCACACCAATGCTGGTTCGTCGTCGAGAGAGCTGCACCAAGCTGGGCAGCAAGCATTAAGAGAAAAAGCCACAGTGCGAAGGGCATCAATCCCAAAGCGATCCTGACCTTGAACTATTCCCCCTAAGAAACTGAACTTCGCCGCACCTCTATTAATTGTAAATTAGCTCAAAGCAAAGCAAGTAAATATTATATAGAGATGATATTTGGCAATACCTATTCCTTGACGTGGATTCCTTCAGAAAAGATCAAGAAAGTCATGAAGCCTACTTGAGCCCTAAATATGGCCTTTTTGTAAGAACACGAACACACCCATTCATCCCTAACGGGCTGTAACCGAAGGGATTCTTTCCTGCATCAAAGGAAAACCCAACGCCTCTCGTTCTGCCAACCAAGCCTCTGCTACTTTTCTCGCAATATTGCGAATACGAGCAATTGTTGCGGTCCGTTCCGTCACCGAAATAACACCTCGCGCCTCAAGCAGATTGAAGGTGTGGCTGCACTTGAGCACAAAGTCAAGAGCGGGCGCAGGCAACTGTTGTTCGATGAGATCAGCAGCTTCTGCCTCATAAATTGCAAACAGCTGTTTCAGACGATCAGGATTGGAAGCTTCAAAATTGAAGTGGCATTGCCCCTTCTCAAAAGGAAGCCAAATATCGCCGTAACTTCGTTCTGCATTCCAACTCAAATCCCAGATGCTTTCCACATCCTGTAAGTACATCGCCAGACGCTCTAGGCCATAAGTGATTTCGATCGATACAGGCTTGCAGTCGATACCACCACATTGTTGGAAGTAGGTGAACTGGGTGACTTCCATCCCGTCTAACCACACCTCCCAGCCCACACCCCAGGCACCAAGAGTTGGGGATTCCCAGTTGTCTTCCACAAAACGAATGTCGTGATCTGCCGCGCAAATACCAAGAGCCGCTAGAGAAGCGAGATAGCTCTCCTGAATGCCATCTGGAGAAGGCTTGATCAGCACCTGGTATTGGAAGTAGTGCTGCGCTCGATTGGGATTATCGCCATATCGGCCATCGGTAGGACGCCGGCAAGGTTCTGGGTAGGCCACTGCCCAAGGCTCAGGTCCGATCGCCCGAAGCACCGTATGAGGGCTCATCGTTCCAGCACCCTTCTCTGTGTCGTAGGGCTGCAACAGCACACAACCCTGATCTCCCCAAAAGCGATTCAGCGTGCTGATGATGTCTTGAAAATGAAGAGGGGTGCGGTTATCAGCGGTCATCGAAGGCTAGGACTGGGTTTTACTGCTGACTTACTTGTTTGACTATCGGTCAAAAGAGAACAAGCGGGGCAGAATTTTGACCACAAAAGGGTAGACGAGCACAGGGTTTCTGCTGGAAGGCTTTGACGTTTGCTTGTCGTCTGACGATTGAGTAAGTACGTCAAACAATCAGGAAGGACCTTTTTTATATCTCCAAAAAAGAATGAGTATGTATCTCTAAAGACAGTGACAGCTTCATCCGCTTGTATGAACTCGGGTTATGAATGTCTTGGGGGGCATTCTTCATAAGGACGGTCAGCAAATAGCGACTGTCCTTTTTTTGTCCTTTGAAAGATTTGGCAAGAGCTTGCCCGCATCCAGTCATTTCTTATCTGCGATTGGCTAAGAGATTTAGAGGTGCCCCATCACCCGCCCCGTTAGGCAGTACCTAACGGGGCTTTTCATGGTGGTTATTTAATAAGTGTTTGTAGCTACCTCAAGTTTTATGGATCCGGATGAAGATCAAAACGAAGACCTCACAACTTCACACAGGGGCAGGCTTGACTCACCTGCTTTTTTTATGGCTCAACGCCCCTACCCCAGACAGGGCTCACTTGCTTCCAACCCTGGTGCCGCAAGTCTTTCCAAAGCTGCTCCGCATCAACACGTCGCAAATGCTGCCTGCTTTTCAACAGAGCAGGTGAACCGTCTGGCATTGGCCTACCGAGATCAATAAAGACTTTTGGATGGAGAGCCCAAGATTGCTCATCTCTGTGAAACCTCTTATGCCAGTAACCATCTCGATCAGACAGCCATTTTTCTACATCCATAGACCCTTGGCGGTTAATACAAATCTACTATCGCCCAGCTCTGGTTGACGGCGTCCTGGCTACGACTTTAAAAAAAATAATCATACTGACTGAGAGAAGAATGGAACAAGAATTCCGGCTGCTCTCGGGGCTTCTTACCTAGGCCCCTGAGCAGGCCGTCATCGCATGATTTTATTCTACTTTTCAAAGATTTTCTCGTATGTTCAAAGGAAGCGAAGGTTATAAAAAGTAGTTGATCGAAGCAACGACCTCCTAAATTTATGCGAATAACACACTCACTTTTCAATCAATCAAACGTACTTCATACAAATCAAGCAGAATTTATTGTAGTCAATAATTAAGTATTTTTATTTGAGTTACAAGTCAGGAAGGTCGTCAAGTGAATCCATATCGGTTTGGCTTTGATCAAACTCCCCTAACTCCAACGAGGCAGAAGCTATTTCAGCGTTATCAGAAAGTGCAATGCCATTGTTAGCGCAAGCCGTAACAAGCAGGCCAAACCCCAAACAAAGCATCAATGCAATGTTAAGGAGATGAGATGAAAGGCGTTTGAAACAACTAGCCATTAACAGTAGATTCCAGTGATATTTTAAAATATTAGCTGATCAACTCAGGCAAGTCAGTCATGCAAGTTACGCTCAGTGCAGATAATAAGCAACATATCGATTAGCCATTCGTTCGTTTCTTTGACTTTCGTGGAACCTCACACCTAAAGAGCTCCGCCTATCACAAAAAGAGTAGCTGTATCTGTCTTACCATCAATCACGAGATGACTTTTCGTTTAGGAAGAGAAGTAGCAATCAGTTTCACAATCAACAGGACAACTTACAACTCCCGTTGCCAAAATCGGCTTTTCGCTACCTATCGTTAGCTCTACCCTCTATGTTTCGAAATGACATAATAGATTGAAGTTAATGGTGATGAAATTGATTGGTATCAATCACTGAGTTCCGCATTATCACAAGGCGTTGATTGTTGATTGGACCAGCGCGAAACAAGCAAGCAAAACAGAACACTTATGAATTCAAAAGGCTAGGCAAGCAGAGGCTTTTACCCTGATGGCGCAGAAAAACAATTTTGACAGCTATCCACCATTCTCGACGATACCCAGAGTGGTTTTACGCGTCTTCTTCTTTGGCCAGCAAAAATAAGCAACTATCTCTACGGACATTGGTTCATTCACTGTTCAGTATTGAGATGAAGCTGATGCTGGGGAGCACGCTTCAAAAAGAGTGGTCAGCAGGGGACGACCGCTCTTTTTCATGGATCCAGGTTCGCCCAGACTAATTTGGTAACGACTTACTCCTCTCCTTGTCACATCCCTCCCTCTCCCAAATCCAAAGTGGACGAGCGAAAGCAAGACGCACTGAGAGGGGTTGAGAGCCCTCTCATTTTTATGGCTCTATCCCAACATCCCAGACAGGTGCGATCTGTTTCCATCTCTGATGAAGCAAACCCTCCTACACCTCCTCTGACTTCAACAATGAAGACCCGATCACTCACAGACCAAGATGGCTCGTTTTGTTCATTCCCATACACCTAGCAGTCATTAGGGCCTCATAAAAATTTCTGCCCTCACGCAAGTCCAGCAAGCAGATCAAAAGTGCTACTGAGCAAAGCGTTTTACACCAACAAACTCTGATCGCTGAGATTAAAAAACGCAAGCACGCTGGCATCAATGCTCAAGCAATCGGGTTTGCAAAGGTCAGTCAGGGACAAAGACCGCTACTAGAGTGGGGCTGAGCGACCTCTCTTTATTTCTTCAAAGCGCTACAAAGTCATTGAAGCGTTATCAATCAAACCCCATAAATTGTTTGAAAACCAAATTAATCGTCTCATTTAATCACTAGTATCACTTTTGCAGTTTTGGAGAATCTAGAACTACTCATAGGTAAACTTAATTTGAGCTTTTACAGGGATGGATTCAACATCATCCCCATCCTCAAAAACAGAGTTACGAGCAATATCTAGCTCGATGCAATCGAGAGACCGAAGCTCTTGGACATGAGCGCACTTACGGCGCTGATATTCAACATTTTTGATTTTCTGCTCTTCAATCACCTTAACCTTAGGAATCTCAATATCAACATCAAGCTCCCCGCCATACGGGCCAAATGAGCACAGCTCTCTACCAAGATTGTTATCAGCCTGAGCGAGACACTCACTATATTGAGACTCGATTTTTTGCCTAATGAACTGATCTCGCTGAGCCTTAAATTTTTTCTTCTCTTGTTCAGATAGAGGCACAGAGCGCCGCACCATTGTTGATGTTTTTACAAGATAAACACCACCAAGAGAGATCCATTCATTAGCCACATTCTCAGCAGCTTTTTTGGAAGGATAAATAGGGCTGTTCATCTCACTTGTGGCACGAACTGAGCGACGGGCGTTGGCATAAAAAACACCTGCATACGCCAGCAAACCCATCACACCGCTGGCTGCAACAGCCACGAATAAAGCCAGCGTGGAGGGCCTTTTCAACCAACGAAATGAGTTAACAAAAATCTAGCAGGCTTCAGGTAGACCTGAAGAATGATCAGCTAAAGCAGAAAGAAGCAGGGAAATTTAATTGAAATATCACATTCGATTCGCAAATTCACACTATTGTGATCTGCTGCGCGGAAACAACAAATGATCGTAACTACGAAATGGATAGCAACATCAATAGTTCAGGGAAGAGTGTCTATCGCTAAAGCAATTCTCGAAGTCAAGCCCCCTGAATCTTTAGCTGCAAATTTTTCAACCCTTGGCATAACAGCGATAAAGGAGTGAAATCGCGCGCTGCCGATGAGGATGAGAACGGGACAATCTGGGGCCGATGATCCCTAGCCAAAAACGACCGTCTCCCTGAAACACGAGCACAGGTTTGCTTGTTCGTTTCCCTTGGGCTTTAAACAGCGACGAACTGAGCTTTTCAGCGACATCCAAGCCTTCTGGTCTTGTGCGCAGCCTGGTCAAGACGGGATTCACCTGAG
>QCUL01000055.1 GCA_003210755.1 Synechococcus sp. AG-679-C18
TTTTTACGTCTTCTATATTGTTTTGATCTTTATTGTCTACGTGCTATTTATTTTGTTGAATAAAGTATTGTTCGTATTTCATTTTTTCTACCTTGCTATCCTTTTGGATGGCGGCTTTAGCTTTTGTTCTGAATTGATAATTGGATTATTGCTTTCCTGAGAATGAAACTGATTGTCAGATGATTGATTTTGAGAATATTCCTCTACTCACGATGACTTTGCTTTGCCTCTGATTGTCTTTCGGCTCGCGGCAAACGCTTGGTATCAATGTTCCTGGTCGGAGAAAAGCCAGCTCTTCCTGTCCTTTCACGCATCCAGGACATGGTTGCTTCTTAGTGTGTCCAATATCAATTTGTCGCTTTGAATGCGACTGATCTCATTCCAGAGCTATAGAGATAGTGAGCTACTAGCTTCTGAATGTGTCTCCTGGCTGCGCTTGGGCTCTTTGTCCCCCGTGTCATTTTGATCCTGCTTTGGTTTGTCAATGCGCCGTTTGTGCTCGGGCCATTCGCTAATTTGCCTCTTCCCGACTTTGTGGCTCCCTTGCTGGGCTTAGTATTCTTACCAACTACAACATTGGGATATTGCTGGGCATCAGCATCTTATGGCGGCTTGAGTACGTTTAGTGGGCTTTTGATTGTTATTGTAGGTCTGCTAATCGATCTTGGAATGATTGGTGGTGGACGGGGAATTGCCCGTCGTTGAGTTGCCTATGAGGGACAATCAGTTCGGTGCAATTCCTTCGATGCACAATGTGCTTGCTTTGGGTTGCCATTTTTTGACCAAGGTTGCGTTGGCATCGCACTGGTCTCTTGAAGCTTGGGGTACTTTTTCGATGGCTGCCGTTGTCCGATGTGCTCCATAGGTTGCCCACGTGATAATGAGCCAAGTGATTGGTTCCATTTGATTCTCTTAAACCAGGTCATTTTGGCGGAGAGTTGCCTGTGATTGTGGGTTTCCTCAGGTAGGGCTGACTCCGTGTTTTGATCTTGAATCAGCTGTCACTTATTTCATGCAATCTATCGATTAGAAGGTCGACATCGGTTTCGATTCCACCCTCTTCAGCCCATCCATCTGGCTTGATTCTGTCTTGAATTTGTTGGTTGAGTCTGTCTGCGTTGCGAAGACTTAGCTTTGTTTGGTTGTTGGCCTCTTGCGATTGGAATGTGCTGGAAGCTTTCGCCTGTTTGTTACCGATGAGATGACAAGCAATCCGTCTTGCATTGCCAATGGTGCGGTGTTCCCAGAGATAAACGGCTTGCCATGTGCCGAGGAGTAATCGTCCATTCAGAACGCTGAGCGTCATGGTCTGACTTGTTAGTGCTGTTCGAATGTGTGCTGGCATGTCGTCATCACCTTCGTCGTCGTGGCGATACCGATGTCGTTCACCATTGGAATCCTTTGGTCCTTTTCCATCTTGTGGAACGAGTGCTTCCATCCAAGCTGCTAAATCGTCCAGGACGCGTGGATCTGCGTTTTCGTTGATTGTGATGCTGCAGCTCGTGTGCAGGCAGGTGAGGTGCAAAACCCCCTGATCAATCCCTGTGCTTCTTAGCCAGGATTCAATTCTCTCGTTAAGGCGCGTGAAACCTTTGCCTTCAGTTTGGATCTCGAGTTGATTCAAGGTCTGTGCAAGGCCCATCAAAGCTGAGTCCAGAAACGTCTACTGGTTAGTGATCTTGTCAGCAGCTGAGCTCGTGGCTCTTGACTGGAGCTTGAACGGCTGCCCAGGGATTGGGTTCACGATTCGTTGGTCGCTGTGTTCTTTCGCTGTCATGCCGTTGATCAGGGCGCTGATCACACCAGAGAAGGTCACGTCTCCGCCGGTGGTGCTTGCAAGCACTGTGCGGGGAGTGAAGCGTTCAATTAAATCTGGAAGCACGCTGGCGCCAGTAATAAACGACCCCGCCAAAGGAAGGCCGAGATCTATCACCGGTGTGATCACGGTGTCGACAGGCCGGGAGGCAATGTTGGGATCGAGAACTCCATGGGGTTCGAGATAGAGCGACCCATCGACCCAATCGAGGAGGTATCCGTTTTCCAGATTGGGAACAGCCGCTCCCGCTGTGGCTTCGATGGTGATTCCTCTAAGGGTGCATTTTTCACCTGGCTGGAGGGTTTCAATCTGTTCAAATCCCAAACCTTTCACCACCCGTGCGGCGGCTGTTGAGCCCACTACTGGGAGGTTGCGCGGGAGAAGTTTCAAGCTTGGTTGATGGGCATGATCTGCTAACCCTTGGGTCAGCAGGAGAAGGTCAAGATTCTCCGGAACAGGCCAGGGATGCGGCAATTCCCCGCGCAACATCCAGGCGCCAGGAGGAAAAACCAAAGGGCCACTGAGCCATGGGTCAACCAGCACACGAGAACCTCCGATCTCTAAAAGCCAGCCATTGGCTCCGAAATACGTTGCTTGCGATCTCATGATTGTTCTTGGGTTGGTGTTTGCAAGGATTCATCGAGTCCAAGATCGATCTCTCCGATCCAGGCCACCATGGCTAGCAGTGCAAGAGCGGAGCCGATCAGTGGAACCAAGCGGCGCGCTTTCATTCGTCATCCGTAAGTCTTTAAACCGTAGAGGGGCATTCGCTTGGTTTGTGAGTTAGGCCAGCACGGCTAAGGCAATTCCTGTTACAGCAAGGAAAGATGCAAAGAATCCAGCAGCTCGTGGATGATCACCCTCTGGAGCTGCTACTAAAAGAGCCATCACGGGAGCTGTGCTGAGAACTGTGATGCCGATGCCTAGCGGTAATTGTTTCAGCACCACTTGCTGCAACAAAATCCCCACGTTGGTGCCGAGCAGGGTTGCTAGAAGTACCCATGGCCAGCGGATGCGCTTTGGACGTGGTTGGGGGAAGAGGGTCCGAAACCGAAGCCATGGCAATAACAGCAGTAGCCCCCCCAACAATCGGGTAGCAGCGCTTTGCCAGGGAGAAAGATCCGTGCTGATCAAAACGCTACGGGATAGGGCTGCTCCACTGACCCCACAAAGCACGGCGAGTAAAGCAAACCAAAGGCCTTGCCATTGCACGCTGCGACGTCGATCGCTTTCGAATGTGGCGTCAGGTGGGCTCTGTCGTGCCACCAGAAGCACCGATAGCGAGACCATTGCAGCTCCAATCCATGCTTGAAATTCGATCCTTTCGCCCATTACAACTAGTCCGCCAAGGGCTGCAATCAAGGGTGCAACGGACTCAAGCGTTAGGGTTCGTCTCGTGCCAAGACGGCGAAGCGCTGCAAGATAAAAGCTGTCTCCTAATGAGATACCAAGCCCGCCGCTGATCAGGAGCCAGGTCAACGCCTGGCTCTCTTTCATCCATGGGAGTGCCAACAGCACTGGTAACAAAAGAGCACAGGCAATCCCGTTCTTGAGTCCGTTCAGCTCAAGTGCTGTGAGTGAGGTGGCAAGGCCACGCCACAGACTGCTCGCCAGCGTCCAAGCCAGCGCTGCCACCAATCCGGCGATGACGCCCATAGATGACTACCAATAAGGGTCTGTAGCGAATCCCACGGTTAAGGATCCAGAAGCTGAAGGGGGCACTGTGCTGATGCAGGCACGCACCACTTCACCATTCACTTCGATTTCGCAGGCACCACAACTCCCTCCCATGCAGCCGGTGGGAATCTGAACGCCTGCCGCATTGGCTGCTTGTAACCAGTCATCCCCTTGTGAGCAGATGCTACGACTGCCGTTTGGCCAAGTGACGTTAATGGCGGACAACGGGTGAAGCATCGTGGTTTGCCAAGCCAAAATGCATCATCGAGGCGATGCAAAACAACTCTTTTTATTCAAACTGGATTACAGTTTCATTTTAACGATCTCTTGCAGCAAAGGAGTTTCATCTTTCTTGGGGGCCTTGAGCGGAAAACGCAGCACGTGCTTCTCAGTCTTTTTATGAGTGCAACAGTGGCTCCAGGTTGATGTGCAGCTCGAAGGCATCGGCTAGGCGATCGAGCAGAGCTTCACGCTGCCGGCTGTGATGCGGCTGATCTTCTCGAAGAAGTGGTAATCCTTTCCTTTCTCTCAGTTGATTCAGCCAGCGTCGCCTCCAAGGTCCACTTTCAAACACCCCATGGAGATAGGTACCTGCAACCAATCCTCCATGCTCTGCAAAAGGCATCACCCAGCCCAGCTCCGCATCACTGCAAAGGGGTTTGCAGGTTTCAGACGCTGAGGTGAGGCCATGGTGTAGTTCAAATCCCTCAATCTTGAGAGAATTGGTCCCGCCTGGCCATAGGGCTGCACTGCTTCGTTGTCGTAGCGCCTTGTCCGCAGAAAAAACAGTCCGAAGAGGTAGGAGGCAAAGACCTGCCTGGCTGCTGTTGCTGGATGGTGCACCGCCTTCTAAACCATGGGGATCGCAGAGTTCTTCGCCCAGCATTTGCATGCCGCCGCAGATGCCAAAGACATGTCCACCGCCAGCGCTGTAGGCGTGAAGTGCGGCTCCCAGTCCCCTGCTGTGGATGGCAGCTAGGTCGCGAAGGGTTTGTTTGCTGCCTGGAATAACGACGGCATCTGGCGATCCAAGCTCCTCACCCGGTGCAACCCAGCGCAGCTGAACAGTGGGTTCAGCTTCCAGTGGATCGAGATCAGAGAAATTGCTCAGAGATGGCAGCTTCAGTACGGCGATTTCCAGTTCAGCACTACGTTTTCGTCCACGCCGTTCGAGGAGGTCGAGTGAATCTTCAGGGGGAAAAAGCTCATCCAGCCATGGCATGACTCCCAAGACCGGCAAGTCGGTGTTGTCTTCAAGCCAGCGTTGGCCTTCGTCAAAAAGTTCGCGTCTGCCCCGGAAACGGTTGATCAATAGACCCTTAATCAATGGGCGCTCCACTGGGCGCAGAAGATTCAGCGTGCCCACGATTTGCGCGAAGACACCACCCCTTTCGATGTCTGCCACGAGCACGCAACGTGCTTTGAGATATTGGGCAAGACGCAAGTTGGTGAGATCCCGACGCTGAAGATTGACCTCCACGGGGCTTCCAGCCCCTTCGAGCACTAGCCGGCCATTTGGATAGGTGGTCTGCAATGCATTCAGTCCTTGGCGAATGGCCTGCCAACCTGGTTTGAACCAGTCGCGGTAGTAGTGCTCAGCTCGAGCTGATCCCACACTTCGCCCCAGGTGAATCAGTTCACTGGTTGAATCTCCTTGAGGTTTGAGCAGTACAGGGTTCATGGCGCACTCAGGCTCCAACCCAGCAGCCCAGGCTTGAAGAGCTTGGGAATAGGCCATCTCGCCTCCGGCCTGATCCACCCAGGCGTTGTTGCTCATGTTCTGACCTTTAAAAGGCAGCGGTGTTTCTCCTCTGCGGCGCAGCACTCTGCAAAGTGCAGCAGTCATCAATGATTTTCCGGCACCGCTGGAGGTGCCCAACACCATGAGGGCAGGCTTCGAGGTCATAGACGCGGCCGATGTCGGCGGAGCCAGTGATGCATCACTTGAAGCACATTTGGTCTTGGGATTTCACCGTCCCAATAATCGAGAAGGTCTCGTCCCATCGGAGTAAGACGAACCCGTTCTGTAAGCCCTTGTCCATCCACTTCCCTTCGAAGTACGCCTACTTGGATCAGCCAAATCAAATCATCTTCTGTGCGTGATTGACTCAGTGGCTTGCGGCTCATGGCCATCCAGTTTTGTTGCTGACTGAGCTGGGTGCTGCTCATGGCCTTGTGCTCGAGCTCGTCGTAGAACGAACGGAGAAAGGGAAGGCAGCACATCGCTTGCCGGGCCCGATTCAGGGCACGCATCGATACCAGGCTGGTGGATGAGGTCACGACCGTGTCGATTCGTGCTTCATTCTCCTCCCGCTTTACCCTCAGCGTGATGGTGTGGGCAGCGCGTCCGTTATCAATATGAAGGGATTGCTTGTCTGTTGTGTTGCTATTGGCTTCCGCTTCTCCTGCCAGGCGACGTCTGCTTGAGCAGGCTCATGTTCCTCATCAGGTAATGGTGAGCGGTGTGGATGAAGATCAGATTCATCACTCGGATCCTGCCCAGTTGGTGCAGCTTTTGGCCGAGGCCAAGGCTTCAGCCGTGAGGCTGAAAGTGGAGGAGAGCTCTGAACTTAAGCCAGCAATTTCGGCGGTGCTCGGATGTGATTCGGTGCTCGATTTTGAGGGCGAGGTATTTGGCAAGCCAGCCAACGTGGAGGAAGCGATTATGCGGTGGCGGCGCATGCGAGGCGCATGGGGTCTGTTGCATACAGGGCACTGTTTGTTGTCTAGACCGTCTGTGCTCTCAGAAGAGGGTGGAGTCGTCGATATGCAGCGCGCGTCTGTCACGACCCGCGTTCTTTTTGCAAATCTCACAGACGCTGAGGTTGATGTTTACGTGTCTTCGGGGGAGCCCCTGCAGTGCGCTGGGGGCTTTGCACTCGAGGGCCGTGGAGGTTGTTGCGTGGAGAAACTCGATGGTTGTTACTCCAATGTGATCGGCCTCAGCTTGCCGCTGTTACGACGTTGGTTGGCGTCCCTGAACCATGGGTTGTCATTTTCCTCTGGCCGTAGCTAAGTCAAAAATAGATTTTCCGTCGTGAGCACCATGACCCGCCTGCTTTGCCGCTGCTTCTCGTTATTGATCCTGACGGCGGGCGTGTCGCCTGCCTTTGCTTTTGAACCCCTGCAAAAATCGTTCAATGCCACACCCGTAGAGGAATCAATCGATGTCAGCGCCGAGCAGGTGCACTTTTCCTCTGCAGACCTGAAGCGCTCTGAAACGACATCGGCAAGTCCTGCTGCTCCTGGTGAGAAAGGAAGGGCTCCAAAGGGATATTCCCTCTTGGATTTGGGTTTCTAAGCGAGCGTTCGAGAACCCATGGTCATCGTTATGACCTCCAACAACCTCACAAAGTGCTAAGCCCTGGGAATAGCTTTACTGATGCCCGATTGGCTTTGGGTTAATTCAAAGGGGTGAAATGTTTTCACTACTTTTCTCCATAAAAAAACCCTCGCCGTAAGGCGAGGGTTAGAACTAAAGATCAATCGCTGATCAATCGAGATCAGGCATTGCCAAGGTGGGCTCTGCTTGACGATCGATTCCTTTTTCGAAACCAGCGGCAGCAGCGCGAGCACGACCTGCATGCCAAAGGTGACCAACAAGGAAGAAGAAGGCAAGGATGAACTGAGTCGCAGCAAGCCACTGACGAATGTTCACGAAGTTCACCGAGTTGGGCTCGGTGATGATGCCTCCCACAGAGTTGATCGACGCATTAGGAGCGTGAGTCATGTACTCAGCTGCGCGGCGAACCTGCCAAGGTTGAATATCGTTTTGGAGTTTGTCGAGGCTCAGGCCGTTTGGCCCACGAAGGGGCTCAAGCCAAGGGCCGCGAAAATCCCAGAAACGCATGGTTTCACCACCAAAGATGATTTCACCAGTGGGGGAACGCATCAGGTATTTACCAAGACCAGTTGGTCCCATAGCCGAACCAATGTTGGCTCCCATGCGTTGGTCACGCACAAGGAAAGTAAAACTCTGTGCTTGAGATGATTCGGCGTTTGTTGGACCGTAAAACTCAGAGGGATAGGCGGTGTTGTTAAACCAGATGTATGCCGAGGCGATAAAGCTCATGAAGCTCAGAGCACCAAGGCTGTAACTCAGGTAAGCCTCACCGTTCCAGATGAAGGCGCGACGCACCCATCCGAAAGGCTTGGTGACAACATGCCAAATTCCACCGAAAATACAGGTCAGTCCAAGCCAGATGTGGCCACCGATGATGTCCTCCATCGAGTTCACACCGATGATCCAGCCTTCGCCACCAAACGGAGCTCGGAACAAGTAGCCAAAGATCACACCTGGATCAAGGGTTGGGTTCGTGATCAAACGAACATCACCACCACCAGGGGCCCAGGTGTCGTAGACGCCGCCGAAGAACATGGCCTTAAAGACCAAAAGGAGGCAGCCAACACCAAGAAGGATGAGGTGATAACCAATGATGTTGGTCATCTGGTTTTTGTCGCGCCAATCTTGGGAGAAGAATGTGGAGTAATTCTCCAGAATCTCCGGACCGCGAAGTGCGTGATACAGCCCGCCTAGGCCGAGAACGGCAGAACTGATTAGGTGAAGAACACCCACCACGAAGAAGGGGTAGAGATTTGTGACTTCACCACCAGGTCCAACGCCATAGCCGAGCGTGGCTACGTGCGGGAACAGGATCAGGCCCTGCTCATACATCGGCTTGTCGAAGGTGAAGTGGCTCACCTCAAACAGCATCATGGCTCCAGCCCAGAACACCATCAGACCCGCGTGCGCCACGTGGGCACCCAGCAGACGGCCAGAAAGGTTGATCAGGCGAGCATTACCGGCCCACCAGGCAAAGCCGGTGGAGTCGAGGT
>QCUL01000056.1 GCA_003210755.1 Synechococcus sp. AG-679-C18
AGAAGTTTTGACTAATACACCTGTACTATTAATGGATCTCGGTGTGTGCTCGCGTGAGGTTCGATCGGATATCGCTCCAGCCGCCTCAGCCTCTGCGGTTGCAGCGTCAATGGCTGGGCCTTCCTCTGGCTAATGAGCAGATTGCTGCAGGTTTTCCCTCCCCTGCCGATGACTACATCGACGTTGGGGTCGATCTCAATGAACAGCTGATTCGCCATCCAAGCAGCACCTTTTTTTTGCGCGTCAGCGGCGACTCCATGACTGGAGCGGGCATTCACAACGGCGATCTGCTGGTGGTTGATCGCAGTCTTGATCCTCGCCCTGGGAGCGTGGTGGTGGCTGTACTTGATGGCGCCTTCACTCTTAAACGCTTGGCTCGGCATCGTGGGTTTCTACGACTGGAAGCTGCCCACCCTGACTATCCCCATCTGGACCTGCACTGTTGCGGTGATGTGCAGATCTGGGGTGTCGCGATTCACGTGATCCATCCGCTCTAGCTGAGAGCTCGTTGCGATGTCCCAAGTTACGGCTCTGATCGATGCCAACAATTTTTATGCCTCCTGCGAGCAGAGCCTTGATCCGGCTTTGATCGGTCGCCCCGTTGTGGTGTTGTCAAATAACGATGGCTGCATCGTCGCTCGCAGCGCGGAAGCCCGATCCCTTGGCATCACCATGGGTACTCCCTATTTCAAGGCCAAGCGCAATCTGGAACGGCAAAATGTTGTGGTGCGCAGCTCGAATTACGCGCTCTACGCCGATATGAGTCAGCGGCTGATGAGTTTGCTGGAGAGTCAGGTTGAAGATTTAGAGATTTATTCCATTGATGAGGCATTTGCCCGCCTCAGCCGCCCGTCGGATGGAAATCTGTATCCATGGGCACGACGCTTAAGAGCTTTGGCTCGGCGCAACCTGAGCTTGCCGATCGCCATTGGCCTTGGGCTCAGCAAGGGTCAGGCCAAGCTGGCTAATCGTCTGGCGAAGGTAGTGCCAGCCCATGCCGGGCTATTTGATCTTGGATCATGCACTGATCCCGATCGCTGGTTGGAAACGATCTCGATCGAAGATGTCTGGGGCATCGGCCGCAAGCTCGCTCTCTGGTGCCGAATGCGAGGAGTTGTCAATGCCCGTGAGCTCCGTGAAATGCCCACTGAATGTCTGCGCGCTAAGGCCGGTGTTGTGGGAGTGCGACTTCAGAGAGAACTGCAAGGGCATGCCTGCCTACCGCTTGATCTAGAACCATCTCCAAAGCAGGAAACCTGCGTTAGCCGTAGTTTCAGTCGGCCAATCACCAGTTTGGAGGAGCTCCGCGAAGCTGTGGCCACCTATGTGGTGCGAGCTGCTGAAAAACTGCGAAAGCAGCATCAACGCACTGCGGCGCTCACTGTTTATACGCGGACGAGCCCATTCATTCCAGCTTTTTACAGCCGAGCTGCCAGCACCAGCCTTGATCTGCCCAGCAACGACACGCGTGTGCTGTTGGAGGCTGCATTACCGCTGGTAGAACGAATTTTTCAACCCCACCGCCCTTTGGCGAAGGCAGGTGTTCTGATGCAACATCTGCAGGGTGTGAATCAACTTCAGCAGCATTTATGGGTGCCGTGTACGCAGGAAGAGCAGCAGAAGCGAGAGACTTTGATGGACACGATCGATCGTCTTAATCACCGCTATGGCAGAGGCACGGTGCAATGGGCAGCTTGTGGACTTCATCCCAATTGGGCAATGCGACGGGAACGCTTAGGACGCGCGAGTACAACGCGCTTGGACGAGTTGCCCATCGTGCACTGTTGATGCTTGTTGAGCTGGTTGAGATAGAAGCAATGGTTGAACATGCTTAAATGATGCAATTGTGTTCGCTTAAGAATGCATAAAGTCTTGAAAATGTGGCTTTTGCTGCTGACAAGCTAGCGTGGAGAAAGGAGAGACTTTGAGAGAGTATTCACTTGATTCTTTTGTAATCTCAATGAAGTAAAATGCATGGAATATGAATCTCTTTACGGCTTAGTTTTGGATCGAGCATAAAAGGTAGTTTGCCTCAAGTTAATCGAGCTATCAAGAAGTGAGAGGCCTTAATCACGTTGTTTAGGCGTGATAATTCGTGTCTAAGTGAGAGACGTTATGGCTAATTTGTTCTTGGAATTTGTTAGAGTTTGTCAGCCATCACGAGAAGTTTGATGTGCTGAAATTGATAGGATCAGTGTGTGCGTCACGCTGTCAACACGGCGGTTGGGACAGGCAGCAACCGGGCATGGATGTTGTCAGTGAAAATGTCTTCCGTTGGGGAGAATTCAGGCTTGTTGAAGTAGCTGTAAGGATTGCTCTCGAGTGCTTAAAAGAAGCACCATTCGATCACCATGGCTGTTGAGCCCAGTCTGTTCACGAAGCAGATCGCTACTTGCTAGAGCTAAACCGCAGGTTTCCACAAAAAGCACGGGCAAACTGCCGCTCTGCCCGCTCATCCCTTGAAGATCTAGCGCCTGCCGTACAGCTTGTTGTGCTTTCTCAGAGCCAAGTCGTTCCACAAGAGCAGGCCAGAGATGGTTCACGGGAGTGCAGCTTGCAAAATCAATGTTGGAATCAGCCATCAAACTGGAAACTGCTCAATCGCAACAACAATTTGTGATGTGTCATGTTCATAATCTTAGTTTTTGCAAGGGTTTATAGGGGGATCGCTGGTTTGAGTTGCCATAATGTTTTAGGTCAATAAATAGGGCAACTGATTTGTAGATGAGCAAGTCCGATCCTTATGACCTTGTAGGTGCCTTTTCCTGCCGGTGCGCATTCGCTCGGGATTTGACCCGCTGACCTGGCTGCACTCAAAACTATTTGCTAGTTCAGACGTATTGGTGAGCGTCGATCATCTATCTCCAGCAGCCAGTCCATTGGCTGGGACCAAGGCACCCATAGTTCTCAATGTCAGGTGTGGTGATTTTGTGATTGTGGAAGGGCAGCAGCAGGTGGCGCTGCAGAAAAACGAAAACTGGTGGTGGGACAGGTGATTGTCTGCGAGAGCAGCGCAAGAGATCCCAATGCAAACTCGTTGTTTCAGCTGGCAGGCGTGGACAGCGGTGTCATTCGCTGGGTCAACGCTGATCAGCTGACGCACAGAGTCAGATCTCTGGATGGATTGCCGTTCGCTTGCTGCTTATGTCGAGCAAATGTGAGGAGAACCGTCTTCCTGACAAGCGTTAGCAAGTATTAAGATATATAAAGACTGCTCTGGTAGGACGGGACAGTTTTTTCAAGGGGGGTTGGACTCCTCCTTTTTTATGTCCTCAAAGAAGCACACCTGCAGACAATTAACTCCTGCGTAGCCATCGAGTGAAGGCGGTGCTGGATGCTCGCTTGAAGGAACGCACGGGAGGTGTGTTCTTTTTTTATGGCCGCAAAAAAGATAGGTATGTATCGGGTCGGGCATTAAGCAAATTATTCGCCGCTATGGCTGGATTAACGGATGTCTTGGGGGCATTCTCCAAACGACGATCGGTTGAAAATGCGAACGCCTTTTTTATTCCAGTAGATACTTCAGTAATTCTTGATACTCCAGATACCGCAGTATCAAATAAATGTATAAAAGGAAAGTGTCTAACTTCCAATATTCACTACACACAAGCGGGTTTATTGCACCCACTTATTTTTGGATCAATCTCATTATCACATGTAAGCTCAACTTGCTTCCAATCCTTCTGACATAGGAGCTCGACGCACGATCTTTCTATGGACTACCCCTTACTGACTTATTAAGATTGTTGCAAGAATTTTTACAGAAGAAAAAATAGATGAAACGATGTTCTCCGGCAATAGTAAAATCTTTGTTGGTTGTTGAAAATGCATGAACTAAGTAGTGGTTTGATTGTGCTACAAAGAAAACTACAAAACTGATTAATTCTAATCTTTTTTAAAATGCACATATAGAAAGAGTAAGCAAGGATGGAATGCAATGGTTTTAGGAATAGATGTAGTTGGCGTAGTTTTTTCAGTTTTTACAGACGTGGATCGGTGAGATCAGATGCACTGGAATGGATTCGATGGTTACGCTCAGATGTAGCTGTGGCGTAGATTTTTGTTTTGCCAGCTGTCGTCACTCACAGCACAAGGTCAGCACCAGGTCTTCCTTCGCTGTCATCTCAGCTTCGAAGTCTTTCTCTAGCGGCTGCCTCATGCCAGTAAGCATCTCCTTTCCTTCCATAGGTGCATTAACTGTGAACTTAAAAACTCAATAGCCTTCATCGTTTTGGATGACAGCTCGTAGATGAAGAGGTCTTCCCTCACATATACGGTGGGGAAAGCCTTTTGAATTCCTGACGAAGATAGTCATATGAATAGCCAACATCTCGGCAATACCAAGCGTGTTCTTTTTTTGATCAGATCAAAGCGTTGATGATCGCGCTGGTGATTGTTTTCCATGTGGCGTTGGAATTACGGTGGACCTTGCTCGGCGTGCTGATTCCCAACGGAGGATCGCCGCATCCTCTGTTTGATGCAGTAGTGGAGGACTGGTTGGTGATTACCCTCAACACTTTTTTTCATGTGCATGCTGTTTCTGCTTTCGGGCTACTTTGTCCCCCGTTCGGTGCACAAAAAGGGCATAGCTCGGTACCTGAAGGATCGCCTCCTGCGCATTGGTGTTCCCTTTCTGTTCGGCTTGTTGTTGATCAATCCCGCCTCAGTGCTTTTGGCTCGCCTCTCGCCTGACAGTCCATGGGGCAACTTGGCTTGGAGTGAGTTGCCTTTTAATCGCTTGGGGGTGCTTTGGTTTTTGGTCGTTCTGTTCGCCTTCGATTTGTTCTATTGCGCTTGGATTCGGCTGCGGGGTGATCACTTTGCGATTGACACGTCTATTCCCACGCCAAAACAGCGTTCGTGGCTGATCAGTGCTGTTCTGCTCGCGATGATCGAGTTAGTGATGGCGATGCAGACCGATCTCTGGGCCGCGTTGAGTCGTTCACCGTTTGATGGCCTGGCAAGCCAAGGCATGCACATATTTACCTATGCATTTCTATTTTTTTTGGGATGCAAGGCTTCGTTCCATCGCTGGTTGGAGCGGCTTGATGCCCATTTGGTTGTGCGCTGGTTTCGCTTTTCAGTGGTGTTAGCTCTCAGCCTTCTGGCGATCACAATCGTTCTCGCATTCGGCGGAGGGGGGAATGTGGCTCATGCCCGCGAAATTTCATTCTTTATGAATCTCCTAAATCCCTTCATCGGCTGGGGGGTCATGACCTATCTGCTTTTGTGGTTCCAGCGTCATGGGCAATGCTGCGGCCCATGGTTGGCCACCGCTGGAATCGATAGCTTTGGGGCTTACATCATTCATCCTTTGGTACTGGTGCTGGTGCTTGAGGCAATAGGTTTTATCGGCCTCAATCATTGGCTGATCTTCCTAGCCGCGTCAGCCCTTGGGATTGTGATCTCGTTCGGACTCATTCATCAGCTGCGGCGAATTCCAGCTGTTGCCATGGTGATCTGACCCACCAATCCGACGAATTCTTTGACCAACTCTTTGATGTTCGAGAGTTCGTTCTTAATAGCAGGCTCCTTGACCAGATCAAACCATCCTTTAATGCTCCACCAAGCAGGCTTACAGAAGCTTTCAAGATTCCTTTTGGACGTCGGCATCTGTAACCGCCTGACTGTTATTGGCAAGGTCAATATCAGCTCCAACCATTCAAATCAGTGGTTTTTGCTTCCTTCAATGAAGCCGCTTCTGCATCTTGTTTTTGCAACCTCTCGAGCACGTCGGATGTATTGGATCCGCTGGCATCAGCGAGGATCTTGCGTGCCAGGTTCTGATGCTTTGCCTCGCTAGCTTCTGGTGTTATGTCTGCTTGACTTACTAAGTGATGGATGTCTTGCGTAGATAGTAGCTCTAGAGCTTGCTGGACACTTCTATTAGGAGAAGTGCCATTAAGTGCAGCAATGGCATTGCCTAAAGAGCTAAAATAAATTTTGATATTTAGCTGCAATTATATCCATCGTAAGAAGAAAATGGCAGTCAAGAGCGACGTGAGTTCCCAGCTACCAGCTTACCTGCTATTGATGTTTGACTGGAGACTAAGACTAGCTTCTCTAGTGACAATTACACAGGTAATTGCTCAATTGCAACAACAATCATCTGTGGCGTCACTGGTATGACCTCGAGAGCATCTTGATTGTCGAGATAGGAGTCAAAGGAGGCGAAGCGTTCAAGATGGGGGTTAGCCCCTTCTGCGGAACAGGCCTCAATCCAATCGTTATTCTCTGGCTTCACTGCCACATAGGCTTGAAGGGCTTCATCAACATCGCCGCCATCGCCGATACCTTCTCCATGCCAGATTGCTTCAAAAAATTCAGACATCGTTGCTGTGAGCTGGATAATGTTGGCTATTGATTCGAGCCTAAGGAAAACTCAGACCGATGAATAAAGTTTTATCAGATTAGTTAAGATTCGGGTCGATCAAGCCTGCATTCCACAGTTGGTTTTGACCTAAGCAATTAGTACTGCTGTTATTTGTTTTACTTGTTAAGTCATAGGCCATGCTCCGAATGGGGCTCAACTGCTAGGGGATGGGTTCGCCAGGTGCGTGTGATGCCGCACTTTCTGGAATAGTCCAAGCATCCGTCAGTCGCCTTCAGTTCAACTTTTGTCTTGTACTTTTTTATAAGAAATTCGAAGTTTGGAAAACCCGCCTACCTTGAAAGTTGCCTTGTGCCCGGTGTTTCAGAATGGATTTCAAGGGAGGCGAATCACCACGTGAAGACATTAGAAGTGGTGGTGGATGGCCTCTGATCGCCGGCTGGGCGAGAGCTTCATTTGGAAAGCGGGGCACGAGGCTCTGGAAAACGTTAAATCACAACAGTGCCTGTCTTTCTTGTGCATGGGGAACTGGAGGTCAGAACGGTGGCTTTCGCGATGAGCTTGGTGAGCCCCTCCAGCGTTGTTTGAAGAGCGTTGAGGCGATTCAAGCTGAACTTCAGCCAGCTGTTCCTCACGATGTTTTTGATCGTCTCAGCCTGACGGAGCTGAAGCAATTGGATTCAGCTGCATGTGACCGCCTCGGCCGCTTGGATCGTCCTTTGATTCATCGCGCTGGGCAGGATTTCTATGAGCCGATCAGCTGGGCAGAGGTTTACGACCTCCTGGCCGACGCCTTCCTGTCTGCCGCTCCGGACCGAGTGGCGTCCTACAGCTCTGGGCGTTCATCGAATGAGGCGGCCTACCTGCTTCAGCTGTTGATGCGAGCTCATGGTTCAAATAACCTTGCCGACTGCTCCGACCTCTGTCACGCCCCATCGAGTGTTGGTCTGACCCGCGTGTTCGGGAGTGGTACCTCAAACGTGAGTCTCGAGAGCCTCCGTCAGGCGGATGGTGTCGTGTTGGTCGGATCCAACGCTCCGGCGAACCATCCCCGCTTGATGAATGAGTTAATTCGTCTCCGAGATCGTGGTGGAACGGTGGTGGTGATTAACCCAGTTATGGAGGGTGGTCTTCTCAAATTTGGGTCGCCTGCATTTCCGATTCGCTCCTTGCTGCGAGGGAGTGAGATCGCTTCTTTGTTTTTGCAGCCGATTCCAGGGTCAGATACTGCCGTTTTTCTTGGATTTCAAAAAGCTTGGTTGGAGAGTGGCTCCATCGCCTGGGAGTTTGTGAAGGCACATAGTGACGGCTGGGAGTTGTTGCTGGAACAGATTGAGGCCACAAGTTGGGAGTTGATCACCGATTGTTGTGGTCTCAGTCGTGAAGAGCTTGAACACACTGCTGCGCGTTTGGCGGATTGTCGTGCTGTGGTGTTCGCCTGGGCGATGGGCATTACGCACCACGCAAATGGCACCACAAATGTGTGCGCTATTGCCAATTCAGCGGTTTTGAGTGGAAATGTTGGACGCCCTGGGACGGGAACGATGCCAATCCGTGGTCACTCCAACGTGCAGGGCTTCGGCTCGATGGGGGTGTCCGTTCGGTTGCGAGAACCGATGCGAGTGGCGCTAGAAGCGTTGCTTGAGCGTCCTCTGAGTCGAACACCTGGATACCATGCGCGCGATTTGATTGAGGCGGCCGATCATGGAGTTGTGCAGACCTTGCTGTGTTTAGGTGGCAATCTTTATGGGGCTAATCCAGACAGCACCCAGGCCGGATGCGCTCTTGGCAAGATCAACACG
>QCUL01000057.1 GCA_003210755.1 Synechococcus sp. AG-679-C18
AGCCGTCCTCAATGGTTCGGTTTCAGGAACTCCTCATACTCTAAAAAAGATGAAAACGAATGCTGAATAGAATTAATAGTCTATAATAATAGATTTAGACAATCAGATGTTAAGTATTCAATAAACAAACAAAGATCAAAGATTAATTATTGAACGCACGCGAATCCTATGGTTACAATTATAGCTTCAAATTGCTCGATATAGACACACGCTTAGCTCTTATGATTAAGAACCTTGCCAGCCATGAAAGCCAAATCCTGGCATTGAAACGACAAATCAGATAAATCAAGGCATAAGAACATTGAAAATCTTTATTTTTAACAGCGTACCGTGTTAATCGCTGGACTATTGCAGTTGATAACAATCTAAATCAGACCACCATCTTAAAATCTAAGCAGTAAGCAATCTGAGCTGCCATACGTCAAAGGATAAAGATACTTCAATCAATCATATTGAATGCCTGATTTGTCAAGTAGTGATATTGCAACAACAGCTAATTTGCAGAAACAACACAAGCAACACGTTAACTCCAATAATATATTTCAATCACTTCTAGCTCGTCATTAATAAGTTCCATCGAAATGTAATTCATGACATCACGCTTAGCGATCAGTTCATCCCAGGCACACTTGGCCATTTCTAGGCTTTCATAACTTCCAGAGATCACTTCGTTGTCGATATCACATTGGATGATTTGAAATGTCGGCATAGTACAAAGCCTTATAAATAGTCTAAACGAAATGGATAGGCTCGTCACTTATTTTACATCATTTTAGGGATCCTCAACATATGCGAACAAATTTACAGAAATAGCAGAAGGCTCGTCATCAACACAACAAACCTATAATGAGATTAATAATTGATAGAGAGGGGTAAGCAATCACCTCCTTAGCAAAGTTCTACAATTGCTTTTAGCAGCCTGAAAGATTTAAAATATACAAATGGAACCATACGATTCAAAAGAAATGTCAAAACAAGTTTGGCATTCTACTAGTGATATTTTTCCACAAACCAGGCTTCCGGGTCAACTCATTAATAGCATCGGTACGAGCTTTGATTATCTCCTCTTCAGTAAGCATTAAACCATCACAAAGCAAATCAAAAGCAGTCTGCTCCTGAATATTCACAGCAAACTGATATTCATCACGGGATGAACTAACCAGCATATACGCAATGGTGGCTGTGGTCATTCGATGTTCACAGGGGATATCGGCAGCCAACGTGCTGATATCTTCAGAAGAACCAAATGCGTCTGCCCAAGATGGGATCCTGGCTTTTTCGATAAAAATACTACTAACTCTCTCTAGAACAAAGAGCTCTTCAGCCGCGACGTAACCGTCAACCTGTGCCATGAGTCTCAAAATTTTGATGAGCGTACCTGCCGTCTGGATATCCAAAGCTTTTTGTCCTAATTGTTTTCATGGTTTTGATCTCGGACAATCTTAAGTGCTTCGTGGCGAAAGGCTGTTGTCAACCTGACATATCATCCAAGTGCGATAGATAAACTTATAGTTATGATCAATTCGGTTCAGAGCAAAGGATTCTTAATTGAAATTGGAAAAGTTGCAAAGCTTATTCAGGATGAGCAACTAAGGGCGCCTGTTCCAAAGCTAGCTTGCCAAGATTAGAATGCGTTGTTATGACTTCCTGGGAAGGATTGACTAATTTCTAAAGCACATTATCATGATCTAATATTCAAGTTTGCAGCTGAAAACGTAAGAAGAGAATCCTCTTAGAAAGAGATTAATGATCCTATCTAAAGAGCACAGTTAGTGGCCAAGACGACTACATTAGAATTATTATTTGATCATATGAAATCAAGAAATGACTGAAACCACTATTCTAGATTTCAAGCTAAGTAACTCGTTTAACGAATACCGCATCCACATGAATACACCAGAACAGCAAACTATTTTCAAAGAGATAGGTGTACAGACTATCTATATGGGTGTATGTAAGGATGACCCCCAAAGGGCAACGGTCATATTTCAAGGACCAGAAAACGTATTATATGACATCTTTATCAATCCCAATAGCAAACCTATCGTTGAAGCGTCAGGCCATATTTACGATGGAACCGTGATTACTCGTTGGCATGATTGAAATGTGATTTCCATCGAACACCAGCATCAGCTGTCACTATGAGCTCACTTTGAGTTAGCAGGTAATTGCTGATTGATTTAAAGGACTTTCGGTTACTCAGCATCCTGCAGCTTTGAGCATGTATAAAAGAAACAGATTCGAGCATAATCTAATTTTTAGCATGGATCAAATGATAATCAGGAAACAAAGATACCCGCAATTAACAGTGCTCTTTGTTTAGGCTATATTGGTATAATTGCTTACAACAGATCAATAGCGATCTAGAAAAGCTGCCCATTGATTGATGAGCAAAGATATAATAGATGCCCTCTGAATGGCCAGTAAAACTACGCTGAGCATCGTGAAGACGTTGTAACTTCAGTTCTTTTTCTTTGATCAAGAGGTGGGTGTTCATGGGAACGACCCACAACGCCTCAAACTTCGTTGCTTGTTTGAGATCGAACTGCGTCCCTTTTTAGGGAACTAACGTACATTGACCATAAGCTCAGCCATGGTGTTTGGGAAGAGAAAGGCTGATTAGTGACTGCGAGACATTCATACTTAACTCCAGTTCCTCACTGTTTGAGAATCAAATTGGCCTAAATCAATCGAACTAAAAGGCTCTTCAATCACGAGGAATCTGCGTTGCAGTTATAACCATCTAAAAGTAAAGCAGGAGATTATTTGAGTGGGGTAATAAGAAATTCATGTTGAGGCATCAAAGAATTACTAGCTTTGGGACCAAACTTGGTTTTTTACACATGGCACGATGAAGGCAGCTGTACATTTAGTACAATAAGCGAGTCCCTTAAAAGGAAAACCAAGGGAAATTAAGCACTTATACAGAGAACAAATTGACAGATCTATTGCGAGTAACTGACCTTCTCTTTGATAAAAAATATCTACAAGGCTCGGTTGCAAACTCAATTCAGAATCACATCGAATCGTTCTGAGCAATCATATACTTAGGGAATTCACTTCAGGAAGTTGGGATGCAGATCTTTACTATCACTCAGCGAATCGGGAGAATCAACAGCTTTTACCTACATTGCAATACTAGTATTAGAACTAACAATTTCATTAAAGCCAGAAACATTAGCCATGTATAGAATCTAAGCTTTTGGGCGATCAGCAATCACAATCGGACATACAACTGAACATACTGGTTTTATGCAATTGCAGATTAATCACCATCAATAATTAATTAACAGGCTAACAACAGCTAAGTTCTGCAATCAAGTTCTAATATACAAACAAAGAAATACATTCAATGTCTGCCCCAAAAGATAAGCGCATTTGCATAATTCAACGTCCTCTCAAAGGCCCGATTTGATATCGGGACGGATTCATCCCCTGAGCTTAACCAGGAGGCGTACAAATAAGCCTACCAATCTGTATAAGTAATCACTAAATGATTGAACGAGTAGGCAAAGATAATAACATTCTCTTTTATTTAAAATGTTTCCTAGTTGTGTGATCGAATTTGGGTTGGACGGTTGGTTAGCCGATAGAGGCAACTATTGGATTATGCACTTTTACAGAGACGAGAGTTCTGCGGCGAGTAAACCGCGTGTCTTTGTGGATTACGGCAGAGGCATGCCGAACGGAAAGCCAGTATTGCTGAAAAGCAGAAAGCAAGTAACTTTAGAAGTTGCTGATAAGCAGTGGAACCGACTTCTTCAAATCGGTTGGAGGCAAGTTGCACCCGTTTGGGATGGGAACCTTAAACCGCAAATAGATGTCACAACCGCTCCTAGGGAGCAGAATAAAGAATGCTAAATATAAATTTCCAAAAGTTTTTCATGTTGACCTATTTGTTTTCAGTCGCATGCATTTCTACATACATGATTAAAAATTTGATGAATCCATTAATAGGATTGTACTTGACAACAAATTTCTTTTGAAACGTTACTGATCGGTATTCCTAAAGAATCAATCAAGCATGGATTATCCAGCCTAGACAAAGAGTTAGTCTCTTTGCGGCTTATTTTATAATTACGTTATCCAACCTTCTTGAGCCAGAGGGACTTGCGGGCTAATCACTCCTTAAATTGAAATTATTTAAAAGATTTAGATTGAACGATACCTGCAAACAATAAGACAGCCAGTTAATCATTGCAGCATTCAACTCTTGCCCTTGCTTGTAAGCTTGGGCCTAACAATATGAGAATTAGTATTAAAATATTGCTCGAGATTGATCCGAATTCATTTTTGTTGCAGATCATTAACATAAACCATAAGATATATGAGAATACATATATAAAGCAAATTCAAAAATTGGATTCATAGCGAATACGAATTGAACATCCTTATGTCGTCAATGATCTAGTCGTCCATAGGTCTGCGGAAGAGACTTAGGCTGTTAATTCTATTGGCATGCTTGCTTTAATCATTGGGAATTTAATCCTCAGCGATCTCAGCGCATCAATACTTGCGTTTTTTTCATTTCTATTTATTGCGAGCTTCTTGATTACTTCAATCAAGAATGATACTGCAGGAATGATGAATTGGATTTTTAACAAAACAAATCAAACGAGCAAAAAATAAACTATGTTCGCATTGATGGTCGGAAACCTTGCTATCAGCAACTCAACGGCTGTTGCTTTTGGATTACTTTCCTTGTTTTTCCTAAGTAGTTTCATTTTTATTTCCCAAAACAACGACATGGTTGGCGCATTGAAATCATTACTGCCTGCATGGCTGAAGGGAGATAGGAATTGATGTCATTCTGGAGCGCAGATTGAAATATCGTTAGTTAGTAAAAAAAATGGATTCTCTGTTTTTATCTTTAGCTCGAAGAGCCACCTTTTGCTACGAAATCTGCTTTAATTCACGGCAACCACATAAGCATCAAAACAAGCCTAAGATCTATTGTTTGGGCGGCAAAATCAGAGAAGGCGTATAAAAAAAATTGTTGATTACAGACAATAGAAATTTAACATCCCTGCCGATGCGAATTTTCAGATTATGACTTTTCCCAAATAAATTCATCCTGACAAAGCTCTTTAGAGTCCGTATCTCCTTCTAAAAGTGAGATACCAGCTCAGAGATTAAGTACCGATTCAAATACCAACCAATCAAGCTCATGACACCACGCACTGAGGGGTTTAAACCGTCTAACATTGGCTGAGTAATTAAGCCTAGAAGCAATGCCAGATCAGACTCAGCCAGCGGTTTGGCCGGCCTTAGTTCCTACGTTCCTTTTCTTCGGAGGACTTGGCTGCGCTGCACTCTTGACCCAGCTGATTGGCTAACTTTGGGCCCATCGTCATAAACGATTGTCGAAACCATGCTGATTAGTCTTCCTGCTTAACTCACAGGCTAAGTGTTTTAGTCTGAATTTAGTTTCACCAAATTGTCGATACTATTCTCAGATCAAAAGTTGAGGGCAGCATTTTTTTCGTAAGAGTTACTCTGGTTTCCTGATTTAACCTTATACTGTAATGTTTTAATTGTAATAACCCGGTTTTGCTTCTTTCTTGTTGTAAGCATTAGTCAAATTTGACAATTCTATTCTCACTTCATTATTGGAGATTCGATTGCTTTAGTTCTATTTACTTTTAAAAAGTACGATTCATATCAAATTAACTAACTTAGCTTATCATCACTGCTAGACCCGAAAGTCACTCCCCCCTCAATTCTAAAATGCGACGCAAAATGTGAGAAGTTCACTCGCCCAATGGATAAATTCAAAAAATTTTATTTCGTATTTATACATATCTATCTATATTGATCTCTATCAGCCATTCATTGTTACCCCAACTCTATTCTTGAAAAAATAAACTCTTTCGTTTTCACGTACTGACTGAATCTCAGTAATTAGTTCAGTGATTCTTTCTAGGGATTTCAGTGTCTCTACCTCAGTGAAATCGCTTTTTTTAAGTAACTCCCAGTATTTGACCGTGCTATGAAAATCGCAAAAAGACTGTTCTACATTTTGTCGATGGCTCCATCTCAGTCCACTGTAAGCGTCCGATTTAGTGGCATGGAAATCAAGTGGGAAAACTGATCCAACCCAAAAAGTCCAGATAATTAGGCCATTGTGCTTATTAGTTTTGAAGAGCTGCCCAATACGTCTAAATGGATCGTCATTAGGTGATGAATTACATTTGATTTTCATAGCTTTTGATTGATTCTCAATAGACTCATCATCTCCAAAATAGAAAAAAGCTGCATCCCCCATTCGACCATAAGATCAGACCGATTCATCCCCCAAATGAGCGATAAATTCAAAATGAGTTGCTAATTCCTAAACCCGTCTCTGCCTAGGTCAATAATCAGTTGAATCATTAACACCGTCATAGCCTTCGTAGAAAATGCTCATCTAAGTAATTGAATTCAAATATAAATCGTATCTTGAAAGATTAAAACCAGCTGCTCGTGCTGTCATTAGCCTCAATTAAACGAGAGCGAATATCAACTAAATATAGTCTACTTCTACATATAGCTAGACATCATGAATAAAAATAGTTTGTTGATGCTTAACAAATTTCTTTCTGCTCTGTTCGCTTTTCTATGACAGCGCTATAGACAATCGAATCTCTCTTGCATTTTAATATCCAGCAAGAGCAGATTTCGTTAATAGGCGAGCAGCAACAGGTGTGAGATCAAGGTCCGCAGCGATTTTCTCAAAAACACACCCGGAAAGACAACAAAAAAATACTCAGCAACCTCAAACTGGGGCATCAAGCTTGGTTCATAGGAGATCTAGCGCTTTCAAAACCTGTACACGTATTCCTCCTAGCTTTGCCCAGGCTTTGACTGCTTCCTCCTTTGACTTAAAGGGCCTCCAATCATCTTCTTTGATCCTGCGCTGCATGTGGCAAGCAACTCTCTGGGCAACCGCAACATTGCTGGGCACGCTCAGCTCAACCATCTTGCCGTTAATCTCCAGCGTGAAAGCCATAACGCAAGCGTTGTAGACCTCATTCTGCTGGTTTAACGTCCGTACCGCTAACGCTGAAGAGACAATTCCGATTACAGACCGCTGACTGGATTGAATTGCTCTGCGCTGCTGTTGGATTCAAACGCAAACGATGAACAAGCAATCAAAACCTGGCCTTATCACCTTCTTCAAGAATCGACAGGCAGCATTCGCTGTATGGGGTTCGTAAAGCAATCATTTCTTGAAATTCAGATGCTTCGTAGGCCATTTCAGCCGCTTTAAGGCTTGGGAATTCAATCAAAACAGTCAAATGGCCAGGATTGCCTTCCCGAACGTCTGTATGGGGCTCACGGATCAGCATTTTTGCCCCACATTTCATCAAATAGGGTTCAGCGGCTATGACATAACCCATAAATCCTTTCGAATCTTTGATGCTCCCAGTTGCTAGCCAATACCCCTTAGCCATTCATCTTTAATCGATGCCCGATGATCCTGGCAACTTTTCTAGACATCTGTTGCCCCTGTTGAAAAATGAACGGGAGCTTTACTGACGCATTTGGTACATAACGACGACAATTTTAGTTTAAAATTGGTTTCTGCAGCACTCGATAGCAAGGAGCTCCAGTAAGCAACATGACTAGAAAGAAACATGAAAGATACAAGTTACATCAATTAATTTTGTTTTCAATAGTGAGAATAATATTAGACGGAGCATTGTTATTGTTAAGGCTGGGAAACAGATTAAGAAAGTATATAATAAGATTAGGAATAGCAAGATAGGCAAATATCTTTGTAATGCGCGTATTTCAGATCCATTTATGCTCTTGATGAAATGTAGCGAGCTGTTTAATGCTCGGCTTAGTCCAATACTTCTTAATCTTTGCTCCTCGACTTTGTGTCTCTGAGAAACTTCTCAATTCAGTCGACATTTGGATCCTGCATCACTACATTTTTCCCTATAAGCTCCGATATTCCTAGATATCAAAGAAAATGGCTGTTTACAGCCTCTCCTGCAAAATGTACTAAAAGTCTTAGCCAAAGCAAGTTGAATCTAAGCTTCGAATGTGAATGCATGAAAGTAACCACTAAAGCCTATCTCCGTGTCCTATAAATAGCCCCGCTTTTGCGGGGCTTTATGAACTCAATGGCTCATTTGATTGCC
>QCUL01000058.1 GCA_003210755.1 Synechococcus sp. AG-679-C18
TAACCGAACAGAACCTAAGGAATATTTGCTGTTGAGAATCACAATCAATAGCTCATATCTCATGGGTTTGGTATTCAGCAAGCCGGCTACTTGTTATTGATAATCTTTTGCAATTAAAGGTCACTCACCACAGCCTCTCACTGGCACCAAGCAGGTGAGGCTTACAAAAGCCTTTCTCAGCAAATAAAACGAGGAGCCAATAGCAGATCCACCTCGCCGGCTTTTCAGGTCTTGGGAACTAGAACCATCGATGAATTCAACCCAAGAGGCGGGAAACATATGGAGGAGTGATTCATCTAAAAAAAGAGTCTGCCTGTGCAAAACGAAGAAACCCACCGTCACCGCAGGGGACGGAACAGACATCGAGCTACCAATGGTATTAAAGGTAGGCGACAAACGATACAAAGAAAATGCACAATCAAACTCAAAAAAGAAATTGATACATCAATTTGAAACGTCTTGTCTATGGATGTATGAAAAAATGAATGATATAGACGAACCAAGATGTATGGCCAAGTTACCCACAAAGATTCAGCTCATTGATCAATGTGTATTGGAAGCTGAAAGGCGCTTTGGAAGAAGCTGGCCTGAAGGGCTAGCCCACCACATAGCATCCCTACACAGCACATCAACACGCTTTGTTGTGTCGCGAAGAGTGATCGTGGGAGAGATCGGTTAATCAAAGATGCCCCTTATCTTACTAGTCAATTATACTGAGTGAACCTAAGAACGATTCACTCAACCTGTAATTCAACCATTACCAGAAACGATAATTATCACAATGACGAATTCGAGCATCTAGCAATCTTGGCTTACATTATTAATTAGCTTTAAAGTGGTCGTAATTTAAAAACAGGCGATAAGTGCATTATTAATGGTATACACCGCAAAAACTAGAAAGAGGCAGAAACTTGCCATTAAGACACCAAAGAATCCGAACAGGAAATACCTAAAAAGCTCTATAGATAGCAAAAAACAAAGATGCTATGTTAAATCAATTAGATGACCACCATCTACTTTCATGAATAGATATGATCACAGATCTCTCTAAATACAAACCTGAAAACAAATAGGCAATAAACAGGCTGAAATTATGCCTCAGGAGTTTATAAATCTAATCAGATACGGAAGAAGAATACCTTCCAATAAGAAGTCCGATAATGGCAGCTAAATAAAAAGTTCCAAACAATCCAGTCACGACACTCGCAATTCTTGCCATCGAAGAGACAGGTACAATATCACCAAAACCTAATGTAGTAAGACAAACAAATGCATAGTAGTTTAAAGCTGAAAACATTCTTGAATACGCGAGTGAATCCATATTGGAAGCATCAAGAGAAGTCCTTAACAGTGGCTCAAAGCTGCTGGGTGCAATCGTTTCAATCGCACTAAAGATCAATCCCGACACAATACCTAAAAGCATATATCCTGTAGCCGCTGCAAATAAGCTGTTTGCATTGATCTTCTCTGAGGCAGCAAGTAGTTTGACAAGCCTAATAACGCCCCAACACACAAAGACACTCCAAACAAAAACAACTGGAATTCCGCTATATGCGATTTCGATCGGAGTTAAAGACCAAAACCAGATTGAAGCAATTGCAAATAGTCCTAAATTCCTATAATTCATATCATGCTGATCAATCGAACCGCTCGAGATAGTAACTTGCATGATTAAAAAAGCAAGTACGGTATATCCAAGAGCGCCGACCCAATACAAAGCGTCTGGAATGGAAAACAATAATAACATCGCAAAACAAAAAAAGAGCAAAGTTCTATATTTATACTCTGGCTTAGAAGAAAGAAGGAATAACAAACGCATCAGCAAAGTCTGCAAAACAGAATTATTGCTAAAATGACAAAAATTGGCGATACAGTTGATACAAGCAAGATGGATCAAAAGAAATAACGGTTACGGTAAAGATCTCAAGCAAACACTGATATTCCATAAAACAAATAAAACAAATGAACCAAGAGTAAACGCTGTGAATGAATGAAAGACAAAAAGAAATTTATTAGAGATCAATGAGAACATAGTAATGGTAAGCATTCAGAAAAATCAAGGAACCAGAAGGTAAACAGAGAGTGAGGGGACGTACAGAAGATAAAACTCATTAAGAACAAAATTAAAAACCATGTCAAGTTAGCTTGGAGAAGCACTAATATAGACAAGTAATTCATCTACATATGCAGCAAGACAAAGAGCTAATGCCCGACGAGAGCATCATCGATCATCCTGCCTTTTATGATTTCTACGATGAATGGAATTGTGGGACAGTTGAGGAAGTACAAAAGCAGTTTGACTTTATCTGGGATAACTACTCGAATGAACATTGGGGCAATGAAGCAATCAAAGAAAAAATAAGAAATTGGGTACTATTTCAATTTGGGCCAGGAGATGAAATCTAAAGACAAATTATTGGAGATCTTGTAAATCAGACAATAGAGCCAGCGAATTAATATATTATTATTCAGCAACAACCTATTTAGAGAGCATTAAACAGCCAAACAGCAATCACCTAAAAACAAAATATACGACGTATAAGCACTTTAGCCATCTATAGACAAGGGAAGCGCTGTCTTAATTCAAATCTATATAATGGAAACTAGATTTATACTTTTGCGTGACACAGCTTACAGATTCAGCTCACTTCTAAATGGAATCGAAGATTGAGCACCTGAAATACCAACACAATGTTCAGCAGCTCGAGAAGCATGAGTAAGTACAATTTCAAGATCATGTCCCATGGTTAAACCAGCCAAAACATATCCGGCAAAAGTATCGCCTGCAGCGGTCGAATCTATACAATCACAACTCTCACTAGGAATAACAATTGGTTCATTGTCTCCGGGCTTTATTGCAATACTGCCACGACTACCCAAAGTCAAAATCACAATTCCATTTGGATATTGAGCATGTAGTTTCTGGATAATTTCATACGGTTCCTTAAGGCCAGACAAAGCACACCCCTCAAGTTCATTCACAATAATTATATCAACAAGGGTAAGATCTAATGACAAAAGTTCATCTGTAATAGGCGAAGGGTTTAAGCATATAGGCATATTCCTTTTTAAACCCTGCTGAATTAGATAAGGAATCTCATTAACCTCATTTTGCAACATCAATACGGTATCACTTGCGTAGCTGTTCAAGACACTGTCAATGTACTCCCTAGTCAAAGATCTATTTGTACCTCCAAATAGACAAATTGCATTCTCACCAGCATCATCAACTTGGATGACAGCATGACCACTGACTGAACTGCTAATCTCAATATTCGATACATTAATACCGGAAGCCATCATTTCATCGAGCATCCACTCGCCATCGTTACCTATTTTTCCAGCATGGTGTACCGTCGCTCCAGCCTTGACTGCGGCCATTGATTGATTTGAACCCTTGCCTCCAGCATTACGGTTGATTGATAAACTTCTAATCGTCTCACCTGGCCTAACAATAGAACGCACTTTATAAATATAATCAATATTTAAAGAGCCGAAGCATAGTATTTGCTTAATGTTTTTCATTTTAATAATAAACCTAGATTGATCATATCATTTAGCGCCCGCAGCTGTAAGCAAAACGAGTCCCGCGATATAGAAGCTAAATAAGGCAATAAGAGGTGTTTTAATCGCAGGAACACCCTTGAATTCCTTCCATACAAAAACTCCCCATGCAGTGGCAACTAAGGGTGCGCCCTGTCCAAAGGTATAGGCAACGGCTGTTCCCGCAACTGTAGAAGCTAGATAAAAGGAAATTGTTCCAATCCCCCAAATAATTCCACCCAAAAGCCCTCCAAAGTGCGCAAAACCTGGAGCCTCCCAATAGGGCTGTAAAGTAATAGAATTTTCCCCGGTAATAGGTTTACGCATCATTAACGGAATAAATATGAATGTAGACATAAGAATACCAAGTCCCATAAAGACGAATGCACCATAAATTTCTAAAGATCCGCTGCCACTGTCATACGACCTAGCAATAATAGGTGACCAAAAACCCATCAAAGCTCCAGAGCAAAGCGACACCACTAGCCCTCGTCTCTTATTACCAGTCGTCTTATTCTGAACAAGCGAATATGCTTTAGCCGCGATACATATTGCCACAATCATCATAATCATCCCAATAGAAAACAACAAAGGATCACCCTGTGGATCAATAAGATAATTAAGGCCCCCTCCCAGCACAGTTGCTATTCCAATCGCGATCGGGAATGCAACTGCCATACCAGCCATAGCAATAGCAGCTACTAATAAATAGTTGGCAACATTAAAAGCGACACCACTAAAAACGGCATAAGCCATGCGCGATAAATCTGCTGACCATAAGTTTTCGATAAAGGATGTACCCTGGCTGCCATAACTGCCGAGAGTAAATGCTGCTGCGATCGAAGCTAGCAACACACCAAGACTGTAATCAATATAAAAGTATTCGAATCGCCAATTGGCAAGCTTTTGAGCATTAGCCCAAGAACCCCAGCAAATAAGGGATACAATCATCATCGCTAATCCCAGATTGTAATTAACCGGAATAAACATTTTTCTTATCCATTTATTCTCAGGCTAGCATCAACAACGACCTTTTCGATTCATCTATCCACAAGAGTTTGCAATATTTGGATTCATTCTCATTGATCATTTGGGAATGGCTAAACAATCAATTTGCAAAAATCACCAGATCATGAAAAGATGAAGGAAGCTAAATAGACTAAATTCTTAAAACAACATTGATAGCAGTCTAGAGCAAACATATAATGGTCGATTTTTTAAGTAACCAACAAAAAGGAATCTCAGCTGTACATCAAAAGATTTGACTAACGGAAGCCCAATGTGAAGTTATTTGCAATTGAGTATGAAGGTTCAATGTTATTAGAATGGTTTAGAAGCTGGTTCATATGCGAAGGAATAATGTAAGAAATGAGAGTACTAATCGAGACCAATAATTTTTTTTCGTAACTCCAGATATTCATTCTCATCAATCAGTGATTTGTCTTTCATAATCTGCAAATGTTGAAGTTGCCTTTCAACTGCTTCAGCGTCGCCTCCCATTGATAACTTTCTTTTAGCATCGAGAGCACTGTTTTCCTGAGGAAGAACAATCGCCATTACTACATAAATCAGAAGACCACCACCGCCAAAGAGAGCCAAGACTACAAAAGCTAATCGCCAAAGAAGTGAAGACCCATTTCCACATGCCTCAAGCCCGGAGCAAACACCAGCTATCTTGGAGCCCTCCTTCACTCTTACTAACTTTGTCATCAGCACAATAATTTTTCTGTTACCTTAATCGTAATTTAGAGATCATGCAACATATCCGACAACAAAAGCACTCATCATGAAGCATTTAGGTCGATAATTTTTATGTTTAAAACGTTAGCGAGTACTATATCCCTGAGAAGAATAAATTTAGGAGCAAATGTACTGGCGTAAGGTTTAAAATCAAGAAAAGCGTATAAGGTGCATTGGAGACACACGTTATCTGCAAGAAGCGATTAGCATATCCTGTTATCGAAAAACAATAGAAACAGCAGCAAACCCAAGTCATCGATTATTCAAGCATAAATACCTCTTTTAATAAATTATTATTATTGTCAGATCATTTGGTGACCACAGCTAGGAAAAAAATACTATGAAATATACCAATCTCGATCCAATAATATTCTGCACTGATAAGCAATAAAACTAGAAGCATTAGAGTAAATATTTCAAAACAGAACTTCAGTACTGTCTTATGGCATAACAAGTAAGTCATGCCCCTGTATTCCAACATCGTTCCAAAGCATTTGAACATTACCCTCTAATAGTATCCAAACACTTAAGCAATATACAGTAATGAAAAAGATAGTTGCCAAGAGAGCTAACACCGTAAGTTAATCTAGAGTTGGCCTTTGTTGCGAACATCTAAGGCGTTAAGTCCTGATCTAATTTTATGCTCAAATCCTTGGATATGTTATAACCTATAGGCCACCAACAAGAAGCAAGGGCACAGGTTTAAATGGTTTACCAGGCAATGAAGCTTATTGGCAAAATTCTCGTAATTGCACTTGCATTACACCTTTATGGAGACATTCAACCATTTTATCGCAATAAAGGCTTGAAAAGACTTGGAGCCAAGGGAATCATACAGAATAAAGATCCAAGAGAAACGTATATTTGCGCAATTATTACTTCTATTCTTTTTCAGGTAATTTGGTTCGAATGGTTGAGAATGTAAGCAGGTGAGATTAGCCGAACATAAGAAAATATGTCTAACAAGTTTTTCTAAATATTTGGCAGACTTCATCTGACGTTTTAATAAACGCTATCACCAAGTAATGACCAGCTAAACAATAATTCCATGACATTCCACTAAAAGCTAGTTAGATTCAACCTAAAAGTCAAAGGGTTGAGACAAGACAAAAATATATTCACAGGCCTATTAGAGCCAGCCAGAAGCAGATTCTGCAGCAACACAATTGATCCCTTCCTATGACTTGGTTTTCAAAGGAACGACTTGAGTTCGAGAATATTGAGTTTAATTTGAATTAATACTCCAGCAGCCTTTTCCTCCTGAATATAAGAGACAAGGCTTTGAAAAGGCAGAAAAACACACCATTCAGTGGAGAAATAGTCCAGATATCAGAGGGATGAGGTAATCAGCCGCATTGATCTCTATGAGGCCTTCTTGCCCTGCGTAGCCCAATAGCGGCGATAAATGGATTGGGAACTAGAAACCAAAGAAGGGATCGCCATTAGCTGATAGGTGACTTCTGCTTCTTCGGTGTAGCCAGGAAATCTATGAAATTGTCGTGTTCGTTGTTACAAAAAACAATTCCATATGCAAGATACCTTGTGATGTTGAGAAATGTTAGTTAGCAGCATTGGAGACAGTTGGGGGGCAGTTCAATGGATTTCAGTGATCATGTAGCTAAGATCAAGACAATGACTTTTCATCTATATCCAATCAACGATGAAGTTGCAGAGGAGTATCTCAAATTCTATAGAATAGAGTTAGAGATTCTCAAGAAAGAATTACCTCCAGATACTAGTAAGACGAAAGATATTAAAAAAAATATTAGCAATAGTAATCAAGCTAAGAGATAAAAATGCTTAATTCAGCAGTCAATCAATACGCCAAGATCGTTTAAGGTAATCAAGTGCTAATCAGATCAAATAAACACTTAATAGGCTCAAATCCTGGTCAACTAAACTGAAGCTAAATAAGAGAGTAGGTTAACATTTTGGTTTTCAATGACAACGGTTTGATTTATGCACTGTACAGATCTATATCAATGAAATAGCCTTGCAATATGCGATGGAATCTCAATCACTGTTTGGCCGCCAAAGACAAGGGATTGTCGAAAGCAATATAGCACCTGGAAAAATAAATACTGAATCCGAATTGATCTATCACTCTCAGGCATAATCGAGTCTTTTTACATGAAAAGAAATCCAATGAAACAATAAAGTCGAATTAGATTAATTATTGTACAAAAGATTAGCTCAAGATCCTGAATATAGGCTGAAGAAAAACCTTGATCGACAGCAAGTTAATATAAGGACGACATCTCACTTGATCTTTGAATTGTCAATATGAGATGTCATCAATTCACAACCTAGACATTGACGATGACAAAATGCATGAAGCTGCTGTAGAAAAAACGATTTCAACCATTGATTTTGACTAGATACCAACGAAATACTCAATAGTGAGAAAGTTACATGATCGTCCTTAGGGTAATGGAAATAAATGGATGATTGACTAACAGTGAAAATCCAGATTAAGTTGACCATCAATGTCTACGAATGATTGACGGGGTAGCTCAAGTGCATCTTCCATCGATACGCATCTGATCAGGATGAATAAATCTCACGCCTATCAAAGTGCTTGA
>QCUL01000059.1 GCA_003210755.1 Synechococcus sp. AG-679-C18
AAAACAGGGACGCAGTTCGATCTCAAACAAGCAACGGGGTTTGAGGCGCTGTAGGTCGTTCCCATGAATACCCTCCTCCTGATCAAAGAAAAAGAGCTGAAGTCACAACGCCTTCATGATGCTCAGCGTAGTTTTGCTGCCCATTCAGAGGGCATCGATTACACCTCTGCGCATCAATCACCAGCCAAGCTTTCTTCACGTGCAAGCTGATCATTCGCTGGTTTAGCTGAAAAGCTCACCCCGCCTTGAGCGGGGTTTTTTAGTGCCTTCTGACTCCCAGTAATGCTGAAGGCTGTGATCACTAATGTAATTATTATGCATGGAGATGGTCTTGTATCTATTAGATGAACCTAATGAAGTGATGCTTAAGCGTGTAAGTCGCTATGAAGAGCCTGATTCTGATTTCAGTATATCCTAAACATCTCCAGCCGTAAAAATAGTCAATTAGAGCTGCCCAACACCGCAAATGGCCTGCAAGATCCCCGCATCATTCGAGCCAAATTCTGGCTTTAAACGAGAATAGACTGCATCAACGTTTTACCTTTATTTACAACTATCTTGAATAAATTTGCCATCCGGCAGGGTGGTTTTATACAAACATATTCCATAAGGCTGATCAGCCAAGATCTTGCGGTAAAAGTCAGAATCTACCTTCGCTCCTTGTAGATTGGCACCCTCAAGAGTTGCGATTAACTCCACGTTGGCACCGCGTAGATCAGCCCCACGAAGATCTGCATCGGTGAACCAAACATCATCCAGATTTGCTCCACGAAGGTCAGCATCTCGAAAGCTTGAGGATATGGTGAAGAAGGTATGACTGAGATTGGCACCTCGCAGATCCGCTCTCTGCATATTTGTGGTGAGCATATACATATTGCTGAGATTGGCTCTGCGGAGATCAGCTTTCGAAAAATTGGAGTCAATAAAACGCTTATCGCCCATGCTCACTGAGTTGAAATCAATGCCTTGCAAGTTGCATCCCGGACAAGTCATTGGCAGATCAGGGCTTTCGGCAATTGCTGCTAGCGGCATGAAGCAAATCATTACTTGGCTGGTTGTGAGAATGAATCGTTCAGCAAACATTTGTGTTGAGTGATCAGAGACCAATCAATACAGGGGTTTCGTTATCACGTCATCTATATACTTTTGAATAAATAAATATCTTATAGTTTCTGCCTAGATCGTTACACCTTCATCCCCCAGCTAAGCGTCAGCCGTCCATGGTATGAGCTCGTCGACTGAGAAAAACGAGACCACATCAAGAAGAACGCAAAGAGCAGAACGGGTTACAACACGGGTAAGACTATTCATCAATTGGATTCCACAGACCGTTGAAGCAGTATTGAGCAGTACATGCAAGTAGTTAACCCACTAAAAAGATGGTGGCTTTAGCTCTGTGCGCATATGCTATGAACAACTAAATAGCATCACAAAATACCTAGCCCAATTGATCAAATTTAAGCAATAAATAGCGAAAAAATATTAACAAAACAACCGTTCTCAGACGAGCCTAAAGCCTGTTCAAATTCAAACAAATAGAAGCCCATCATTGATTTGAAATTCCAAATCAATGAAGGTAGTAAATTCTGTTTCATCGCTATTGCCACCAATTCGCTCAAATCCAGTAACGATCATTGTCACCCCATCATGGGTTAACTTATTATCTTCTAATTTGTATTTGCCATCGCTTAAACGAAGAGTATCTGTCCCTATACCACCATTTGCGGTGATACCTCCAAATCCAACCATTGAATCATCATTAGCCCCGAGATTGACTGTGCCACCACCATCAAATCCTCCTATCGCAATCACGCTATCTCCACCAGCACCAGTGCCAATGATGGCATCTTCACCAACATAAATACCTGCTGTTTCACCCTCTCCGGTAATAATATCTGCATCATTTGATGTTTGGATTTGCGCATTGTCGCGCACTTCAATTCCATATGTTGCACCCAACCCATAAATATTATCAGCACCACCTCCGGTGTCTAATAATGAAATTCCTGAAACAGGTACAGGTTCCGAAGTGAAATCCGAGGTAAAATCTCCTCCTTCAAAATTACTATTAGAGATTCTAATCCCGCTGCGCGTTGTAGCAGTAGCTGTAATATCATCCTGCCCTAATCCAAAAAGTAACTGAGAACCAGCAGCCATATCTATCCCAAAGCTTTTACCTATTGCATCTAATGAATTAGATCCATTTCCTAATTCAAACGAGGAAGTTTCTAATTCCATCGCATAATCGCCAGTTGTAACTATTGAATTACTTCCGTTTCCAATGTTCATATCAACTTTATCCATTCTCATCCCTCTTCCTACCCCCTCTACATTAAAAACATTGTCGCCATCCCCAATCTTAAATGTGGTGTCTTCAGCCAAGTCCATTCCACCTACGTTGCCGAATACATTAAATGTATTATCGCCCCCTCCTAGTATTATTTCAGAATCTTTAGAAAACATGCCCAATCCGAAAAGTGGAGCAGGAGGAATATCTAACTCACCCAGACCACTAAGATTAAATGTATTATCACCTTCTCCCAAAACCATAGTGGAGCCAATCATATTCAAGCCTTGCATATTACTCACCGCATTGATTTCATTATCACCATGTTCGAATGTCACTGTTGATTCGCCTATAGACATCCCATTAGCACCGAAATTATTATTGTTAGAAGTAGTAGCATTAAGAATATTATTACCGCTTTTAAATGTCAGATCGGCTTCATTAAGTATTGAGATTCCATTTATAAAACCATCTGCAGAAATTTGGTTGCTACCCTCACCAAATGACATAGTGGCGTTATTTATAACCAAACTGATCGACGACTTACTTTTTAATAACAACGTATTATCTCCATCTCCAAACTCTGCCGAAGAGTCGCTCTGAAGAAGTATTGCTTCATCTACACTGGAAGCATTTATTTCATTCTCCCCATCCCCAAAATTTGCTGAAGAGCCATTACCGATAGTTATTGCGCGGTCACCAGACGCATTTATTCTATTGTTACCATTCAATTTTAAAGATGATGAAAGCTCCATCTCTATTCCGGTAGCACCCCCCAAAGCATTGATTGTGTTATCCCCGTTTTCAAAGCTTGTTTCAGATTCACGCATGAGTATTGCAGACAGTCCCCCAGTTGCTCTTATTAAGTTACCCCCCTCTTCAAAAGTTAATTTTGATGATTCCAAGCCTAATCCATAAAAGTTTGCAGATTTCCCAATTAAAAAGTTTTTTTCGCCAACAAAACTCATCTGAGAATCCCCACTAATACCAATTCCATAAGTTGAGCCTTGTCCTTTCACTATATTTCGACTTCCAACAAATTTTACATTTGATGAATCAGCAATATCCATTCCCCGAATCTCACCAATTGCTTTTATAGTATTATCATTGCCTGTAAATGATATGATTGATCTAGCCATAAGCAAACCAGAACCAACATTTTGAATGCCAAATGCTTTTATTCTATTATTGCTACCCTTATATTCTATTGATGAATTAAGTAACAACATTCCGGTCAAACCTCCAGTTGCTTTGATACTATTTTGATTCCCTTCAAGCACAATTGACGAATTTTGCATTTCTATTGCATCGTTGCTACCAATTGCCTTTAATGAATTATTAGATCCGAGAAATGAAAGTGTAGACTGTCTATACATAATTAGGCCATTCAAGTTCTCACCCTTAGATTTCAATATATTATTAGAGCCGTTATATTTTACCGAAGAATCAAGTAAAAACATTCCGGTCAAATCACCAGTTGCCTTGATTTTGTTTTTACGCCCTTCAAAGACTATGGAAGAAGAACGCATACCGATTCCATATCTGCCACCATCTGCCTTTAGCAGATTTACACTTCCACCAAAAGTCATGGATGAATTTCCCATGCTTATAGCATCACTATCTCTAGCCGTAGCTCTAACTTTATTACCACCTTCTATAAAAGTCAGCTTAGAGCCATCACTCATGTCTGTACTTGGCTGTCCAATGCTAAAGCCAACATCACTCAAGGCTATTCCAAACAAGCCACCATCAGCATCTATAGTATTGTTGCCTTTTTGAAAGAATAACTCAGAACCATTTTCCATGAAAACAGCAAATGCACCATCAGTATCAATATCTAATTCGTTATTATCTCCTTCAAACGATATATAAGCATCATTCATTGCCAAAGTTATGAATCCATCGTCCATAGATAGCTGATTACTTCCCCCTCCAAAGTCTATGCTTGAATTATCTAAAACTGTTCCAGTAGTGGATATAAAATTATTGCCATTTCCAAAACTCCATGTAGATTCACGCATTCTAATTGCAGATCCATTACCACCCAAGGCATAAATAATATTATTACCGTTTCCAACATCCACTGAGGAATCATCTATAAAAAAGCCATAACTGTTACCAGCTGCTGCTAAAATATTATCTCCTGAGTCTAAACTAAAGCCCCCTCCTTCTAAAGCAAAACCAGCAACTAATCCAGTTGTTATCCATACATTATCTCCGGGACCAGAATTTATAAATCCACCATCAATATATAATCCATAATTTTCATCTCCATTAATGATAATTTCATCACTTCCGCCGAAAGTGTTTACAGAGACTCCTGGCCCCAAATACAAAGAATTACTTGAAGTTAGGATGTTATCGGCTTCATCCCAGAAAATTAAATCTACCGTGTTAACCGGAAAATTTGAATAAGGCATTGGATAATGTCTTAAGTCCTAATTTAGAGGCTAATCAACAACTGCTGAATAATCAATTAGTTTTCTGAGCTAGACCCTAAAAGTCGATGAAAATCTTATGTAAGTTTGGTTACAAAACAATGTGACTTTAATCACAAAGCCTTTTGCGCGACGAAGTGTCTTGCTGAGATTTGATGAATAATGTTCTTTGTTCTTATTCCGTCTGGTTTTGTTTTGTTCTCCAAATGCAACGGATTGGCTCCATGAACTGGGCATCACCAAGCTGCTGAAAACTTCTCCGTTCAAGGATGACTCCGTAAACATCTATGGATTAAGTCTCCGATAACTTTATTTCACTGACGAAGAAGGTTTGGGCAAAACTCAACAATAGTTGAAAATCAAATCTCGAATTATCTTGACCGGCCTTGGCGAGAAGAACTTCGACTTTTATCAAATAAATAAGGGAGGACTAGATCCTTCAGAAGCAACTAACTCATTAGCAGGTAGTACAGATCCTGGTAGTGACAGAGTCTGAGTCAAGGACAAGCAACAAATAACATCACGCCTCGCCACAAGTGGGGGTTTTAATACGTTGCTGTGCTTGCCCAAAACGGGGGAGGCAGGTGCGTGCAGACCACCCAAACAGATTCAAACAGGTTATGTAGGTTCAGCCAAGCTAGTTCATTCTTAATAAATCGGAGCGAAGACCTCCACTACTCACATCAAGTAAATGAAATTTACTACTTTTACTGCTCTCGTTGCCGTTGTAATCGGCGCTTCATTGATTACTAGTAATTCTACTTATGCAAATGAAAAGCCTGCTAAATGCATTGTAAAAGGTGGGTCCAATTCAAGTACTCTTCAATATTCAGGACATTGTTTGTTTAGTCTAAGCGAGAATGGAGCTTTCACCATCAGAAGAAGTGACGGATACATAATGCCTTCAATCAACCAGGTGAATGTTTATGTATTGTCTCCGGGAATTGCGGAAGTTCGCGGATTGACAACAAATGGAATTAACAGCAGGTGGGGTTCCGCAAAGAGGAGTCAAAAAGATCCAGCATGCTGGACAGGGTCTGACTTTGAGGTTTGCGCATATTAAATTCTTAAAGCTGAAGAATTCGTCCGAAAAACAATTCACACCAAACAAGCCTCCCACCAGCCCACCAGAGAGGGGTTTTACTGCATCGGGGAATGCTTTAAGCAGTTACCCTGCACCATTGACGCTCGACACCCAGATCACGCTGGCTTTACTTCAGGAGCTACTGATGGCGCTACGGGCTGATGACGCTGATGGCTGCAATCTGATTGCATCAATGCAGACGAGATATCATGGCTCGGACTAAGACCAAAACACCACTGCAAATTTAATTTTATGTATTATTAAATGCTATGTTGCATTTTCTAATGACTTATTAGTTGGCCCAAACGCTCCCTCTAACCCTTCGCAATTAGATGAGATTTGTTTGAACAAAATTATATTATCATTCTCTGGATTGTAAAGAGCTTTCCAGTTGCTAGGGTGATCTACGTTCCAGAAGCATGCCATCAACCATAATCCACCTTGCTCGTCAATTAGCCTTGGCTTGTCCTGAACGAATAGGCTCCCAGTTTTATCCTGCGATGAAAAGCCTGTAAATACGATATTAGATTGTCCCCCAGGCACAATCCTGTATGTATTGCTTCTGCCGTCAGACCAGGCAATTTCATAGGCCAAAATCTTCTTCGTTAAATTTTGCTTGATTGTCTTAAAGTTGCATTGGATTTTTTGTTTATTGAAGAAGCATACATTGAACTTGTTGGATACACCTTCCGCTGAGGCTGGAGCAATAAATAGGCTAATAACGAGAAAGACAACTGCGATCATAATTTAAATTCTCTCGAATTGATGAGGATTAGTTCAGAAAGGCTTCAAAGTAACCGCTAACCTGCTGGCACGCATTCAGAGAGGTTGTATCGAATTACATTTCCGTTTCTAGGGTTGTAAAGGCCATCCATTCCATGATATGGACCACCTGCTAAGCAGGCTAACTGCCATCTTCCACCTTGCTCGTCTTCAAATATATGATTTGAAATCAACCATACAGTGGCGAAATTTAGCTTTACTATCTTTGTTGGCTCATTTCCTAATTTCCAAGGTATTCCTGTCGAAGGGTTATCAGATTTCCTGAACGGAACGCTCCTGTAAGTTTTGCTCTTACCGTCTTTCCATTGAATGCTGAGGACAGCATTGCTCCCATACAAATCGTCAGAAGATTTGTATGTGCATGGAATTTTTTCTTCATTAAAAAAGCAATCTTGGAACTCAATGCTTGATGCTTTTGTTGGAGCAATGGAGAGCCCTATGCCGATAAAAAATGCAGTTATCGAACGATACATCGTAATACATTTTACGCAATATTTAAGCTTAATGTAATGCTTTTTCCGTATATGTCAGTGATGATTCATAATTTTTTATTCGTGCGTGACGCGCGGCAGATTTAAACGCTGCGATTTTTACTCAAGTCCCTTAACTTTTATGCAGCTGATCGCCGCACGGCGCAACGCTCCAGGTGATGACTCAGATACCTGCCACGGCAACACTGGCGAGAAGATCAGGCTTGCTTGTATCGATACGCCCGAATTGCGAGGCAAGCGTGTTGATCCGCTCCCCGCTAAGGCAGCTCGAAGCTACTTGCGTGAAATGGTGATTGGTCGGGATGTGGGTATTTGCCGCAGGGTTAACCCTTGCCGCTTTGATTGGCTTCGATGTAAGTCCCAGTTATGTAGACAAGGATGGAATATTGCGCGAACCCTTTGCCCTTGTGGTTTCCGGTGGCGACCCAAAGCTGAAAGCCAAGCTGCTGGCTAGAGAGGAGCAA
>QCUL01000060.1 GCA_003210755.1 Synechococcus sp. AG-679-C18
ACAGAAAAGACCGTGGAATGTATCTGATAGAACAAAAACTGCCGCTATGTGTATCGATGCTGACCAAAAGCCACGGCTTATGTATCAGCAGCAACAAAACAGCAAAGTTTGTATCAAGGAAAACAAAAATAGCGCAAATAGTATCGCTTGCGACCAAATTCAGACTGGGCTCTACGGCAAGTGTGGCTCTACTCACAAGGAAGGTCATCAGATCGTGACAAGGAATCTGTCTCAGGGCCTTTGCCGATTCCTGCATCACTCTCCAACCCTCAACAGGCTCCAGAGACAACATTTTGGGATGGATCAACGCCCAGCACGCCACTTCTGATCGTTGCAAGATTGGCTCTTCTTCTTCAAGCCTGTCGCTTCCATGCGCTCCTCACCTTTTATGAATTAGGCATTTTCAGCAACTGCTTCGAACAAACTTCTGGGGGCATCCATTGAAGAGCTCCAGTCTTCTCAGCTCTCAACAACGCGATCCACAGAGGGAAGCCAACAGCCTTGGGCTCGGCATGTTGAACATCCCATACCTTCCCAAATGATCTGAGCTCCATTGCTCGGGTAGGTCGCTAGGTCTGGTGCACTGCTTATTTCCACTCAAAAACAAATTCATCGGAAACAAGTTGTTTCCAGTTGGGCTTCATCTGCTCATTAGAGAGCAAAAAATTGGCGCGAACTTTGGCAAATCAAATCTGACTTGCCAGAACAGGGAAGCCCATCACCGATTGCAATTCATTAAAGAAGGAATCGCCCTTGCCATGCGTTGTAGATCACAACAGCGAACGTTGGAGACGGAATTGCTTCGGAGTACTGCCCAGACTCATCGACCTGCCCCTTAGGAAAGCCACAAAGGCCCTACAGAACGATGCCCCCTACCAGAGACTGGTAGGGGGCTCTCGCCGGGTCCGCTCTGGCGCGGAACCGAGTGATCAGTCAGAAATTGAAGCCGTCAGCCGGCGTTCTCCGCGATCAGCAGACCCTGGGTCAAACAACTGGAACTCATGGACACCTCCTCCTGGATGGATAGATGAACGCCGGCGATGCATTCGATCTCATTAATGAACCCGAAGGTTGAGGATGAGACCACATCACTGCGAACTAGTCCTTTGCAAGCTAACGGACGCTGGGGGGTTGCGGCAGTGCCATTGCCGCTTTTGCTTTGGTTGCTCACTCTTCTGATTTGGCTCCCTTGGCTGGGCAACCTCCCTCTGAGGGATTGGGATGAAGCGCTGGTGGCAGGCGTCTCCCGTTCCACAACGTCCCAACCCGCTTGGGACTGGCTCCTAGCAATTAAGAACAGTGAGTCGATCTACCTCAATAAACCGCCTGGCCTGCACTGGCTCATCGGTTCATCGATCAAGCGATTTGGAGAGGATGAATGGGCCGTTCGCCTCCTGCCAACCCTCCTTTCCAGCTTGGCCGTACCGCTCATCGTGTTGCTAAGACGTCAACTCAGAAATGGACCGGGAACGGAACGCTCCGCACTGTGTTCCGGCTTGATTCTGATGACCTTTTTGCCAATGGCTCGCCATGGTCGGCTGGCAATGCTGGATGGCACCCTCGTGAGCTGCAGTTTGCTGATGATCAGTGGCTGGATCAGCAGCAAACGCATACCGTGGCTTGGACTGATGGCAGGACTGGGTGGAAGCGGGCTTTTGCTCCTGAAACCACCAGCGTTAATTGGTTACTTAGCCATGATCGGCCTGGTCACCCTTTTAGAGAGAGACTCCACAAGACAGCGATCGTCTTTGTTCTGGGCGATAAGCGGGCTTGTACCGGGCATTTTCTGGCATGTCTGGCACCTGGGTCAACGCGGTAGCGACGCACTCGTGATGTGGGGTGGCCAGGGGTTTGGACGCGTGACCGAAGTGGTCGGAGAGAACAGTGGTGCCTGGATCATGCCGCTCACAGAAGTTCTTGAAGGTGGATGGCCTTGGATCCTCTTACTTCCCAGCGGCTTGCATTGGGCATGGCGCCATCGCAAAACTTCTACAGGCCTCTGGGAGCTCGGTCTTCTTCTTGGCAGCGCCTTAATGGTGCTGCCCTTACGCACCCAGTTGCCTTGGTATAGCCATTTGCTGTGGGCACCGATCGCCCTTCTATGCGGAGAAAGCCTCGCTTCTTTGCTAAGGGATGGCCGTCCTCACTGGGTCTCCAAAGCCTGGCAATGGATCGGAGCCATCCTTCTGGCAGCCACCGCAGCCTTATGGGCCAGCAACAGCAAAATGGAGCTTCCCATAACAACCATTGTTGCTGCAGGCCTGGGCTTGCTGGTTGGGGGGATTGGAGTCGCAGGACCAAAACAACTTCAACGCCAGCGTGGTCTCGCCATCCTGATCACTGGTTGGAGCATTGGGCTCATTGCGCTGTGGCACAGCCAACTTTGGCTGTGGGAACTCAATGAAGTTTGGGATTCAAGGCCTGTCGCAGCAGTGATCAGATCACTTCCGCAAGATGGCTTGGTGATGCTGGACGGTGATACGCGCCCATCCCTCAACTGGTATGCGAAACGTTCAGTAAAAGAATTCGATTCGAACCCCAGAAGGGAGTTTTGGCTGGTGAGTGAACATTCACGAGAAGGCTGCAAAATCGCCACCGAGACACCAGCTACTGATGGCTGGACGCTCTGGCACTGTTACCCCTCTGGTCAACCATGAACAGCACGCCTCCCCCACGCCTCTGGTGGACAGCTCTGGGGTTGGGGTTCTTGGGTTGGGGTATCGCGGCTGCTCGCCATGGGCTGCTTCAGAGCAATGCTTACGATCTCGGTTTGTTTGATCAATGGGCCTGGCTGATCGGCAATGGGCATGCACCAATCTCGTCGATGGAGGGAGTTCACGTTCTGGCTGATCACGGGGCCTGGGTGTTTTACCTATCTGGCTTGTTGTATTGGTTAAATCCTTCAATTCAATGGCTCCTGGCCAGCCAGGCTCTAGCCCTATCCCTTACGGCAATCCCCATTTGGATGCTGGCAGCTCAAGCCGGGCTTTCCAGAAAGCTCTGCTGGTTGAGCTGCCTGTTGTGGTGGCTCCAACCTTTGGTCTTCAACGTCAACCTGTTTGATTTTCATCCAGAGGTCTGGGTGATGCCAGGACTAGCCCTGGCCATTTGGTCTCAACGCCAGCAAAGAATTGGATTGTGGCTTTTTTGCTTGACCTTGATGTTGGGCTGCCGCGATGGCCTTGTACTCATCACTCTCGGACTAAGCCTCAGTTTGTTGATGCAACGGCGATGGAGTTGGGCCATCGCTGGAACAGCACTCTCAGGGACCTGGATGCTCCTTCTGAGCCAATCGCTTTATCCGTTTTTACGAAATGGCGAAGGACCGAAAGCCGCCAGTCAAATGTTTTCTCATTTAGGGACCAATCTGAGCGAAATTCTGGTCACACTCGTCAGCCGACCCTGGCTTGCGCTAACTCACATTGACTGGGGCGGAGGTGCCTTTTACCTCCTTGTCTTAATCCTTCCCACTCTCCCTTTCTGGAGAAAACGATCACTCATCATCTTGAGCGCCGCTGTACCACTACTGCTCGTCAACCTCAACGCGGAGGCTTCGTCTTATAGAACTTTGATTCACCACTACAGCCTTCCTTTTGCCGTATTGAGCGTGACGGCAGCTATCGATGGACTAGCAACAAAACAAACTCGGGCCTTCCCTTGGAAAGGTTTCGCTTGGGCGGTGGCTTGCTGGATCGCGTTGGCCAAACCCTGGTTTTTTACAGGCCCATACTTCAACAAAGTTGGCTTGATTAACAGCGTTAATCAAGCCATCTTAAAACTTACTCCGCAAGATCGCATCCTCACTACCAGCTATTTAGTCCCACACATCAGTCATAGAAAGCACATTGCCTTTGCCAAACCATCTCTCAGCAAGCAAGCCTTTGAAGATGGCTGGACTGTGCTGTTACTGAATCCGAGTCAGCCAGGGTGGGGGTCGAAAGGAAGCACCCAAAGACGTCTGCTCAATCAGGCACAAGACAGGAATTGGACTTGCCAGAACTGGAACTCTGGCCTTGAGCTTTGCCGGAAACCCGACGCAGCACCACAGCTCCATCGCCGCAATACACCTGCACGTAACGGCCCTCCTCAATGAGAGCGTCCAATCCACGCAGGATTCCATTCTGCTGTTGGGTTTCTCGTTTAAATAATGGAATGAAGGGTGTGTAATAGCCAGGAAACGCTGCAACCCAATCCACTTCTTGAATCTGCCCCTCACGATCGACGTAACGCACACCATTGGGGAAGCGAATAGCCACCTCACGCATAGCCAGTGAAGGAAGCAATGACGTATCGGCACTAACCGAGGCTGATGGAGGGATGAGCGCCAAAGCTTTACGAGCCTGTTCACGTCGTTGAACCATGGCCGCAGGAGACACATGCACCCACGGAGAAAAGCTATCCGGAATCACTGCCGACAAGGTGCGGTGAGGATTCCCAACAATGGTGAGCAAAAGACCAATAGTCAGAGCAGCAGTCCAGCAGGGTCGCAACCAGCGCCGTTCCCAGATGGACGGATTGGCCTGCCACCACAACAACGCACCGATATACAAACCTGGAACAAGAGCCAGGACATAGCGAAGCGTCACAGCAAGGGCAGTGCGTCCCTGCGACAACAGAGCAATCAGCAATGGTGCACTTACAATTAAGGCGGCATCAACCGAAAACAGTGGTACAAAAAGCAACGGCAGCGTGAGTGCTAATAGAAATCCCAAAGTGGCGCCCGGGGGACTCACCAAAGCTTCTAAAAGTGCTGCAGGGTTTTGCAGCATTTGAACCAAAACGGACCAAGTTCCACCCGTGACATCGTCAACTAAATGACCAAATTTTTCTTGAAGGAATCGATCAGATAGCGAAGTATCTACCGAAGGTTGAATCAAGCCAGTAACAACAACAACCCAGGCGAATGACATCACCATCAACACAACACCAATGAGACGCGCTCTAGGTCTTCGAACAGCGGCCCAAAGACCAATTGAAAAAACCAACAAACCGCTATCTTCTCTTGCTAGCAACAATGCAATCGATGCCAGAGCTACCTGTCTCCAGCGATGATCAAGAAGGCCACCAAGAATCAAAAATTCAAATAGGGGATACCAAATCAAGTCATGAAAATTTTCCAGCATCGGGCCGATTACAGCCCCACTAAGGAAGTAACTTAACGTGAGACGCCAAGCCAATTCCTCAGGCAATCGTGGCTGAGCCAAGCGCCAAAGAATTAATCCTGAGGCAGTGAGAACTGTCACTTGCGCAAGAGGAAGAGCAATCGCTCCCAGGACAGCCACAGCAGGTGCCAGGGATAGCGTCAGAGCATTGGCATGTTGGCCCAGATGAAGATAATCAATTCTGGGCAAGGAATCGTTCACAGCAACAGCAGACGAAAGCACTGATGACAAACTGCTTTCGAATGGGCGACCTTGAGCAGTCGACCACAACTCCTGAAGGAACAAAGCCTGGTCATAGCTGGCACTGAAACTTTCCAACCTCCAGAGCTGAAGCAAAAAACCGCTAAGCCAGAACCCTGCAGCTAGCCATAGGACCGAGGGAGGCCAATGGAGGGTGAGACGACGAAAGACCTTGAACGATGCCATCGGAACCAAGGCCTTGCTTGAACTCATTCCTCATTAAAAGGCAACACTTAAAAGGAATGAGGGAACAATCCTTCTTCAATGCAATAGGTGCAACATTTTGCCGATACTTAATAGAGCAAGTCATAGCGGGCATCATCCCAAAAACTTTTGACCTCGTGTCAACCTTCCCCCCCTAAGGCAGGCTTCAGAAAGAACGAAAGCTAAATACTTTGCAAAATATAATACGACAAGGAGATGATTTTTTGCCTTTCGACTAGCCATCATTCTGCATCAATTAGAATTTTCTCAGCAGGAGTGATAAGCATACAAATGCCTGCCCAAGTTTTACTCACTTGTGCCAAGTCAATACGCAAACTCAAGCTCAGCGAGACAAGCCATGCAATTTAGCTCAATCAGGCCAAACTACAGAGACTAAATTATTAACAAAAGCTCAAAAAGTGATCGCCGCCGAAGAAAACGACAGGCAATTAAGCTTGAGATGAAGCTATTAGTCGTAAGATTTCTACTTTGTAAAATTGAGATCTTTGTAACCATGAGCCAAGAGAGAATTCAAGGATATGAAGCTGAAACACGTCAGCTCCCACAATTAAAAAACAAGACCGCTTTCAACAAGGCCTAAATCACTTCAACAGAGCCTTTACTTGAACAGTGTTTACCTTGAGCAGCAATCAACCGAAGCAACCTTTTTACTACCAGTTGGCAAAACTGAAAGGCAGTTGGGCAAATTCAGATTAAGGCAGAAGCGCAGAGCACTGATGTGCAAAACCTCATGGGTACTGATTGAGCGTCGGTATATTGACTCCTCAAGCTAGAAAGCTTCTTCTGTTGGCCCAAGCAGCCCCAAGTCCTGAGAAGGAGAAGCAAACCAGATCCATAAAGGACGAGTTCACCCCACTCCTGATCGCGGTTGTAGATCACGTCTGAGTAAGACCGGGTAGCAACGCAATATGCAATGCCAACAACAAACAGAAACAATGGCCATGTGTATGACGCCGGCATTAAGGCCCTGACTAGCGCCCGTCGCTCAGAAGAGCCTTGACGCGATGCTCTCTTGCAGATCCAAGGAACCAAAACAACTATTGCCAAAACGGCTACCGTTGCGAGAAACGTCAAAACATCAAGGCGATCTTGAAACCATCCAATGTTGTGAAGCGTGGTCTCGTTTTGAGCATTGAGCTCTCGCAATGCCTCTGGCGTTTTCCACCCGAAGATCACCTGCCCCCAGGCCAACTTCTCAAGCAGAAGTAGACCAACCAAGAGCGAAAGACCCCGAAACACAAGACTGGGCCACACTTCATTCAGCCTTATTATCAAGTCGTAGCCGATCTGCCAGGCCAAGCAGCATACCGTCGCCAGAGTAAGCACCTGTGCCCACTCCACCAGGCCGCCCTCCCCGAAAACCAATCTCTTATACGTATCCATATCAGCCGTACCGAGCTTTAACCCTGTGATCAGGATCACCACAACAGCTGCAAGCATTCAAACCATGACAAGACGGTTTTGATGAGCAGCCTGTCCAGGGTCTGAAAATAGACGCAGTAGCCACTGGGATTTACGGCTCCAAAATGCCAGCCCCAAAGACACAATCACTACAGCAATCCAACCGTGATCGGGCGCACCACCTCTGATCCAAGTAGAAGCGAGCTGGATTAATGCCACTAACAGACTGATGGCACTGATTAGGAAGAAAACCCTGGATAGGTTCCGAGTTGCTTTCACTCCTCTCAAAAATCTCAAACCCACCGAAACCAAGCTCTGATCAAGACTTCAAGCATGAGTTGAAATCGCATAAAAAACGGCCCCCAGAAGAG
>QCUL01000061.1 GCA_003210755.1 Synechococcus sp. AG-679-C18
CCAGTGGGACATCGATGACGGCACCTTTTCGGCGCAAGCCGAGTACTACTTCGCTCCCCTCAGTTCCACGAATGAGCTTTACAGCGTCTTCCGTTGTCATTCCCTTAGTGGGTTTGCCATCGATGGCGACAATGACATCTTTTGGCTGAACCCCAGCTTGTGAGGCAGGTGTGCCTTCAATTGGCGACACCACAACAATTTCTTTCGTATCTTTATCTAACGTGATTTGAATGCCGACACCGGTTAATTCACCTGAAGTATCGATTTGCATTTCCTTGAACTCTTTCGGGTCAAGGAATCGGGTGTATGGATCATCAAGGCTGGCGAGCATTCCTCGGATTGCTTCATACGATTCTTCAGTTCCTGCGTATGATTTAGAAAGTAGATCCTTTCGAAGATTTGACCATTGATTGAGGTCGTAACCGCCTGATGAATCAAGAAAATCTCGATAAACAATCTGCCAAACCTGATCAATCACCTCCTTGGGGCTGTTGGTGATTGATGAAGAATTCGTGCTTGGCAATCCGAGGCCGGGATTGGCGACAACGACTGCAGCAGTAACTGCACCAGCGCCTAGGACCAGCAACAAGCTGCGACGTTGAGTTGCTTTGAAGCTGGGTTTTTTAACGGTCATGATGTCCATTAGGACCTTCAACACACCCTAACGACCTCAGGCAGGTTCAACCCAGCGACCGTCCTCCTTGATCAATTGGATCAATGCTTCTACCCCTTCAGATTCGGGTACTTTGCGGATCTCGTCTCGACTGCGATAGAGAGCTATTACCCCAGGTCCCTTACCGACATAACCATAGTCAGCATCTGCCATTTCACCGGGACCGTTGACAATGCAACCCATCACGGCAATGTCTAGACCGGTGAGATGACAGGTCGCGTTTCTGACCTGATTAAGAACTTCTTCAAGATTAAACAAAGTACGACCGCAGCTCGGACAGGCCACGTATTCCACCATTGTCTTACGGATTCCCAGTGCCTGCAAAATCGAGAAGCAAACAGGAATTTCCTTCTCAGGTGCCTCTGTTAAAGACACCCTCAGGGTGTCACCAAGCCCTTCTGCCAGAAGCGTTGCAATTCCTGCGGTGCTTTTAATCCTCCCGTAATCGCCATCACCTGCTTCTGTAACCCCAAGGTGTAGTGGATAGTTGAAGCCTTCACGATCCATGGTGTCAGCCATCATTCGGTAAGCAGCCAGCATCACGGGAGCACGGGATGCCTTCATTGAGATCACGATGTTATGGAAGTCGAGTGAATCGCAGATGCGCACAAACTCCATTGCCGACTCAACCATTCCTTGGGGCGTATCTCCATAGGTGAACAACATTCGTTCGGCTAAAGAGCCGTGATTCACTCCGATTCTTAAGGCCTTGTTTTGTTGCTTCAGCACCTTTACGAGAGGAGCAAATGTGTCTTTGATTCGCTCTCCAATGGCATCAAACTCTTCTTGGCTGAACTCCTGACGATTGGGGTCAGGTTTGTCGAACACAAACAATCCAGGATTAATGCGTACTTTGTCGACATGGTTTGCAACTTCAAGCGCAATGCGCGTTCCGTTGTGATGGACATCGGCGACAAGAGGCATATTGCATCCCTGGGCTCGGAGCGCTGCGCGGATTTTGCCCATCGCTTTGGCATGAGCAATTGATGGAGTCGTGACACGCACGATTTCGCAACCTGCATCAGCTAGACGACGAATTCCTGCGACAGATCCGTCGATATCCAGAGTGTCTTCGTTGATCATCGATTGCACCGCAATTGGATGCTCACTTCCAATCGGCACATCGCCGACCATCACGGTGCGGGTCACCCGTCGGTGGATCTTTGTGTCGTAACGCTGCGAGTCGGTCATCAAGGATCGCTCGAATCAGGAATCAACCCTGACACAACCCCGTTCAATCCGCGCTTGACGCAGGCCAGGTCAGCCAAAAATAGAGAGCGAGGCTTACCAGCCTCTTTTGAGGGATTTCGCAGTAGGTATGAGGGATGAAAACTTGGCATCACATGACGTCCATCCCATTCAGTCCACTGACCTCTTAAACGACTAATCGGAGTTCGGCGTTCCAGCAACGTTGCTACTGCGGTCGCCCCAAGAACCAAAAGAATGTCTGGATTGACCTCAGTAATCTGCTGATCGAGCCAGGGTCTGCATGCCTTGATTTCCGCTGGCGTTGGACGTCGATTGCCAGGTGGCCGGCACTTGATCAAGTTGCAAATGTAGGCATCTTCCGCTCGGTTGAGCCCCACTTGGGCAAGGCATTCATCCAGGAGTCGACCAGAACGCCCCACAAAGGGAATCCCTCGAGCGTCCTCCTCAGCACCAGGCGCTTCACCAATCACCATGAGCCGAGCCGAAGGATGCCCACGACTGATGACGACGTGATTGCGTTCTTTTGCCAACTCACATCGCGCACATTGGCGACACGATGGTTCCAAGTCCTTTAGTGACACACATCCTGGTTTCTCCGCTCAAGACCTTATGAGTCCAAGGAACCCTGCTGCAGCACCAACGTGAGAAATGGTTGCCCCTCCGGATCCTCCATCCAGCATTCAGCTCCGAAAGATTCGAGTCGGGATGGTTCTCGCCGCCGCGCCCCTAAAGATTCCAGTTGTTTGATCCATCGTCCAAGTTCAGCCTCCGCTGTGTCATTTCCGGTTCGTTGTAAGCAAGGTGCCATCGCAGCGCCTCTAATGGGCCAAGGTCGCTGACTTGAAGGGCAATAAACCTGAAGCGTTCCCCCGCTTGGTAGGGACACCAGCCAATGCTTGTCAGAAAGCCCCGAGCGGTAAGAACTTCCAAGTGCTTTGGCATAGAACGCAGCGAGGGACTGCGGATTTTTCGCCGCCAGAACCCAACTCAGTGCGGTTGCTTCATTCGACATGTTCAGCACGCTCAACATTTCGATCCAGGCTGTCATCTGCAGAACAGAGTTGTCACTGGCGGCGCATCAGGCAGGATGTTGTTTCAAATACCCGAGCACCCATCGAGGGGGTGCCGCGCTGATGCCAGGCCCTCTATCTCTCTCGAACCGAGCTTTAGCTCTCCAGCCATCGCTCACACTTGCCATCGGTGCCCGAGCAAAAGCCCTGCAAAAACAGGGTATAGACGTTTGTAGCCTGAGCGCTGGTGAGCCTGACTTCGGGACTCCAGACTTCATCGTTGAAGCAACCATCAAGGCGCTGACTGATGGCATCACGCGCTACGGACCCGCTGCCGGTGATCCGGATCTACGCGATGCGATTGCACAGAAATTGAGTTTTGAGAACAACATCCCCACCAAGTTCGAACAGGTCTTGGTGACCAATGGAGGCAAACAGGCGATTTATAACTTGTTTCAGGTTCTGCTCAACCCTGGCGATGAAGTCATCATTCCAGCCCCCTATTGGTTGAGCTATCCAGAGATTGTTCGCTTGGCTGGCGGGAAGCCCGTGCCAGTTCCGTCACCAGCTTCTGACGGTTTTGGATTGGATTTGGAATTGATTGAACAATCCATTACCCCTGCAACCAAGGTGCTGGTGCTGAATTCACCAGGAAATCCAACAGGACGTGTGCTTTCCCTTTCTGAACTTGAGGGGTTGGCAACGCTGGTCCGCAAGCACCCAAACCTCATGGTGATGAGTGATGAAATCTATGAATACCTTTTGGATCAAGGACAGTCTCACCACAGCTTTGCTGCGGTAGCCCCAGACCTCAAGCATCGCTGTTTTGTGGTGAATGGTTTCGCCAAAGGATGGGCCATGACTGGCTGGAGACTCGGATATCTCAGTGGTGACAGCATGGTGATTAAGGCTGCTGCTGCTCTCCAAAGTCAAAGCACCAGCAATGTCTGCAGCTTCGCTCAACGGGGGGCTTTGGCGGCGCTTCAAGGGTCTCGGGACTGTGTCCGCGAAATGGCCGCCAGCTACAACACGCGGCGTGAGGAGCTCTGCGTAGGACTTCAACAGATCGAAGGCATCACACTCGTGCCACCAAGAGGCGCTTTCTATGCGTTTCCTCGTTTGCCTGATGCCGTTAGCGATTCCTTGGCCTTCTGCGAGCGTGCACTTGAGGAGGAAGGATTGGCGATCGTTCCAGGTGGTGCTTTTGGAGACGATCGTTGCGTGAGGCTGTCATGTGCTGTTTCGCGTGAGACGATCGCAGAAGGGCTGAGTCGATTCAATCGCTTGCTAGCTCGCACCTAACCAAAATCAAATTCACTCATGATTAATTTTCTTGAGAGAGTCCGAAAAAAAGGGGCCGTAGTTCTTTTGGCTTTTTTTTGCAGCCAGGGCGCAACGGTCTTACCTCTTAAGGCGCAATCCACCTTGCGCATCGGTGCGATTCCAGACCAAAACCCAGAACGGTTGAATCGTCGTTATGGCCAACTTGCCGCGGAACTGAGCGACAAACTCAAGGTTCCAGTGCGGTACGTACCCGTTAGCAATTACCCAGCCGCCGTGAGTGCTTTTAGGGCTGGAAGTTTGGACTTTGTTTGGTTCGGAGGGCTCACAGGTGTTCAGGCCCGTCTTCAAACGCCAGGTGCCCAGGTTTTGGCACAACGGGCTATTGATGAAAAGTTTCAAAGTGTTTTTATTGCTAATACTTCAGCGGATTTACAACCCATTAGCAGCATTGATGGTCTGAAATCTCTCAAAGGAAAGCGCTTCACCTTCGGATCAGAAAGTTCCACGTCGGGACGACTAATGCCTCAGCATTTTCTGGCCAAGGCAGGTGTGATTCCGAAGCAATTCGCTGGCGGACAAGCTGGCTTCAGTGGAAGCCATGATGCAACGATCGCTTTGGTGCAGAGCGGCTCCTACCAGGCTGGAGCTCTTAATGAGTTGGTCTGGGATGTGGCTGTTAGAAACGGGAAAGTGGATCCCACAAAGGTAAAGGTGATTTGGAAAACCCCTCCTTATGTGGATTACCACTGGTTGGCACGTCCCAAACTTGATCAACGCTTCGGGAAGGGATTCACGACAAAACTACAGAAAGCCATTTTGGGTTTAACCCCAACAAGCGAGCGGCAGAAAAATATTTTGGAGTTGTTTGCTGCCAAACGTTTCATTCCAGCGCAGGAATCTGAATACCAATCCATTGAGCAGGTGGGTCGTCAGCTTGGCAAGATCCGTTGACCTCTCTCCTTGAGTTGGTGAACGTGAGTCTTAGTGGCCCGAGAGGAGATCGACTGCGCTCGATTTCACTCTCGGTTTTCGAGGGAGAGAGGGTCGCCTTGCTTGGACGGAGCGGGGCTGGCAAGAGCACCTTGCTTGCTATTGCCAATGGCAGTCTCCGCTTTGAAACGGGAGAGGTGCGTTGGTGTGGTCAGTCGATTCGGTCGATGCCCCGACGCAAAAAAAGAGAGATTGGAATGCTGTGGCAAGACTTGCTGCTTGTGGAAGAGCTGAGCGTTGGTCAAAACGTGAACAGTGGTGCCCTAGGTCGTCACAACTTGATCTGGGGATTGGCCAATTTGTTGTTCAATGTGGATGTGCCTTCCTGCAGAGATTGTCTCCAGCGGGCCGGTCTGGATGCAGATCTGCTCGATCGTGGATTGATTGACGCTCCAATCCGCCAGCTGTCTGGAGGGCAGAGGCAGAGGGTGGCACTGGCACGTCTGCTCAGACAACAACCGCAACTGATCCTGGCCGATGAACCGATTGCGAATTTGGATCCCGTGATCGCTTCTGACCTCTTGGATCACTTGCTGAATCGTTCTCCAGAGGGGCAGCTGAATTGTGGTGCTAAGGCCATTGTGATCAGCTTGCATCAACCCGAACTGATTGATCGCTTTGATCGTGTGATCGGCTTACGGGATGGAGAGCTTGTGATGGACGAACCTTCAGGCCAACTCACTCCTGCTGACCTTTCGAGGTTCTACGAGGTCGGATGAACCGCCCGAAACCAGCGGCCCCCCTGCTCACTTTGTTGCCCACCATGGCGCTGGTGCCGGTTTTGATCGTGACTTTGACAGGGCTGCATGGTGGCGGGCTGTCGATTTGGCAGCAATGCCTTTCAGGAGCACTACATCCATCAATGAATGCAGAGGTTTTGCATGCGGTTTGGCATGGCCTTGGCGTCACCATGGCCACAGCTCTGCTGAGCTGGAGTCTCAGCTTGTTGTTTGGTGTGCTGCTCGGCAGCGCTTGCGCGGATGTGGTGTGGAAAAGCTGGACTCTTCCCACCTGGCCAGCAAGAGGGCTTCGAGGGGCACTTGCGATTCCGAGAGCAGTCCACGAGCTGGTTTGGGGCCTGTTGCTGCTGCAGGTGTTTGGTCTCCATCCCTACGTTGCTGTCGCTGCTATCGCGATTCCGTACAGCGCCCTGGTCGCAAGGATTTGGCGAGATCATCTCGATAGTTCAGACCACCGTCCTCTCAACGCCTTGATCAGTGCTGGGGCCCATCCTGTGTCCGCTTTGATGACGGCACTAAACCCAGGGATGGGAACCGTTTTGATGAGCTACGGGGGGTACCGGCTTGAATGTGCTTTGCGAAGCGCCACCTTGCTTGGGGTTTTTGGTTTGGGAGGGCTGGGCACCGAACTGCAGCTCACCCTTCAATCGTTGCAGTTCCGTGAGCTGTGGACTGGTTTGTGGGTTTTAGCAGCCGTGATGCTGATTCTTG
>QCUL01000062.1 GCA_003210755.1 Synechococcus sp. AG-679-C18
CGAAGCTCGATGGTGCATTCGCGACGACACCTGTGTGCTTTTAGAGGTGGCTGATCAGCCTCAGGAACAACAGCTGGGGCTGATGCAACGCCTGGCTCTACCCCCTCTGAGGGGAATGTGGTTTCCGTTTCAGCCGGCACGCCCCTTGCGTTTTTGGATGCTCAACACGATTGCTCCACTCGACATGGTCTTCGTGCACCAAAGCCAGGTGATTGCGATCAAGGCTGAGGTGCCAATCTGCCCAGCTTTGCCCTGCCGCAGCTACGGGCCCATGGCAGACGCAGATGGTGTGATTGAGCTAAGGGCGGGAGAGGCTAAGCGCCTTGGCCTAGATGTTGGAGACGCGGTAGTGATTGAACCCATCACCCCTATGGATACAACTCCAAGCACTAATGAGTTACGTCCTAGCGTCTCCGGCGATACGGTTAAGTGACGCTTGCGTGCCTAGCTGAAGAATCCTTTGGATTGGAGCCATAGACCAACGGCAAGCAATGGGCCAACACCAGCAATGAAAAGAGTGATCTTGAGGCGCAGGGGAGACACCTGAGGTTTGCGTTCTCGGATCGACATCCTGACGGCCTTCAAAGTGCTTGATTCTGCCCCTTTTTTCTCAATCGCGTCAGGCCCCGTCCTGCCGAGGAGCACTTCCCTTGAGGATCAACACCGGATTCATGGGAGCAAGCCGAGTGCCATCGGCAAGGGGTTGACCGCGCCACGCTTGCTGTTGACTCACTGTCACCGTGTACTCGGAGGCCTCGAGCACCGGTCGTAGCTCCGCTAAGCCTTCCAGCGTGGCTAGGGGAATGACCACTTCACCATTGGGGGCCATGTGTCGGATTACTTGTTCCAGCAGGGATTGGCGTTTGCGGCCACCACCACCAATCAACACTCTGTCGGGGGTGGCTAAGGCTTCTGGAAGGTTATTGATTTCTTGAATGGCGTCACCCTCGATGACAGCTTCTGGCTGAACACCGAGTCGAACGGCATTCGCCGCGATCAGTGACGACCCGCCGCTGCGCTGCTCAATGCAAAGCAATTGCAACTGAGGGCGAAGCCTCAGCGCCTCAAGCCCAACGCTGCCGGTGCCTGCACCAAGGTCCCAAAGTACGCCCTTCACAGGGAGATTCAGCTCTGCTAATAACTGAATCCGCACCTCTCGTTTGGTCATCAACCCAGGTCGGTCGGCGTGTTGAAGAAACACACCATCCTCCAGGCCAAAGAGTGGAAGTTGATCGGCGGGTTGAGGCGTCTGAGCTTCCGCGAGCAACACCACCAAATGGAGGGGGTGCAAATCGCTAGGTGTGGCTTGGGATGGGGCGAGCCGTTGCACTCTCTCACTGCTGTGACCAAGCGATTCGCACAGCCAGAGGGCGTAGGCCGATTCCAGGCCGCTGCTTCGCAAGCTTTGACGGACTTCTTCGATTCCTCCGCGGCTGGGATCGGTGAGAACAGCCAACGCGTTTGGTCGCTGTTGCAATCGCCGCATTAGTGGGGTGGGATCTCGCCCATGCAGGCTCAGCCATTCAGCGTCTTGCCAGGAATGGCCAAGGCGGGAAAAAGCGAGCTGAAGTGATGAAGGTGCTGGATGAAAACGCAGTTGGTGATGCGGCAACCGTTCGCTCAGGATCCGCCCGATGCCAAACCACAGCGGATCTCCGCTTGCTAATACCACCGCGGAGTGCGCTGAGGGCAGCTCTTTCAAGGCGTCGCAGAGAGCGATGGGAGCGTCACTTCTTTGTAATGTTCCACCCCATTGCTGGTCTTCGTCTTCTTTGAGTAGCCAATGGCGCAGTGATGGAAGCAGGCGCGCGGGTGCTGCAATCCAGGTTGCCCTGCGCAAAAGCTCTTGCTGAGCGTCCGGCATAGAAGTCGGTGCGCCGGCATCGGTGCCAATGACGTCGATCATTTTTTATTCTGCGTTCGCCATCTTGTAGTGAAATGATCCCGATCGGGTGAGATTTAGACCATCCCCTGGACTGTTAAAACCATTCTTTTCTAATAACTAGTTATTAATACAACGAATTCATGGCTTTACGCCGTATTCCTTTTCTCTATTCGATTTCAGCAGTCGCAGCAGGACTTTCTCTCAGCGCTTTTGCCTTAGCTCCTGGCCTCTCGGAGGCGAAAAATCGTTCACAAGACGCTGTTGACCCGACGCAGCTTTTGGCAGCTGCATCGGGTGAAGATTGCCCTAAGCCTGCTGTCGTCAAGCAAGCCGACGAGGTGACCCCTGTTACGAAGATGAATTATGCCCTCGCTGAAACCGAGGTAATCCTGTCTGACTACGTTGAAAAGATCGCGAAGGGAACTTGCAGCGGGGGTGTTGGTGAGTTCTTGCATCTGAAAAAGGCTATGGACCCCGATGACCGCACCATTCTGCGACCTAATTTCGATACTTTGTATTCATTTGCAGTATTGGATCTAGAACGTCCGGCCATCGTGACCCTGCCTGACTCTGATCGCTATCAGATCCTTGAAGTCGTTAACGACGAGCACTGGATTCCTTTGATCAGCGATCAACCGGGGCGTTATGAACTGACAAAAGAAGCCATGGGTAGTAGATACGTTTTCGCATTCGTGCGCACTCAGGTGAACATGCAGGATCTTGCAGACCTTCAGAAAGCAGGTGCTGTTCAAGACCAGATTGGTTTGGAGCAGAAGCAGAAGGGTGTGTTCGTCTCTAATCACAATTACAACAGGAAAGAGACTCTTGATTTGCGCGCTGATTACAACGAGCGAATGGCGCCTGAGGGGGTGACTTCGGAAATGGCCTTCGGCAAGAAGGGCGAGATTAGTGACGAGATGCGTAACTTCGGTGTCGCCATCGGTTGGGGTGGATTGCCTAAGCAGGGTGCGGTCTACCCTTTCCCAACGGTTGTGAATTCCACCGAGCCGCAGATCCTTATTCTCAAGAATGTCCCTAATGATCCACGGGCTTTTTGGTCAGTAACCATCTACGATAAAGATGGATTTTCTGTTGGCGAGAGTTACAACATTAATAGTGCTTTCGCTTTGAAAAATGATAAAGATGAATACGTAATTCATGTTGGTGGCGACAAGAGTAAGGACAACTATCTGGACATTTACCCTGGTTGGAATGCAGCAGTGCGTATTTATTCACCTACAGAAGCTTATTTTAATGGTTCCTGGAATCCACCCCAGTTTCAGCCTGTAAATTGAGTTTGACAGGGATGAGGAATCTCCCTAACTTGAAGATTGTTTATCATATTCTTAGTTTTACGCCTATATCATTAAGTTAAAGATGAATCAACGCTTCTTGAGCTAATTTGCTGCATGTAATATTGGGATTATTCTGATAATTGCGTAAAATGTAAAGTGATTGATGAGGTAATTGTTGATAAATGGACCATTGGGGCTTAGTTTCAATTACTCTTGCTAACTGGAGTCAGGTTTTTGTTTTTGTAAGGGTCTGTTTAGGTGTTTCCTCGAAGTATTTTTGGTAAGCTGCAGAAAAATGTCCGCGGCTTGTGAACCCAAAATGAGCTGCAATAGCGCCTACCGTATTGAGCTTTAAGGAGGCGCGAGCTTTTTCTGAGCGAAGCATTACGTTAACTTGCTCAAGCCTAATATCTCGGAGAAGTTCCATCGGTCCTTTGTTGAAATTCTCTTTGCAACCTTGAATGAGGGTTCTGCGGGAGCTAAACATTAGATTGCTTACTTCATCAAGAGTAATAGGTCTTTTTGTGTTTTGAAAACCCCAGCTCACAAATTCGTGTACCAGTTTTTGACGGGGTGTGATTTCAAACGATTGAAAGTCTTTCTGATTGGGAGTGCTAAATATTTGCATCATCATTGTATAAATATGGCCTGCATGCATCGAGAGTTGCTCTGGTGCAGTTAGGGGATTGTTGATGTACCAGCAAAATTGATGCTTAATCTGATTATGAAGTAAAGGAGAGAGAGCGAGTGAATTGCTGTTATGCAGAGTTTCTCTGACTTCGCTAAGTCCACATCGTTCTAAAAAAGTTCCGAATCGTTTGGATGATGTAATTGCAAAGATTGTGTTCGATCCGGCAGTCAGTTGAAAATGACTTTCCAGCAGATCCGGTTTAAAGCCATGCAAGGAATAAGCAGAAATAGATTCAGCATGGACTCGATGGTCCCTGTGATGACCACTTGCTTCCAGGCAGAACGAAGTGCAATCTTTGCCGCGCTCACCATTCAGCAGCAGCCGTTGGTTGGTGTAAATCGAGAAGATACTGAGACCGCTTAAGTGCGCTACTGCGAAATGGCCATGGAGTGACCCTGGTGAGAGTTGAAGAACGTCAAAGCTTTTACCAAGCCGGGACAAGGCTCGAGACACCTGACTTGCACTTTGAAAATCTGTCTGCCAAGACAAGCTCGCCGTGCCCTCATCTGGGATTGAAAAGCAATTCGTCGTTGGCTCGTAGTACTGCTGCTGCGCAAACACAGCGTTTTGTCACATCTGGTACGAATCTTGCACGTTTTTTTTAAGGTTTTTTCGCTAACGGACTCTTTCTAGATCGTTGCTCGTGTGGTTTTCTCTGCTCTCTGATCGCTTGCTCGCTGGCGGCTGTATTCGTCCTTCCACGGCCGTGAAAGGCTTGAAATTGGGTTTCGTCGCACCTCAGCGTCTGTTTGTGGCCCTCACTCTGGTCCTGAGTGGTTTAGTGCTCGAGCCATTCGCATGGCTGCAATCCTTTGTCTGGGGCCGCAGATTGCAAACGTGTGTTTTGCCTGACGATCCAATCATCGTGATTGGTCATTGGCGCAGTGGAACGACCTATTTGCATCAACTTTTGGCGGCTGACCCTTCGGCTGCCACTGCTCGCAATGCCCTCACCATTGCGCCTCAGATTGCTTTGTTACTCAAACCGCTGTTGTATCCACTGTTGAAGCAGTGGATGACGGTTCAACGGCCTATTGATGCGGTTCTCTGGGGGCCAGATGATCCGCAAGAGGATGAGGTGGGTTTAGCCAGGCTCACGATGGATACGAATATGGCCGGAATTGCCTTTCCGCAGAACTATCCAGGCAACTTTCGTCGCTGTGTTCTGAACACCACCCGCGAATTTGAACACTGCTTGCTGTCCTTCACTCGGCTCACTTGGTTGCATGAAGGGGTGGGTAAACACCATTTGGTGATCAAAAATTCAGCCCACAGCGCACGCATTCCTTTACTGCTCAACCTGTTTCCGCGGGCAAGGTTCGTTTTTCTAAAAAGGGAACCAATGAATTCGATTCGGTCCCTCGTGCAAGTCAAGCAGCGCTTGGCTCAGCTCGTGGGATTGCAAGCGGCTCCGTCCGCCTGCCGTCAGGTGGAGGAAACAGTCACTGCTCATACTCAATTGATGCAAGCATTTGAGCAGTCACGGCACTTGATTCCTGAGGGGCAATTGGTGGAAATCGCTTACGAGGATTTGGTTCAGTCCCCGTTGGAAACAGTGATGCGGATCTATAGCGCTCTGAACATCCGCGGATGGAGCAAGGTTCACGATGTGATTGCCTCCCGAATTGCCTCGGGCAAGAGCTATCGAGCTCAGCCTGTTGTTTTAGAGCCGGAGGCTGAACAGCACCTGCAGGCATTGCTCAGCTGAGCCGACTCTCCCCCTACTGACCGAAGGCCACTTGACAGGCAGCATTCAGCAATTGGGCTTGATTTGCATCAAGTGGTGTTCCACCGTTGAGCGTTCCATTTCGGCAGTTGGCGCTGAAGCGCATGGTGCCGTAACCGTTATCAGCCTCGAAGCTGACCACATCTCCCGTTGCCGTCACGCTTGGGTAGTAGAGGGCGTATTCAGAATTGGGGACTTCGATGTAACTCACTTCGCTTGCTTGCGCTGAGTTGACAAGGTTGTTGATCGTTCCGAACGTGACCATGCCGGCAATGCCCCATGCCGCAGCCCTACCGGGATACCAGCCCCAGTTGTTGTAGTAAGAACGGCCATACCAGCCGTTGTTCCAGGGGCGGTTGTTCGACCAGTTTGATCCGCTGTACCAGCCTCTGCCGTACCGATCCCAATTGTTCACCGTATCGCGGCGGTTATTGGCGCG
>QCUL01000063.1 GCA_003210755.1 Synechococcus sp. AG-679-C18
GAGTTAATCAATGTCAAATCCTATTCTTTCAGCTTCTCAGGCTCACCCTTTGTTGATGTCTGTCAGCGCGGCCGCTGAATGTCGTTCTCGCAATGATCGACAGACTTATTTCTCTATGACTAGAAGCCTCGTTCAGGCGCAATTTAAGCTTGATGATCGAGAGTTGTCTAGACGCTTGTGGCAAGAGGTTGCTGATAGGGATCTTGATATTGGACGTATTATTAACCTAATGTATGGATGTTGGTTTCATCAGGATAATGAGGAAATGATTGATGTAGACGAGCGTCATCTGAATATGATTGTTTACTAACTCGTGATTATGTTTTCTTCTTGTTGTTGTAATAGCTTAGGGCTTTAATCATGGATGATTTGCATCTGCGCTGCTTTATTATCATCCTGTAAATTTTTTTGTTCAAAATTACATTTTATTGGATAGCGGAGTTGGTTATTTGTCAATTTGATTCTTCAAGGCTTATCTGCAGAATCGTCTCAAAGGGTTTTTCCATGCATGATTAGCTTTGCGCTGATGGATTTCTTGATTGTGCCCTGGCTGCGGAGGTTAGTACAGAGAAAGGCTCAATAACAAAAATGAATCATTTAGCCTCTGAAAAATAATTGGTCATTTTATTTCTATTGATACAAATATATTGAAATTGCTAGTTTTTTGCTTGAGGTTCTTTTTATTTAGCAATAAGAGCTTTTACAAGTTTGAAAACTCATATTGTGCTGATTATGCACATCTTTGTTGATGATGTGATTGGGTTGATGCATACCTTCTTCCGGCACTATGCGCTTCGCTCACAGATCGGAAGTTCCCTACATGGTCATAATCGATGCCGTTTGACGTTGCCGATACGGAATAAAGGCTTGACGTTACCTTTTGAACTGACCAGTGCATGAAGCAGGATGGTGCCTTTTGGAGTGAATTCACAGTGTGTACTCTTTTGATTGTGTTGAAATTAAGATGATATTTTGATTCTGTTGCCTTCTCTTCATGAAAGTCTATTTGGCTTAATTTTTTCTTAAGTATTGGGCTTTTCGTGTTTCCTTATCAGATATTGGCTTTAATCCTATACATTCCATAGTCAATTGTAATTTAGTTATTGCTCATAGCAGTATTTAATCTCATTATTGCGACGTTACATCATTTATCCTTGGGTGGCATACTTGTAAGAGACTTGTACTGCATAATCGATGGCTCTTGATCAATTGCAGGCTTTCCTTATCAAAATGCAGGATGATGAAGAACTGAAGTTAACTGTTCTTGCTGCTTCTACAGCAGACGATGTTGCCAAAATTGCTTCAGCTCTTGGTTATGAGTTCTCTGGGGATGAATTGTTGCGACAGTCTGGGAAAAAGGTTGGCAGGGTGACTGTTTCTAAGCAAGAAACACCAGGTGAATACAATTAATTGTTTTTTTATTTTATTTGTTTGTTCCTTGCTATCAACTATAGGAATTTAATATTATGATGTTTTATCTCTAACGTATTTACTACTATTTTACTTGTTCCCCATCGATAGTGATTTCGAATTCGATTCCGAAGCGATGTGCTGTTTCTCTAAATCGTTTTGCTAGCTCGATGAAAAGCTTTTTTACCAATTCATCATCGAATTCATAGATTTCTAGGTTTGCCGTCTTTGACATCGCTTGTAAATTTTCAATCAGTTTCTCGACTCTCGTTGAAAAGACTTTCCCAAACCGAGCTCTCTTTTCTTTTGATGAATTGAAATCGGGTACCTCAGTCATGATGTGAGCAACTGATGAATCTATTTCCTGTTCCAGTTTTACATGGTTTCTTCTTGAATGGAAATCTCCATTGGTTGTTAGTACAGAACTTTTTTATCTGTGCATCTAATTGATAAAACTTGTTTATTCTTTTTTCGATTTAATTTAATACTCTCGATAAGATTTATACTTTTACTTGCCGTCTTTTTCTAATTCTTTATCCGATCATTGAAATAAGTTTCTAATCTATTTTTTTACGTTGGATGTGCTGTTATGAGTGTATTGAGCTGTTCATATGTTTGATCAGATCAATGCACTTACAGCTGTAAGCCCACTCATTGTCATACCAGGCCACTAATTTCATGAACCGATCATTGAGAGCCATACCTGCTCCAGCATCAAAAACTGATGTTGCGCTATCTCCTAGTAAATCATTTGAAACAACTTGGTCGTTGGTGTAACCAAGAATTCCTTTTAGCTCTCCCTCGGCAGCTGTTTTCATCGCTGCTTTGACTTGTTCATATGATGTTGATTTTTCAAGATTAACAGTGAGGTCAACAACGGAGACATCGGGAGTTGGCACTCGAAATGCCATACCCGTTAGTTTTCCATTCAATTCTGGAATCACTCGACCAACAGCTTTTGCTGCTCCTGTTGAACTTGGAATAATACTTTGGCCGGCCCCTCTACCGCCTCTCCAATCTTTCAAAGAGGGGCTATCTACAGGTTTTTGTGTTGACGTTGTTGCATGCACTGTTGTCATTAAGCCACTCACAATTCCAAAATTGTCGTTCACTACTTTTGCTAGTGGCGCAAGACAGTTTGTAGTACAGCTTGCGTTGGAGACGATTTCTTCACCATTATAATTTTTATGATTTACTCCCATAACGTACATCGGGGTCTCATCTTTCGAAGGAGCACTCATAACAACACGTTTGGCGCCTGCATTGATGTGAGCTCTTGCTTTTTCATCCGTTAGAAAAAAACCTGTACTTTCTAGTACGTAATCCGCACCTATTTCATCCCATCTGAGATTATTTGGATCTCTTTCAGCAGTAATTCGAATTGGATTACCGTTCACAAATAAATTTTTATTCTCAACTCTCACATCTCCTTGGAATTGCCTATGTGTCGAGTCATAACGGAGTAAATATGCAAGATAATCAACATCTATTAGATCGTTTACAGCGACCACCTCAACGTCTTCCATTAATACGGCTCGCCTGAAAGCGAGCCGTCCAATGCGACCAAACCCATTGATACCAATACGAATGGTCATGGGTAAATGCCCTTAAAGACAAGTTATAGAGCCCGAGCCCACTAATGCCTGTCTCTATTTGTGTATGCTCACATGGCTGTCTTTTTTCTTTCCGTTCTCGTCGTTTTTATTGTTTGCATTACGCTTTAATAATTTCATACATATTGTTTTGCAACTGTAAATGTTTTGTCTTTTTGTTCCAATTGCTTTAGAAACTATGAATGATTGCATGATTGTGGTGACGTGATGACCACTTCGTCTCCCAGATTGATGTTTTCTATAAGGATGTCAATGTCTTTATTTTTCATATTGATGCAACCACCTGTTACACGTTTTCCGATTCTTGATTCTTCATTGGTTCCGTGAATAGCAAAGCTATACCAGCGAAATTTGCCGTCATACGTATTGAATGTAAAAGGTTGTGGCGTGGCAGGTACTGGCGTAAGACTTATATAGCCTGAGCCATATTCGCCTGTCTGCCCATCACCCTTGAAATCTATTGAACTCATGTTACTAAATAAATTTTGCTTCAGGTACTCTTTTGTTCTGCCTGATGTCTTTACGAGTGAGTTATCAATCAAAAATTTGTTTTCACTTAGAATTGCATTGACTTTGAATTTGCCTAGTGGGGTTACTCCCTCCTGAAACTTGCTTCCTTTGCAACCCACACCATTCTTTCCATAGCCAACTCTGAACTCATGCTTTTCATGCTGTTTTTCTAAATTTCCTTTGCTTTCTCCTGGTGATTTCTGATCTAGCTCGATGTGAATTGGCTTTTCAATTGCGGTTGTTTTTTTTGTCGTGGTTGGCTGTTGGCATCCAACAATGATGAGAATTGACCCAGTGGCTATCAATATTCGTCCTTCATTCATGCTGATTTGATCGACGTTCAAACCATCATGCCTTCTCTGCTCCGACATGCTTGCCACAATGAAGGTTCGTTCTTTAGGTCTGTTGCTTGAAGATTCTTGTTGCTTCAGCCATGCTTCTAGGTCTGTTGGCCTTGACTCAGGCACTCGTTCGCCGTGCCATGTCTCACGAAGACGACTAGCTTTTGCTTCTTTGCTTTGGCTCATTTGAAGCCTTTTTAAGAAGTTGTTTCAGTAGCGTCGTTTTGCCTGATGATTGGTGAACTCAACTGAAATCCATGGATTTTCAACTGTTGGCTGTTGCACCACCCACGACCTTTGACTGGTCACCAAAAGTGGGTGTTTTAATGGTTTTATGCAATATTCTTGCTATTTTTATAGGCTCAAAAATATTTAAAGCTGGAGAAGGGACTCAACTACCCAATCCAAAATATTTTGGTGGTTTGGGTTTGGAAGCCTTAATTGCAACAACCAGTCTTGGCCATGTTATCGGTTTTGGTGTGATTCTTGGTTTTGGTGCTGGTGGTTTGCTTTAATGTTTTTTAAGTGATTAAGCTTGATAAGAAACAGCCTTGGAAACTTTGGGCTTTTGTATTGATCTTGAATTTGATTGGATTTTTGGGTTTATTTTTTATGAGCAAACACGGTGTTGATTTTGCATTGCTTTAGAATGCTTTTTATGAGCTAAGTCTTCTTTCTTTGCATACGTTGTGTTAGCCCTGAAATAATGGCCAAACCAAATACACCGATGAATGCAAAGCCCAGCATTGCCTTTCCACCACTGAAGACTCCCGCTCCTAACGCTACGATTGGTGGATTGCTTATCGCTACGCTCACAATAAGTGCAGGCGCGAATCGGCTCCATTTTGTGCCACCAAGTCCGGCTGCGTAGCTTACAAAATCGAAAAGTCCAGTCATTAACAGTGCCGTTAATAAGAATGGGTTTCTTTCGATTTGCTTTTGATTGAAATTTGTGATGCGTTTACTTGCTTTTTCTCCTACGAGTGCACGGATAGGTTTTTGTCCATAGTTTCTTGCCAGAAGAAAGGCAATCTGACAAAACACTAAATCGGTGAGGGCTATCGTAATAAGCCCTTTCTCAAATCCCAGTAAGGCGCCTGCTAAAAGTGAATAAGCTGTACTAGGAAGCGCTGGAAGAATGATGCTTACTCCTCGTAGGGCCACTATTCCCAATGGTGCCCACACCCCCATCCGGTTCACTTCAGCACGTAGGGGTTCAAGTGCGTGGGTATGGCCCAGGTGGATTAAAACAATGGCTAGGGCGACTAGCGCGCTGATTCCGATGAATTGACGAATCCGCTGCACGTATGTGTTTGCTTTTCGATTGTTTCTGACTTTTGCACACTCTGTGATCTTTGCCACCTCTCATTTCGCCTTTCTGTCTTCGGTGTTACGCGATTCTCTGTTCCTTCACTTCCATGTCTAACCCTGTCTTGTTTTCCCTTTTGCGGAGTTCGATCCCTCATGGTTATGGACCATCCTGTTTGAAACGGTGCTTCTACGGTTCACCCTCCCATTTGGTGATTTGAGCGCACTTCCTTGTTTAATTCGCCTTTGGCTTCGATCCTTAGATTTTCTTTGGGATTGCCTGGATTCCAAATCCTTTGTCAGCGTTAACTTACTTTCAGTTGTAGGGGTTCTATGGATTCGATTGATCTTGAAGTGGTGAATGTTTTGGTGTTCCAGCAGCTTCTTGAATCTGTCGAGCAGGAATCATGGTCTGAAGCTGCTATGGCCTTATACAAGCTTTATGACATTGAAGAAGGTCAAAAATTTATTGAACAAGATGATCTTCAGGATCAAGTTTTGGCGGCCTGATCTTACTTTTTTAGCCTTGTTAGCTTAGACTGCATCTCTGAATTGAATTGATTGTAGAGGTTTTAATTATCATATCTAATTAAATTGTTATCTTTAATTGTTGACTGCTTTATTTATTTTTTGTTCTGAAATAGTGTGTATTTGAACAGACTTTGAT
>QCUL01000064.1 GCA_003210755.1 Synechococcus sp. AG-679-C18
GAGGTCGGCAATGGCGCCTAGGCCTGACGATCTGCGAAGACCTGTGGGTTGACGATGAGCTGCAGACTGAGCGTCTGGTGGGACCCGATCCAATCGCCAACCTCATCCCCGAGCACGTGGATGTTTTGTTGAATCTCTCAGCTTCACCATTCGGCAGAACCAAAGCATCGATCCGATATGAACTCGCCGCCCGCGCAGCCAAACGCCTGAATTGTCCTGTTGTTTATGTGAATCAGGTGGGCGGCAATGATGAATTGGTCTTTGATGGTGGCAGTTTCGTGATGGCCACCTCTGGTGAGGTGGCGTTGCAACTCCCCACCTGCCGGGAAGCCTTAGCAACCTGGGATAGCTCTGTCCAGCCTGGAGACCTAAGTGCTGGAGGCCCTTCCTTTGCGGAATCTGATACTCAGCAGCGGATTGAAAGCGATGATCTCGCCCAGCTGTTCAAGGCCCTTGTGCTCGGGGTGCGTGACTATGCCAGCAAATGCGGCTTTCGACGCGCCCTGCTCGGCCTAAGTGGCGGGATTGACTCTGCTCTCGTTGCTGTGATCGCATCAGCGGCCTTAGGCGCTGATTGCGTGCAAGCACTGCTGATGCCCTCTCCATGGAGCTCAAAAGGATCCATCGACGATGCAGAAGCGCTGGCAAATCGTCTGGGTCTTCGAACGGAAACGGTTCCGATCCAAATCTTGATGGATGGCTTTGAAGCCACCCTCACCCCGACATTGAATCAAGCGCCATCGGGCGTCACTGCTGAAAACCTGCAATCGCGGATTCGCGGCACCTTGCTGATGGCCGTTGCCAACCAGCAAGGCCAGCTTTTGCTCTCCACAGGTAATAAATCTGAGCTTGCGGTTGGCTACTGCACGCTGTATGGAGACATGAATGGAGGGCTAGCCGTCATCGGGGACCTCTATAAATCAACAGTGTTTTCCCTCTGTCGCTGGCTAGACAGCCCCGAGTCCATGAGCTGCCGCAAAGAATTGGGGATTCCAGGCAGCGTTGCACTGATCGGCAGTGAAATCCTAAATAAGCCTCCGAGTGCAGAGCTACGCCCAGGCCAGCAAGATAGCGACTCCCTTCCTGAGTACAGCATCCTCGATCCACTCTTGAAGGATCTGATCGAGAAGCACAGCTCGGGGGCTGAATTAGTCGCAGCAGGCCATGACCCTGATGATGTCAAACGTATAGAGAAACTGTTCCGGCGAGCTGAATTCAAACGCCGCCAAGCTCCTCCTGTTTTGAAAGTGAGCCGCCAAGCATTTGGTACGGGTTGGAGACTTCCGATCGCCGCCCGCTGATTTCAACTCGCTTAATCCAGTGGCCATTCCGGCTGAGCAGGGTCAGATTGAAGGATCGTCTTCGGCAGCCATGGTCCAATCCGTACTGACGGCTCCGATGGCCACCATCGGAGTTCCTACAGAAATCAAGGTCGATGAACAACGTGTCGCGCTTACACCTGATGCGGTGAAAGAGCTGGTATCTCATGGACTCGAGGTACGGATTCAATACGGAGCAGGGGCTGGAGCGGGGATCGATGACAGCGCCTTTGCGGCTGCAGGGGCACAGATTGTGGATCGCGAGCAAGCTTGGGGCGCTCACCTAGTCGTGAAGGTAAAAGAGCCGCAACCCGAAGAATTTCGCTTCTTACGGGAAGACATGGTGCTGTTGACCTATCTCCACCTAGCGGCCTATCCAGATGTGGGTGAAGCCTTGCTGAGTGCTGGTACTACTGGGGTTGCCTATGAAACGGTGCAGCTGGAAAACGGAAGCCTGCCGCTACTTGCGCCGATGAGCGAAATCGCAGGTCGACTCGCAGCACAAGTGGGTGCTCGACTACTCGAGCGTCCTCAAGGTGGCAAAGGTGTTCTGATCGGAGGTTGCACAGGCGTTCAACCGGCTCGTGTTGTGGTGCTAGGAGCGGGCACGGTGGGCTGGAACGCAGCGCGGCTCGCTGCGGCGATGGATGCCGAAGTGATGCTTCTGGATCGCTCCCCGGAGCGATTGCGCAGCCTTGAGGCCTTTCGGGGCGGACGTTTGATGAGTCTGGTGAGCAGTCGCGGGCTCCTGGAGCGCTTGATTCCAACGGCAGACCTCCTCATTGGAGCTGTTTTGACCCCTGGAGGAAGAGCGCCAACGCTGGTTGATGAAGCCATGGTCCAGGGAATGAAGCCTGGCTCAGCGATCGTTGATGTCGCCATTGATCAAGGCGGCTGCATCGCCACGAGCCAGGAGACAACCCATACCAATCCCACCTTGACCATTCACGGTGTTCAGCACTACGCCGTTGGCAACATGCCGGGGGCTGTGCCATTCACCTCCACCGAAGCTCTCGTAAGTGTGACCTTGCCGTACATCCTCGGTATTGCAGGGAGAGGCCTTGAGGAGGCCGTCACCGAACGTCCTGAATTGCTCTCTGGCCTCAACACGGTCCAAGGGTCGGTTTGCCATCCCGGCGTTGCAAAAGCGCTGGACTTGCCACCAAGGCATCCCATGGCTTGCTTGCGTTGAACCACAATTGATGAATACACGTTCTTTCCAGCAACCCACGACTAAGAGCAAGCATGAATCAACTAGAACGCTTAGATAGCAATAGTCATTGAAAGTCAAAAGCGGAGAATTTCACTCAAATACTTACAACCCAACGCCGCAGTCATGCCCAAGTACTTATTCAGAGAAGGAGTAGACGTTAATGTCAAAGGAAATGAAATTGTTATCACAACTCCTTATGCCACGCGATCAAACCCTTACCGGCAGAAACTACACTTGAAAGAGGCAGGAGCTCCTCTCAAAGAATTAATAAAAGACTTGTTGAGTGATGGTGTAGACAGCGATCAATATTCAACTTTACAAGACAAGAAACACTCCGCTTCAACACACCTTTCCCCTGAATCACAACTCAAGACGCTTTACAAGAAAGGCTTATTGAGTTACGAAATCGAGGGATGCAATGGCACGGCAATTTGCTTACTCCCTAACGAGCCAGGCCTCAAGCAACAACCATGCCCAGAGCACAATGAGAAGATTAAGCTCTCTGAATTTGGAAACATTAAGCCCTGCCGTGAAGGCCTTGATATCACTACACCATTATCTCCTGCAACATTACGCCTCCAAGACCATCGGCTCTACCAGCTCATTCAGATGCTTGCATCACCTTGCACTATCGAGAGCATTAGGGGGTTCCTACCTGAAGACCTATGTGTACATAATCGAGAATTTATTTCCCTCCTGCTGATGTCCGAAGTCATAGGAGTTTGCAACAACAATCGCAATGCAGACATCGATGCTGAAGCCATTGAATCTGGATGGAGTAGGGAAGATTTGGCATTCCACTGCCACACACGTCGGAATATCGTTATTTTTCGCAGAGATAATTCACACTTAAAAGAGAATAATCAAAACAACCCACCAGCTAAACATCAGAGAATCATCATTGACAGAGTTCCGCTATCACGATTATCGAACAAAAATTATAATTCAAATTTCTACCAAATCATTCGGAAACGTCAAACTATTCGTGCTTACAATGCTAAGCCTGTCTCGGCCGAAGCATTGGGAACTCTGCTCTGGTATTCGATGCATACCCGAGAGGAGATTCTCTGTGATCCAGGATTGCCTCGCTCCTACGAAGGCTTATTAAGGCCAGTTGCAAGCGCTGGAGCACTTCATTCAATCGAGTTTTATTTATGCATTAAGCAATGCATGGGTATTAGTCCAGGCTTCTATCATTACGACTCTTTTGATCACTCTCTTGGCAAGCTGAGTGATCTAACTGTGCCCTGCGAAAATATGCTGGCCTTAGCGGTGAATACAACCTGCCGGGCGCCCCAGGCCGCCTCAGTATCGCCTGGCCAAGCCCAGCCACCTGATGTCCTAATCGTGATGGCCTCACGTTATGCAAGAAATGCAAGCATTCATTCCGAAACAGGACTGGCCTATGCCCTGATCCTCAAAGATGCAGGATCGATTTACCAACAGCTCTATCTCGTCGCCACAGCTCTTGGGCTAGCGCCTTGTGGCTTGAGCTTTGGGAGTAGCGAATTATTTGAGCAGGCATCAGGAATGCCAAGGAATGTTGAATGCTCCGTAGGCGAATTCATGATTGGCAATCCTAAATAGTATTTAATATTTCCTCAAAGAAACAACAGAATCCTACAGCAGGCTACTTTTACTGCAGGGTGACTAGTTTTTAAAAACGCCTTACTGTGCAACAGTCGTCAGTTTAGATTTGTTCCAGCTCCACAGGAATTACAAGCATCGCTCATAACAAGATTAAGCGTTAATTCAAGCTGAATGCATCTATTTATAGAGCCTTGATGTACAACCAATCTCCCTTGCAATCCCTATCCCGTCGTTGAAACAATGACAGTTCTTTCATCACACTGCGTTGCCCCCCCGCTTGGTAAGTCGCTTCAAAAGCAACGGTGCCCTCGAGGTCATCCACACCGCCAGCCTGCACGGCCATGATCTTCAACTTCAACCAACGCATCTCATGACAGCTCTCATGTAACTCTTTTCGGTGGCGAGCCATGGGCGTTTCTGAAGCGGAATGAGTTGCTATCAAATAATCAACTTCAGCAAAAGCGAAGGCGGAATAACGCGAACGCATCAATTGCTCAGCGGTGGCTGCCTGTTGCTCCCCGCGATGCAAAGGCTCGCAACAGATTTCATAACTCCCTCCGCTCAAGCAAGGGCAAGGCTTTGTACTTTTTGATGATCCAAAACCAGCAGCTCTTGCCATCACTACATCTCTTGCAATGAGGGCAAGGGTCTCATCAAGGCAGCTGAGGCCAGGCCTTCGCGTAAGGCCAGCACCCATCCAGCGGCTTCCACATAGGACCGAGCTTGCAACACCTCAGCTTCCACACCGAGGGCGATTGGCGTGACCTGCAACAACGATGGATTAGCCACACTGATCACAGGAACTCTTCGCTCGAGACAACTCAAAACAGCTTCGCCACCTAAAGCACCTTCGGGAACCACCAACACGCCCAAATCATCAGCCACAAGATCACGATGCTTAGCCGCTGATCTGAGGACTAGATCTGGCGCCTGGCTTAACCCCACCAATACGCAAGCTAAAAAGGTATAGCCAAGCTCTTCCCCTGCAGCACGGGCGTCTAACTGCGGATCCAATGGCAACTCAGACAGAGCCGGCGCGTGAGCACAGGGAATCTGCAGGTGGCGCACCAAAAGGTGACTGATTACTGCCTCAGCACCTGCCAAGGCATCCACGCCATCGCCATGCCGATAGGCCTCCAAGGCTTCACTCCCCTGATCATCTGGGAAGCGGGCAACGATCGCAATCGCCGTTGCACCATTGTTTTGCAAGCGTTCACCTGCTCGCAGCAACGCATCAGGGCGCTCAAGGCTGCCCCAACTCGCACCACTTTGGCCGAGATTTAAACAAACCCCTAGCGGTACATCGCTCGTCACTACAGGGCCGATCTCTAGGCCCAGCGTTGCCCTGCAACCATCGGCCACTTGCAGATGGCGTTGACGCAGCTCCGGTTCGATGCCGGCATCCAAAAGCAAACCGATCCTCTGCTGACGGACAGGTCTCAGCACCCAATCGCCAGCAGCAAAGCGATCTAACCCATATCCCTCCACATAGTGAATGCGTGGATCTTTCCAATACAGAGAAGCCCCATTCATCACGTTGGGATGGGTGATCAAACACCCGGAAGCGGCGGCTAGAAGCCTTGCACTCGGAAGGGCATCGCCGGCATACCCGCCAATCGCGCAACCAAT
>QCUL01000065.1 GCA_003210755.1 Synechococcus sp. AG-679-C18
CGAAGAAGCCAGAAGATTAGTACTATCTTCCTTGTTCATCTATCAATTCTGTAAAAGCATCACTCTGATCGTGTGTGATTCTGATGAAATTTCTTTACTTCTTTAAGTATATCTTCTAATTCCGATGTAAGTGTCCAAGGCTTGTCGCTCAATATTTCGTAAGTAATATCACTGATTAGCCAACGTGAACCGACTCGAACCATCCGATAGTCGAGTGTCTGAAAATATCCAGATGGGACGTTAACAAGTCCGTAGGAAACTGCAACGCGTGCTTCAGCAACTAGATTTCGTTGTTGAATACGACAGCTCTTAACCTTGGCACCGAAAACTTGCGCCTGAGTGTTGCTGAATGGGTCAACATCTACAAACGTCCCGTCAGTTCTTGGACTGAGATTCTCTGTTCCTTTCAACAACTGATAGAGATGTGGTGTGAATCGATCCTTTTGAGAAATGATAGGGAGTCTTCTGGAGTCTTCTGGAGTAACCACCCATTTGTATAGACCTTCTATCTGAGAGATCACTCCTGCTGGACACGGTTGCCCAGTCATAGTGATCAGGGTTCCAGCGATAAAAGGCAGCATCTGACCATAGAACCAAATACAAATTCTACAAGTGGTCTCAATAACTTCTTCTATTGTCGTTAAAAGTACAACAAAAGATATAACTATAAGAAGTTTTTTTAATGCAGCGGGGAATGCTTTAAGTAGTTGCCACTTACAGCGTCATCTGGGTTTCAAGGATCATTGGTGCAGGGCAAATGCTTAAAGAATTCCTCCCTGAAATGCCCTTATCTGAGAACCTATTCTGTATTCGTGATCGCGTTCATAGGTCTTGCCGAACTCTGTTGAGTGTTCGGATGTCACCGTCTTCTTCAGGTGATCTATCGATGAAGTCACCTAGTAAAACTTTCCTTTGGTCCAATACACATTCAAGTTGTACTGTCCTTTTCGGATAAAGGTTATTCCTGCTTCTAATCTGGTCTTGCCTTGTTCAGTAAAGGTGTCTGAGAAATTGTCTCGCTGATAAGTCTTGCCTTGTTCAGCAGAGGGGAATGCGAAATTGTAGATGTTGCTGACCTTTTTTAGATCACCGTCGACGCTTCCTTTAAAGTCGTTCACGTAGACGTTGCCACTTGATTGACTGAAATCACATGGTCCTCGGATTGGGACTTTGTTCATGTCATGCCAAACCACTGTGCAATAAGCCTTGGTCGAATCAGCCATGGACGGAGCGGGTGCAGCCAGTGCGGCCCTAGTTACTAGGCATTTGATGGTGTTCCCGTTATCACGATTTTCAAGGGTGAAGCTGTTGCCGAAGTTGATGTAATCCCACCTTCCACTAAGCGTATCTGTAACAATTAAGGCCCCATCCTTACTTTTCCATCTGTACGTCATGCGGGGACCGTCGTCCCATTCGAGAGTGAATGCATCATCGTTATCGATGTAACGGACCTGGGTCCACTTCCCACCGTTGTACTGACAAGGTTGCAATCGTCTCTCTCCAGCTACTACTGGTGAAACCACACTGCAAAGTGCTAGTGCTGCTGCGGTGGTGAGTGCGGTGCGGATCATTGGCGTGCTCGTTTGATGATCAGAAAAGCTCCGGTGTCTAAGGTGAGCGCTACACATGCAGCAGCGAGAGGGCATAGGACAAAGGCTTCACAAGGAGCCCATCGTTAACTCCATAGCTACGGATAGCATCCTCTATCAGAGCTTAAGAGATGTATCAAACAAGAACATGCAATTAATCTATGCTTTCTAAATAAGGAGGATTATGAAAAGCCCAGTAGGACTTAACATCATGATCCCTATGGGTGTCATTGGTGGAATAGTTATCTTGCTATTCAACGGCAGAAGCTTAAGAATTGATGGGTTCAATGCAGGAGCTAACTGTTTAGAGAATGGAAGCCAAAACCCTTCGCTATCCCCCTCACATAGAAAAATGTGTTCTGATTATATTGATGAAAAGATACTAGAGCTCAATCAATTTGTAAATAAATTTGATCAATACGAGAAAAAAGGCGTGCCTGTCAAGGCATTAATACAGGAAAGAAAACAGAAATGGATTAATTTAAAAAGAAAAGGGTTGCTTCCGGACTTAGAGCAATAGCTTCTTTTTGCAATCATTTTATAGTGTTTAACTATCAACTAATAGGCAATTGACCTCATTAATTTTTAGCTGGTCAGCAAAAAATTCAATTACAATTCACTTCCAATTGACAAGCATAGTTTACAAAATTTTAAGCAAACAAGGCTCATGCTTGTAACTTTATCAATCAAAGGCAATGCGTGAATAATATGCATAATCAGGCGCTAATAATTAAGACCTTAACTTCCGTACTTAACACATTAACAGCTCTATCAATTAAGCATCTTTTCTTTGCATAAGGCTCATTAGATCCAAGCCAATCAAAGCGGCGAGGGTGAATCCAGCGGCGAAGGCACAGATGGTCTTGATCATGGGTTGCCCTCTGCCATGATCACGATTTTGTTCCAGCTGCCTGGAAGCGTTTCATTGATGAATGAGTCTGTAGCTTGAGTTAATTCCGCTTTTGAATAGGCTTGCTCGCTGGTCAAATCTTCAACTGATCCGTCTGAATATTCAACGACAAAAGAGAATGATTCCATTGTTTTAAAATGCAAGTGTGAGTTGTTTTAGGGATGGCAATAATGAGGTAACTGGGACTGGTTCTGCTGATGGTCAGGTTGGATATGGAATAAGGCTTTTCAGTGATTCTTCAATGGTGTTTGGGAATGGCAATAATAAGGTGACTGCTTCTGCCAGTGGTATACAAGCAGCTGGAATAGATCTTTCTAGATCTTCAATAGAATTTGGGAATGGCAATAATAAGGTGACTGGTTTTGCCAGTGGTATACAGGCATATGGAATACGAATGTCTAGTGATTCTTCAATGGTGTTTGGGAATGGCAATAATAAAGTGACTGCTTCTGCCAGTGATACATTTTTAGCTGGAGGAATAGCTATGTCAGGGTCGTCTTCAATGGTGTTTGGGAATGGCGACGACATCCTTACTGGAGTGTCGATTTCGGGAGTAGGTATTTTTGTTAGCGCTGGCTCTTCAATTATAGATACCGGTTTTGGTAACGACATTGTTGATGCAATTGGTGGATTTGCTGGAGGGGGTACTGTTGATTTAGGTGGTGACAATGACTAATTCAGGGGATTTGGCAATATATCTGCAGAGGGAGGCGAAGGTGTAGATTCACTTTTCTTGGATGATGGTGAATACAGCTTCGATTTTAATACTAATGTTTTAAGTAGTAACGGTACATTGATGACTGTCACTGATTTTGAATTGTATGGAGGTAGAGAGACCGACAAGTCGGATCTGCTTCAATTGTCAGCGGAAACGACAAGTTTTACAATTGAAAATGGCTATTACTAGCTTGAAAATTCGTTTCGTAATTATTTTCCCGCCACAAGCGGGGTTTTTTATTGCCTGCTGACAATCAGCAAAGCTGAAACTGCCCACTACAGCAGGCTTTCTGCAACCTTGTGAGCAAGATCACAGCCACTGTTGAGCTAGGTCATCGAGTGATTTGTTGAATCCAGAGAAGGTGAGTTCACAGGAGGCGAGAGCTTCCACCGCATCTCTGACCATGAATCGTCGTACCGACAATCTCTTTATGACCACGGATTTGATAACGGGCATCGACACCCCCCCCTCCAGCCCAGACAATGGCGGTTCCACTGCGCCAGGGAGACCATTCCGTCCTGGTGGCAACGGGGATCTCACTCTGTACCAACCCCCTGGAGGTGGTTCCCTTGATCCAGTTCCGGGTGATGGAACTCCTCAGAATCCAGATCTCCCCGACAGCAGTGTTCCAGGAACAAATCCAGATGTGCCCGATAGCAGTGGGTTTCCAGGAACTCCTAAACCAGATGTGCCCGATAGCACCAATCCCTATCCATCAGGGCCTGCACCTTTACTTGATGACAGTCGTCTAGGGATGTACAGCGCTGTTGTAACACTCGCTCCTGAGGTCCCCTACGGAAGCACTGCAACAGATACTTCTTATGGTCTCGGCGGAGACATCACCGCCATGTCCTTTGAATCATCATTATTAGCCTCCACTGAATTCTTATAAGTTTTAGACAGTAAACTCACTCAATAATCAATACCCACCGGTACTCCGGTGGGTATTAGGAGTGAAATAAGAACAGCAATCTAAATGCAATTACGATGATTTCACATCAATATCAGCCGACTTCAGATCAATAAAGACTGATGCTTATAGCTGCCCTTACTTCTGTTGTCATCGCGTCTTGTCACGACAGCGATAACTATTATTGATCAAGCAACGCGTGAAGCTGGGATCTACTGAAACGATGTTTTAGGCGAACGATGACAATGCTGGCTAGCGAGAGGAAAAAATCGATACCCGTGATAATCCATTCTCGTTCAATCACCGTCCTTGCCCTTGGACTTCTTACGGCCTGCACTTAAGCCATGAGCATTGATCCAAGGGTATTCATTTGAGATTCCTGGAAAGAAGGAGAAAAAGATAGGGTCACGTTGATGCCCGAGTCAAAACGAATTCAGGTAACAGATGCCTTCCCTAATGTAAAAAACTCAGATGGAAACTATTTTTTCTAGGTAGAGCCCGTATTCCAAGAAAAACACCAACAAGGTTGGAGACGATGGGATACGAATGCAGGCGCTCACGGCATACCAAACAGCTGGAATGAACTCAACATCAAAACAGGAGAGTACAGATACATCAGAATCAATGGTCGGGTTAAGTCCCGAGGTCAATGCTCACAGGAGAAGTGATCATCAACCAAGAAGATCCAGCTGACCTGTATCGACACCCCTGAATCGCTAAACCGCACCTCCTTGTTCGGTTTGAAGTAGTGAGTTGCGTGCTCGGCAGATCTAGATTAATTGGGCTTCAGAAATTCATGCCATGGCTTCCCGTACGGAATTAAAAGAGGACGCTCTCAAGTTGATGATTGGCATTCTGCAGTCAGCAAAGGATCCTGAACATATTTTTAAGCATGCCAAATACTTAGCTATTACAAACAAGTCAGAGCTTCAACAGCAGGCTTTCAAACAGCTCTTGGATCATCCACAGCTTCAACCTCTAATTGAGGAACGATTTGCTATCCCATGGCCCTCACTCGACGAAATGAGTGCAATGCCGAAGGGGAGCCTTGGTTTTTGTATGCAGCAAAGACAGAGAAGCCTGGGCTTTGATCCGCTACCAATACCATCACCAACAACGGGCAACAAGGAGGATTATGTCTTGTATAGGATCGGAACATGTCATGATCTCATTCATCTCGTTTTAGGTCTACCGAACACTGTGGCTGGAGAAGCAGCAGCTAGCGCCTATAACTCAGTTACAAAAAAGATGCCCTTCCACGTAGGAGCATTAGCTATTTGGTTAACCCACGGTCTCATTGAGCCAGAGGAGCATCGAATGATCTGGGAAGGAATTTGTTTCGGAGCCAGAATCGGTTTTGATGGGCTTTTGTTAGATGCTTATCGATGG
>QCUL01000066.1 GCA_003210755.1 Synechococcus sp. AG-679-C18
GAGGTTGGCCAATTTTGTTTTTTTTCACCCTTTGATCCCTCTTGTGGAGCGCGTGGAGCGTTTTGGGCCCATGTTTTCAACAACGGAACTTTGGTTTGTTGTTCTGTCTATTCGTTAATTTCGCTGGTTCTTTAGAAAATTTTGATGCATGCAGCAGTTCCTGTCCGTGGCTTCCTGATCGTTTAACGGCATTATTCTTTAAAACAAAATTGATTTGTGGCGTTGATATTCATTTCTTCACTGATGATTGCACTGCATTTTGTCTTTTCATTGGCGTCTTGGAATTGCTATGAACCCATGCCCTGGCCGGGTTTTGCAGCGATTTGCGTCAATCCGCATTGGCGTCATTTGCTGCAGGGTGTTGATGCGTTTTGTGGACTTTGGCGTTAATTCGTCAAGGAGATTTGGTTGCCTTTCTCTTTAACTTATACGCATCATTCTTGAGCGTAAATGTCATTTCTTTGGCCATAGTGAGATGGTCAAAGTTATCTGGCTTTTCTGAAAGGCCACTCCTCTCGTTATGGCAGCTATCGACTCCGCCATTGCCGTTGATCAGTCGTCCCTTACTACTGGTACAGAATCAACGGTTGATGCCAATGCTTCAGCTACAGCCAACGCCAATGCAGCTTCCGTAGACGGAACTGCCACTAGTACGGCAAACATCACCGATAACGCCGGCCTAAGTCAGTCGGATCTCACCGCTGGCACGAATGCCACGGTTGATGTGGATGTAGACGGTACTGCTACTTCTACTGCAGCCACCATCAACGCAGATGCAGCCGTAGGTGCTGGAACTGGTGCATCAGCGACGTCCACTTTTACTAACGTCACGTCCACCAATGGCAGCGGTGGCATCATCGATCTTGCGGCTAACAATGCTGATGTTGATCTGACCATTGGTGATGCAGGCGTTGTTGATGTTGACGTCAACGTTGGTGCTGATGCAACCGCTACAAACGTTGCTGGAGCCGCCAATGCAACGTCTGATTCCGGAACTGGAATTTTTGGTACTAACGCAACTGGTGTTGTTGCAGGTACCAGCGGATCGCTCACCGCAGATCTCGATGCTGATGTCCTTACCAATGCGGCAACCGTTGGAGTTCCAATTCTTGGTGGTGGTGATGCCACTGCTGATTCGGACCTGACTGCAGCAGCTATTCATGATTTCGGTGATGCCGCTGGCGGCAATCTGACTATTGGTACTAACGGTTCAGTACGTGGTAACTCGGGCAGTGCCTCTGATCGCGTCACCGTTGGTTCTCAGGCAACCACAGAGTCTGGAGCTGCTGTAGCGGATTCTGACTCCGCTCTGATCGGCGGCATCATTGATGCCCAGGACGGTGACTCAACCAATTCAGTTAACGCAATCAATGTTGGAACAGAAGGAACCGTCATTGGTACAGCGTTTGCTGATGTAGATGCAGCCGCGACTTCCGTCACAGGATCTTCCACTGCTGGTTCCACTAATACCAACATCAGTGGTCTTCAATCTGATGATGTTGTCATCGGAACAAATGGCGTCATCCAGGGCCAGGCTGGTACTGAGCTAGATGTCTCTGCCTCTGTTGTTGACGGTCTTGGTGCTGACGATGGTGATGCTGCAGCGACAGCATCGATTGTCGAAACCAAAGGTTTAGATCTCGAGACTCTCAGCATTGGAGATAGCGCTGCTGGTTCAACTGGCTTTAACGTCCTCGGCCGTAGTGATGTCGCCAGCACAGTTAGTGCAGAGTCGATCGGAGCAGATACCACTGGCGATAGTGCCAATGCCGATGGCCAACTCAGCGATGTGGGTGGTCTTGAGATTGGTGATTTCGCTGCGAATGCTGGAACTGGCTTGAGTGTTGGCACGAACGCCTCCATCGCTGGTGTGGCTGGTGTTGTTTCGGATGCATCTGCCAATTCGATCGATGGCGAGGTTGATGCCACAGCCTTCGTTGGCACCGATGACGGTAATGAGAGCGAGACCGGTGCTGTTGGTATCGACCTTGGTGATGCGGCTTCGATTGGCACCAACGCCACGGTGTTGGGGCAAGGCAATGTTGATCTGAGTGCTACGGCCGTCAATATTGGTAATCAGGGTACAGGCAACGAACCCACAGCAGAAGCGAACGCCGGCGCTGATTTCGTTGCTGGCTTGAATGTTGCTGACACTAATTCTGTTGTCAGCTTTGGAACCAACGCCAGCGTTACCGCATCTGGTGTAGCCGATGTAGACGCTACCGCTACGTCAATCACAGGTGTTGCCGTTAATGCTTCCGCCGGCAACGTTAATGCTGATGCCGCAGGAGATGCTTCAAATCAAGGTCTCGCTAATAACGAGATCATGGATGTTCGGGGTCTTAACTCCGATGCCAACATTAACTCCGGTACCAGCGCTTCTATCGATGCTGATGCTCTCGCTAATTTAACCGCTGTTGCCAGCAACATCGGCACCCTTGGAGTCAACTCAAGCGTTTCAGCCGATGCTGAGTTGGGTTCAGCAGTTGGTCTGGACATGACGGATGGCACGAATGGTGTCCTCAATGTCGGAACTGATGCCGCTATCGCTGCCGACAGTGTGATTACCGGATCAGCGACGGCTACTTCTGTTGAAGGCACAGTTAATGCTGATTCATTGGCGACAACCAATATTGGCGCTCAGACCGATGCAGTCAGCATCGGAACATCCGCCAATCTGAGTGCATCAGCTGACTCCACCCAGGTTGCCGTTGCCGATACGACTGGTAATGCAACAGGCGCTGTTGCAACAGCTGATGCCGCTGTTACCACCAATGTTGGTTTCGACTCTGTCGGTGCCTTCAGTGTTGGAACGGATGCGGCCGTTGCTGGTGTTGCCGGTGTTGCCAACACTGCCTTGGCCACCAACATCGATAACAATGCAACAGCTACTTCAGGTGTCGCAGCTACTGATGTTGCTGGTGTTAATACTGAGGCCACCTTCGATGTTGGAACTGCTGGCAGCCTGACCGGTTTGGCAGACGTTGCTCAAGCAGCGACTGCAAGCACCGTTGGTCAGAACGTTGCTGGTGCAGATACTGCAGCAGCAATGGCTCAGGCTGCAGATGTCAACGGCATCGAACTGGGTGTTGCCACTTCTTTCGGTACTGAATCCGTCACGATCGGTTCAGCCACCGTTAGCAATGCTGCTGCTGCAACAGGTAAGGCTGCCAATGCCGATGCCGATGTCGATTTTGGATCGATCCAAGGTGTTCAACTCGAGAATGGTGCACTCTCTGTTGGTACTACAGCAACAATCGGAGCTACAGCCACCGTTTCCAATGCAGCCAGCGCTGATTCCATAGACGGCGATGCAGACGCTCAGGTTGATGTCGACAACACTGAAGGCTTGACGGCTGCCACTAATACCTCTGGAATTAATATTGGTACGTCTGGCGTTGTTGATGCTGATGCCACCATCACCAGTACTGCATCTGCATCCTCAATTGATGCATTCGGTGCTGCTGTTAATGCAGTTGTTGATAACGACTCCGTCGAGGGTATTGGACTTACTGGATCCACGTTGAGCACAGGCACAACCCTTGCTCTTGATGCTGATGCAGTGTCGACTCAGAGCGCATTTGCCAGCAACATCGGTGATCCAACCACAGCCACTGGCGCTGATTTTGCCGCTACGGCAACAGTTGCTTCTGCTGATTCAATCGTTGGTGTCGAGCAAAGTGTTCTCACTGTGGGCACGGACACGCCACAGCTCACAACCAGTGCCACTCTCAGCGGTGATGCGACTGCAAGCAATGTGAGTGGTACGAGCACTGCTCAAGCAGGTGGAACTAGTGGTGATGTTGTTGGTCTCAACAACGGAAGTGATGTGACCATCGGTCACGACGCCACCAGTGGCATGAGTTTCACGGCTGATGTCAACCTGAGCGCTGATGCCAGCAGTATCGAGGACTTTGCTACTGCGAATGTCGGAACGGCTACTGGTTATACCGCATCTGATACGACTGCAGCACCTCTTGGTCTGACTGCCGATACTGTTACCGGTGTTGACGGCTCAAATATTGTCGTTGGCAACGACAGTGGGACCATCATTGCCACTGCTACAGGCAACCTCGATGCCACGGCTACAACCAATGGCACCGACGGAGCCTCTGATACTAATGCCACCGCCATGGCAGCTTCTGAAGCTGATGGTCTAGTCAATAGCACTGTCACGATCGGAAATGATGGCAATCTCACAGGTATTGCCACCCTTAATGTCGCATCAAGCGCCAGCAACGTTGGCGACAATGCCGCAGCCAATAACAACGATGCCTACGCAGGTATCCAATTAGATGCTGATGGTATTGAATCGGTAGATCTTTCTACTGATGAGATCACCATCGGTGCTGATGGCAACGTGGTGGGTCAGGCATTTGTTGATGGTTCTGCTATCTCCGAGAGTGTTAATGGCGCTGCTGAATCACAAGCAGACCTGCAATCCTTCGGTATTGATCTCAATGACACGTCGGCGGATACCAATGACATCACGATCGGTCAGACTGGTGATGTCAGCGGTCTTGCAATTATTGGAACGCTATCAGGTGGTTCTTTTACCGATCAGGTAGACGTTTCAGCTTCAACAACCCTCACTGAAGCTACATCTCTGGGTATCTTTGACTCAGCCGGTATTGAAGGTGTTGATGGAACCTCTTCAATTACTGTAGGTCCAAGCGACGGAAGCATTTCCGGTCAATCACTGTCCGGAGTGAATGCATCTTCAAGCAATATTGGAGATCCATCACTGACTGGTGATCAAGGCGGAATTACTGCTGCTGCTAATGCAACAACAGATCTAAGTGGTTCAGTTTCTGGTATTGAAGAAATTGACATGATCGGCGGTCAGGTTGGTGTGAATCTGATTTCCGGTAAATCATTCGGTGATTTCGATGCCAGCGCTTCTTCCATCAAGGGTGATGCCATCTCTGCTTCTGATACCGATGCCTACGGTATTTACGATGCTGATAACGACGGCTCTATCAGCCTGAGCGGAAACATTATTGCCCAGGCTCAGCTGAGCAACACCGTTACAGCTTCCACTATTAATGGTGATGCTTCAGCTACTGCTACGGGTGATGCAGTTGGCATGGGCGGCTATTCAGTCACGATCAACGGCAGCGGCATGTTGACTGCAACCGCTAATTCAAGCGCTTTTGCTGATGCCAACTCCGTGCTTGGTGATGCAACTGCTGACTAGGCAAATTGTGGGGGATTAACAAACTTGATTTGTTAGTCCTTCCATTCAATGATCAATGTGGT
>QCUL01000067.1 GCA_003210755.1 Synechococcus sp. AG-679-C18
CCATTCCCTTGGACCTCAATCAGCTGTTCTCTTCAAATCGATAAATTGAGATTTTGTTGCAAGTGTGTGGATGAATTGCTGAAGCTTTCTATTGCGATGATCTGGTGCAGCATTGGCATTGCTGAGAACTTGGCATGAAACCGAGCCAAAAATAAATCAATGTTTAATATCTCTTGAAATTGTCAACTAGTGTTAGAATGAATAACCTAAAGATTAATAGATTGCTGATAAGTGAGACCGGTAAATACTCTTATTGGTCATAAGTTTAGAGTGAGCAGTAAAAACTATAAGAAGTTTGGGCAAAGCCTTTAGTGAAATGCTTGAGTAAGTCTCATAGTGGTGGAATGTGTTCACTATGGTTGTCTCTTGTAATTAATTGCAGGCGAATCAAGCATTTGATCAGATTGTTGTTCGCGAGCTTGAAGCAGAAAAAACGCTCTGTGAGGAGAGCGTCAGTCCTGCCTATAAACTATGACAGGGAATGTAAAAGTAATGTCAATAGTACTCATTGATAGTTTTAATGGATGCTGTCGATTTTGTTAATGATGTGACAAATTTTACTTGCGATTGCTTTTCCAATCCTGGCCATGAAATAAAAACCACCCTTTGTGCAGAAGAGTGGCATCTCCGATCCACGTTCGAAGTATGAGGCATGGTATTCCAGAAGGAGGTGCCAAAAAAGCTTTTTCGTTGTATTTAAGCGTGCTGTTGGGGTCATTATTGATCTGGGTACTTCCACTAGCTGTTGCTAAGGGATCAGGGCTGGAAGCAAGTGGCGCCAGCTTGAGGAATCGGCTTTAAATCGAAAAAACAAATGATTTAAGTTTGCTGCTCGGCAATAACGAAGATAGTAATTGTAGGTTTTTGAGAATGCTGACTATCGTCTTAATCCGAATCAGCAAATATCAAGGTAGCTATTAAACTTTATCAGCAAGTGAGAAACTATGCATCATTCATGCATGCGCAGTCAATATTCGTACAAAAGATTGGTCACATTCCCAGTCCGCCAACCTTTGAGGGAAAGCTATCTTCAGGCATTGTCGATCCTCGCCGAGGAAAGCAAATGTCAGTCGCAAGGTCAGTGCATTTAAGAATAAAAAAGGAGGCTGTGAAAGCCTCGCGTTATGTAAGATCCTCTTCCCAAAGGTTCTTTCTGCTTGTTGTCAAAAATCAATGAAGCATAAGTCAGCTTTTTTCCGTCAATGAAGCAGACATGAAGGCTACTAACGCCATGCAACCAGCAACAACTAGGAAACCCATCAGATTTATTTGTAGACCAAGTAATCATTCATCTTCGAGGGGATCCATCACTGTCTCCGTTGCGACCAAATGGATGACTGATGCAATGCGTCGTTAAACCTCAGGCAGAAAGCCGCAGTCCATCTTGCGATTGGACGATGGAAAATGCCTGATCCTTATGGTTCAAATGAATCGCCCCGTCAATCCCCGTCTGCAAGTTGGAACAACGAGTTTCCATTGGGATCCCGGCTATTTCTTCAGAGAAGATCACCAGTGCCATCAATCAAGAGCCATCAGGTTGCGTTTCGTCTGCTCTTCCCTTAATCGATTTAAAAGTGGCAAGAGCTGATGGTGAGCAATCTTTGATTTCATTCCAGCCAATGGATACGCAGCTGGCGAACGATGATCAACGCTTATGAATACTCCTGATCTAGTTGGCAGAATTTGGGACATGCAGATTCAGTAGGTCAAGCTCTCAGAAGGCATGCAAAGGCAGTCGTCAACTTCGAGGAGTAGCAAATGCTGAGAAATCAGAGCGAGTGCTTAATGGTCCTGAAAGTTGATCTAAGGGTTTGGGCCGATAAAATGAGCACCGAGGTGGTCAGCGACTTTACTTCGCTGCCAAGAAGAGAGAAGTAAGCCCTTGACGAGAATTGAACTCGTGACCTCTCCCTTACCAAGGGAGTGCTCTGCCGCTGAGCTACAAGGGCGTGTGGGGGATGGGCCGGGTTGGATTTGAACCAACGTAGGCAGAGCCAGCGGATTTACAGTCCGCCCCCATTAACCACTCGGGCACCGACCCGAACCACACCTGGAGACATTACCAGCACGTCAGTCGATACCATCACCCAATCTGCTTTCTTTGGGCCATGCACCTGTTGCTACTCAACGGCCCCAATCTCAACCTCCTTGGCCAGCGTGAGCCAGGGCTTTACGGCCATCAGACCCTTGTTCAGATTGAGATGGCGTTATGTGAGCGGGCTGCTGCTGATGGCTTGAAGCTGGACTGTTTTCAAAGCAATTTCGAAGGCGCTCTGGTGGAACGCATCCATCAAGCGATGGGCCAGGTGGATGGAATCTTGATCAACGCAGGCGCCTATACGCATACCTCCATTGCAATCCGTGATGCACTGCTAGGGACAGCAATTCCTTATGTGGAGTTGCATTTGAGCAATACCCATGCCCGAGAACCGTTTCGGCACCGCTCGTTTCTGGCCGACCGCGCTATTGGCGTCATCACCGGTTTTGGGCCTACTAGTTATGACTTAGCCCTCGAAGGTTTGGTGCGTCATTTGCGGAAATCAGTGCTTGGGGGGGAAGGTTAATGGCCTTGACTTCAGTTACCAGCATCCGTTGGCTTGCGGCTCCCACGAGTGCCTCTTGGGTGAACCAAGCGATTGCGAGGCCTATGCAAGTGTTGATTGATCATGCGCACTGCGAGAGGAAAGCAGCGGGATCAGCCGTTCAACTGATGTTTCGCTATCTCTGTGAGCCAGGATTGGGTGAGGTGCTCAGTCCGCTAGCCCGTGAAGAGTTGGAACACTTTGAGCAGGTGCTTGAGCTCCTTCAATCAAGAGGTCGTTATCTCGAGCCGTTGCCTTCATCGGGGTATGGCGCCTTCTTGGCTAAACACATACGAAAAGGTGAGCCGCAACGCATGCTTGATTCGTTTTTAGTGGCGGGTCTGATCGAGGCGAGGAGTCATGAACGGATGGCTCTGCTAGCCGAGAACAGCCCCGATCCTGAATTAAGTGACCTTTATGGCAACTTGTTGAAGAGTGAAGCTCGCCACTTCGGCCTTTATTGGGTGCTTTGCGAGCAGCGATGGCAGAGGACAGTGATCGTACCTCGCTTGGAAGAGTTGGCGAAGGTGGAAGTCGAAGCTTTAAGAGGAGTTTTGGACAAGCCTGAAAATGTTCGGATGCATAGTTGTGGGGTTGAATAGGGAGGCTGATTGTATTGATTTGGATCCGCCTGTCTGCGGAAGTGAATCATTTTATGGTTGAATAAAAATTGCAGTAATGGTTAATTGTGGGTAAATTTAAAGCTCTTTTGATTTACTTGGCGCGAGCAAATCAAGTCGGCCTGATTGTCTTTTGAGTACAAAAATTGGATTGATCTCTATCCTTACTTTGATTAATCGAGGTAAGGATATCGTCGGGCGATTGTGTCCTGGGTGAATTTGGCAATCCATCCTTCCGACTTTTGGAAGAAACGAATTACGCAATAGTTAGGCGTTGCGCCCATGTCAAACCAGTGCCGGGTTTCAGCGGGAATCGTGATCCAATCATTGGTTTCACATAACACCTGAATCACCTCTTCGTTGATGTGAAGAGAAAAGAGACCACGGCCCTCAACAAAGCAACGAACCTCGTCCTCTGCATGCCGATGTTCGTGCAGAAATTGTTGTCGCAATTGTGCTGTCTTGGTCTGGTTTTGATCGGGGTTGACGCGCATCACATCGATGGTTTGGTAGTTCTCCTTTCGATGTAAAGCTGTGATTTCTGCTTCATAACTGTTCAATATCTCTTCTTGTCCTGCCCCTGGCCGAAGCAATGGCTTGGTTGACCAGCGTCCAAAGTTGATGCCTCGCGTTTGTAGTTGTTCGCTGATCCTTTCAGCATGGCTCGTGCAGAAAACAGGCTTTGGAGCTGCGTCGACGTCTGCTGCCTGTGTTGAAAATATGCTCAGCTGAGTCATCAGAACAGAGTCTTCATCAGTCGTTTCTTGTCTAGCCCCGTAACGGCTTGTCTCGTTGGTGTTTGATCAGCTGCACTCTCCAATAGGTGATGGAGATACAGCCATCTTTAATGGAGTCTTGAGCTTGGATCTTGTGCCTCACTCTCTGCAGTTGATCGGAGTGGGACCTGGTGATCCAGAGCTTCTCACCATTGCTGCTGTCCGTGCCATTGAAGTTGCTGATGTGGTGGCTTATCCCGTGGCGCGAGCAAATGCAAATGGCATGGCTTGGTCCATCGCCTCGCGATGGATTCGGTCAGATCAGCGGAGGCTGCCTCTTCTCTTCCCGATGATCGCCGAAGCAGAGCCCCGTTTGCAGGCTTGGCATCATGCCGCCGATGCGCTTGCCTCCTTGGCACGTCTCGGCCAAGCGGTGGTTCTGCTTTGCGAAGGTGATGCATCTCTCTTTGCCACAAGTAGTTATGTGCAACTAGCGCTCCGCCATCGGCATCCTGATGTGCCCTTCAAGGTGATTCCTGGTATTTCATCTGTCTGTGCTGCAGCGGCTGCCTGTGCAGAAGTGGCGATCGACTGGCCACTTGCTTTGCAGCAGGACGGATTGCTGATTCGTCCTTGTCCAGATCACGAACCAGATTTGGCGCATTTGCTTGACTTAGCAAATGCAAGCTCCATGGTGCTGGCTTTGATCAAGCTTGGTCAGCGTTGGCCTTGGGTTCGGTCCTGTCTGGAGCGTCGGCAGCTTCTCGATTGCTCATTGTTCGCACAGCGGGTTGGTTGGCCTGATCAGGTTTTGGCGCGAGCGATCGACATCCCTGCAGAAACAAAGCCTTATTTTTCAATGCTGCTTGTCCGGCAGACTTGGCCTGAGGTGTTGCCGTGATCGACAGCGTTCCGTTTCTCACTCCCTTGAACTGGATCGGGCTGATTCATCCCGTTTTGATGATCCTGTTCGTTTATCCGGTGGTGGGTGCCACGATTCGATTGGGTATTTTGGCTCGCGAACGAAGGCTGGACCTCAATC
>QCUL01000068.1 GCA_003210755.1 Synechococcus sp. AG-679-C18
GTTAGTGGTGGCAGGAGTCCATCGGGATCAAAATGAGTCTTTAATTGTTTGAGACCTGGAAGCCAGTCTTGGAATGCTTCATCAAGTTCTTTCTCATGAAAAGACAGGTGTGGATGGATCTGGGCGAGATGAACGCCAGGACAGGATTGAGTCAGAACTGTGTTGACTCGCAGCAGCCATTGCAGCGCTAGCTCTCTTCCAGCGTTATCACCTGCAGTCCAAGCGGCGGTGATCCAAGGTTTCCAGATCGCATCGCGATGGATGAACGATGTATTCAAAACTGAAACCTGAGAGCTCATTTGACCAAGCTGCTGCGCGCAGATTTGGCATCCAGGATGAGGACGAACGCTCATAAGTTGATTGAGTTCTGCAATCAGTGAACGCAACTGTTGACCCCAGGCTGGCCCCAGCCGGCTGATCACTTCGCTGTGGAAACGAGCTGTCTTGGAGGGGACTCTGGCCATTGTTCCAAAGTCAGGCTGTTCAAACTGGCCGGCCACAATGGTCAAGCTTGATTCAGCAGATGAACCAAGCAAAGTTCTAAGCAACTCCATCGCTTTCATGGCTGGAGAATCGTCAGCACAACAAACAACAAACAGCTCAGTTCGTTCGTTCCAGGCCCACTGCAAGCTGCAGCTATTCGTCCAACGTTCCGCAACCTCAATAGCGATCGCGAGCTGCTCAGTGGTACAGACGCTGCGCCAAACAGCTAGAGGTGTAAGCGTTTGAGTGCGCAAGCGAATCGCAGTCACGAACGCGAGGAAAGGGGCCGCACCGAGTAGTCCTCTCCACTGCTTTCGAGACACGTCATCGCTTTGTATGGAAACTCTCTCGGCACGTTCTGTTGATGGCAGAGACAGGTTGAAAATCTGACCGTTACCCCAGACTCCCTTCAGTCCGACCACCTGGTCCAAAGCAAGACCCTTCGAACGGCTGAGAGGGCCAATTCCCCCCGTCAAAATGAATCCGCAGCCTGGAACGGTAGAAAGGCCAACCGGTATGGAGAGTCCTCTTGTTTTAAGGCCTTTCACAACCTCGTCCATGCTGAGCCCAGTGCCAATCTCAACCTCCTGTTCATCAGCACTGATGAACAACTGTCGGTGCTGATGTCTCAAATCCACAGTCCAAAGTCCATCGCCAGCACAACGACTGCTAGTGCCTCCAGCACAAACCAACAGTGGGGTTGGCTGGATGCCCTGACGAATCAGGTTGGATAACGTGATTTCATTCGGTGATATCCAACCGGCCGGGTTTGAATCCTCTGCCTGTGCATTCCAAACTGCAGAGTGCTTGAACATTTTTTGGCTCCTAAGTGCCCCGGTGGTCTGCGCAGGACACCTAAGCGCGCTTGAACAATGACGAGGATAGTGTCCTGGTAGTGAAAAGCACCGCGTGAGTTCAGATCCCGTAGCACCACAACTATTGCCTTACGGCATTTTGATTTGTGGCCATGGAAGCAGGAATCGCTTGGCGGTTGAAGAATTTGAACGTCTTGCGGCAGATCTTCGACAGCGCATGGGTCCAATCCCTGTTGAGCACGGATTTTTGGAGTTTGCCACTCCAATTCTTAGGGATGGATTGGATCGGTTAAGGGAGCAAGGAGTGCAGAGGGTATTGGCAATTCCGGCCATGCTATTTGCAGCTGGACACGCGAAAAATGACATTCCTTCTGTGCTGAACACCTACAGCGCAGAAACAGGCTTGCAAATCGATTACGGCAGAGAATTAGGTATTGACCGGTTGATGATTGCTGCTGCTGGGGCTCGGATCCAAGAGGTATTAGATACAGATCAGGGTGTTCCTTTATCAGAAACCATGCTTGTGGTTGTTGGTCGTGGTTCTTCCGATCCCGACGCCAATTCCAATGTCGCGAAAGTAGCGCGAATGTTGGTGGAAGGCTTTGGATTCGGCTGGGGCGAAACCCTGTATTCCGGTGTGACTTTCCCCCTAGTGGAGCCAGGACTTCGACATGTTGTTCGTCTCGGCTTCAAGCGAATCATTGTTTTCCCCTACTTTCTATTTTCCGGTGTTCTTGTGACGAGGATTCGTCAGCACAGTGATCGAGTGGCAAACGATCATCCCGAGGTGCAGTTTGTGCATGCCTCTTACCTTGGAAACCACACAAAGGTCCAAGACACGTTCGTCGAACGGGTGGACGAAGTTCTGGATGGTGAGACGGCTATGAACTGCTCGCTCTGCAAATACAGAGCACAGGTTTTGGGTTTTGAGACTGAGGTGGGTTTGGCCCAGATCAGCCACCATCATCACGTTGAGGGGCTCACCGATGGCTGTGATCTGTGCGAACTCGAATGCACCGGTGCCTGTCAACCAGATGGCGTGCCCATTCCTCTAGGAGGCGGACATCAGCCTCACTCTCATGACAATCATGATCACTCCCACGAGCATGGACATCACCCTTACCCGCATACGGAACATCCTTTAGGTCCCAACACCCTTCGTGGTGGCCGTGGGGATTCGGTAACAGATGTGACCAAACCTTAAAGAACAAAGATGGTTGTTCTGATTTTTATGAATTTGTCTCAAGCGAGTCCTAAGAGACTTAAATTGATAAGCGAGGCTAATGAATCAGAAATCCAGGCAATTTTTCCTTCGTTTTCCACAGAATTCCCCATGTTTTCCACGTGCTAATGCATTGGACACTGTTTGTTTGCTGAAGGTCTGTGGTTTTTCCATGATTGATTCAATTGCACTTGACAGCGCCATGAACGCAAGTAGTGAGATCAATTAAATCTCTGCACAATCTTTCAAATCCACCGGGGCGGAATGATTCTCAACTGCGACACCTCTAACAAACCTATTTTCTTCGGCTTTGACTGCCCCCCCCCTTGATATGTCTTTCTAGATGGACTGACTCGAAGAGGTTTGTCTTAACTGCATGGATCGATACCCCCAAAAACGCTGTGTTGAGCCTGTTCCTGAATCACTCAGTGAAACTGCTATTTCTCAAGTGAGCATGGAAGCTGAGATTCCTGAAGTTCTTTATCGCGGAATGAAAGATTTCATTGGTTTAAACCCTTGCTGGGATCAATATCAGCTACTTAGCTCTGCAATTGCTCATTTTTTAGTCCAAAATGGATGCACTGATAGAGCAGTAACTGAACGTTATCTCAATGATCTTTTTACTATTTCTAAGGTTTAAGGACCTTTAAACAAGCTCTTCTTGTGATGGCCATCATCGTCAAAGTTGGGCTTTGCCAAGCTGATGTGGGCCAGCAAGAGCCATCCACGACCAGGACGTTTGGACAACGCCAGAGACGATTCCAAGGATCAACAACACTGCTGTCCTCGTCGTCACCCATTGGAGCTCCACCCACTTCATGGACGTAATACCCAGGCGGAGGAGCTCCCTCCTTCATCGCTTCCATGTTGCAGACGACAGGCTCGAAGAATGGCATCTTCACCAAGTCTGTAAGCGGTTGCATTTGGCCGCTGGCATAGGAAATAGCTTCTCTCATCATCACCTTCATGTGATCGACCATTGCGGCTTCGTTAGCCCCCCAACGGCAGGAAATATGCGGGATGGGCACTCCCCATCGATCCACTGTTCCTGACAGGGTGACCCTGTTTTGATCCGAAGGAAGCATCTCCCCATGACCGATCAGAAAACCCAGTCGGAAATCAGGATTCCTTTTTAACCACCAAGGCGGATCAAAGCGATTAATGGCACCCCAAAGCCCATATCCCCGCAGAAAAGGGAGAAGGCCCTTCCGTGACGGTGGGCAACTTCCAAATGGAAGAAAAAAACTTCCGGCCCCCGAGAGTTGACTGGATGGATCAAGATCCTGGAGAGATTGACGCCCGCTCAGGCTTGGAACCTTGAAAAAGCGGCATGTGGAGACATGATCCATTAGGTGATGACCAAGGCTTGCCGAGGGATCGTGGAAACCTCGATCAGTCCTTGAGTTCTCTGAAAGCAATAGAAATCGCAAAGAAGCAATGGTGGAAGCACACAGAACAACCAAAGGGGCTTCCAATTCGATGCGCTCCCCGTTGCGTTGATCGATCACGATCACTCCACGAGCCCGGCTTTGATCGCTGTTCATTAACAGCCGCTCTGCTAGATGTCCGGCCAGGATTTCCACACGACCAGTTGCGATTGCTCTCTTGAGACTGCTTGCTGGACTGCTGGATGGAGGCCAAGGACACTCTGGAGAGGGACGATGAGAAGAAAAACCACGAGAGTGAATCATTTCTATCTCCGTCACATTTTTGAGAACGTGTGAGAAGTGCTCTTCTTCGGGAGTAAATCGGAGCGGAGCAGTGGTGCATCCATCTGGGAGCTGAACTAACCCATCCCTGTTTCCATGAATCGCAAATTGCCTTTCGAGCGCGGTGTAGTGAGGGTCAAGATCTTCATGAGAAATGGGCCACGAACAACCATGACCATCTCGTTCTGCAGCTTTGAACTCCAGATCGGAGAGTCGCAGAGTGATTCCGCCCCACGTGAGACTGCGTCCGCCGACTTGTCTTCCTTGCGTCCAGAGAAAAGGTTCGTTTTTCGGAGTTGAGTAGGGGTATTGCCTCTCATCGGCGTAAAGAAGAGGGTTGTGCTTCCAATAGCCAGGATGCTGGACCTGTTGTCGGTGCTGTCCGCTAAGAAGCCCTCGAACCCGTCTCATACTGTTGAGGGGTTCGCGACCAAGAGCTTCTTGGGGGCTGAAGTCGGGACCTGCTTCCAATACCAAAACGCGAACCCCTGCTTCAGCAAGGGTTTGAGCTGCCACTCCCCCCGTTGCACCGGAACCGATCACGATGGCTTCAAAAGTTTTCAGCGGCACAGCGCCTACGCAGACCTTCCCATAGTTTCCCTCTTCGCCAACCGGACTGAAATTTAATTCGACTACACTACAAAAAAACAACTAGACAATTCTTAGAATTT
>QCUL01000069.1 GCA_003210755.1 Synechococcus sp. AG-679-C18
ATGCCACCAGCCGCTTTGATCGCGCAGCGGCCCCTTGCTAGCTCTTTGAGTTTGCGCACTTGGATGGGTGTGGTGGCAGCCCCAAATCCGTTGCCAGCTTGTAGGCACGATGCACCTGAATCGATGGCGGCTTCCGTCGCCAAGCTCAAGCGATCCGGTGGTAATCGATTCACATCCAAAATCACAGTGACCGGTAAACCCAGATCACAGATCTGGGCAAGCTCTTCGGCATAGGTTTCGGCCCGACCAGCCATTAGGGCGGCGAAGTCGGGCACAACATCAAGGGCATCAGCTCCTCTGGCAGCGGCCCACTCCGCCTGCGCCCTTTTCAGCTCCGCTGGAATTGTCCCAAAAGGGAAGGCCACAACAGCAATTAAACGAAGGCGACCGCTAGGGCCGATTCGGTCTCGAACTCTCTCCAAATGGCAGAGGCTCGTGCAGAGAGCCCCGAAGCTCAGCATTCGCCCTGCATCACAGAGGTTGAATAGGTCCTCCTCCTCAAGAAAAGGATCTAAAAGGGCTTGATGGATGAGAGGAGAGAGCTCTGGGAGCTCCCTCTGGCGCGTGGACGCGGTCGTCATGGTGAAGCGAGCATTGGCTTTAGTTACGCGCTTGGATCACGCCGTAGCCTCCGTGATTGCGGTGATAGATCACCTGTAGCTCTCCACTTTCTCCGTCTCGAAATAGGTAAAAGTCGTGATCGATCAGGTCGAGTTGGTGGCGTGCCTCATCGAGACTCATCGCTGGCATGGCGAAATATTTGCGCCGCACCCCTGGGCTGGGTAATTTCGCCTCCTTCCCCTCAAGGAGTGAATCTTCCGTGGGACGTTCAGAGAGGAGCTCTTCATTGGGCTCGACAAAGCTGGAGCGATGTCCATGATCGCTATGGCGTTCCTTGAATCGTCTTAGCTGACGCGCAAGTTTGGTTGCGACCAGATCGATGCTGGCGTAAAGGTTTTCGCTTCTTTCCTGGGCTCGGATTACCGTGCCATTCGCAAACACGGTGACCTCAGCAGTTTGTTGAGGAACTCTGGGGTTTCGAGCTACTGAAAGGTGCACATCCGCTTCCTTCACGAGGTCGTTGAAGTGATGGATGGCCCGTTCCAGTTTTGTTTCGGTGTATTCCCGCAATGCGGGCGTCACATCCAAATTGCGACCATGGATCAGAAGCTTCATGGCGGTCCCCTTGCCTGGTTCTACCGGCAACCTACTAACTGCCCCCCAAGCAGGACAGCTGTCTGCGGCATTTCTTTTTGAGCCCGTTGCGCCAGTGTCGTTTTCCCATGCTTGGGATCTGCAACGTCGATGGCAGAAGCGATTGCTTGCAAACGCGGAATCTGAGAGCGAAGCAGTTTGGATTCTTCAGCATCCGCCTTGTTTCACGCTTGGGCGTGGAGCAACGCAAAACCATTTGCTCTTTGATCCTGACAATCCGCCAGCGCCGTTGCACCGCATCGATCGTGGTGGGGAGGTGACGCACCATGCGCCTGGACAGTTGGTCGTCTATCCCGTGTTGGATCTTCGCCGCAGGGAACCAGATCTTCACTGGTATCTGCGTCAGCTCGAACAGGTGGTGATTGATGTGTTGGCTGCTTTTGATCTAACTGGTGAACGTATTCCCGGTCTCACGGGTGTTTGGGTTGAGGGGCAAAAAGTGGCGGCTATCGGGGTGGGCTGTCGTCGCTGGATCACTCAGCATGGATTCGCTCTCAATGTCTCGTGTTCGATGGAGGGGTTCCAGCAGGTTGTGCCCTGTGGGATCCAAGATCGTGGCGTGGAGCGTTTGCAACGCTGGATTCCTGGCATCACGCCTGCGTTGGTGCAGCCGATCCTGAGGGATGCTCTTGCCAAGCGACTTTCCCTTAGCTGGTGCCGGCTTGCTGGTCTTGACCCTGGGTGGTACTCCTAGGCGCAAGTTGAAACAACGTTGTGGGTTCGTTTGCACATGCCAGCTGGCGACCAACTCCCTGGGAGGTGAAGACACTTGCCCGTCAGCAGCACGTGCAAAACCTGGGGCGGGTGGATCAGCTCTGGCCATGGTTGGCGCAGCATCATGGTGCTCTTCAAGCGGTGGATGCTCCTCACGCCACCCATCCAGAGCATTTCACTTATGACGAGTTGTCCAGACGGATTACGGCCGCGGCCGCAGGTTTTCGTTCCCTTGGTATTCATGAGGGGGAGGTGGTTGGTCTGTTCGCAGAAAACAGTCCCCGCTGGCTGATTGCCGATCAAGGGTTGATGCGTGCCGGTGCTGCGGATGCAGTGAGAGGGGCATCGGCACCAGTGGAGGAGTTGCGTTACATCCTTGAGGATTCCCATGCTGTGGCCCTGGTCGTTCAAAACGCCGACCTTTGGAAACGTCTGGAATTGCCAGGAAATCTGCGCAGGCAACTGCGCTTTGTGCTGCAGCTCGAGGGAGATGCGCTGGATCAAGACGTGATCTGCTGGGCTGATTTCTTGGCGGCAGGGGCTGGTCATCGCGCACCAGACCCAACCGCAGGTCGAGACGTCGCCAGTGCCGCTAGTACAACCGCCACCATTCTTTACACCTCAGGGACAACGGGTCAGCCGAAAGGCGTTCCGCTCAGTCACGCCAACCTGCTTCATCAAATGCGCTGTCTGAGTTGCGTTGCCAGGCCAGAACCTGGTGAGCCAGTACTCAGCGTTTTGCCGATTTGGCATGCCTACGAACGAAGTGCTGAGTACTACTTTTTTTCCTGCGCTTGTTCTCAGAGCTACACCACGATCAAGCAGCTCAAGCGTGATCTACCAAGAGTGAAGCCTGTGGTGATGGTCACGGTTCCACGCTTGTGGGAAGCGGTGCAAGCAGGTTTTGAAGATGTGCTGAAAACCTTCCCATCGTCACGGCAGCGATTGCTGCGTTCGGCACTCGCCAACAGCAGTGCCTACTGCTTGGCCCGTCGTCAACGCCGAAACCTCATGTTGAGGCCTGTGAGTGGACGCAAGCGCTTGATGGCAAGACTGCAAACAACATGGCGCTGGCCCGCCCATGCCCTGGCGTCCAAGCTGATTTGGCCAAAGCTAAGACTGCAGCTCAGTGGGGGTCAGCTTCGATTTCCCATCAACGGTGGAGGTGCCATTGCGCCTCATGTCGATTCTTTTTTTGAGGCCGTGGGCATCGAGTTATTGGTGGGTTATGGGCTCACAGAAACGAGCCCTGTTGTGAGTTGTCGGCGTCCATGGCGCAATATCCGCGGAAGTTCAGGGCAGCCATTGCCGGATACAGAGTTTCGGATTGTGGATGCTGAAACGCGCCAGCCACTTGGCTTTCGTGAATGTGGTGTCGTTTTGGTGCGCGGCCCCCAAGTGATGGGTGGATATTTGCGACGACCGGAGGCAACCGCGAAAGTTCTTGATGCCGATAACTGGTTTGACACCGGCGATTTGGGCATGCTTCTGCCGGATGGGTCTGTGGTGCTAACCGGTCGTGCGAAGGACACAATTGTGCTTAGCAGTGGCGAAAATGTTGAGCCCGCACCCTTGGAAGAGGAGCTGGTTTCAAGTCCATTGGTCGAACAGGTGATGCTTGTTGGACAAGATCAACGTCAGCTGGCGGCCTTGGTTGTGCCACGCCACGAGGCGATGTTGGTTTGGGGTGAGGAGCAGGGTCTCAGCTTGACTGCTGATCTCGGAGGAACTCCGGGAGACCACGACTTGAGGCGCTTACTGCGTGGGGAACTCAATCGGTTGCTGAGCGCGAGAGTTGGTTCGCGTTCGGATGAACGGGTGATGGGTGTGGTGTTAGTGGCGCCATTCACGCTTGAGAACGGTCTGCTCACCCAGACCTTGAAGCAGCGTCGTGATCGAATCAGTGATCGCGATCGGGAGTCGATTGCTGCTCTTTACGGATGTTGATGGCTGTATCCACTGATTTGGCTTGACCTCTAGCCACAGGACTGAGACCCTTGGCACCACTTCACTAACTTCATGTCGGACGGCAACACCCTGAGGATTAAGCGCTCCATCACGATCCGTGCGGTTGTGACGCCAGCTTGGAAAGAGGAGGCAGAGCGCGAGTTGAGCAATGGCATTGCGACAACGGATCAGCAGCTTGCACAGCTTGAGCAAGAGGGTCAGCAGGTGGTGAGTGAAGTGCGTCGTCAGAGCGCCAATCCACTCGATCCGCGGGTCCAAGACCAGGTTGCTCAGGTGCAGCAACAAGTTGCCGCGAAGCGCGCTGAGCTAGAGGAACAAAAGCGCAACCTGCTGCAACAACAGGCCCAAGTTCGCGATCTTGAGATGGATCAGATCGTTGAACAGGGTCAGCTCGACAGTTTTTGCGACATCAAAGTTGGCGATAATTTGGTAAGCAAAATGCAGGTGTCGGTCGTTGTGCGCGATGGCGTCATCGAGTCGATCGAACAGGGCTAACCCGCGCCGTAAAATTTCTCTGATTAGGTCTTCTGGAGACGGTTTTGGCGACCCACGACATCTCCTTAAGTCAGTTGGTGACTGTGTTCTTGGGTTCGACAAATAGTTTGACAGGTTGACCATCACTGCGTAACTTCAGTGGTGGTCAATGGAGGGTGTCTTGGGGTTTGACAGCACT
>QCUL01000070.1 GCA_003210755.1 Synechococcus sp. AG-679-C18
TAGTGACTCCAACTGTCCAGGAATTCACCTCATCAGTGTTTCCGCCCATCTCAATCCAATTCATTTAGCTTTCCCTTCCTCACTGTGAGCATTCATGTTATGCCTTGATCACAATTCAGGTTGATTAGATCCATGCATAGACAAAGGTTCAGGACCTCTCAATCAGAGATAACACTCAACTACACCATCAAGCCACGAAGCAAGCCGCTGTTAACAACGTCTAAAAAAACATACGTAGAAAACTCATAGATCACTCATTTAAACGTGTGTTAAATCGTTGACTCTTAGATCAAGAATCCAATGGTTTGCATTAAATGAATTTTCGGGGTCTATTTGGAGCACCAGTGAGTGAAGATGAAGCAAAAAACCAGCACATAGAAATCTTGCGTTTGAGGGAAGAATTTTCAACTCAAAATCCCTATGCACGGAATGGTGAGGCTATGGACTGGGCAATTGAGTCTTACTTCAACGGCGTTAGGTCCAGCCTTTCAAAGGCTCTGGCGAAGAACGAGTCCCCAGGCCAATTAGACCTCCCCTTCTAATGGGAACCAGTGAATTGAAAAGGCATTAAACCCGTCCTGCGCCACCATCCATCAATCACCTGCCCTGAATTGGAACCAATTCAGGTTGCACAACAGCATGATGATCTGAGTGGATGATCGATACCGGCATCGAATCACGATTCCATCCAGGCTCACTCCCTCGCTATGGCTTGTCTAGCAATTCAAAACCGTGATCTCAGTCGAGGCACAGATCACCTGCATGAACTTGAGGAAGAAAAAAAGTCGCATACTTTTTGTATCAACCGCTACGTTTTTAGGTGCCTTGCGAGATGTGTGCAAACGATAGGGTGGCTTTAATTAATTTAAATTTCATTTGACTAATGCTTAAAAAGGCTACGTGTTTTGCAACTCTCTTGCTGATGGCAGCTTGTTCCTCTGGATCGGTCACTGATCAATCAACCGACAACAAATCCAGCGACGATTCATCCAAGGAACAACTATCCGCAGACAGAAGTGGTGTCGAAGCCTATGAGCAAAACGACACCACCCTTTCCGGGGAACAAAATAATAATGATTTTGTCAACAAACTCGACGACAAGGCTCTCCTCAGCGCTCTGAGGGATGGTGGTCATGTCGTTTACATTCGACACACTAAAACCCTTAAAGATTGGGGTGACCAGGTCAGCCCTGCACTGGATCTCGCCGACTGCAACACCCAGCGGCGACTGAGTACCGAAGGAAAGGCTGATGCCAAAGTGATCGGTGAAGGTATCAAGTCCGCAGGCATTCCTGTTGGAGACGTCATCTCAAGCGACTACTGCCGTGCGTACAACACAGCTGATCTAGCTTTCGGCACCTACACCAAGAATTCAAAACTGAACTTCCTGCCCTGTGTTGAGTGCACTCCGGATGATTACAAAGAATATGCGGAGCGGGTTTCTCCTTTGATGTCCGCGAAGCCTGAGGCTGGGAAAAACACGTTCCTCGTTGGACATGATGATCCTTTCCAGGGAGTGACCATGCCGGTCATGCCAACGAGTGGAATTTATCCCGCACCGATGGGTGTTGCCTACGTTGTAAAACCCCTCGGTGATGGCAAATTCGATCTGGTCGCGAAGATCACCCCCAATCAGTGGCAACTTCTTGCTGAATCTTGACTTAGAAATTTAATGTGATTAAAAGCTGGCTCTGTTAATGAGCCAGCTTTTTTATGTACCTCAAAATAATATTACAATCTTCGTGCCAATTCCGCCAAATGAGCTTGAAAGAATCCAACAGAGCCCGGACTATTCGCTTTCCGTTCAGCCAATTGTTAACAATCTAAGAGAACTTTGTATAAGACATAGAGACTCTCTACGAATCGAATCTGGAAGCGACAGGAAGCGGGCCTAATATCATCAAGATAATAATATTCAGCAAGGCAAGCATACTAAACAATCCCTATCACCATTGAAACAGATCCTATAAGAGATTTACGCACATAGGCGAGAGTAGTTCACATACGCCTAAAAGCTAAGAATTCAGAACATGGAACCGGATCGAAATTAGTTGAAGCCAGTTTCGCATCGAAAGAAGTTCTAGACCTTAAAAGTCTCCTCAAAGTACTGCCCAAGCTGATGCTTAACAATTCACTCAATGCGCATAAGCCCATGAGATGCAGCCAATACTTTAATGCAACCTGACTCAAACAAAGAGTAATTAGCTCCCTTTAATACCCCTCGCTGAATGGTTCTTTTTACGTTTAGAAAACCTGCTCAATACAAAAATAATTGGATAGGTTGCATCGATCCTGAAATTCTGATGCCATCAACAACCAGAATATCAATCCACATCGACTAGATCGACAACAGACCACATGGGCATCATTCAAATTCGTGATGCTGTATGAAACATCGTCCTCTCTGTTTCCACCAATACACAGATGGGAACCAAATGGACCAGCTTTCACCTGAACAGAGATTGATTAACGACAACATACAAAGCTAGCGTACTCAAACTCAATGCCTACGGTGTCAGAAACTGTCCTAAAAACGTTTTTAGTAACACGCTTAGAGTTGTAGCTTCCTTGCCTCATAGCCCCCTGCTGCTGCATGCTGTAGATCTCTACAACTGCTACCTGAATGTCTGAACAGGTATGGAAAAGGCAGCCGCCCTAACCGTGCAGGATTTTGTTCGGAACGTCCATCATCAAGAGCACTTGGCGATGGATTGACAGTAACCGCATGCATCGACTTTGATATCAGTCTTCGACTGCTGAAATCCTCCAATTAAGAAGCAAAAGTTTGTGCCCCTCAGGGAAAATTCAACAAGTGCACAATTGATATTTCTCTCCTCCTTTGACATGATCCGAACCACACTCACTTCAGCAGCATTAGCCTTTGGCTTGATACATGCGCCTGCATCCGCCGAAATCATCAACGCAGAATGCAAACTACGTAAATATGGCGAAAATCAGCTGACGGAGATTTTTCCATGTGACTTTCGCCAATCGGGTGGCAACGTTCAGGTTTGGAGCCAGAACTGGGAGTTCAAGTTCTTAGCCTCTGAACAGGGACAAACCTACGTAAGGATCAATTCCAATCCGTTGTCTTTCCATCGTCTTGGGAAATACAGCCTCTTTGTCTTCCAAGATGGAATGCCAGCACAACAATTCCTCCGCTGATAATTATGGATAGGCGTCAAAGAAGACAAGGTTACCTTCTCCATACACGATCAGCGGTCGACCGGAACATTGGAGTACTAGCAAGTGCCTCAAGCATTGCTACCGGCAGCAAATAGCGACACGATTAAAGTGTTATGAGGAATGGACCATTTAAAGCATTCGAGCCTGCAGGGATGAAGACAGTGGACTTGGCCCATCGTTAGGGATAGAACCTAAATGTTGCGGTTAGCTCTATACGCCAGTAAAATTATTTAATTACATAATCAATCGCCTTGTTAACGACTGAACTGACAAGCAGAAAGATTTACGAGGGAATGAAAGAAGCAGGATACGAATGCGAACTACATGTTTGGCTAGAAACGCCAGAGCTCGCAAGCGCTAAAATTATATTAGATGGCAGAACTTGGACTATTGATGGCGTGCCTGCATTGATCGATGGGCAGCGAGATGATGTAGAGACAAAAGAAGATCTATTAATTCACTTTCAGATCACAAAGGTCTTCGAGCAAGGAGACACCGGGCAACATGTAGTTCTCAAAAGGCTAGAAGAGCTGTTCATTCAATACGATTTAAATCCTACAAATGCAGATGGATCCATACCAGTTCTTGTGACTCGAAAGCTGCCATTAACAGAAGGAGATGAGATCAATTTAGATACTATTGTCAATCAGTTCAACCAGTTCCAAGAAGCAGTAGTAGAGGTGCTCTACTAAAAACAGATCTTGTTGCTTAAGGCAGGATTTTTATTCCCACTTAATGGTGCAGCGATATCTGTAGCTAAAGTCACCAGTTCCAATCGTTATGCAGTTTGTATCTGTAACAGTGGCTCCTCGAGGAACCCTCGATCTCAGGTTATTCAGCGTCACCTCCTTGCTGACTCCACTCCCGGTGGCTGATTGAGTACTTGCACGCGCTCCGTTACTGAAGAGTAAGAGGCCAGCCAACAGTCCGATCAATACCTTCATTGCCATCAACTCAACTCACCTATTGCTAGCTAGCAAATAAAGGGCTGAAGAAAATTTTAAGTTTGATCAAAACCATATCTAGGCAAAAGGCTGGATACAGCCCACAGGCATTGGGATTGGATCGCTGACAAGCCACTCCTATTGGTGCTTAGATCGCTCAACCCTCATCCGGGGCTGCTCTGCCATTTTGCGCTGACCAAAAACCGAAAGCCAATAAGCTCC
>QCUL01000071.1 GCA_003210755.1 Synechococcus sp. AG-679-C18
TTGGTGATGCGTAGAGGGCAGGCAAGCTCCTGGACAGCACGGCAACTATCCATGCGTGCCCAGTGCAGTGATGGTGTGCTGGAACGTCAGGATCAGCAGGGGCTTTGGAGTCCATACCCTGGGCGAGAGGGGACGGCTTCAAAAGTGAGTTGGATCTGCGCTCAGGCTCCGAAACCCTGAACCTCTTGCGAAATCAGGCCAAGACAGGTACATATGTATTGACTCAAATGAATTTTGCTGGTGACAACTGGATCTCCCGAGCCACTCACCACAGCTCAGCAAGAGTTGTACGACTGGCTGACGGACTACATCGGCTGCCATCGCCATAGTCCCTCGATTCGCCAGATGATGCAGGCGATGGGGCTTCGATCACCGGCTCCAGTACAAAGCCGCTTAAGGCATTTGCAACAAAAAGGCTGGCTGACCTGGCAGGAAGGTCAAGCTCGTACCTTGGAGTTGTTGGGTGGGATGGCTTCCGGTATTCCTGTGCTTGGAGCGGTGGCTGCCGGCGGTTTGGTGGAAACGTTTGATGATGTGCAAGAGCGCCTTGATCTGGCTCCAGTGCTGGAGACGAGAGGCTTATTTGCACTCACCGTGAATGGTGACTCGATGGTGGATGCTCACATCGCCAACGGTGATGTAGTGCTGATGGAGCCAGTGCAAGAGCCAAGCCGGCTCCGTCAGGGCACCATTGTGAGCGCCTTGGTGCCAGGGAGCGGCACCACTCTGAAGTATTTCCACCTGGATGGAGGGCTGGTGCGCTTAGAGGCGGCGAATCCTGCTTATGCGCCGATTGAGGTGCCTGCGGAGCAGGTGCAGGTGCAGGGCAAATTGAAGGCGGTTTGGCGTCAGGTGTGAGCTGCTTGGCGGTGTAATCTTGATTCGACGAATGGTTGGGCCTACGGGCATCACTGTCGTTTATGGGGCCATAGCTCAGCTGGTAGAGCACCTGCATGGCATGCAGGGGGTCAGCGGTTCGAATCCGCTTGGCTCCACTAGAGAATCCCAGGTTAATCCTGGGTTTTTTGTGCCCGGAGGCTTTTTGCACACCTCTGCCATAGCAAGCAGTTGCAAATTAGTGCGTTTTTGCACTACCTTTTGCACATGGGTTGACCCCCTGCATAGAGCAGGAGCTTAGTGCAAATACCAAGGACAAGTACAAAATCCGGCAACTGGGACCACGATCTGCGTCGTCAGATCAAGCGTGAACACGGCACCGGTTGGAAGGTCCAAGGACAGGGCAAGAACACTCGATTGTTCAAGACCATGGAGGATGGCACCAGGCCATCGGTCACCCTCGAGATTGAATGGGCCCCGAGCTCTGCCACCGCAATTGCCAACGCAGTTGGTGTCTTGAAATCACGGATGGATGAACATGACATCAGCCTGCGTGATGCGCACCGCCGATCACAGCAAGTTGCTGGTGTTGCAACTGGGCAGGGTGTTGTTGCAGGTGCCATTGATTGGAAAGCCGCTGCGGATGCATTTTTACTTGCACGGAATGACAGACGGGCCACCACGCTCCGCGACACAACCAATCGAATCAACAATGCGCTGCAAATACTGAACGGCAAGCCACGCCCGACCGATGGAGCATCACTGATGCAGGCGTACGCAAGCACCTTCTTTGATCGTTGCCCCGCTGGTGGGGTTGGCCGCAAACGTCACCTTGGAGATGTTGCTGCATTTCTCGATTACGCAATCGAGAAGTGTGGTGCTCCCGGCCGATGGAAGCCGCTCGAGGGTGAAGACCGTGATGCGCTGGTGGGCACCGCCGAGGATGGCGATGACAAGCTCACTCCACCGGTGAAGCCAGATCAGCTCGAGGCCTTGCTCGATGCGTTGGAGGCCGATCACAAGCCTGAGCTTTGGCTTGCTGTTGCTCTGGTGGGTTGCTTTGGATTACGCCCTGCGGAGCTTGCTGCGCTGTCGGTTGTGGATGGCCGCTTGAAGGTGGCCAGCAACGTAAAAAGGACTCGCTGCAGCATGAAGAATCAAAAGCCGCCGCGGTTAGCGATTGCCTTGGAACTCGAGGGCCGTGATGACGGTGCAAGGGCATTGGCTCAATACGAGAGCGGTTTGGTGAAATTGCCTCGAGCCATTTGTACCGCCATTGATTCAGGTGAATTTAAGAAGGTTGGAGATGCATTCAGGCAGTTGCTTGATCGATATCCGTTTTGGCAATCGTTGGTGGGCTCCACACCAGACTTGACTCCTTATTCATTGCGCCATGGGTGGGCATGGAGAGCTCATAAGGCCTATGGATCTCCGCTATCAGTAAGAGACGCTGCAGCCTTACTTGGGCATACACCAGCAACACATCACAAGCATTACGGAGTGTGGACCGATGAGAAAGGATTACTCGAGGCAGTTGAAAGAATGACCAGTAAGTCTGCTTGGGGGATAGGTCAGAAGCGATAACTACTTGTTTGGGGGATTCGGATTCTTTCCGTTTCAGAGATGGTGAGTGCATATCAGAGGGATGACCTCCACACGCCTTCAAACCATGAACTTCAAAACACTCGTTGCTCCTGTTGCGGCACTCACTCTTCTCATCGGTGGAATGGTCTCCACTCAAGAGGCCAAGGCTGGCTATTTGTGTTCAACGGACTATTTCGGCAACCGAACCTGCAGTGGCTCAATCGACGGGCAAAGCGTGAACACCCGAACCAGCACCGACTATTTCGGAAACACCCACTGCTATTGATAACTCACCAACAAAAACCTTCGGGTTATGACCCCGATGCCCGATCTGGAACTTTTTCACGCCGCGCCGTCGTACTACTCGATGGTTGCTCGTTTGGCCCTGGCTGAGGCTGGAGTTCCCACCATCAGCCGTCTGCTCGACATCCATGTCTCAAAGCAGCAGCTCTCCACCGCCTATCGACTCCTGAATCCGCACATGACGGTCCCGACCCTGCGGGGACCCGATTTGCTGTTGACCGACAGCTCCCAGATTCTTGACTTTGCGGCTGAGCATGCACTCCACCCCTGGGCTGATGCCGACCCGGCGTTCGGGGCGGGCATCGCGGATGCTGTGACGGGCCACTACGCGCTTTCCATCGAAGATCTCACCTTCAGCAAGCTGCTGAACACGCGGCCCTGGTTCAAGACCGTCATGGTGCGGATGATCACGGGCATCAATCGCTCGTTGCAGCGCGATAAGCAGCGTTTCCCCGAGCAAGCGACCGTTCTCAAGGCCAAGGAGGAGCAGAACCGCGCCCGCCTCGCCATGTTCCGCGATCGGCCGGCCTCTGAGGTTCTCTGCGAGCAACGTGCCCAGGTGGCCTCCTATCTCGCCAGCATGCCGCCCGTTGTGGCCGGGAGCTGGCTCTTTGGTAGCCGCATTAGCAGTGCCGACGTTGTGTTGGCAGTTCTCGTCGCCCGTTTGGAGATGTCAGGGGAGCAAGGTCTTCTGAGCCGCCAGGACCTTCAACAGTGGTGGCAGCGCTATCAACAAAGAGACAGCTTCGTGGAGGCCGACGTTTGGACTCGCTTCAAGCGGCGCGAGTTTGTTGCTGCTCTGCTTCAGGCTCGCAGCACGCCGATCACGGCTTAGGGGCGTAGTCACGCGCGGCCAGCACATGAACACCAACACCATCGGCAACACCACCTTTTACAACGGTCGCACCCGCAATGACACCAACTTCAGAGGTTCCTGCACATCGATCGGTAACTCCACTTTCTGCGACTGATCAAGATGGGAAAGACACATGGAGAGCTGCTCAAAGAGGAGCGGCTCCGTGAGCCAATACATGAACCTCGCTGGGCATGGGAAAAGGCATTTGCCATAACCGCCTCTCCACGAGCGGGGTTTTTTGATTGCAACGGGGAATGCTGTAGGCAGTAACCCTCAACCAATGACCCTCGACACTCAGATGACGCTGGCTCTTCTTCAAGAGTTGTTGATGGCACTCAGAGCTAATGACGCTGATCAACACAACTGGCAGTCAGAAGTGAATCAACCCGTCAATTTGCTCCCGTAGAAACCGGCAGCAAAGGTCCTTAAACCGAACCTCCGGTTACGGCTGGCCCCTCTTCCGAGTTCACCAAAGCAGCAATAGACCGTTTAGGTCCCTCTCGGAGACACTCATGACCACCACCACACTCCGT
>QCUL01000072.1 GCA_003210755.1 Synechococcus sp. AG-679-C18
ACGCATTGGACATTGATCTATTTACTATTAAGCCAGTCTTGTATCAAGACAAAACTCTACATCTGTAAGCCGTTCGTCTTGTGGAGGTTGGAAAGATTCGTATGGCAAGCACCTTGGGAGAGAGTGAAGAGTTCGAAAGCTTGGACTGCTTACAAAAAAGCAGCAGATATCAATTATTTGCTTGGGAGTTGTTCTTTGCATTTAAGTTAAATGGATACATTTTGTGCCGTTTGGCTTTCGATTGAGTGGTTGTTCATCATCTCAGGTTTTCTTGGTGGTCTTTGATCACCACTGAGTAATCGTTTGTGTGATTTTTCTGATGAAGCTCAGGCGGTATGGATGCTTACTTCGCTGGAGACTTCTCTTGTGAGCATTTTGATTGCTGTTGTTGTAGAAGACAATGCTTTTAAAAGCGATCTCAACGCTTGATTGCAGCCAATCATGCCTTCGATCTTGATGAAGGGAAATTATTTGTCTTGAAAGTTTTAGAGTTGGGCCTCAGCCTTGAATTTGTCGCCATTTGGCTTATGGGCGATGCAGCTAAGAATCTTGTTAGTTAATTTACAATGACCTTTGCTGACATGCAAAGACCTTGGTAAGCCAGTTGCAATTCCATTGGAGTTAAATGATGCTTCTGCCACGCTTGAAACTGCACTTTTCCAAGGAGAATCGTCCATGCGGCATGAACCGTGATTACATAGCAGAGGGATTGTTCCTTGCGTTGTCAGGGTGACGAAGGTGAGTTGTTTTCGTGAATCTTTGGTTTTTCCTGCGCTTATAAAGTGAACTCCTACAACCGATGCACTACGTTTGTTGAGCTGCAATTCGCGACAAGCAATAGTGTTTTGATTGCTATCGGTGTAAGAACATTTTTTGGTGCTCGTTTGGTATCGGCCAATGTTGAAATTGGGAACAGCGATGACCGCCTGAGGAAGGCTTAATAGCACTATAGAAAGTAAGAATTCTCTGAGGCATAGATGTGTTGAGCGATCAATCATTCGTCTAATAATCGTTATCTGCTACGCACATGCCAAGACATCGAATGCCATTCGTGGCAGTGCGACGACAATGATTACAGAGGATTGGTTCACTTTGTTTCATTGGCACGACATCCTCTTTCCGCTTTGTTTCATTCCCTGGAGTTTCGCTCTTGTTGAAGATGGTTTCTGTGATCGATGCCATGGCGCGCGCTGCTTTAAAACGATCATGGCGTGAACAGTGATGTGGCGGCGTGACAGGAATTGGATTTGGAACCTGGGCATGGGGGAATCAATTGCTGTGGGGGTATCAGCCAGAGCGAGACGATACCCATCTTGAGGCCACTCTCACCGCCGCTGTTCAAGGCGGTCTTTCGCTTGTGGATACTGCCGATTCCTATGGCACAGGTCGGTTCAATGGGCGTAGCGAGATGTTGCTGGGTCAGTTTTTGACTGCAATGGATCCTGCTCGGCGACAACATCTCACGGTGGCCAGCAAGCTTGCCCCATTCCCTTGGAGGCTTGGTCGTCAAGGTTTTAAGCGTGCGTTTTATGCCAGCAGAGAGCGCTTGGGTGGGCATCTGGATCGAGTCCAGTTGCATTGGAGTACTGCTCGATATGCACCTTGGCAAGAGTTGCCTCTGCTCGATGGGCTTGGTGATCTGGTTGAGCAAGGATTGGTCTCAGAGCTCGGGTTGTCGAATGTTGGCCCCAAACGCCTCCGCTTCCTTCATAAGCACTTATCAAGAAGGGGAATTCGTCTTCAGAGCCTTCAAGTCCAATTTTCTCTGCTTGCGCCTGAACCAATCCTGCGCCAAAAACTGGCGGCAGTTTGCTTGGAGCTAGGTGTCGAGTTGTTGGCCTATAGCCCTCTTGCATTGGGTGTTCTGGCGCTTCCTCCAGGCGAGCAAGCCACCAATTCCACGAAGTTACGATCAAGATTGTTTCGTCGCCTACTCCCAGCGAGCAAGGACTTGCGCTCAGTGATGCGTGAGATCTCGGAAAAACGAGGCGCCTCAATGGCACAAGTTGCTCTGAACTGGTGCCGCTCCCATGGAGCTATACCGATTCCTGGACTGCGGCGACCAGCTCAAGCTGTTGATGCTGCGTCAGCGCTGCTTTGGACCCTGAGCGAAAACGAGAAACTCACTCTTGATGAACTTAGTCATAAGATGCTTGCTCGAATGCCTGCAAACCCATTTCAGAGTGCCTGATCCGCTGGATCAGGATCAGGACTCACAACCACGGGGAGACTTGAAGCTTTGCCTTGAAGTGGAATGACTTTTACGGGTGTAGGGCGGGAGATCTCTTCCTGAGGTTTGGATTGTTCACAGGCATTAAGCGCTTCTTGAAGTAGTGAGTCAAATGTGGCGCCTGACAAGCGATGCCTGGCGATCTCGAGAAAAGTTCTGGGGAGTGATTCCCCGGCTGCACTGAGAACAGCTGGATTTTCGCGACGCTGCTGCTGTTCGTCTTCAATCGCACGAAGAAAGCGATGAGTGACATCCCGTTTCGTACAAGCTTTGATCAGAGTGTCTCGATCAGCCATCGGTTGATCGACGTTCTCTTCGAGTTCGACGATTCGGCGTTCGAGGCTTTCAAGGACTTCACTTGCCTCTTTCGTGATGTTTGCAAGCTGACCATCCGATAGGAACGGCATGTCGGCTACAAAAACCTTCCCATGATCCTTAAGGGCTAAAAAAGTAGGCCGAGGTCCTTGCCGATTGCCAGAGGATTTGTCGTAGTTACCACCTAAGGGACGTCTCGGAGGGGTAGGACCAGCAGAAGCTCTTCTACGAGTTGTTCTTTGAATTCTATCGAAAGCCATATCAAATTAAAGATTTAACGTCTCTGATCGCGGCGGTTGCCGGTTTGCCAGGTTCAACACTAACGATTTAAACGCCAAAAAGCTCCAAGAGCACAGCCAGTTTCAGGAACTGACTTAATCAAAAATCTGCGATCAGATTTTTTCATGCTGGGAGCCCCAAGACGCACCCCGCATGCTCGCTGCTGGATGCGGTCTCGATGCTGCCAATCCTCCAGGCCTTGATTCCTTCTGCTTCGCATACCTGCTCAGCCATTTTCATCCCTTCTGCCGGAACGATGAGACAGTACCCAACGCCCAGATTGAAAGTGTGCCAAAGATCTCTCTCTGGGATGTCGCCGCAGGACTGCAGCCATTCGTAGAGATCGGGTCGTGGCCAACTCGAGGGATCCACTCTTGCTTGAAGATCTGGAGGTAGACATCGCGGCAGGTTTTCGGGAAGGCCACCTCCTGTGATGTGAGCCATCCCGTGGATTGGTGTTCCCTTTGCAAGCAACGTTTTTACGAGATGCCCGTAGAGCTGTGTGGGATTGAGCAAGGCTTCGATCAGTGGTTGATCGCTGGGGCCAAATTTGGAATCGGAATTGACGCCATTTTGTTCGAGCACCCTTCGAACGAGGCTGAACCCATTGCTATGAAGGCCGCTACTTGCGAGGCCCAAGATGCGATCCCCCGGGCTGATCTGACGACCATCGATGAGTTGGTCTTCGTCAACGACAGCAACGCAGAATCCAGCTAAGTCGTAGCGCCCTGGTGGATAGAACCCTGGCATCTCAGCGGTCTCTCCACCCAATAAGGCGCAACCACTCACTCGACAGCCTTCTGCGATTCCTTCCACCACCGTTGCCATTGCGTCAGGACTCAAGGCTCCTGTAGCCATGTAGTCAAGGAAAAAAAGCGGTTCCGCTCCGCTGGTGATCACGTCGTTGACACACATGGCCACAAGATCAATTCCCACGTTGTAATGACCTTCATGGTCCTGAGCGAGTTCAAGCTTGGTGCCCACGCCATCTGTCCCTGAAACCAATAGGGGCTTTTTCAGGCCTGCGGGAAGGCGCATCAGGCCGCCAAAACCACCGAGCCCACCAATGACTTCTGGGCGATGGGTGGCTTCCACGCTCTTGCGAATTCTGTTGACGAAGGCGCGCCCTGCCTCCACATCCACACCAGCGGTTTTGTAGTCCATGAACAAGATGCAATTCATTGATCCTCCTCTTTCACCCCCCTAGGTGTGCCTGATAGGGGATTGTCAGTGGCTTTAATGAGTTGAGCTTGTGGGTGGGATTAGCCCAGCTAATGATTAATT
>QCUL01000073.1 GCA_003210755.1 Synechococcus sp. AG-679-C18
GTGGATCTACCCTGAAAGTGGCCGATCAAGAACAGAGTCTTGCGCAAAGAGATAATGGTCTTCAAAATCAAGACAATTGCATTGACTGGATGACATTGGCCTTGATGATCGTCTTACAGATTGGAATTGGTGCTTTATGCACTTTTCTTGTTTGGTTATTAAGCGTCAGAATTTTGCCTAGATTTACTCGTTATTCAGCAACTGGTTTTGATGATTTTTTATTGAAGTGTATTGCCGACTTGGCGATTCCATTAGGAATAGTAGTAGCACTCACTCTGATTCGCGATGATTTGCCACTAGGAGTGGATGAAAAATCCGCTTATGAGAGTTTAGTGCGTCTTGTTATCTTTATCGTAGCTGTACGTTTTTTCAATCGAATCGCAGCTCGCTTTATGCAGGGTGTCGTGCGCCGTACTGGTGATGATGAGCTTCAAGTGATGTACGTAACGCTGATGCCCGTAATACGCGCATTGGTTTGGATGGTAGGTGTTTTGATATATCTTCAAAGCTTAGGAATGCAGTTAGCGGCAATATGGGCCTTGCTCAGTGCCGGTGGTATTGGAATAGGTCTTGCTCTTAAAGATCCAGCCATGGAGCTATTTGCTTATTTTATGATTATTGTTGATAAGCCATTTCGCGTTGGTCAATTCATCAATATTGGTTCCACATGGGCAACCGTTGAAAATATCGGTGTGAGGTCAACTCGCTTGCGTAGCGTACGAGGTGAGATTGTAGTAATGAGTAACTCGTCTTTAACAAACGGCGTGATTTCCAACTTTGCTGATATGCCTAAACGTCGGATTATTTATAAAATAGGTGTTACCTATGATACTAGCGCAGAGCTTATGGCAAAAGTTCCGAATTTCATTTCTTCGGCAGTTGATAGTACTGATCACGCAACATTCGATCGATGCCATTTTGTAGAATTTGCTGAATCAAGTCTCAATTTTGAATTAGTTTATTATATTGACACTAAAGACTACATGACAGCAATGAACGCTCAGCAACATATTAATATTCAAATTATGGAATTATTTGAGAATAATGGAGTAAGCTTTGCGTTCCCAATTCAAACAATATACTTAGATAATGTAGGATCTACTAATGATTAATGGCCCTGAGGTAGTGCTTAATTTATCCTATTTACGTTGTACAACCAATCAGCAGAGGTTCTGAATGCATTAGTAGCAGATCTTGAAACAATGGGCATCGGGTTTACCAGGTTTGAGCGCTAGGAAGTTGAGGGTGATTGTAATAATTTGATCGGTTCAACTAGTTTTGATATTGAGTTCTGAATTTGTGGAAGGTATTGGGATCATTAGGATTTATTTATATGGCGTTTTTGCAGGAAACAGGTGCCTTCTCTGATCATGCACTGTTGTTGTGAATAAGCCCTAGGCTTAAGTTCTCCGTAATCTGAATAACAAGTCTTTCTTGCTTCTCTATAAGCCTTTTTCGCTTATCGGATTTACTCTTTAGTAATGATAGATCATTTTTTCAATAGAAAACTTTCACTTTTACTTGCACTTAAATGCTGTGTTGAGTGGAATTGATCTTTTTTTTAGTTCCCCAAAGTCCGCCATCCTCTGTTTGGTTTGGTTCTGGTCAGATTAAGCCATCATTCAAGCCATCCTTAGTCCCTTCCACTCCCGCATTTCGCCTGATGCCGAGCCATCTCTAATATGCAATACGGGTACCTGCGGAGTTATTGGCACCGTTTCGCTGATCTCCATGGTCCATCGCTATGGCCATCAAGAGATCTGTTCCTGGGCCTCTCTATTACTCTTGATGAGACCTCCCATTTACGATCGATGTCGAGTAATATCAACTAATTATCAACGCGCATTTAGTCTTAATGAACAAAGTGGCATTTGATCACAAACTTAGTTCAAAGTGTTCGCCTAGCTTCTGAAAACCTCAATCTCATAGTGCTTTGTCTAACAATAAACTTGTTCCGCTTTCACATTCAGACAGGAGGCTTTTAATAGCAGGCATAATCGGGTTTCTAGTGGATGATTGCCTCGATTCTGATCAAAATGAATTAACTTCAGAAGATCATCATGCAAGATTGATTAAAGTTGACGATTCTGAATTACTGAAAGAGAGCGGCCTGTTGAATAGCGGTTCCTCATTTTCGAGTGTGCAGGACTATTATCTCTACTATTGTCCTTTCTGCCCAGAGGAATTTGATCCAAGTCCATAAATGTTCTGTAAATTACATCAAAGGAGATACATCCTGTTGCTCGGTTAGTAACTTGTTAGCTTTTTTCCGGATTTTAAACAATAAGGTTATATCCTGCTTTTCATCCACAGCAACATGCCCTTTAAGCTCCTGAGTTTGGAGTGTCATCTACACCTTGAATTCGCCTGAGCCATTAGCTAGTAATGTCTTTAGTAGTTTTGATCTAGGTCAAATGTTATTTGTATTTGAGTTTGATTAGTAAGTGATGACTGCATTACTTTCCCTGGTTCTTAAAGCTCTACTTAAGACTGGCCTAGGCATTAAGAATCGTTGTGCAACTGGAAGATTTGGTGGTTGTTAAAAATATTCCTTTCTTTTGTATTTTATTATCTAGGGATCAAAATAGTAGTTTGTCTGTGAATCCATTGTATTCATTCCCCTTGCTTGGACTTCTCTTGATTTCATTACTGAAACAGCCGGTCAAATCAGAAATTCATGCTCACAACAACTGTGAGGATCCAAATATTGGAACTTTTTTAATCGTCAGTCAAGGAATCGATCAAGATATCCCAATTGGTCAGCTTCAACTAGAAACCTGGAATAAAAATGGAACCTTGAGTGGTATTAGTTTTCTTAGAAAGGGTAGAAAATACAGAAGTGTGGCCTACAACGGGCGATGGCAAAGTATCAATGATTGCAACGTAAAAGTTAGCCGAAGCAACGTTGGCATGAATAGCAATGTGTTACTGAAGACCAATGGGGATCCACATTTTGGCATCATCTCAACACTTGGAGTCGTGGCAAGTGAGCGTTGGTTTCCTCAAGTAGCTACACCCTGCACAGAAGACACTATTGCTGGGGAGGTCTTCAGTATTCAGGAAGGTCATCAGTTCAGGAATGGGCAATGGCAACCCAACCGAGTGATTCAGAGAGAACAATGGAGAGGCTGGCGAATGTCTGGTCATGCAATTTCTTCTTATTCTGGTCAGTTCGAAGAAGCTACTTATCAAGGCAACTTTACTCGAATTGATAATTGTATTGGTAGTATTAAGCAGCAAGATAGCAAGGGAGTATCTTATGCCTACGTAGCTATTCTTCGTTCTGATGGAAAGGGATATGCATATCTACAAACGCAGGGGAATGCACTGACTGTTGCTGTCTTGGATCGTGTTCTGAAGTAATCAGCAGTTTCAGGAATGCCGATGGGTAGTAGTTAGTAAAACGTCTCTTAGGCCTTGGCTCTTAAATGTTTTTATGAGTACACTGTTTTTATCGTCTATAGAGCTAAACCCGCTGGGAAGACAACGTTTCCCAACGATGTACCTCATCCTGAAAGGGAGAACGTTCCAGAAGTTGAAGAAGCCCAAGTTCAGCTCGCCATTCTGCTAATGGCCGTTCCCAGCCTTCTTCCCAGCGGCACCCTTGTAAAAAGATCTCAGCAAGACCAAGTTGTATGCCAAAATTAATACCTCTCCAGATGATCTGGTGTTCTTCTGGGTTAATGAAGCTATGAGTCATCCAAGTAGCTAGAAGTGCGATTAAGCCAGGCTCTTGATTCGACATCGTGTAATAACCCGCAAATGCTGCTTCCCCGGCGACTGAAGTAGGTATACCGAGAATTAAATGATGAATGTCGTGTGTGAACTCGAATCTTCCAAAGTAGTATTCTTCCGCTGTCATGGATTTCAGGGCTTTTATGCTTGATTTATTGAATGTCAGCAGTGGATTTATATCTATACCAAGCTCTTTAGACCTTTGTTGCATGCAGAAACCAAGGCTTCCACTTGGCATCGAACTCATGTCTTCAAGTGATGGCCATGGAACGGC
>QCUL01000074.1 GCA_003210755.1 Synechococcus sp. AG-679-C18
TGCCGGGATTAGTTACATGGAATGAGGCAGCTTCAAAATCTATTCAAACTAGATCAAAGCAAACTTACATTCCTAATCATGGCTGGAACAGCGATGGTGTTGGTAGCGTGCAAACGGTGTGGCAAGCAACCGTGAAAGGAATTCCATGCGGAGTGTATTCACCCAACCCATCTGCTATTCCGTGACATAGTCCGATATTGATTTATGCATACCCTGCTCTTATGAGCAGGGTTTTTTATTGCCTACTGAATAGCAGCAAAGCTGAAACTGCCCACTGCAGCTGGCAACAGCAGCACAAGCGAGGCACTGTTATCTCAATAGATCCTTTGTTCTGCTTGATGGAGACCCACGTCCTCACATTTACCATCTCCACTTCCTTCGCAGACTGGTCGAGGATTTACGACGATTCAGCCCCTGTTCAGAGAGCGGCTGGAATCACATCCCTTTATCGCGGTGTGAGTAAGGACGATCCCTCGAAGGTCTGTGCCGTGATGCAGGCTATGGCGGGTGTGATGGAGCAATTCATCTCTGAAAATAGTGAGATGATTGCTTCATCCGGTCATGTTCTTGAGAGCACGGAAAGCAATATCTTCCTAGCGGGCTGATGATTTGGCGGGTTGCCAGAGCTTGGATCTGTAGGCAATTGTATATTTAATCATAAGCTGGCTTGATCGAAGTAGAAGATCTCACCCTCAGTACTAGGCCACTCATCACCTGTGAATCTCTCTGCTTTGTAGTGTCCGATGTCTAATTATTCATAGGTCATCGTCCCTTTGCTCAACCCATTGGATTGCCTGAATAGCATTGTAGGTACTGGCCTGATTCGTTTCAATGCTTTCTTGTACTTAGTGCATTGCCATCCAGCGCCGTACTCAAGAATTAATGAATCCAAGCACTTGTAGTAGGCATCATGTGAGCTACTAGCGTTAACGATTGGACGGCTTACTTCATAGCCATCTTTGTATTTCTGTCTTGCTGAGCTGTATTGGTATCCAAAGAACAGACTCATGGCTAATGCTGGTGTTCCGAACACAATCAGAGGGCCAAGGATCTTGTCTCTTAGTGGGATCTGTTTAATTATAAGTTTGCTTCTCAAAGAGTTCTGTTTGATTACATGAGGCGTCTACACAAGGACAAGGCTGATTAATAGGGCGATCCCCATGCCAACAGCTGCACAGCCCACCATTTCAATTGCAGATCTGATGTCATCACCGTCTCCCTTTTTAATAGCATTGACTAATGCCATGAACGGGATAAGAAGGAGTAAGACAGGGAGGCAGATTGCTGACCCTATGTTCTTCAGTAGTTCTTTCATGGTGCTTGTCTTGTGTTGAGGTTTTGTTGGTTGTTAATTGGAGGTTTCGCTATCACCTCAATACAAAGAAGCAAGCGATTACAGCTCCGGTTATCAGTACATAGAAGGCAATAACAAAGAGGAGATCTGTTGCTTTCCTAACCCGCCTTCTTGACCCTTTCACCATCGCTTCAGCACCGTTATCTCCACATCCCCTATCAGAGTGGTCTTTGCTGCTGAGCTATCCCCCAAACCGGTACGTCAGTTAGGTGGCGTGTAGCTTTGCCAACCGATCTTCTGCAGGTTGATCCACATCTCGATGCCTAGGTGCCTGAGCATCCGCTGCTGCCTAACGGGTTTCCCAAGCCGTGTTGACAAGCGGTAATAACTCACCAGAACGAACTGAGCATGTTGTGTTGGTGCATCGGGCTTGATTTGGATGAGCATTCCTTCTTGCCTGTTGACCAGCCAGCCTTCACTGTTGATCTTCTCTTTGTATCGGGCGTAATCAGGCTGCTGCTGCCACATCAGATCAGTTTGATGAGTTTGATGAGTTTGCCTATTGGGGCGAGAGCCACTCAGACTTGACCTGAAACGTCAAAACTCCCACGTCATCTCCCTCGTCTCCCTCTGTGATGGCGACACAAGCCAAACAACCATCTTCAAAAGCTTCCCTCGACTTACTAGCGAACTTCGCAGCGTCGTCATGGGACCAACAAGCCAGTCCTCTCTCGTCTCTTTCTTTCACATAGGAGGCCCACACCTCAGCGAACTCTTCACCTTCAGGCCCGTTGATGAGTTCATTGACCGCTTCTTCGGCTCCTACCTCCTTGTGTCTCGCCATAAAAGCCCTCATCAAAGGATGGTCGATGACATGTGAAGTGGTGATGACTCCCGTCACTCCACGAATAGTCGTAGCAATGACTCGCTTTGGGTCTTTCCGAGTGTCGATAACCATCACTGGACAACCCAAGTCCCAGCCATCTCTCATCTTCAGCTCTCTCGCTGACTGAGCCAGCTGACCTTTCAGCTCGTTGATGAGGGTGCTGACGAGAGTGGTCGGATCTGTCATCTGACGAGGCTACCGACGCAAGACACAAAAATGCCTGCCCTCCGTTGTGGAGAGACCGGGCTAAAAATATCTTTAGATGTTGAAGTTTCCTCGGTATGTGGGACCACCATGCAGTGTGGGAATGGCAAGATCGATCAACTGTTGGCTGAGACCGAGGCGTTACGTTCGCAGACCAGCGACACGCTTGACCAGGCGATGCGGAAGAAAGCCCTTGGTCTTTAGAGCCACTCCAATCAGCACAAACTGGGTTGAGACAATCTGTGGTGGAAAAGATTCAAGAACAAAAATGAAAGCACTCCTACTTCTAATATTATTTCCACTTATGCCAGCGAAGGCAGAGCAACTAGACATCCAGTGCCCTGGTAAAAACACTTATGAGATGAGGTGGTGTGCCTCACAAAGGTGGGAAGAATCTAATCATTTACTAAAGAATCAACTCGATCCAGAGACTCTGAATACCTGGGTGAAAGCAACGCAGGAGGTTTGTACTGCTGCTTATTCCCCATACAAGCAAGGAACGATTTACCCGCAACTGGTTGTTGGATGTGATGACCGACTCAACAGAGTTCTGCTGAAAGAGTTCAAACGACTTGGAAAATAAAACACTACTAGTGCTTCTTCATCTTCTTCTTGCTTCACCTCTCACGAACACTCCTGCTCATGACGGTAATCCCTATCGAATCCCGCTCACAGCAAGCAACTAAGTGGATTTACATCTCTAGGAATTTATAAATATAGGGATGGATTTGCTTCAACGGATGAGAGTTATTGGTAGTGGTTTAGTGATCGCCGCCTATTTCATCACACTTCATCTAGATGTTGTGACTGGTGTCATTGTTCACCTAACGGCAATGAGTGTCTCAATACCTTATTTCGTTAAATCAAAGGCATGGGATGTCGTGATCATGATGTCTTTCCTGATGACAATAGGCACTGGGAGACTCGTCACAGCAGCAATCCTTTGACTCATGTCAAAAGTCCAAGTGATGAATATTAACCCACTGTAAATACGAATCCTTCCTTGCCTAGTGGTGAGTTAATTAAGAATCTTCCAATGACTTCTTGTGGCGAGAAGTTTCTTGATATTCTTTTTGTTTTGGTTTTTGATATGTCTTTTCTATGCGCTTGGTGGTGCTCTCTTCCTCAATCTTGCAAAACTCTTTAAAGGTGAATATATCCTTTGATCTCTTTGCTTGGGTGTCTGTCCATCCAATTCAATGCTTCTTCAAGTGACCGTTCCACGTACTCCTGAGCAGATTTGAATTGACCAGTGAATACAAGGGCACAGACCCGAAATGATGCAGCTGCACAAGGACCTACAAAAATGAAGTCGCATTTACAAGTGTTAGTTTCAATCTTTTTTCTGTTGGTCTCAACGATGTTGACAACACGTTCGTTTGCACTTGAAACGATCAGCATTGCCGCTTGCTACGACGGCGATACCTGCAGAACGACTACCGGCGAAAAGATCAGGCTGGCCTGCATTGACACGTCCGAGCTGAGGGGGAAGAACGCCAAGCCAGCTCCCGCGATGGCAGCGAAGTA
>QCUL01000075.1 GCA_003210755.1 Synechococcus sp. AG-679-C18
ACAGTCAGCTCATAAAAAAGAGCTGTGGCCTCTGGCATGGATCTAAGCCGCCATGTCCCCTCAAATCGCCGGAAGTCTCCTTTCTTCATCTTGAATTTCAGAATCCCTTCAGAACAAAACTCTTCGAGCTCCAATTCAACCGAAGCCGAAAACTTCATTCCTAGGAATTGCTGACATCCTTCCTGTTGTAAATGCACTTTATCTCCTTCTCGCAACAACAATCGACTGCTGGCGAGATTAGGAATGAAGGAACTCAACTGATCGTAGTCCGTCAGAACATTCCAGATCTGATCAACAGAGACAGGCGTTAAAAGCTGAGCAGCAAGGCGACGAACACCATCCGGCATGCGCTCAACAGTTTGCTCAATAGGCTGGTGATGCAGTGACATCCCCTCTCCTGTGGGCAATTTGCCGTGCTTCAGTTGTGTAAGACCACTGAAAGATGCCAAACCGGTTTCGCTTCTAATCCTGAGAGATTCACGTTGCTGACTCTAAGGAAGAAACTGCAAATCAGCGTAAAACCATTAGTAAGTCAGTGGTGACGCTTATAGTCGCGCCGTTGATAGGACGTTTTCGATGCGGGCAAGCGCGACTCTGCAGACCACCTTTGATGAACGGACATTCACAATTGTCTTCACTGGCTTAGGTGGGCGTCGCGTAGAGCTATCTCGCATCAGCGTCCCTTACAGCCGTCTTAAGGACACCATGCGCGTTCTTCTCTCTCAGGGAGTTCGCATTCAGTCCGTGAGTCCAGAGGGCTCAGAGCCGGCAGCCGCAACCACTACATCCGCCCCTCCAGCACCCGTAACTGTGACCACTTCCAAGCCAAAGCCCGCTGCAAAACCAGTGCCGGTCAACATTTACAAGCCCAAAGCACCCTTTTTGGGAACCGTTACTGAAAATTATTCACTTCTCCAGGAAGGCGCCATTGGTCGCGTCCAACACATCACCTTTGACCTAAGCGGAGGAGATCCACATCTTGAATATGTTGAAGGCCAGAGCATCGGCATCGTTCCCGCAGGGGAAGACGCAAAAGGCAAACCCCATAAGCTCCGTTTGTACTCAATCGCCAGTACACGCCACGGTGACAACCTCGAGGGAAACACCGTTTCCTTGTGCGTTCGTCACCTTCAATACGAGAAGGATGGGGAAACCATTAACGGTGTCTGTTCGACCTACCTCTGCGATGTAGAGCCAGGAAGCAAGGTGAAAATCACTGGTCCTGTTGGGAAGGAAATGCTCCTTCCTGATGACGAGGAAGCCAACGTAATCATGTTGGCAACAGGCACTGGCATAGCACCGATGCGTACTTACTTGCGTCGGATGTTTGAGTCAAACGAGCGAAATGAGAATGGCTGGAACTTCAAAGGGAAGGCTTGGCTATTCATGGGAGCTCCCAAAACAGCCAACTTGCTGTACGACGAAGACTTTCTCAATTACGAGAAGGAATATCCCGATAACTTCCGCTACACCAAAGCGATCAGCCGAGAGCAACAAAATCCCAAGGGTGGTCGGATGTACATCCAAGACCGTGTTCTTGAGCATGCTGAAGAAATCTTCTCCATGATTGAAGATCCCAAAACCCACGTCTACATCTGTGGACTACGGGGCATGGAGCCTGGCATTGATGAAGCGATGTCAACAGCCGCAGCGGCCAAGGGTCTCGACTGGTCTGAGCTGCGCCCAGCCTTGAAGAAAGCACACCGCTGGCACGTCGAAACTTACTGACTTCGCCATCTGCATTCAAAAAGCTCACCAATGGTGAGCTTTTTTTTTGTCCATTCCCTCCATTTTTTAGGAGACAGCCACAAAACTTGGCCGGGTGGATCAATTGGGCTGTCCGATTGAGAAATCCTGGTTAAACCTGCCTAAGAGGTGCAGTAGCCATGACCGCAACGATCACAAACCCATTGAGGGTTGGGCTACGACAGGAACGGGTCATCGCCCCACAGTGTCTGGTGATTTTTGGAGCGAGTGGCGACCTGACTCATCGCAAGCTGGTGCCCGCTCTTTTTGAACTGTTTCAGCAACGGCGACTGCCCAGTGAATTTGCTCTTCTCGGCTGTGCCAGGAGACCTTGGAGTGACGAAGAATTCCGCAGCAAAATGGCTGAGGCTATGGGCGAGAAGGTTCTGGACCATCCAGAGGCTTGGGAGCAATTTGCTTCTGGAATGTTTTACGAACCCGTAGACCTGCAAAAACCGGAAGATGTCGTGAAACTTGGGGGTCGCCTTGAAGAGATCGACCGTCAGCGTGCCACTCGCGGCAATCGCACTTTTTATCTGTCAGTGTCGCCAAAGTTTTATGCAAGCGGATGTCGAGCGTTAGCAGATGCAGGCCTACTGAAGGATCCCCAGCGCAGTCGCGTCGTGATTGAAAAACCTTTTGGGCGTGACTATGGCAGCGCTCAATCCCTGAACAGAGTGGTTCAATCCTGCGGACAAGAAAACCAGATCTTCCGCATCGATCACTACTTGGGAAAAGAAACAGTTCAGAACATCATGGTTCTGCGTTTCGCCAACACAATTTTCGAACCAATCTGGAATCGGAACTACATCTCAAGTGTTCAGATCACGACCTCCGAAACCGTCGGGGTTGAAGAACGAGCTGGCTATTACGAAACATCTGGCGCTCTGCGTGACATGGTCCAGAACCACCTAACCCAAATGTTGGCAATCACAGCGATGGAAACCCCTGGACGATTTGATCCAGAAGCTATTCGTAGTGAGAAAGCCAAGGTTCTTCAAGCAGCACGACTCGCCGATGAACTTGAGCCCTGGAACTGCTGCATACGTGGTCAGTACGGGCCTGGAGGTAGTGATGGAGCTCCGCTAAGCGGTTACCGACAAGAACCTGGCGTCGACCCCCAAAGCACCACGGAAACCTACGTGGCGATGAAATTATTCATTGACAACTGGCGCTGGCAGGGCGTTCCTTTTTACGTACGCACAGGCAAACGTCTCGCCAAACGTCTGAGCGAGGTGGTATTGACCTTCCGTGAAGCTCCTGTTCATTTGTTTGACGCTGCCGGCGGCCGCCCTACCGCTAACCAGCTCATCCTTCGCATACAACCTGATGAAGGAGCCGAATTCAAATTTGAAGTGAAATCACCAGGCTCCGGCATGCGCAGCCGACCTGTGGAAATGGAATTTTCTTACGACGAATCCTTTGGGGAGCCATCAGACGAAGGTTATGTACGCCTTTTGGCAGACGCCATGCTTGGCGATCCAACACTGTTTACACGTAGCGATGAGGTGGAAGCAGCCTGGAGGCTCTACACCCCGCTGCTTGAGCTGATCGAAGACAGCCCTTGGCAGCTCCCAATCCACCCCTATGAATCCCGAACCTGGGGACCCGCCGCTGCCGATGCACTCCTAGCCCAAGATGGCCTGCTCTGGCGTCGCCCTTAATCACACCAACTCCCCAGCCCACAACGAAACCGCCCTTCCCCTGGTCGCAGCATGTCTCCTCAGCTCACGCTTCAAACTCCCCTCGCGCTACCCCCGTCGGAAGTCCCGAATTACCTCGATCAGTTATGGGCCCGCGACCAAGCGGACAGCATCGGAGCTCACACTTTTTGTCTGTTGATTTGGCAGCCTGCCTGGGTTGAACAGCATCTGGTACGCACAGGAAAAGTTGAGGGCCCAATCATGGGCATACAGCGAGATGAACTTGAGGAAGCTGGACGGCAAGCAGTCTTAGCCCTTGATCTACCCCTAAGCACACCTCCATTGGGAGAGGCAGTT
>QCUL01000076.1 GCA_003210755.1 Synechococcus sp. AG-679-C18
ACAGCAGTTTTGTAGCTCCCTGTCGTCCACGTAGCTCCACTCCTCCATGGCCAATGACCTGATGCTCAACGCTTTCCATCTTTCGTTGGACCACAAGAGCTTGTTTGTTGTTCAAACAGTCCATGCAGCCAGCCAGTTGTTTTTCCAATTGCGAAAGTTCAAGCTCAGGCTCGATGTCATTGTCGTTCTCCTTATCAGCAATCAACTCAATCATTGAGCTGCCTTCGTCGCCCAGCCTTTCGTCCAGGGAAAAGATGAGTTTGATTTTGCCAATCTCCGCGCGTTCAGAGACTTGGCGTTCGCTCAACCCAGTTATCTCAGAAAGAATCTTGGGGGTTGGTTTGATGTGTTTCTGTCTTAACTCATTGATGGCTTGATTAAGACTTTTAAAGTCTTTTAATGCTTGTTCAGGAATACGAATCACTTGCCTCTGGCAATCGCTTCTGGTAATCGATTCTCTCAACCACAAGAAAGCATAAGTAGAAAACTTATAACCTCTAATCTTCAGTTGTTATGATAAAAGATGGATTAATAGGGCTGACGATCAAGAATAGTGGGAGGCGATAATTACTGCAAATACGTTTATAGAGGCTTGCGGCAATAGCAATAATAGAAGTTCGCAGATTGGCTGTTTCTTCGACTACTTGTTTCCCTCTTCTTGTCAATACGTATGTCGGAAAAGCCGGCAGCTTGCAAAAGATCTCTTAGCTCCTCCTCTGAGAAATGGTGCGTGACATAGAGAGCCCTGCCTTGATCGTCACGTGATAGGTAGGTATACGGCTCCTTGGTGATTTCCAAGTCTGAACAGTAGAGCTCTGCATACATAGGGTTGATGTCATCGGATACACCCGAGGCAGAAAGATAGAGATAACCGCCAGGTCGAAGAGCATTGAATAAGTTTGTGAGCAGGGCGGCTCGATCTTGGTCTGTTCCGATGATTGAGATGACGAGTTGACAGACGGCTCCGCTGAATGCGTTAGCTTGTATTACTGAGGAAGCCGGCCTGAGAATATCTGCGTAGGAAAAGTTGAGATATCTTGTTAAGCGTTCATCGGAAACCTTGATCAAGCCTGCTGTGGATTTTCGAGCGTTGTTTATTGCTGACTCATTGATATCGACCCCAACAACGGAAAAACCCCGGGAATATATGTATCTGCTGACAACTCCAACTCCACAGCCAGCGTCGAGAATCAAGGCTGGTCGCGCTTCCCCAAACGTCGTCTTGATGTCAGTCAAGACGATCTCAAGAGGGACAAAATTTGTTTTTGTGGGAATCGCCTCCGCTGCAAAGGCTTTCCAATCAAACCGTGCATCTCGTGGGTGCATGATAAGTGAAGGCAGTGTCAACAAGGGATTAATGCTGCCAGATGGAGAAGGTTGGTATCCTTAAACTCAGCTTCAATATGTCATTTTTTAATTATTATGTAGAAATAGTGATTGACGTTGCTGATGATCAGCTCAACCAGTTGCCGGACGGGGTGGTGAGCGGCGCCAGCCGTGATGTGTTTTTTATTTCGCCACATGGGCTCATGGAGTCATTCAATGCTGGCGGGAATGACGTTGGATCGTATGGACGCAGAAGCGTCTTTAGAAGTTAGTTCTAGAAGTTAGTTCTGCCTATCAATAACCGCTTGGCCAGACTTAATGGCCTCAGTTCTTCCTTTAAATCTCGTCGTGCTTGTCTCAGGTTTCGACGTTGTTGCTCTTTTTCTTTCTTTCTGTGCTGCGTTAGTTAAGGAAGTTGAAATGAAAATTCTTCTTTTTCGCCTCCTGTAGTTGCATTGTTTTTAGGGCTATATCTAGTTCCACTTAATTTATTTCCAATTAAATTAATTTCTATAAAGCTTCCACTACTGCGGTCTCCGCCTGGAATTTCCCCTACATTCAGCAACCCGATGAAGTTTTCTTTGTCCCATTGGGGCCCTAATTTTTCATTGAAATTGTACCTCTTCATAGGAATTCTTTTTACTAGCATAATATTACTAAATAGACCTGTTCCACCACCGAAATTTCTTATGTGCAGAACATCAATTCTACTTTTTGACTTTCCTATGTATTCGTAACTAAGGCACCCCCTTCGTTGAGTCATGTCAAAGTCATCATTTAGCCCCCAAGGGAAATGATAAGCCGCGAATTGCTTGCCGCTTTTTCTTAGAAAGTTCCCGCATACATCGGCTTCTTTAGGATTGAGGATCATTCTTCCTTTTGTGCTACTTGCCTGACATGCGTTGAGGTCTAGGATGCTGTTTATATTTTGATCTCTAGGTTGATCAAGATACCGAGTAAAACTCGTGTCATAGGTAAGCGCGAGGCAAAGTGGATTTATTGGCTGCCCATTAATTGTAAAAGTATCATCACTGGCGATACTGGAAGATGCGGTAGTGGCAATTCCTACGACTAATGCAATGGCATATGAAAGTTGTTTTGACATAAATTTAGCGGCCAAAAGTATTATTTCTGATCATAATTGGGTTGAAGTTTAGCATTGTAGATCACTTAGATTGTACGCATATATTCACGATGTCAAAGCCTTATTTCGAGGGTGTATTGCCTAGTTCGAGTGAAGGTCAGTGGGATTCGATTGATTCGGATGAAGGTCTTGCCCTGTTCTTTGTAAGGGAACTCAAAATTCCAGTTCTTGCTCCAGGCCTTTACTGAGCCAAAGGATTGGCGGAAGTCGCAGGGAAACTTCTCAACAATTGTGGTCTCGCCATATCGAATCAACTTGCATTGAGATGGGCTGATCTCGGCGAGTGCGGGCGCAGTTAATGCACCGATGGTGAGAGCTGCGAGACTGAGTGTGGTGCGGATCATTGTTGTTAGTGGTTATGAGTTAACGGGGCCATGGGCACTGGCTGGCGTATCTCCAATCGATCTAGGCATGTCTTGCGGCATCGAGCCGCTGCTGTTTGTTGATGCCACTCAGAAGGTGCGTCAGTATCTGTCTTTGGTAGTGCGCCTGATGCTTACATCCCGACCAACAGCAGGAGAACGCAAGTAATCACGGGCAACATTGACACCCCTGAATCGCTAAACCGCACCTCTTTGTTCGGTTTGAAGTAGTGACTTGTCTGCTCGGCAGATCTAGATCAATGGGACCTCAGAAATTCATGCCATGGCTTCCCGTACGGAATTAAAAGAGGACGCTGTCAAGTTGGCAATTGGCATTCTGCAGTCAGCGAAGGACCCTGATCATCTTTTGAAGCATGTCAAATACTTATCTATTACAAACAAGTCAGAGCTTCAACAGCAGGGGATCAAACAGCTTTTGGCTCATCCACAGCTTCAGCCTCTAATTGAGGAACGATTTGCTATCCCATGGCCCTCACTCGACGAAATGAGTGCAATGCCGAAGGGGAGCCTTGGTTTTTGTATGCAGCAAAGGCAGAGACATCTGGGAATTAATCAGCTGCAAATACCATCACCAACAACAGATAATGAGGAGGATTATGTCATGTATAGATGCACAATATGTCATGATCTCCACCATTTAGTTCTTGGTCTACCCATCTCTGTGGCTGGAGAAGCAGCAGACAGCGCTTATTCTTCAATTACAAAAAAGATGCCACTCCACGTAGGATTACTAGCTACTTGGTTAACCCACGGACTCATAGAACCAGAGGAGCATCGAATGATCTGGGAAGGAATTTGTTTCGGAGCGAGGATTGGTTTGGATGGGCCTTTGTTGGATGCTTATCGCTGGGAAGAGGGTTGGGAACGGCCACTC
>QCUL01000077.1 GCA_003210755.1 Synechococcus sp. AG-679-C18
CAATTAAAGATCACTCACCACAGCCTCTCACTGGCAACAAGCAGGTGAGGCTTACAAAAGCCTTTCTCAGCAAATAAAACGAGAAGCCAATGCGATACCCAAAACCAAACAAGGAGGTACGGTTTAGCGAATTAACCGCCCTCAGACCGCTTGCATTAAAGAGCAGAAAGAGTTCCGAAGATGCCAGGCTGTTTTGCTTTAAGCCTTTGCAGAAACAGCTTGGCCGACGAATAAAGCGAAGCGTTCTAACTCGATCATTCCGAGCAATCTCGAAATACTCGATGCAACTGACAATTTCGCTAGCGCAGGAGCGGCAACCATACCTTGATACAAACAGATGTTCCCTCTCAAAGCATTGGCGGGCCCCATTCATCTATGAAATCCGCCATATTTGAGGCCTCTTTAGGGGAAAAATGACCGATTCAGCTGTAGAGAAAAAGTCAATCCTTCACAGAATTTGGAAAATCATCACCTGGCGTTGGCGGATGCAACTGGCCATCAACGCACCGTTTGGACTCTTATGGGTTGCCGATAAAACCAATCCAGCTGTTCATGCCTTTGACATGTCTCTTCTCGCAGCAATTCACGCGGAATGGATGGCACCAATGATGGGGATTGGCTAAGTCAAACTCAATTCAAATAAGAGCTGAGTACTGACTTCAGTAAGGAACTAAGCCGATTGTTTCAATGCTCTGCACGTACTCATCGGCATAGTCGACCAACCCCATAGCCCACCAATAGCCCAGCCGCACCACCAAGAACCCCACCAGTCAAAGCTGCACGTTTATTGGTGCTGCGTTGGCTGCTAAAAACAATCGCTAAGCCCCCCACCAACAACGAACCAGAAGCGGCGAAGACAGCTTCAAGACTGCCACCCTTTTTGACTGGTTTGTTTGATTGTTGATGCGTTTTCAACTCGTCTTGATCTGGATCCAAATCCCGCCTAATCATTTCGGCGTTGCTACGGACGGATGCCATTAGAACCAGAGTTATATCCTGATTCCGGCTATGTCCTAGACAACTGCATGCGCCCTGCTCGATCAAGTTGGAATCGTTGAAATATGAGGTTGAATTCGATTTATATTTTTCTCCTGTAAAGCGAAGTTTGGCTCCTTAGGCACTAGGCATCGGCACTGATGATCAGTGCCTCACTGCTTAGCTGCAGGGGAAAGCGCACAAATTTGCTTAAACATTGATCATGGAGCCTTCTCTTCAGTTCGTTGTGATGTTCAATCCCAATACCCTCTAGAAACCAGAAGAGCGGAGGTGTTGCTGAAATGAGAATCGACCAAAGCTCGTCCACTGAGGCGAAATTCTTGAGATGTGAAACTGTATCGATACAAATATTGCTGAAACCAGCTTCCTTCATCAACCTTTTCAGCTTCGCTGAATCACTCAGAGTGAAGGCAGGATTTTTAGTCAAATCCAAGGGCTTTTGATCTGGGCATAAGCCAGCTACGGCGGACGCGAACAGTTGCATCATTTCAAAATGATCAGGTGTACTCCAAACACTGATCACCGCCCGCCCCGTCGGTCGAAGTACCCGCCGCAGCTCCTGCAACCCCTTTATTGGAGCCTCGAACAGCATGATTCCAAACATACACACAGCACGGTCGAAACTTGAAGACGCGCAATCGAGAAGTTCCCCACTCATCTTGGAGGTGAGCACGTTGTTGATCCGCCGCTTCTGCAGTCTCCCCTGTAAGGCTCCGAGCATCTCGTCGGAAATATCGGTAGCCAAGATAGTCTTGGCTCTCACTGCCATCTCTATGGTTAATTCTCCCGTACCAGCAGCAACTTCGAGCACGCTGCACTCTGGCGAGAGATTCATTCTTTCGATCAGATCTCCTGCATAATCACGCGTCAGTCGAGGACCTATTTGTTGTAGATAGTCGTTACTAGCTAGATCCCATTCAAAAGGGGATTCGTTCATGGCCTCCTAGCACTGATCCACACAACCTATGCCCTCTACCTCTAGCAATGCCTAATTATCTTAAAAAGGATTGATCGGTGATACCAGAGCGTCTGAACCAAGGAAAATAAATGCTCGAACATTGTCTGGCAATTTGGCCAGATGATGTTCAAGTAAAAAATCAACATTGAAGCAAAATTTTTATCAGTGATCTGCTTCTGTTGACCAAAGTGGGTGAAGAATCTTCTGTCTACTTGTTGCCACTGAATCCAGCGTGCCACCCGCTACAGCTTTCCGCAGAACATCAAATGACTAGATGTAGCAAAAGCATAATCTAATGGTTTAAAGTTTAGACTCAAGTAACGAATTCACCATGTATTTAAAATTTAATTGACGGGGTCAGATTGATTACTGAACAATTTAACTAGTCTTAAAAATCTGTACCCTAGAGGAATACAAAATTTACAATTAAAGAGGATTATTTCTGCAAGATCACAACATTAACGCTCTTACTCAAAACCCTCAGTTAAATACTCATCTCTGTTGAATCATCCCTCCATACAGGAACACAATTAAAAACCCCGTTAGCGATGGGATTGACAGACAATTAAAGGGCCAATCAGTGAAGCATCAACAACGACCCAGCAAACTTGGCTGGTGATTAATGTGCAGATGTATGGTCAATTTCCTCTAGACGGGCAGCGAAGCAACGCTGGGCATCATGAAGGCTTGTGCTTTCGGCTCTTTTCTTTGATCAGGAGGAGGGAATTCATAGGATCATCTAACAGCTCCTCAAACCCCCTTACTTGTTTAAGAACTAACTGCATCCCTTAAGAGCACTAACGTTCACTCACTACAAGAGTAATTGTTGGACTGCAGAGAGTAAGAACCGAATCACGGCTGGCGTAACAACCTCACTAAACCCCAACACGCCCTGTTGGGAATAGATCAGCCTGGGAGGAATCCAACCACAAAGCTTGATAAGCTCCTAAAAAATATTGGGATAAGTTTGCGACACCCATTTGCGAATTATCGATTAATAAGTCTCTAATCTCACCCTGGTACTTTTGACAGCAGTCCTATAGGCCAATTCAGACAAATCTTTCCAGACAACTGGAGTCCCCAACTCTGCATTCACTCAGCGGAATACATCAAAATCCTGCATTGGTGCTGGATTTTGAGTAGTTTCCGACAAAATGCCACTCTTTCATATTTTCTTGAAAGAGTACCACTTGTTATGCAATCATTCTAAATTACAACAGCGTCCGCAATCTT
>QCUL01000078.1 GCA_003210755.1 Synechococcus sp. AG-679-C18
CAGCATTGCCAGACCCTTCTTGCAGTGAATAAGTGTGAGTCGGCTGAGCAGGGTCTGGCAATGGCTGCGGAGTTCTGGCGTCTTGGTCTTGGAGAACCCCATCCGATTTCAGCGATCCACGGGGCTGGCACCGGTGAACTGCTGGATCAGGTGCTCAACTTTTTGCCACCTAAGGATGAGGAGAGTGATGAAGACGAGCCCATCCAGCTCGCGATTATTGGGCGCCCGAATGTGGGTAAGTCCAGCTTGCTCAATGCCATCTGTGGCGAGATGCGGGCCATTGTGAGTCCAATCCGTGGGACCACTCGCGACACCATTGATACGCGGATTGAACGAGAAAATCGTTCCTGGAGATTGATTGATACAGCCGGAATACGTCGACGTCGCAGTGTGAATTACGGACCCGAATTTTTTGGGATCAATCGCAGTTTTAAAGCGATTGAACGCAGTGACGTGTGCGTTTTAGTAATCGATGCTCTCGATGGAGTGACGGAGCAGGATCAGCGCCTGGCTGGACGCATCGAAGAGGATGGCCGCGCTTGCGTTGTGGTGGTGAATAAGTGGGATGCAGTCGAGAAAGACAGTCACACCATGACGGCTATGGAGAAAGAGCTTCGCGCCAAGCTTTACTTTCTGGATTGGGCACCCATGCTTTTCACCTCTGCGCTCACCGGGCAGCGTGTGGACAGCATCTTTGCCCTTGCCGCTCTTGCTGTCGAGCAGCACCGCCGCCGGGTGACCACATCTGTTGTGAACGAAGTGCTCAAGGAGGCCCTGAGCTGGCGGAGTCCACCCACTACCCGTGGCGGTAGGCAAGGGCGTTTGTATTACGGCACTCAGGTTGCGAGTCGTCCTCCAAGTTTCACGCTGTTTGTCAATGAGCCAAAACTGTTTGGAGAAACGTATCGCCGTTACGTAGAGCGGCAAATTCGTGAGGGCCTCGGCTTCGATGGCACTCCGGTGAAGCTGTTTTGGCGTGGTAAGCAGCAGCGGGATGCGGAACGTGATCTGGTCCGCCAGCAGAACCGCCAAGGCTGATTCCCATGGACTGGTTGCGACAGATTCCGATCGGGCAGTACGTCGATGGCAGCGGTGGATGGCTGCGGCAGATCGATCCCCGGTTGAAGCTGGGCTGGGTTGTTGTGTTTCTACTCACCCCCGTTCTGGCTGGACCGTTCTGGCGTCTAGGCCTTGTCGTGGCTTTGTTGGTGATCACCGCTGTGAGTGGCTTGCCCCCCAGGTTGTGGTGGCGCTCTCTGCTTTTGGTCCTGTTTCTCGGGGCTGGAATCGGCCTGTTGGCGATGTTGTTACCAACAGGAGATCCAGTGGCCAGTCAGTCCATTCGCCCTGTTCAAGAGTTACAAGGGTTGTCATTGCAGGCACCAGCTTGGGAGCTGTTCAGGCTGGGACCTCTGGTGGTGGATCGTCGCTCGGCTGAGCTTGGGATCAATAGCGCAACGCTAATTGTCACCGTGGTGCACAGCGTGAACCTCATGCTTTTGTCTACGCCAAGCGAAGACCTGATGTGGGCCTTGAGTTGGTCCTTGTTTCCTTTCAGCAAATTTGGTTTGCCGGTGGATCGCCTCTGCTTTCAATTGCTTTTGGCGCTCCGCTTCCTTCCCTTGGTTCAAGAGGAACTGCAAAACCTTATGCGCTCTGTGGCGAGTCGAGCTGTTAATCCTCGGCAGCTCGGCTTCAAGGCGTCCTTCGGTCTTCTTCTCGCGGTTGGTGAGCGATTGCTCGCCAACATTTTGTTGCGGGCTGAGCAAGGGGCCGATGCCTTAATTGCCCGGGGTGGGCGTTGGCTTCCTGCTGATTGTTTTCGCCCTATTCAGAACCCTTCATTGCTGGCAAGCAGCTTGAACGTTCTGGTTTTTCTTGCCCTTCTTGCTGTCGTGGGATTGCGAAGCAAGTACGGTGCTCTTTAAATTCTGATGGATTGAGCTGTGGGAGCGGAGCGTTATCTCAATCACCCCACCTTTGGAATGCTCTATCAGGTGTCGACTGCTGGCGAGGGACGTGACCTCTACGCCACTCTTTATGCACAGCGCATGTTTTTCTTGGTGACGCTGCAACCCCGAGGAGCTCTGTTTGAAGTGATTCCTTACCAGGACGCACGACATCACGCCGAGCTGCACTTAGCCCGCTGTCGTCGTGATCGCGTTTCTGATTTCGCCGATTGGAAGCAATTGTTCGATCAAACTTTTATTTGATGGTGTCCAGCAGTGCAGAACCTGGAATGATTCAGGCCCGCTGGCAGGCAATTCAGGCTGAGTGCCCAAATGCCCTTAATTTGCTCGCGGTGAGCAAAGGCCACCCAGCCGTGGCAGTGAGAGAACTGGCGGATATGGGGCAGATTGATTTCGGAGAGAGCAGGGTGCAAGAAGCACTCCCAAAGCAAAAAGAATTAAGCGATCTCACCCAATTGCGCTGGCACTTCATTGGACGCCTTCAGGCCAACAAAGTTCGTGCTGTTGTGCGTGCTTTCCCCGTGATTCATTCGATCGACTCTCAGGAGCTGGCTGAGCGCATCTCAAGAATTGCTTTGGAGGAAGGCAAGATTCCTGAAGCTTTTTTTCAGGTCAAGCTTCGAGACGATCCAGCGAAAGGTGGATGGGAGCCGGATGCGCTGCGAGAGGTTTGGCAACATTTGCAGACGCTCCCGGGCTTGAAGCCAATCGGACTCATGACCATGGCCCCTCTCGGAGTGGAGGCGTCAGATCGGCAGACACTTTTTCATGACTGCAGAACCCTCGCAGATGAACTCGATTTGACCCATTGCTCAATGGGGATGAGCGGCGACTGGAAACAAGCGGCAAAGGCTGGCGCCACCTGGGTGCGTGTAGGTTCTGGATTGTTTGGTCCAAGGCCTGAACGCTTGCTTTAAAGGGCTTTCAGCGGAAAGGGGGGTTGTGATAATGAGCAAATCGCCCAGTCACTCTTGCTCACAACTCTGTTGAGCGCTATTCAGGGTCAAGGTTTGGTTGAGTTTCCGGTGTCGCTGATTTCTCGTCTTCGCGCAGTCGTTGCGGGTGATGATTACCTAGATGGTGATTATGACGACCTCGATTACGACACTGGCGATCAGGACGATGCTGAAGAAGGACCTTCCCATTCCATGTCGAGTGCTCTTGCAACCCTTGACTCTGCCAATCCTTTTGAAA
>QCUL01000079.1 GCA_003210755.1 Synechococcus sp. AG-679-C18
AAAGAACTGGCTGATGAGCTTCAACCATTGTCTTGGGGGAGTCGTGTTTTGACACCTTCAGTAGATACTTTGAGTGATTTAGAATCAATACAAATCAAGGTGAATCCTGATCGACTTCGCCAATCAATTGTTAATGTTTTGGAAAATGCTTCAAAGTATTCTCCAGAAACCAAGCCCATAGAGTTGTCTATGGAAGTTGAAAATCAGAACGTTTGTTTTGATATTAAAGATTATGGTACTGGAATTCCTGAAGAGGATCATCAAGCTATTTTTCAACCTTTCAGACGTAGTGGATCGGATTCAGCTAGTGTGCCAGGCTCGGGTGTAGGACTTGCACTTGTTTTTCAACTTGTAAATCTGATGAACGGTCGGATCTATGTGCTTAGGTCATCTAGTGATGGAACTGTGATGCGTTTTGAGTTCCCTGTTGCCTAAGCTCTTGATAACAAATGATTGCGTGAAGATTTTTTGATTGTTTGTGGTTTATAGCTATAAATTCTAAATATTCTCGTGAAATGCTGTGTCGTTAAATTCATGATTTGTGCATTTTTTGTATTTGGAGCCTATGCATTCCGTTTACTTCTTTTGATTTGGCGGGAGTGAGATATGCCCAAGCCAATTAGTGTGATTGTTTCCATATGTTCGTCTCATTGCAGCCGTCTCCTTTCATTGGTTAGAATTGAATTGTCATTATATAAATTGATGGTGACTTTTCAGGTCGATAAAAATCTAGTTTCTTGGCTTAAGCATATAAATCCTCGTATTGAGGCGTCTTCTGCTGATCTATCGGCCCGGCTTATTGGTTCTGAGTTTAAAGGTCGAAAATTATCAATCATAAAGATAGGTGCCAAGGGTGCTTCGCGGATACTTGCACGCAATCCAGATACTTCTTTTTCCTTTGCAATTGCTGATGGCGGAGTGTTTAAGGGTGTTGCGGGAGACAGGGACGTTTTTGCGACTCCGAATCGGTTTTCTTTTATGGCATTGCCTGGTGAGCCGGTTGAAATTTGTTCTGGTACAGATTTGATCTCAGGTTATATCTTTCAAATCTCTGCAGACTATCTGCTGTCTGAGGCTGTTGAGCACGGTACTCAGCTACCCAGCTTAGTCACCCTTCAGGAGACGATTCCTGGTCATGAGCAGTTGATCTTAGCTTGTGCTAATCAGTTGATAAAGTTTTCGGCGCTTGCAGATGAACTTTCTAGTCTCCGAATTATGCAACCGCTTGAGGAGTCGATCGTCTCGCTTTTAGCCACTTTAGTTGGTGTTGATCCCAGTGCTCTCAATCCCGGCAAACAAAATAATTCGAAGCCCAGCTATGTGCAGATCGCTTTATCCTATATGGAAAATAATATAAATCAGCCCATCAATCTTTCAGACCTATGTATTGCTTGCAATGTGTCTTGTCGTACATTGCAGGTGTCTTTTCAGACTGTGATGAGCAGTACTCCTTTGCAAGTTTTGCAAGAACTTCGCTTTACGCGACTCAGAGATCTTCTTTTGCAGGGTATGGATGTTGGTCGGGGTTGTGAAACAGTAGGTCTTCAGCATAGTGGGCGGATTTCTGCAAAGTACAAACAGATCTATGGCGAACTACCAAGTCATACCCGTTCTAGGCGTCTATGAGTATTCCTTCTTTGCCTTACTAATGCATTTAAAGTTTAAGATTAAGCCTTTTGTTGCATCAATATGATGAAGTTCTCGTAAGAAGCATTTTAATATATATTTATCACTGGTTGGTAGCAATTAACACCTGATCGTTTCCAGTCTTGGTTTTTTTAGAGTAATATGAAGCCAACCTAGATTTTCCTGGGTTACTTACTTCAAGCCCCAATGGCTGTTTTTTCTTCTGGCATGGCATCGTCCTTGCAATTTGCCATCGTCGATGATGATCCACGCATTCGCAGCGCTCTTAAGGAAGAATTTTATGATCTTGGCTTAAAGGCACGATTCTTTGATAATGCATTTGAACTCATTGATTTTGTTGCTATTGAAAAAGTTTCTGGGGTATTTGTAGATCTTTTGCTCCCCCAGATGAATGGTATTGAATGTATTAAACGTTTGAGGCTTGTGGGCTATAAAGGTCCTGTATATATCTTTACTGGGCTTTGCGATCCAGAGATGAAAAAACAGGCAATTGAGGCTGGTGCCACCGATTATATTATTAAATCTGATCTTTTCAATAGCCTCCCAGATATAATAGCTGCTTGCATTGTTTCTTGAAAGATTCGAAATTGATGATAGAAACTGTTTTCTTTGGCGATACTAGCGCTTATATTTAACTTATATCTTAGAATTATTTAATCGCTCTCTTTAGGAAGAAATCATCCCCACTTTGTCAGTTCCCTGAAAAATTGGAATGAATCTTCTAGCTGTTGAATGAAGAATCGAATCGGACGACTTTGTCTTCAACGCCCTTTGGAATCCTGGTCAATTTTCAAGGATTGGTAATGTAGATGTTTGTTTTGCACTTTTTGTTGGATACATTTAATTTTCCGGAAGATATTCGCTTGGGTTGTCTGTCTTCCCTTTTGAATTTATTTTGTTCGGTTTAGCATCAATCAAGGTTTAGTCACCCTCGGTAATAATTTGGTCGCTTCTTCGGCGTCACTTCTTTAACCTTTGGGAGGATTGTTACACCTTGGTACGTCTCTTTACATGGCTCGATCTTTTTTGTGCAAAACAGGGCTTCCGCCATTTTCTATTAATAAAGCGGCTTGGTCTTTATTGGGACTAAGTTTTGCTTTTCTTTTCGCTCCACAGTTGTTGGCATCAGAGCTGGGCTGTACTGGCACCTTGTTGCAACTCCAGGTTCAGGAAAGTGGCTCCACTAGCAGTGATCGGTTTCGTTTTTCGCTGGGATTGCAGGCGGAAGCGTCCACCAAATCGGCTGCCTTGGCTTTGCTGACTCAGTACCTCGATCAAGTTCGCGAGGATTTGAAGCCGTTTGCTCTAGGTTCTCTCCAGATTCCTCCCCCTCGCAGTTATTCCTACCAAGGTGATGCTTCTCCCACCTCAATGGAACGAGCCAGTACAAGCGTTGGTGGTGAGGTCAGCAGGAGTAGTTACGAACGGCT
>QCUL01000080.1 GCA_003210755.1 Synechococcus sp. AG-679-C18
TCAAATTGTACGGCGGCTTGGTCTAAGCCGCAAGTCCTGTTAGGAGAGGGGGTTGCCTATCCGCATAAATTCGCTTTGCTAAGCGAAATTAGTGAACGGAAAGTTATTGCGATCTCTGCTCTTATTTGTCTGATCCATAAGAAGCAATCATTGGCCTAGGCTTAATAACAATTAAGCACTGCATAAACTCCAGAAAAGCATGAATAACAACTGCGACAATCCCTAGCGCAAGAACAAGATTAATATTAGTGCCTGAAAGCTGAGATGTTGCAGTTGAGAATATTATGAATCCCAATGAGCCAAAGGATGTAGCAAAAGCCCAATATCTTCGCTGAAGTTCTTCATTGCATAATTGCCCAAGACGATCTATAGTCAAAGTACCAATCATCATATCCCAAACACCAATTAAGAGAATTGAAATAGATAATGCTGATACATTTTGCGTCGCTCCAAAGAGGATTACGCCTAATAATCCAAACAAAGATATAAGTGGTAAAAACGCCTTGGTTGTTAATCTTGAAGACGTCATTGAAGGTATTAGGCCACCCATGATTAATCCAAATCCGAATAAGCCATCCACATTGCTAGAAACCATAGGCGTTAAACCGATTTTCTTGATTGCAATCAATGGTTCATAAAGAATTACAGGTACCTGACCTATCTGCATAAAGACAAATCCCATGATAATGAACAAGATTGGCCTGCCAAGAGACCCAGCTTTGCTACTCGATCGGACATCTCTAACGGCCTTTATATTTGATTTTGCGCAGTTAGCCTGAAGTTTGAAGCTTGTAAAAATTAGTTTTAATGTCGGCAAGCTTAGAAACATAGTCAGCAATGCAAGAACATTCCATGCAGTAGGCGCAGAAGTAGGAGAAAAAGTTCCGATTGCTACAGATCCAAGAAGTGCACCAACTCCACCTCCGCACATGATCACCCCAGTTGATTGTCTTCGCCAGTTGGGAGGAACACGCTCAAGAGCGAGAGATGGCAGTCCAGCAACGAGCTGTGCGGCACCCCATCCACATATCAATCGCAAAATTGATTGACTTGTGAAATTAATATATTTCCCCTCCAGGATAATCGAAATCACGATAACAATTAGCCCTACAAATACAAATCTAATTGAAACCTGTTTGCGCTTGATACAGGCCTGCTGAATAGCCCCTGCAAGATAGCCAAACATATTGATTGCAGCTAATCTTCCAATATCTTCAATGTTAATCCATTTAGCATCTACCATCAGGCTGCCAATAATTCCAAAATCAAACCGGACAAGACCCAGGCCAATTGCGATCCCGAAGCATCCACCAAGCAGATCAAAAGACCAGTGATCAAAATTAAACTTCATTGTTTGAGTACCAGAAAATTAACTTAACTTGGCAATTGATAGGCGAATAGAGGGCTTTAATCTGCCAAGTAAGTTTCCCAGTAGCAAAAAAGGGAGCAAGCATATATTGCCTAAACATTTTCATTTGAATTATTGAATACTGGAATCAATATTCATACATCTTTAGAACTCTTGCCGTGTCAGGCATTGAAGGACGAGTTGGGCGATTAGTGGAGCCTCATTACTTCGCGCACTTCGGAAAAATCACTGGGCTGTTGGAAGGTGATGCGGATCGTCTACTTCTAAGGGAAGGTCTTGAACACGTTTCGCCCGATCAACCTGGCTACGAGTCAAAACAACTTAGGTACAGTCTCCAGCGCCAAGGCGAGCTAAGACTTGCAGGCATCAACGTCATTAGCCCTGAGTGACAACCTGGGTTACAGAACTGCCATGGTCGTAAATCCCGATATTTGCTTTCCTGCCGTCGCAAAGAAGGCAGCTCATGAACTGGACTCGGTTATCGTTTACTGATACAGGGCAGATCTTGGATCCGGTGATTTCAGCATCGGGATGGGAGACACGTAATGTTGTCGAGACTTTTTATCACACAGAGAAAAAGATTAATACGGATGCCAGAGATTAGCTTAGAAGGACAAGAGAACTAAGAAGACGACCCCTGAGTTTCACTACTTAAGATTAATGAGGAGAAACCTTACCCAAGGCAACCTTAAGAACATCTAAGCACTAAAAAGGAGATAAATAACTTGCGGGGGCAAACAAAAGGCAAAATCTACAGTCAAGGATTGGCAGGCGAACCTACTACAGATAAAAACAAAACATCTACAAAGCAAAACCAATCTGCGCCCCAAGGACAACAGAAGTAGGTAAAGTATTTAAGCCTTTAGGATTGAATATAAGCTGAAGATCCGGCTGAAAAAACAATGTTTTCGTCATCATTATTTTATGCCCAATTTCAAAAACAAGCTCATACCCATTCGGATTAAACTGTGGAGTAAGAGCATACTTAGGAGTTGAATACAATGTATTCAAGTAATTGTCACTAAAGCTCCCTAAAAAAAGACCCGCAAATGTAACGTCTAAATCACGGCTTGGGATAAGCCCCGTATAAACCAAACCAAGGTTAACTTGTAATGGTAAATAAGCAAATTCCGAACGAGGGATTAATGTTGTATTAAACCAAGCTCTTAACCCTTGCGAAGGGTCAACATATTCACGAGTGATCTGATAGTCAGACTGGACATACAAACCATTCACATTATTACCAGTTTGGTTGTCGTCAAATCCAACAATACGACGAAAACTACTAAATGCACCTAGAGAAAAATTCCCTCGATTGTAGCTTTTAATATTTTCAGAACTACAGACTATATGATCGGAACGATCGCTCAAAATACTATCATAAATACAATTTTCAACTGAAGAAAGTCGATTTTCTAAATTAATCTCTTCATTTAGAGAATGATTGAATTGCGCATAAACACTCACTCCATCATCTGGAGAGATTGTCCAATCAAAACCATAACTTTCAGCCACATTAATATCAGCGACTTGATATACACCTAGATTCAGAGATAAGTTTTTAGATATTTTTGTATCTGACGATATGCCCCAGACAGCACCAGGAAAAGTTGAAAAGCCAGCGTTACTTACAGCCAAGCTCTGGGGGACTCCACAAATCGCATT
>QCUL01000081.1 GCA_003210755.1 Synechococcus sp. AG-679-C18
GAGAAGGAGAGATTGAGGGTTGATGAGTGACTCAGCTGAAGCGTTGCCAGAGCAGAATGGCGAGCCGAAACCCGCTAAATCCCACATATCCGGCGAGAACGATGAACAGGCCAAGGGCAAGGCCGTCACGAAGTCGGTTGGGCACGGGTTTGGTGCTGCTCTTTTAATTCTCCCTTAGATGATCCTTCTTGTCTGGGGCGATCAAAGCGGCCAGAGCAAGACGCGCCACACCCGCGGCTGGAGGCGTATTACAACTGCGGATTGGAACACCAAGATGTCGCTCACGCAGCCGGCGCCATTGTGGATTGCGTGCTCCACCGCCAAGGGTCACGATCCTCCTCGGAGGATCAGCCCCAAGGGTTGTAAGGCATTGCCATCCTGCCGCTTCGATTCGCGTTAACCCCTCCAAAAGGCCATGTAGATAAAGGGCGTCGCTGACTGGGCGTGGCGTTAGCACTGGTTCAAGCTCAGGGTCGTCGACAGGGAAGCGCTCACCGCGCTTTGGAAGTGGCAGCAGCTGTAAGCCGCTGCACTGATCAGGATCGATCTGACGGCTCAGTTCGGCGATGTCAATGTCAGGGAAAATCTGTTTCAGAACCGCAGCGCCAGCGTTGGATGCTCCTCCACATAACCAACGTCCTCCAACCCGATGCGTGGAGGTTCCTGCACCGGCAGCAATGGGCTGCTGCGTGAAACGTTTGAGCACCAAGGTGCTCCCCAGAACTGTGATGCCTTCATCATCTCCAGCGTCAGCGGTGAGAACTGCCGCGTTTGAGTCGGTGGTCCCTGCGACTACAAGTAGATCTTTAGGTAGATCCAGATCCTTGGATCGTTGAGGCGAGAGTGTTCCCAGCACTGAGCCACTGGCTCGAATCTCTGGTAGTGCACTCCACCACGGCTGGCTGACAAAGCTTTCTGGCCAGGTTCCAGTGCGTAAGTCCCAACCGAGGCGAATGTTGTTGCCCTCTTCCCCGCAGCTCCAATCTTCAAGAAGCCACCCGCTGATCCAGTCGGCTTGATGGCGAAGGAGGAGAGGCTCGCTGTGTTGTTTGAGAAGGTGAAGCGCGCGACCAAGGCTCCCACTTGCGCTTGAAGCCGGTCCACCCTGAGGTAGGAATTCTCTGAGTTGTTCAATGCGGTCTGGACATGCGAATGAATAGGGCAAAGCTTCAGCAAGAGGATGGCCCTGGGGATTGCATGCCAGCAGTGTTCCTGAGGTGCCATCCACAGCGATTGCCCGGAGTCGCTTGCGATAGCTGCTCTTAAGGCGTCCGATCAATGAGCAGCAACGGTCTCGCCAGTCGAATGGGTTGGATAATCCCTTCAGGTAGGGAGCGCTTTCGGTCTGAAGCAATTCGCTACAGCCGTTGATAATAGAAACGCGAACACCGCTGGTGCCTAGATCGATGCCAAGCACCAGCGGGTCTTTCATCATGGGTTTAGAGCTCAGAAGTCATTAAGCCCCAGGCTGAATGCGGTTCGCTTCCGTTTGTTTCAGCTCTGCAGCTTTCTCGCTGACCTCCTCCCAGGGCAAATTCAGGTCCGGGCGGCCGAAGTGCCCATAGGCAGCCGTATCGCGATAGAAGCGCCCACCGTTGATCGAGGGCATTTCTCTCAGCTTGAACTGCTCAATGATGGCGCCTGGGCGCAGGTCAAAATGTTTTTGTACCAAGTCGGTGAGCTCGGCATTCGAAACGTTGCTGGAGCCAAAGGACTCCACAAGAATCGAAACCGGTTTGGCGACTCCAATTGCGTAGCTCAGCTGTACTTCCGCACGATTGGTCAGGCCAGAGGCCACGAGAGCTTTCGCGACGTACCTTGCGGCATAGGCTGCTGAGCGATCCACCTTGGTGGGATCTTTGCCTGAGAATGCACCACCTCCGTGACGGGCATAGCCGCCGTAGGTGTCAACAATGATTTTCCGACCAGTGAGACCTGCATCCCCCTGAGGACCTCCAACTACGAATTTGCCCGTTGGATTGACAAGATATCGACATGTGGCGCGATCTGGCTTCAGAAGGAGATCTGCTGTGGCTGGCACCACAACATGAGTCCAGAGGTCTTCACTGATTCGATTGCGAACCTCCTGCTCATCGCTCATACCAGCGACCTCGGCCGTGTGTTGGGTTGAGATCAGAATGGTGTCGATTGCGACGGGCTGGTCGTTCTCATAAACAACACTCACCTGAGTCTTGCCGTCAGGGAGCAGGTACTCGAGTGTTCCGTCATGGCGTACTTCTGCGAGTCTCCTAGCAAGCCTGTGGGCAAGGCTGATCGGCAGAGGCATCAGCTCAGGAGTTTCATTGCAGGCATAGCCAAACATGATTCCCTGATCACCTGCGCCCACCTTGTCGAGTGGATCGCCTTCGTGATCGTCGGCTTCATCGACACCCTGAGCAATGTCAGGTGATTGTTGATCAAGGGCAACGAGTACGGCACAGCTGGTGGCGTCAAATCCACCGGCTCTGGCTCCGCTGTAGCCAATGTCCCGAATCACATCTCTCACAAGATGGATGAAATCCACCTGGGCCTTTGAGGTGACCTCTCCTGTGATCATGCAAAGTCCGGTATTCACTACCGTTTCGCAGGCAACCCTGCTCGTGCTGTCTTGGGCTAACAGGGCATCCAGGACGGCATCGCTGACTTGATCGCAGATCTTGTCGGGATGTCCTTCAGTTACGGATTCGGAAGTGAAAACGTATCGACTCATAGGAACTTATTGCGTATTGAGATTTTACGGGTTGCTTAGTTTTCTCCTTCGACCCTTAGCTCTTGCCAGTGCTGAATCAAATAGTGGTGAGATGTCAGTTCCGGTGTTCGTTGCCATCCTGCGACGTACCCAAGGGCATAGGCAATGCCCGCACGGCGAGCCATCAGTAAATCTGAGTCGGCATCCCCGATGAGTGCGCATCTGGATGGACTCAGATTTAGGGCTTTGCACAGTCCAAGCACGGCACCGGGATCTGGTTTGCATGGATTGTCGTCAGCGCTCCAAATGCCTGAGATGAATTCGCTTAAGCC
>QCUL01000082.1 GCA_003210755.1 Synechococcus sp. AG-679-C18
GGTAGGTGCGATCTCGCGTCACACCAGGCTGATCGTGAACGATGGCCTCACGGCTCCGACACAGACGATTTACCAATGTGGACTTGCCGACATTCGGACGGCCGATGATTGCGACGACCGGACGTGCCAAGACAGGAGCACAGAACAACAGTCTTGACAGTACAGAGGTGACCCGTCACAGAAATGCGAAATCATTCAGAAAGAGACCAATGAGACGCATGCGAGACAGCTAGTCCTGGGACAGCGACTTCAGTGTCACAGCCATGCTCGAGCTCATCGCAACGCTCGTGGTCGATCTCTCCGATCAGACCCTCACTGTGTTTGACCAGCAAGAACAAACCGTCAGAGTGATTCCCGTCAGTACGGGTAAAGCCTCATCGCCCACTCCGACAGGGCATGCTTCCGTGCTCACGAAGTACCGCTCTGTCACCATGCGCGGACGAGACTATGTCTCTCCTGGCGTGCCCTATGCCATGTGCATTACCGCCAACGAGGCTATCTGCATGCATGCCGCTCCCTGGCAAGAAGATGCAGGACAAGCCTTTGGTGTGCCTAGGAGCCACGGCTGCGTGCGCATGCCCACTCATCAAGCTCGTTGGTTATTCGAAAACACACCTAAGGGAACGAAGGTCATCATCCAGGCCTAACGCTCAAGTCACGGGTAAATCTCCTGGATGACCGTTCACAGGATTGAGAGGTGGGTTTAAAAGCTGAGGCAGAGGGCCATCCTCTGCCAGTGGCTGCAAACGCGATGCGAGCCAAGCCAGAAGCCAATTCACAGCTGTGGCCCTACGGGTGCGCCGGGGGTACAGCTCACCAATTCGATATCCAGCAAACTTCAATTGCTCTTTCAATAATTGTTTGTGCTCGCGAGGAATCGAACGGGTGAGGGTTACTGAGGCAGGCCGAACACTAATGACCTCCGGAGCTTGTGGGTACGCCTCTTTCCACACTGAAGGCGTCTCAGGCCCAGCCAACCAAATGAGACCTGCACTTTCCGGCTGGTAGCCCAAGCGCTCCCAAACCCGTTCCGCCACAAATCTGTCACTGATTCGGTCTTCCAGTATTCCCTTCAATAACCGCCGGCTAAGAGGCCAAAATGTTGTGGACATGCGAGCAGACCGGAGACATCCATCCTTCGCCCCACTGACGTGGCTTGAAAAGCCAAAAGAGGGGGAACACAAACGATGGACCAAAAGCGGAACCTTGGAGACACAACAGTCACAACTGTTGTACGAACTGCAAGGGCAATCGGGAACTCTCTCTCGGAGCAGCAGAATGAGACTATCTTCGGCCTCTGGCCATGTCGCTGAAGATTCAGGGTCGACTTTTAGAGAGGAAACTCAGGTGTCGTGCACTGCAATCCCCGCTCGCTGGAGTCAGTGATCGAATCTTCAGGCAACTGGTGCGCCGCTGGGCTCCAGACGCACTGCTGTTCACAGAAATGGTCAATGCCACAAGCCTTGAGCTGGGGCACGGACGCTTCAAGATGGATGGCCTGCAACAAGAAGCTGGGCCGATTGGTGTGCAGCTCTTTGATCACCATCCAGCCGCGATGGCCGATGCCGCACGTCGCGCTGCCGACAACGGTGCTTTCTTGATTGACATCAATATGGGATGTCCAGTTCGCAAAATCGCCCGGAAAGGAGGTGGCAGCGGACTCATTCGCGACCCAGATCTCGCCTGCAGGATTGTTGAATCCGTGGTTGCTGCGGTTGGACTTCCTGTCACGGTCAAAACCCGTCTCGGTTGGTGTGGTGAGGGTCAAGACGCAGAAGGGTATGTGGCTGCCGTGAATTGGTGCCGAAAACTGGAGGAGGCGGGAGCCAGGATGCTCACGCTTCACGGTCGCACTCGAGAGCAACGCTTCAGTGGGTCTGCCAATTGGAACGCAATATCCGCCGTAAAAACAGCTCTGAACATTCCTGTCATTGCTAATGGGGATGTAAACAGCCCAGAGGAGGCCCTTCGCTGCCTCCATGTCACTGGCGCTGATGGCGTCATGGTGGGCCGTGGAAGCATGGGTGCCCCTTGGCTCGTTGGCCAGATCGATGCCGCCCTCTGTGGCCGGCCGATTCCAGAGACACCAGGACCGCGCGAACGCCTAGCTCTCGCGAGAGAACAACTCCTGGCTCTGATCAACGCTCACGGTGATCACGGCTTGCTCATTGCTCGGAAACACATGAGCTGGACTTGCACTGGCTTCCCAGGGGCATCCCAGTTCCGACAACAGTTAATGCGAACGCCCACTCCCGCCGCGGCCGTTCACCTGCTGGATGAGCAAATGCAGCGTGTTCAATGAATGAGCTATTCCCTCTGCTGCTGATCTGGCCTCTCTGGCTGATCCGTCGCCCCGAACAAGACACACCGATCTGGGGACGACGCAGCTTGATCGTGCTGATCAGTTTCTTCACCACTCGCTATTTGGTCTGGAGAGTGACCTCCAGCCTCAACCTGGAAAGCGGGCTCTCGATCGCCCTTAGCGTGCTGTTACTAATCGCCGAGGCCTGGTTGCTGCTGGGTGGATTAGTCCCTCTCTGGTTGGCTTGGCAACCGTTCCCCGATCGTCGCCAAGAGATCGACCAACGTCATCAGCGCTGGGCTGAAAGCGGCTGGCGTCCAGATGTAGACATCTTGATCCCGACCTATGGGGAGCCTCTAAATGTGCTTGAACGCACCCTGATTGGCTGCACAAGCTTGTCCTATCCCCATACCAAGGTGTGGGTTCTTGATGACAGCAATCGCCATGAGGTGAAGTCGTTAGCTGCCGCGCTCGGATGCCACTACCTTCACCGCCCGGAGCGAGTGAATGCAAAGGCAGGCAATCTCAACTACGGACTCCGCCACTGCAAGGGCGAATTGGTGGCCGTCTTCGACGCTGATTTCATCCCCCAGCGAACGTTTCTCGATCGCAGCATTGGCTTCCTTCTTGACCCTGACGTCGCCCTAATTCAGACCCCGCAGACTTTCATCAACGCCGACCCAGTGATGCGTAATCTGGGAATGGAAGACTGG
>QCUL01000083.1 GCA_003210755.1 Synechococcus sp. AG-679-C18
GCATGCATGGCATGGTCATTTCCGGCTTCCCCAAAGTGAAGGTTGATCCCCAATTGGGGAAGTTGAGCCTGGAAAATCAGTAAAGCAAGAGCATTGACAAATCCGCTTAATACGCCGAGAGGTACAAACCTCATCTGATATGCCAGGCGTAAGTAACCCCAGAGAATCTGGAACACACCAGTGAGGATGCCTGCCGCCATCAGATAAGAAAGCCCGAGGCCTTCACCTCTTGCATTTCCTATTGCCACCAGTCCAGTCATCAACAAGGCTGTTGATCCTGTGGCGGAGGTGATCATCCCCGTTCGACCACCAACGAATGCAATCGTTACCGAGAGACAAAAAGCACCAAATAACCCAACTCTTGGATCAACGCCAGCAATCCCGGAGAAAGCGATTGCCTCCGGGATCATGGCGAAGGCCACGACAAGCCCAGAGAGAACATCTCGTCTTGGATTGCTGAACCAGTTCTGAAGCCCCATCGCGGGAGAGGTTGCCATGGGCGTCAGTGCAATTGTCTCTTTAGTGAACGCCTGAACGCTGAATATCCATTTCTATGACTTGCTTTTAGCGATGTCCGTTCTTTTGTTGTGGACAAAAGAATGGACCACTGCTCACGGTCTCTATCGATGGACCAGAGCGGCAAACCTTTTCTAAGGACATACAGGCAGGCGCCGAAGGTTACCGCGGCCCTGTTTGCATCGTGTTTAGCAATGGCTCCAATGCAGAGGGCGAGGGAGAGATGCTCTGGCCAAAGATCTATGGCTAGCAGCTGTTTGCGAGGCTCAATAGCCATGGAGACGGCCCAGCCGTGAGCTGTCCAACTGCAGAAACGGATTGGATAGTTGAAGGCATTGCTTAAAGCAGCCATTGCAGCCAGCAGCTTCCTCCCTGAGGAGGGATCACCGATCAGCCTGCGACCACCAAACCGACCATGAAAAGACTCAGGGCCAAAGGATCAACTTCTGGCTACAGAGAAGCTCAGGCAATGCAAACAACAGAAGGAAGCGCAACAACAATGACCTGGAAAGCATTCACCTATGCAGCACTTTTCTTATTTTGCTGCGGTACTCAGAAGGTTCTTGCTCAACAGGCAGAGAAACAACCTGAGCCCATCTCCTCTGAAGTGCTTATACAAGCATCATCATCCTGGAAGGGAGACCAGTACAAATATCCCCAAGGCACACCAATGATCACTGTAAAAACAATTCACTTCCAGCCCGGAGCTAAATCAAAACCTCATTCCCATGACATGCCAGGAGCTGCACTGATTCAAGAAGGTGAACTTCTTTGTGAGGTGCCTGCCACTGGACTTGCCAAGCGCTTCCTCAAAGGGGCCGTTCTGCCAACAACATTCAAAAATGACCCGCATACTTGTGAGAACACGGGAACAAAAGTCGCCAAAGTATTTGTTTTTTATGCAGGTGCAGTTGGTCTTCCTACCTCGTATTACATCCAGAAATAGCGGCTTTAAGTCACAAGCAAACGCAGCTAAAACAAATGATCCGCACTGCATTCAGCACATCAGCTTTAGCTAATCTTTCATTGCTCATGTCATCTTTAGCGGATAGCACCAAGGCTTACTGCACGCTCGTGTGGCACGAAGACACCTTCAAAAGGTTGCACTTGGCTCTGCCAATGATTGAGGGACCATGCATCTTTAGGCACTACCAGAGCAACGTTTAAGTGGACGACTTTAACTACTACCCATTCGCTTTCCCATCTGCAGAAGACGGCAATACCTACATAAGAAGCAGTGCAGCTAAAAAACTTAGCTAAACATGCGAGGGACAATACAACTTGAATATGTTTCAGGAAAAGCCCGATCGTGAACCTGGTGGTTATTGATCAACTCCTTAAATAACAATCAGACAACTGCGCGGAGGCGTGCACTGACACCTAACACTTGAAGCAACCTCTGAATCTAGATAATCCATTATTGTTCCAGTTAATATCGAATGATCCAAAACTCTTTGTACCGAAGCAAGAAATACATGCCGACAGCTATCACTCCTAAATTACCCCTATTTGGTACTGATTACAGTGGTTAATTGATATAAAAATAATTAATAGATCACTGCTAGCACTTTTTGCAGCTGCTCTGTGGTGCTGCGGGGGGTTGCGTGACCTTTAAAGCACGGTTTCATAACGGAATCCGTTGCCTGGCTGATGTCCTTACTTCAACAGCGTCAGATTGAGCGGCTTAAAACCGCCATTGAGGTTTCCACTGACTGGCTTGAGATTCAATATCTGATGGCAGAGCTCGATCAGCTCAAGTCTTTATATGAGGAGACAGACGCAGAGGCTGCCTAACTATCAATTGGTGGGTTGTTAGCATCCGGCAATAGATCAATTATTAGTTTAGACGTTAATACCTTATCCAAAAACAGTATCAGACTTTACAGAAACGGCGCTAAACAACTCATCGATCCTCTTCAGGGTAGAGAGGCCCCAAGGTACAGGCAACCTCTTGCTGTTCTATTCAGACTCCGGTCATTTAGATAGAGATTCCACTGAATCTTCTAGTTAATTCTGATCAGAAACCTCATACCACCAATCAATTGCTAGCAGAGCTGAAACCAGACTCTGCGGCGTGCTTTCTGGGAGTCTGCGAGCAAGGTCACAGCGCTACTTG
>QCUL01000084.1 GCA_003210755.1 Synechococcus sp. AG-679-C18
TTTGATCGAAGGGCAAGCAATACAGCGCGGCTCAGGCCGGTAGGACATTGCAGGCCTGATTTGAAGGATTAATCAGGCAATTGCCTTTCAAGAATGACCAATACTTCAGCTCAGGACTCAGCGTCCTGTTCAGTGGATCTCAGCATGTCTGAAATCCCAAATGCCGCAGTGTCTGACGCAACATCGGCTGAATCCACAGAACAAGTGATTACAGCGTTGGGCGAAAAAGTGGACGAACCTGAACCAACCTCTGGATTTTCAGAATTTGGTTTTAGTGAGGCGTTATTAAAAACTCTTGCGGAGAAAGGATATAAAGAACCATCGCCAATACAGAAGGCAGCCATCCCTGAGCTAATGCTCGGAAGAGATCTTGTGGGACAGGCTCAAACCGGTACCGGCAAAACTGCTGCTTTTGCCTTGCCCTTGCTGGAGAGGCTTCAAGGCGATAGCCCGCTACCGAGCGTGCTTGTGCTTGCACCAACCCGTGAACTGGCGATGCAAGTTGCGGAAGCGTTCAAAGCGTATTCCGCTGGACATCCCCACCTCAATGTGCTGGCAATCTATGGAGGGTCCGATTTCCGATCCCAAATCAACGCGTTAAGACGTGGCGTTGATGTTGTGGTTGGTACTCCAGGACGCGTCATGGATCACATGCGCCAAGGAACGCTGAATACGAGCGGATTGCGCAGCCTCGTCTTAGACGAAGCCGATGAAATGCTGCGTATGGGTTTCATCGACGACGTCGAATGGATCCTTGAGCAATTACCTGAAGAACGTCAGGTCGTGCTGTTTTCAGCAACGATGCCGAACGAAATACGCAGGCTTTCCAAACGCTATTTGCGTGAACCCGCAGAAATCACGATCAAGACGAAGGACAAGGAAGCCCGTCGTATCCGTCATCGCTGCATCACCATGCAGAACTCTCACAAACTTGAAGCACTCAACCGTGTGCTTGAAGCGGTCACCGGTGAAGGTGTCATCATTTTTGCTCGTACAAAAGCGATCACACTCACGGTTGCCGAATCCCTGGAAGCCGCTGGTCACGACGTGGCTGTGCTCAACGGTGACGTCCCCCAAAACCAACGGGAGCGCACCGTCGAACGGTTAAGGAAAGGTACTGTCAATATCCTCGTCGCAACCGATGTCGCGGCTCGAGGCCTAGACGTTGACCGCATTGGCCTCGTCATCAATTACGACATGCCATTTGATAGCGAGGCCTACGTGCATCGCATCGGTCGTACTGGCCGAGCTGGACGCAGTGGCGAAGCAGTCTTGTTCATCACGCCACGGGAGCGGAGATTCGTCGGAAATCTTGAACGTGCAGTGGGACAAGCCATCGAACCGATGGACATTCCCAGCAATGCTGAAATCAACCAAAGTCGCCTCGATCGTCTCCGCAGTCGTCTGAGTACTGCAGCCACCAGCGAGGACCACCCTGACGAAGAAACCGCTCTCCTGCAAGAGCTCATTCAAAGGGTTGCACAAGAGCTCGATCTAGAACCAGGTCAACTCACTTTGGCGGCCATGAGAATGGCCGTTGGTGACGGCCAACTTCTGGTACAAGGAGATGAAAGCTGGCTGAAAGCACCTCTACGCAATGACCGAAGGGATGACCGTCGGGGTGACCGAGGTGGTCAAGACCGTCGTCGCCCAGAGCGAGCATCAAGACCTCCTGAGGACGACATGGAGCGGTTCAGAGTTGAAGTCGGCCATCGCGATCGTGTCAAACCTGGAAACCTCGTAGGGGCAATTGCCAATGAATCGGGTCTGCAAGGTCGAATGATTGGTCGGATTCAAATCTTTGAAACTCACAGCCTTGTAGACCTTCCCAAAGGAATGCCTGAAAATGTCTTTAATTCCCTTCGAAGCTTAAAAGTGATGAACCGTGAGCTTTTAATTCGTCAGGATTCCTAGGCTTTGACTCATTCTTTGCGCATACTGATCAGCTTCTGCATTACATCTTTGCTGCTTACAACAACTCAGTCACCTGCAGAAGCTTCAAATAATCGAAAAGAAATCACGAAACTCTGCATGACTGGTTTCAATGCTGCTATGTCTCAAGCTGGAATTACTCCGCCAGAAGGAATGGGTGAATTCACATGTACATGTTTCATGAGAGAAATGAAAAGCATTGCACTGATTCAGCATGCTCAAAAAGTCTGTAAAAAACTTGCTGCTGATCAATACGGCCCATTTCTTTAACATGAGATCTCATCCACTCTCAACGTGTTCAGGCAAATAAAGATCATGTCAATCCTTGCAAGTTGATCTCTTGATCGAGCTGACGAAATGAACAGTTGAGATCCAATAGTCGAGCTGTGAAGACCAGCAGCAACCGTTCAAACGTTGAAAGGGGAAGGGAAAAAACGGAATGGAGCATTGTCAGGATTCTCTGACAATGCAACAAATCATCCAAGAAAGTGAGGTCTTTTCAATTTTTTATCGATTGTCGAGATGTTGTTTCAGGCAAGCCTGTAGCGTGGTGGTGCATCAGCTTCATGTTCGGCTCTGATCGGCTCGCTCCCCCAAGCTTCGGCTCTCCAGCTTCAGCATCAAGGACTTCCCTTTTCGGACCAAA
>QCUL01000085.1 GCA_003210755.1 Synechococcus sp. AG-679-C18
TCAATGGACGCATGGCAATGATTGGATTCGTCGCTGCAATAGCCACAGAACTGATCAGCGGTGAAGGCTTGCTACGCACCATCGGGCTTTAACCCTCCAGTCGAAGGACTATTCCGATCATAAAAATGATGTCGGCAACAAGTTAATTGATCTAAAAACAATCACTATCACCAGCCCCGCCACGAGCGGGGGTTTTTATTGCTGACTGATCACCGGCAAAGCTAAAACTGCCCACTATCCGCAGCCATACATTCTGCAATTGATTGAGGGAGTCGGGAAGCCTAAAGACATTTGGCTGTGAGCCACACACTACACGCAAGGGAAAAGTTAAATCAGTATTTTTGATTGTTGGTATTGAGGTGATGCGAGTGCATGCATATTCATTCCATGTTTTACATAGCAGGCATACATAGAGATCGAAGGTCTTAAGCAACGAGAATGATTATCATTATTGTTTTCTCCACTTGTGATCCTCTATTCGAAAAAGAAGTGTAAAATTGAAACTTATTTATCTCCAGGTTCTCCTGGATTGATCGCATGTGTTGTAAATCCACCCCTCACAATCACAGCAAAGAAAACGCCTCTGCCTCTAAGGGAAAAAAATAAGGCTTAAGAGCCTTGCATTACCTCATTAAACCCCACTTACTACGGGGTTTTTTATTGCCTACTGAATATCATCAAAGCTGAAACTGCCCACTGCAATGGGCAAAAGAAACCCCGCCAAAGGCAGGGTTTTTCTGCTGCTCATTGAGCGTGGTGCTGCTGTCTATAGCCAAGATGACTCTCAAACATGAGTTGGATGTGACGAGAGAAACTCGAGACGGATTGCATGAGCAGTAGTTGGAACGGATGTTTCGGGAGTCCGTCACAGCTGATTGATCCAACCGGCTCGAGCCGAGTCAGAGGCCTATTTGACTGAGAATCCCTTGCCCCGTCAGCAGTTCGGTGCCCAAGCCGATTACGAAGCCAAGCATTGCTAATCGACCATTCCAAGTTTCAGCGAAGTTGCTGAAGCCGAATCGGTTTTGAGTTGAGTTAGTCATGTCATTGATTGAATGGTGAAGCCTCAAATGGGTGAGGCATTAATTGGCTGTGATCATCCAGCTACGGCTGAAATGCTGTACGGAGCTTCAGGGGAGCTGGTGGGCATTGGGTCAAGCTTGCCTAGTGCCAATGCTTTGGCGCGGATGTACATCTCGCTTGATGTGGCACCGGCAGCCTCCATTGCTTTGGCGACGACGTCCCAGTTGCGAACTTCGGTAGACATTTGAAGCTGATTTAAAGATGCAACAACCATCGCCAGCCAAGTGACTTGGTCGTGACGGTGAAATCCGCCTAGGAACCGAACACGCGAAACGAGTCAGTTCTCGATATTGCTCCCGGCTCGAACCGGGTCAACTTGAAATTGCACGCTTACTTGCCATGCTGTCAAAATCCAGACCCAGCCTGCGTGGTGAGCCTACATACCGCGGAAACTTCAACATCTAAAGATATTTTTAGCTCGGTCTCTCCACAACGAAGGTCAGACATTTTTGTGTTTTGCGTCGGTAGCCTCGTCAGATGGCAGATCCAACCACTCTCGTCAGCACCCTCATCAACGAGCTGAAAGGTCAGCTGGCTCAGTCAGCATCACACCTGCACCTGTTTGAGGATGAATTTGGCGGGCAGGAATTTTGAAGCATTCGAATTCGTCAACAGGCCTACCACTTTTCATTTAATTCACTACTGCCGTGACGTATTCCTGACGAGAGCAATCGGGACAGACCATTCGATGAAAAACGAGCCACTGAAGGTTTTTAAATCAAAGCTCATGAACGGGTTCATCCGCATCCTTCGAGAGTCGGAGTACGAGGGAATAGAGCTTGAAAGAAGCGATTGAGTCCGTGAAGCAAATCCAGCCGTAAGAGGTAGATCCGTTCCTGCGCAGCAGGACAAGTTGAGCCTGTTTACATTCCGTTACAAAGCGGCTAAGCTTCGACACATAAGTACAAAAGTTTTCTGATGACTGATTACTCAACTGCCATCTTTGGCTTAATCGCCTTTACTGCTGTTGTTTCAGCCGCAGTCGTCTACATCTTGGCTCAACCCTCAGATCTTCCTGTGGTGAAAAAATCTCTTCAAAACTGAGCTTTACAGCCATTTCCTTACCGTCAAAACAGCAAAGGTTTATCGAATGGACACTCAAAACCTCCTAGTTCTCCTTGTGAGCTTCGGCACTGCCTGCTTCGCCTTGAACATCTACAAGATGACGCATGCTCCTCAGCAGTGAGCCCTGCGCCTCCAAACCAAGAGCTTTACAGATCGTTACCAAAGTATTAAACTTTGCAAAGCGTTCCTTGGACGGGATCTGCAATAAACCTCTGGGAAGAGGCTCAAATCACTAGAAAGTCTCTGTGGAAGGAGACTTTTTTTATGCCATCTCTTTGTTCAGAGATTAGAAATCTTTCGGAGAATTGATCTCGCCCATTCCAAGAGTTATCGACATACTCGATAAGCTCGCAAACCAATCCATGGCGATTTAACAAGCTGAAACGGATGCAATGGCCAACTGCGTCTTC
>QCUL01000086.1 GCA_003210755.1 Synechococcus sp. AG-679-C18
TGAGCCAACGCTCTCATCCGGCCTGGGGATCTTCCACTTGAGCGAGTGCCGGCTTCTTGGACTCTTTGAACCCAGCATCAATGTGGATGGCATTGGCTAACTCTCATTTAACTGTCAATTCTCTTCCTTGAATGTGTGATCCTTATCTGGACTCAGTGGCTTTTCGGTTCGAGGAGTCTTTCCGCTAACTACATTCAAACGCTTAATATTAGTGTTGACGAAGGACTCTGATGACCATTCGAGCCAAGTTGCGAAAGGATGCGATGAAGATGGCGGTCAGTATTCTGCAGTCGGCGAAGGATCCGAACAATCTTCATAAGACGCATGGTAAATATTTAGTTGTACCAGACCATTACGACCTGAAGCGGCAAGCTGACAACAGGCTGTTGGCCCATCCATTGCTTCAACCTCTGATTGCTGAGAGATTTGCTGATCCATGGCCATCTCTCGATGCAATGAGCGACATGCCGAGCGGAAGTCTTGGTTTTTGTGTATATGCAAGGGTCAAGGGTCTTGGGATCAAGGAATTGGAATTTCCACCGCCTTCCTCAGATTCAGCTGAAGATTATCTCAACAATCGAATCGCAATAACCCATGACATTCACCATGTGATTCTTGGTGTTCCGATCACGGTGGCTGGAGAGGCTGCGACTCATGCCTATTACGGCTGCACGCGTAAGGATCCTTTCTACATAGGTACATTGGCTACGTGGATGACCCATGGTTTGATGGCCCCGGAGCAGCATCAAATCATCTGGGAAGCCATCAGTTTTGGCTCCAGGGTTGGGTTGGAGGGTCCGTTCCTGGACGCTTGCCGTTGGGAAGAGGGATGGGAACGGCCATTGGAAGAATGGAGAGCTGAACTTGGACTTCTTCCTCTACTGGAACATTCTCCTTTTCAGGATGAAGTCCATCGGTGGGAGGCGCTTCCTTCCTAAGAACTCAATATCAACCCCTTAGCTTTTAGACACCTATCCCCAGTGGTCATGAAATCTGTGAGCAGGCAATGCATTTTGGAAGAAGCAAGCGCACCTGAGTGATTAGCGCGTCCACGGGCACTGTCTGGCGTACTTCCAATAGATCTCAGCGTGGCCGCTAGCGACCATTGCCTGCTGAACGTTGATCCCATTGATGAATAGTTCACCGACGGTTCTCCCATATCGATCTGTCGTGATCATTGGTTGCCCTCCTCCTGGCAGAACCCTTTTTCTTTGGCGTAGTCGTGGATCATGCGGGCCGAATCGATGATGGCCGTCTGCCTTTACATCCCGAGAAAAGATCTGCTGGTGATGTCCATTGCTGTGGACTACAGCTCTATGTCCACTCCTATGCCCACACCAGAACAGGCGATGGCACAAGAAGCCAGTCACTGACAGGGACATTAGCCTAGTAGCTTTTCCATAGTCAGGGAATCAACCCTGCCCAATGCAAAAAAGTGTCATGACTAAAAACTTCCGTGATTAAAACAGCTGAGAAGCCGATCATGGCAAAACGCCCATTGATCCTCTCGGCGTAGCCGCTCCAACCAAAAGCTGGATGATCAGAGGTTGTGGCACTAAGCCCTTGGTTAGAGGGAGGTGTCGAATTGACCTCAGAAGTGCGATTCATCTTTGGATCAGACTTGTTCTGGTTCATAGCTACTCGCGGGAATGAGACTCCAATCGCCATCACCTCGAAGCTCAAGCACGTTGGTATGGAAGTGCTTGAGGGAAGGGCGATGTCCAACACTAATGAATGAAAGATCACGATCTACCAGCAGCTCATAAAGCTGCCTTTCAGTTTTCACGTCAAGAGCACTGGTCGCCTCATCAAGCACCACAAAACGCGGCGAATTTAAAAGCAATCGACCAAAAGCTAGACGTTGCTGTTCCCCTAGGGAGAGAATGCGCGGCCAATCCTGCTTGATATCAAGATCTGGATAACGAGTCACAAGCTTCTGCAGGTTGACCTGTTCCAGCACACTCCTCAGCTGCTCATCACTAAAACGATCCTCATCTGCTGGATAACAGAGCTGTTCTCGCAAGGAACCCAACAACATGTAGGGCTTCTGAGGGATAAACAACAGATCGCCCATCGATGGACGCTCAACACTGCCTCGATCGGGCTCCCAAAGGCCGCTAATCATGCGCAGCAATGATGTCTTACCGCATCCAGATGGACCTACAACTAAAAGCTTGTCATGATCTCCGATATTAATTGTGAGATCTTCGATTACTGGATTTTTTGCATTCGGAGGATACAAATCCGCGGAACGAATCACAATGCTGTCACTGCCAGGAACAACCCGGCTTTTGCTACTCGGCGCTTGATGACCAACCTGCTCGACCTTACTCTGAAATCCCTCTAGGCGACTGATACCAGCGGCGAATTGAGCCAGTTGCTCAATTCGGGCAACAATAAAGAAGAGTGATCCCTCAACCATGTTGAAGGCAAAAGTAGCCTGATTAAAGACCCCAAAATCTATTTCACCTGCAAA
>QCUL01000087.1 GCA_003210755.1 Synechococcus sp. AG-679-C18
CTTGCAAGAGCTTAATGATTAAAGAAACTATTAATAACAACGAAAGTAAAGATAGGTTTATTCTTATAAGTACCTTATTTATCGTTCTCTTCCTTTTTCTTTTATAAAACCATGAAGAATAACCGAATCTATCTATCTGCCTTGCTCCTTCTAGGTAGTCTTGTCCTATGCAATGGGGTTCGCTCACAAGAAATGATCAATTCATCAGAAGAACAAGTTTTTAATGAGGCAGAAACGGGAGAAGAACAACAACTTCAAGAGATAATGAAAGGTAATACTCAACAAAGGAATGGAGCAGGACAACAACTCATTGAAATGACGGATAATCCCCAACAACAGGAACTAAATAATATGGTAGAGTATGATTAATTTAGATATCAATAGCGAAACAATTTAAAATCCACCATCTACAAAATACAAGCTATGACTAAGATTACACTGCCTCTACTGTCTGGCATAATAATATGTAGTTCTACTTGTTGCTATGTAGCTCGCTCTCAAGTCAGATTAGATGCTTTAACAGATCAACAAGGACAAGAATTTAATACTTATATAAAAAACGAAGAAATCCGATTACAGATTTTAAATAAAAATATTGAAGAAATGCAGATAGGAGAGTGGCAGAGACAAAATCTTGTAAATATAAACAATTAATCAAAGTTTAATGAAAAGAAAAAATCTACCTATCGCGAGGATTAAAATGTCTCTATTAATTATTTTTTTATTTGCCAGTGCAACTGCTTGCAGTGCTAATAAGAATAGTACTTTGCTATCATCAAAGAAAGAAGCAGTTGAAAAGTGTACAGGGTGGGCAAATCAAGGAACAACCATGAGTTTTGAAAGGGAATTATCTTACTTAGAAAAAGAGAAAGAGTTTGAGCTTAATAACCCAAAGCCTGAGGGAAGTATAAGCCTAAGATCTTCGAAGATTTTTGGAAATTTGGTGGTTGATAGAGATTTACTTGATTGGTTCAAGGATAGAGAAAATTATACAGACACTATTATAAAAGTGAAGGAAGAGTTTGGCTCTCGTTTTTGCAAGGTAGATGATAGGAGAAATCAAACATTAGGATATGAGAATCAAGCGATTAAAGATGGGAGTTATAAAGATGAAGAGGGAAGGAAAGGTGAACCACTGATCGTCAAACATTTTCGTTTTTAGATCATCCTTTTTGAATAGATCTATATATTTTTGTTCAGCAGTAAATTATTGTGTTATGCATTTAATCTAAATAAAAAATTTAAAAAAATGGATTCAGTGATATCTTACAATATCTCTCATTTCAACTAATAATTTTTACATCTTCTTCTGGCTCATCAAGTAATTCAATCGGAAAGTCATTCCACCAAGCAGCAAACTCGTTGCTATTAATATTTCCATGTGGTGTTTCTTCTTTTGCGAGTTTGATGTGATCCTCTGGTTCTATATAATCCTTTGAGTAACCAGTTGAATTTGAAGCATAAAGATAGTAAGAATAGGCTTTGTAGGCATCTCTTTCATTGTTATCCCAGTTTTGCTTGTCAAACCATTCCTTGATTGGTTTGACTTTATCAAGAGAATATTTCTCAACAATTCTTTTTGAAATAAATATAGATCTGTTTTGATTATCATTATTCCAGTAATAACCACTCTCGTAATGCTCATAACATTCATCCCAATCACATCCAATCAATATATCTTTTTTGGAGTAATCGTGATGCTCGTCAGTCATTAGTTATTCTCCGCTTCCAATTAATTCTCTGCCTGAGATTCTTGCATCACTTTCAAAAATTGCTATCTTTATTAATTAATCTTATCCTCTATTCCCTATTGACGAATTATAACTTCTACTTTCCTCCTATTGAAAGTGACATTGAGTAAAGTCTAACTCGGTTCCGATTGTGTACAGCAGTCTAATATTAATATCCTTAAGATCATTGAATTATTTTTATTTGATAGATGTAACTGTTAGTTTTATGATCTGATGTTAAGTAGAATAGATGGCGCTTCTTAGCAAAGTGTCTTGAGATGAATCAATTCCCGATCTGTAAGTATTTTTAACCAGCCCATTATTTTACTTGATCTGTAAATCTTGCTATCTTTCAATTTCTCTAGGTTCTACCATTGCTACATTCGATGCAAAAAAGTTTAAATTTGGAATATATAAAATCAATATCCAGATATGTATTTGAATGTGTCTATGTATTCCGGTCAATTATCTTTATTTATTGCTTCAGCTCAAGTAATTAATTCATGTTAATTATTCAATTACTCATCACATGTATTTGCACTTAAATTATATATATTTTTAATGATTATGTAATAATGCAAATGCATCATTTGA
>QCUL01000088.1 GCA_003210755.1 Synechococcus sp. AG-679-C18
TGTGTTTTGAGCAAACGATTCATTGCAGGTCTGTTCAAGGTTGCTCATGACTTGATCAGGGATGCCTGTTTCTGCTGAAACGGTTGAAAGGGTTATGAAGCTGCTCGCAATTACTGCAAATGAAATTTTTAATTTCATGGTAATTTTGTTAAAAACTATCTCGTATTATAACATTTAAATGTTCTTTCTCATTGCGGTGAGATTCGGCTAGATTTGATTGTTTGTAAAGTGCTCAATCTTCAGTATTTGCTGAATTCATTTTGAATCAATTGAAGATCGTTTTCCGCCTTTTGCTTTATGCTTACGGTGTTAGAAACTGGAAATTGTCTCATTGATGAAGTGTGATTTAATCTGGTTTTTAATTCTTTCCTGAGGGGAGTTGAGCTCTGTAGTCATCTGCGACAACATCTAGTAATCCTAATATGTATTTATCACTTGCTTTGATCGAAATTTGTAAATTCAAGATGGCGGTCCTAATCTCTTCTATAGCAGTGTTAATCTCTCCGCTTAGTTGATCTTTTGTTGGTGCCCATTCTGGGACTCGGTGATCTGTTTTGTTTGAAATTTTGTCGAAAAGATTAATTGAATTGCTGGGTTTAGGTTGGTTCTGATTTACACGTTTGATCGGCTTCATTCTAGTTTTAAAACTAACTGATCCTCTTCGCTTCCTTGCTGACGTCCATTACAAAAAACAGACTAGGAAGTGACGGCAGACACAAGTCGGTGTCAAAAACTTTTTTTAGGATGTTGTTTTTAAGCTTAATCCCGGTAAGCGGTATGTTGATGGCATCGGTTTTGCAGCGGTGGTCTGCTTTTTCAAGCGATTGTGCATTCAGACTTCACGCCTGCAATCAATCAGCAGTTCTGGCGTTAAAAGTCATGAGATGGTCGGCAGTCTTTGCTTTACCAGGTTGATGACTCAGTGCGACGAGCTGTGTACTGCAATCTATTTGCCTTTTTGGCGGGTAGACCAGAGGGAGCCCTCTTGTTGAGTAAATCGCTTGGCATCTTTTCAGGAAGACTCAAAACGGCCTGATCGATTCAGTGGTCGTATTCCTGTGGTCTGCATCGGTGGTCCTTCCGCTGTTGGTAAAACCAGCTTCACCAGGCAACTTGCAGAAGCACTGTCAGCCATTGATATTCAGGTGCTTGTGATTTGCTGTGACGACTATTACCGGAAGAATTGGCGACCTCATTCGCGCTTTGGATTCGACACGATGGATGCGATCGATATCGACGCATTGCGGAGTGACTTAGAACGGGTCAAGCAACGCTCTGCAGCTAGCTTGCGTACGTATGACATGCGAACGCGCGCTGTAGCTCGAAAAGCACTGAATCAGAGTTACGAACTCGTTTTGCTGGAGGGTGCCTATGGCCCGCAAGATTTGCTGGAGGCAGGTCTAATCAATGTATTTTTCTATCTCGATCTTCCCTTATGGCTTCGACTAGTGAGACGGCTTCGTCGCGATGTTCAAGATCGTGGGCGGAATCCACTACAGATTATTCAACAGATGCTGATGCATATGATTCCCGGTGAACGAGCCTTCATTCGTCCGCTTCGATCGGCATCCCTGCTTGTGATCACCGACCTAAACCAGGGAAAAGTTTCCGCTATCAAAGTGATTCAGTCTTTGATGACTCAATGATCTCCGATGTGATCCTCATCTGGCTCCATTAAGTGATTCGATTCTGATCCAGCGCACTTGACGGCTTGGAAGTGGAAGTGCCACTAAGGCCAGCAGTACTTCGAAATCACTGGTCTCGCTCCAGGGGTTGTCCGCCTGCCAGCAAGCCACAGTTCTCGCCAAGCATCGGCGGTTGGTGTGGTGGAACGCGGCCGCTCCCCAGCCATCTATTCCTGCATGGCGACGAGCCTTCACTTCAACTACCAGCACTCGATTGTGCATCGAATGCTTTTTTGTTAGTAGCAGATCAATCTCTCCATAACGACAGCGCCAATTTTGATCCAGTAGCCGCCAACCATGGCGTATCAAAATTTCTTTGACATGCTGCTCTGCTTTTGCTCCTTGTCGTTGGGAATCAGACATCAAGAGATTTAGAACTCGCTTTCAAGCATTCCCCTGGGAAT
>QCUL01000089.1 GCA_003210755.1 Synechococcus sp. AG-679-C18
CCCCTAGCAGCTCAATATGGACTGGATTTGGTGTTACTTGTTGCACCAACAACACCAAAAGATCGAATGCAGCGAATTGCTGAATCAAGCCGTGGATTTACTTACTTAGTGAGTGTTACAGGTGTTACTGGTGAGCGCGTCAAGCTTCAAGATCGTGTGGCGAGATTAGTCAGTGATTTGAAGGCCTGTAACCCTCGTCCTGTTGCTGTTGGCTTTGGAATATCTGGGCCTGAACAGGTTCTTCAAGTGAAGCAATGGGGGGCTGATGGTGCGATTGTTGGAAGTGCTCTTGTTAAAAGAATTGCTGCAGCATCATCTGGAACGGCTGCTACGGAAGCAGGAAGATTTTGCAGGCAACTCAGAGAAGCTGCAGGATAGAGGTAAAATTTAAATGAGTTGATAAAGCTAAAATGCAAAATCATTACATGGGTAATTTCTAGAATGATTGAAAGCTATTGACAATGGCTTTTGATCCCTAAGTATGTCATTCTAGAATTTCAAATAATATAAGAGGAGATTTACCGATGGCACGATTCGTTCTTTGGGGTACATATTGTGAGAATGCACTTCAAAAACGAGAGCCTTATCGGGATGAGCATCTCGCTCGGCTTGGCGCGTTGAAAGATCAAGGAACATTGATCACTTTGGGACCAACTGAGGGAAGTACCCATGTGTTTGCGATTCTTGAATCAGATAGCGAGGCCAGTGTTCGAGCCCTGCTCGAACAAGATGTTTACTGGCGTGAAGGCATTTGGACTCAACTGAATCTTTATCCCTGGATCCAGGCATTTTGAGCTTGTTGCCAAACCCACTCAGCCACAATTGCATCACCATCAAGACCGAGCACATCCGCGTATCCGCTCATCTGTCCGATGCCTTCACGGGCGATTTGGGCGATCGCTTCGCTGCTATTGAGGCCTCGCTTGTTGAGCGCCTTCAATTTGAGGGTACGTCCTCGACGAATGATGTTTCCCCCATTGGGATGACAGCTGGCACAATTGTTTTGGAATAATGAAGCTCCGGATTGCACAGCAAAGGCGGCTGAGGGCCACAACAAATTGCTGATAAGCAGGATTGTTGAAAAGAGTCGAATCAAGCTCACCGCCTTAGGGGGATTCATCAGTTTGCCGTCTCGGTAAGCAGCGTGAGGCTGCCTCTTGTGTCAATTGTTGGCAGGATTGGGAATTGATGGCACTTCCATTTGGCAGAAAAGGATCTTCAGCGATTCCTGCAGAAGGTGGAGCAGTTGAATGGCTTGGTTCAATCACTGGATGATCACCCTGAGCGTCGCCAGCTGCTGGCTTCTTGTGATGATCACAACTCAGTAGTGCAACTTGCTTGCTCCTGGGGGTTTGAAATCGCTCGTCGTTGGGGAGATGGAGAAACCAACGTTAAGGAGTTGCCCACTAAAAACCTTTTGATTGGGCACGATCTGGACCCTGGAGATGAGAAACAGCATGTTCTTTGCCAAGGACCAGGATGGCGGCTGATGCGGATCGAATCATGCGCGGCCTCCAGCCCTCCAGAGTTTTGGTATGACCAGTGTGAAAACGAGTGGCTGACGCTGATACGTGGCAGTGCAAGATTGAAATTTTTGGATCCAGACGAATGCTTTGATCTCAGCGTGGGTGATCAGTTGTTGATACCAGCCCATCGTCGTCATCGTTTAGTGAGGACCGATCCGAATCCAGGGACGGTATGGCTTGTTCTGTATTGGTTGGAGAATTCACCCCCTCAAGTTTCGAATTTGAATCCGTAGAGGTGGAGCGTTTTATGAGCCAGTAAGAGCCAGCCAGTGCTATCGAAGCAACACCAAGACCGATGAGTAATTGAGGTTTATTTTCTGATCCTGCTGGTAAAACAATTACTTTTCTGGCAACAGCGGTCAGAGCTGTTACCAGAACGAGCTCAATCTGGATGACATGCTTCCTTAAATAACTGGTGACGTTCTGAAGCACTTCCAGCGCAATCAGTACGGTCAGAAGATCTCCAAGGATCCGGATGAGCCCATCACCAAGCCAGTAAGAATTGCGATCGGTATAAATCAGAGC
>QCUL01000090.1 GCA_003210755.1 Synechococcus sp. AG-679-C18
AAAGCGATATCTTTCTTGCGTCACTGTGTCTATAGCAGGTACGCAAGCAAAAAATTCACTGCAGTAACTGCTTTTTTGCCTGGCCAATTTTCGTTTGGACATCAAGCAGGCGATCTTGGACACGCTAGATATTGACCGATTACTGGGGCCGAAGCTTTGTTGGGGATGGCATTAGAGATGTCATGCCTTAAAAACGCTTGCCCTGGAATATTGTTTGCTATCAATCTCCCTCAGTTTTCATTTAAAAGCATTGAAAAATGTCTTTATGACAAATAGATAGCCATTAAGCGTTGTGCTTGATTTTTTGGATGCGTCGCAATAATCGCAGTTGTGTCTCAAGTTAAGTCCCAACTGTATTCCTAGTTAAGACGACTGAGACTCTTTGTCTCTATACAGCTCGCGCAGCATTTGGTAAGCCTCATTGAGCCTCCGCATTCCATCTGTTGAGCCACCTGCATCTGGATGGGCTTCGATAGCCTTTGTTTTGTAAGCATCGCGTATAGAACGCAGTGTTAGTGATGCACCGGCTCGCGTTGGTAGATCCAATAAGCGCAGCGCACCATGCAGGGTGATGGTTGATTCCAATGTCTCAAAGGACGTCACACGTCGGCTTCGTTTAAAGCGATTTACGAAACGACGGATCAAGGTTGGAATTCGATCAGCAACGCTTACTGCAGCAAAGGGATCTTCGAGAACAGCAGCAGCAACGATGACATGTTCAAATTTTGGAGTCTTCACACTCCAATCAACGCAAATATCCTGCATTGCTTGGTTGACCTGTGTCCACGTAAAGGTGCGTCCTTCACTTCCATCCAATTGGGGCCAAATATCTCGAGCCATCCAGAGCATGACCGCTTCAAGAACAGTCGCTCCTGGAGTTGATCCATACAGATTGGTCCAGTGATTGATCGCTTCATCGCAGCAAGCATTCAAATGATCAAAACTCACGACAGGAACAAAAGGGCTGTCACGAGATTCGGGTTCTTGTGGTTGTTGCAGGCTGGACCGTATGGCCTGAGTGCGGCTGCGCACAAATCCCGGTAAATCGATTCCCCGATTTTTTGGTGTGATGACTGTCTGCTGGTAGTGATCGCGAACCGACTTCGCTGCTATCTGTTGATTTGTCGAGTTGTCATCAACCTTTTGAACCAATACAATTGCCCTGTCTTCACTGTAAGAAGGTTCTTTCGAGCTCGTACTTACGATCGAACTCGATGCATCAATGGATGTTTTACTTGAACTTTGTATTTGTTCATCGGTCAATGAGTTGGTGTATTTAAGATCAATCTCTGCCTCGAGATCATTGTCATCAGTCCAGATTTCTTCCAGCAATCTGGTTAGGCATTCGCCTCTGGCTCTGATGCACCACTCTTTTTTCAGCTCGTCAAGACGATCAACGAGATGTTCAGGAAGTTCAAGTGTGATCCGACGCCCCATTGAACCTTCCGTAGTGATTCGAGTAAAAAGTTTTAGAAGTTTATCGACTCTGGAGTCTTAGTAACCATTCCTGCTGAGCCTTAATCGCCTTCCGATAACGTTGTTCGAGTGAGTCATTAACGCGCTGCGGCATAATCATCGCTGGAGGCATCTTGTTGATGCCACTTGAAGGTGCAATAAGAATCGGCGGAGGTGTTGCCGGCCTGCGATAAGGGGAAGTGCGAGGCGAAGTTACCGCTCGTGGAGTAATTCTGTTTGGCTGTGTGTTGTTATCGGTCGTTTGAACAGGGTTTGGTTTTTTATTGACAGCTGGTGGTGCTTTTGTTGGTACAACTTTCCTTTTTTTGGCTGCCGCTTCAGCTTGTCGTGCGGCTTTAAGCATTTCTTCACGGCGACGAAGCATGGCTAGCTGGGTTACTGGAACCACGCTCAATAAATGTCCCGGTGTGGCATCAGCTGGATAGACGACACTGATAGTGACAGGGTTGACTGCGTTTGATCGCGTATTAATTTGACCAAGTGGAAGGCTTTGCCCAGATTTCATTCCGACATGTACTTCTCTATACCCTTCGTTACTCTTAATCCCAATTGATCCTCGGAAAGCGGTAAAG
>QCUL01000091.1 GCA_003210755.1 Synechococcus sp. AG-679-C18
CCGATCGATTAATTCAACGCTTTCAAGAAGTGGTTTTCCTGCCTTACGAATGGCCTGCATGAGGTCTGCAGCGGACAATGTCTTTGGCACAATCATTGCCAGATCTCTCTCCATTGCAGGAAGAGAAGAGAATGTTTTGAAAGAAGGTACCCAGAGATTGCGCCTCGTAACTGCCTCCAAAAGGCGTTGAAAATCAAGATCAAACAGATAGGTGCAGTCGGGGAGCTCATATTTTGAGCACAACATTGGATGAAGCTGACCAAAACACCCAAGAGTTCGGCCCTCAACAACCACAGCTGCCGCACGTCCAGGGTGGAGACGCGAATCATCAACTAAAAAGCTGTCCTGAGTCTCAAGACCCATTGAATTCAACACCGTTGCAAGTACCCCGCGAGCCATGTAGTAGTCAGGGGCCTGACTTTTACCGCTCGTGAACCATCGCGACATACGACGATCGCCACAAATCACCCCACCAAGACGTGCTGACTGCACAATCTCCTGATTTGCAGGTTGAAATACATGGCCGATTTCAAACACCCAACAACCTGGCTGGGAAGCTTGAAGATTGCGTTGGCAAATCTGTAAGTGCTCTTGCCAGAGAGAAGTTCTGAGATGACTGGTTTCTGCAAAGAGAGGATTACTAATGGCAACCCTATTGGGGTCATCAGCATCAGCTCCGGTGAGCGATAAGCAGTTGATCTCCTGTAATCCAGCTGCACAAAGCCTGCGACGCAAACGCCGTTCAGCCTGTTGGGTAGCTGTTAAACCTCCTGGGACAAGAGGGTGAGGTAGGTGGACCTCAAAACGGGCAAAGCCAATAAGACGAGCCACCTCTTCGATGAGATCTACCTCCCTGAGCAGATCCATTCGACGAGACGGAGGCACCACTACGGTCCATCCTTCTTCGCAGGAGGTCAGCTGGCATCCGAGTGCTGAAAGGCAACTTCCAACTTGTTCATCACTGATATGGCTCGCTGCTTGACCTTTTGACGCAAGAGGGCCAAGCATTCGATGGATGGCATGGCGGCGGAGTTTCACCAAAGGTTCAGGACCAGATTCGGCGCAGCATTGCCAGCTGTGACCAGTCACTCCTTCAAGCAAATCCTCCATCAGCTGAAGAACACGCCCAGCAGCAAGCAAGGTGATCTCTCGAGGTAAACCCTTCTCGAAACGAGAACTCGCATCCGTCCGCAATCCTGTTGCTCGACTGCTGCTACGTATCGAAGCGGGAGTGAAGAGCGCTGATTCCAGCCAAATTCTTCGAGTAGCAGAGGTCACACCGCTTTCAGCACTTCCAATCACCCCAGCAATCGCAACTGGATGATCACGACAAGTCACCAACTGAACTCGTTCGTCAACCTCAATCGTTCGACCGTCTAAACCAGTGAACGGCTCATGAGCCCTCCCTTGCCTGAGGCCAAAATCGGAGGGCTGAAGGTCGGCACCACAAAGTTGTTCCAGCGCATCGACATCAAAGGCATGCATTGGTTGACCTTGTTCCAACATCACTAGATTGGTGATGTCCACAATCGCGTTGACAGGTTTTACGCCAGCCCGTAAAAGCTTCTGTTGCAGCCATACAGACGAATGCTTGCCACCGTCGAGCCCACTGACTTCGGTTAAGGCATAGATCCCTCCCTTCTTCATTGCGGCAGCGTCAGTAGCTGAAGGATTCAAATCTGCTGTCAACTTGGGTGCCAACAACTGAGGCAATTGGAGACTCGCTCCGGTCAGCGCAGCAACTTCCCTCGCAATACCTGTCATTGACAGACCGTCAGGCCTATTCGCAGTGATCGCCAACTCCAGCACTGTGTCTTCTAAACCAAGACATGAAGCCACTGCCGTACCGGGTGTAGGGACGTTCTCCAGTAAATCGTCCAAGACAGCAATGCCATCCACTTCAGTTGGCTGACCAAGCTCAGCAAGAGAACAAATCATTCCTTGACTTGCAATACCCCGCAGCTCACCGGCCTTAATCGTGAGGTTGACCGCAGGAAGCACCGCACCAATGGTTGCAACTGCGACATGAATTCCCG